>NZ_DATMYD010000042.1:0-11648 GCF_035561155.1 Sporomusa sp. | reverse complement strand
ATATAAAATCGATTATCGAAAAATGAAGCTGGTTTCAATTTCTGTTCACTCAGAGATTGAAACCAGCTTCCCCTCTATCACTTCGTGCCTTCATTCTATTTATTGATTCCCAATATATTACATTTTCATGTTTTCTATAATAATGTTACTTTAACGAACATAGCATCAATGGCACGTACTATAGCCGCAACTAAAAAATATCGGTTTATCGTTTCTTCCGCAGCACTAACTTTCTCACTATTTTATTTTCATTATAACAACTTCTCAATATCGGTTTTCATTGCCAACGGCGAAGTAGTGGGCTCATAACGCCCCACGACATCTCATTATTGATACCTCTAAGCATTAAATGGTATATCCCAGTTCTACTTTTCTCTCGAGCCAGCCTTGGCATATGAATCCACCTCAAGACTAGTATCGCATCTTACTTTTTCAGGGACAATGTACCTATCCCCGTGTCCCTTGAAACTACCGGCCTTGAGTCGGATTTTAGTGCTGACTGACTTTATTTACTGTCGGACTGCAAACCAATTTGCGAAATAATCTTGACGGTACCACGGTACCAGCTAGCGGGTATCAATCTCGCAACTAGATTCTAGGCAAATAATTATAAGCCAAAAAGGCCGTGTTGAAACATAAAATTTCAACACGGCCTTTTTCTTCATTTATCTATTATATTATCATTAATTTACTGTAACATTCAGTTTTTACCATGTTTAAAGTTCATCCCACTAAGTGTAACTACAAGCTTAGTATCAAAGTCCATTTTATACCTGTTCTCTAATTTAAATGTGATTTATATTCAAACGCTGTAATTCCATAGATTCTTTTAAAATGCTTATTTAAATGAGATAAGTCAACAAAACCACATTCTGCTATAGCCGAGTAAATATCTTTGTTTTTTTCTAGTAACTGCTTTGCACGATTTACCTTGCAAAATATAAAATATTGATATGGTGAAATTCCAGTATTAGCTTTAAATAACCTGATAAACTGAAACTTTGACATGGCAAGCTCTTTGCAAATTTCATCAAGACTCAGTACATCTTCTAATTTAGAATAAATAATTTCCTTTGCTTTTTTAATTAGTTTATTATCTTTTTTGTAATCTGTGCAAATATTAGTTGGATTAAAGTTATCTACGAGGGATAGGAGCAACTCACTACACAAGGCTTCATCTTCTTCACTTAGTATTGCACTTGAAAGATTTAAGATACTATTCTTAAGAGCTTGATTATAGACAATTGGGGATGCAAAACGAACTAGATCTCTTTTTCCAAGTATATCCAAAAATAGCATTGGCTCAATATATAGCATAACATAATCAATACCTGTACTATCATGTGCCCTACCGTCATGTATCTGTTCAGGATTAAAGAGCATAACCCCATTCTCATATGATGAATGGAAACTGCCATCTAAATTATACTGTTGAATGCCGCGCAGAGTTACACCTAATGCGTATTCCTTATGACAATGCTTTTTATATGTGAAATCAGTAAAACTAGCTGATAGCGCAGTAATGGCTGATGATTTTTTATATATGAATTTTTCCATATCCATCACCTCCTCATAAACTCAACTAATCCCGAACCCATTATAGCAGAATAGATTAAAAAAAGTGACATACTTACATTAACTGGCCTTTGATACTTCAGCAGGAATTCCTTGAAAATCGCCCCGAAAAGAACCCAAGTAACAAATGCTAAAAAGCCAATAGCGGTAATAATTGCAACAAATATTGCTAATATATGGGGTTCATTGTAGTATGGCATAACAAAGCTCGGGATTACCGTCATTGTAAACAACACTACCTTGGGATTTACAAACTGCATAATAAAACCTGATCTAAAAGTAGCAACTTGTTTTACAGTTGATCCTGATGTATCCATTTTATATATCTGATAAGCCAAATACAATATATAAAGGCTTCCAATTATCTGCATTATAATCAAAATTTTGGGTATTACGACCACAAGCACAGTATTTAATATAGCGGAGATGGCAAGTAAGGCACCAAAGGCAATCGTTGCTCCATATGTGTATTCCATAGCTTTTTTTATTCCAAAACCATGCACCGTAGACAATATAACAATATTGGTAGGTCCAGGTGTAAATGTTACAATAATGCAGTATATTAAAAAAGATGTAATGTTCATGATATAAACTCCTCGTAAGTTATTATCACGAATTATACATCTAAAAAAATAAGTACGTATAGTATATTATTGCAAGGCTGCAAGCTTAATAAGAATTAGTTGAGCTAAACAATTTCACCGTAAAAAAAGCAAAGCTATAAAAAACGAAGATTCATGGAGGAAATTAATCCTATTTTGCGTATGGATTTAGTATTTTGCTTTAATAACGTCAGACTTGCCTTTTTCTATATATAGTTTAGAAAATGAAACTTTTCCAGCCATAAACTAAGTGGTATATTACTCAAAGATATAGAAATACTGCTGGTTTTGTGCGCTAGGGAGAGGGAACTAAGATGAATAGAGCAATAATCACACTCATGTGTTTAGGGTTGACGATCGATAGAGGTTCAAATAGCTCGATTGAACGGCTATTTGGTGATTATATACAAGAAGGACGCGCAGTCTTGCGAAATACATCAAAGAAAGTGGCAGCTGCGTTCAGCGATCAGAATTGTTACCAGTGCGGTTGCTGCTGTAAGGAAATGCCTTGCATATATGGAAAATGGGATGAAGCCACTCATCAATGTTCATATTTGGAGGTAGCAGAGGAGTCTTCCCAATACAATACATATCGCTGCTCACAATATGACACAATTATTCGCGAAGAATCTTCTAAGAAATATCCGATGTTTGGAGGCGGTTGCGGACGGCCTTTACTAAACCCAGATCGGGATAAAATTAAACAGTATAAGAGCTAACAGACTCAAGGGGACGGGTAGTTATCTTGGTCGAATGTCCTAAGCGCTTACTTATAAAAAGCACCCCGTAGGATGCTTAGCTGCTACAATTTATTTAAGTTCTATCTTCAGTTCATAATAGTCTTCAAATTTGCCCAGAATCCCATTCAGCGCGTTCTCAACATTAGCAAGAGTTACAGTAAGAGGGTCATTTGTATTAGCCAAATGGAGATCGAACCCAAATATTTGTCTGTCATTAACAGTATAGGCTTTATTTTTACTAACGTTAAGATTTGAAATTACTTTGTTTTGAAATAATCTGTGAGCCATTTCTTTATACAATTCCGTATTTGTACTAACTGGCTCTTTTGTAACGATTTCAACAGAAAATATTGTGAACGCTGCATTACACGAAGTACACATTGTTTAACACTTCCTCATATTATTTTTTGAAAAACACAAGAACCCCCTGAGCTGAGCTTACAAAGCATTGTTGTGATGATATTTACATTCTAACACGAATGATAATCATTTTCAATAATTTTATGGCGACTCAGATACAAGGGGACGGTTATTGTGAAAACAACTATGCTTGAATACTAAAAAAAGTGCACAACAAAATAAGCCTACTAGCTAGGCAAAAATTGATAAAAAGGTACTATAAACTATTGAATATCGATAATTGAGTGCGGTATAGTTAAGTTAGCTATTATGTAGTGGTGGCGATGAGTATGTCTTTAAGGCAATTATTGAGTCTTAGAACTCGCCAGATTGTAACAGCTTGTAAATAAGCGTTAGAATCTTTCTCGCCACCGCAATAATAGCTTTCTTTTTGCCCAATTTTCCTTGATGTGACCAGAACCACAGCGCAAATGAACTGTTTCGTACTCGTACAGCTGCCCAACCAGCAACCGGCCTCATATGAAAAGATGTGGCCGGTGTCCATCTTTCTGGCGTCACTGGTTAGCCGGTTGCGCCGAGTACTTTGCAGGTTGTCCGGAATCCATTTCGCGTCCGGTATAGGCAAGGGAGTTAACAAACTTAAACTTCTAGATTAGGCATTGAACTTATAATACTGGTAAGCTGATCTCCTGAAATTACTTCCTTATCTTTTAGAAACTTTGCTACTTCATGCAAAACCTCAAGATGTTCTGTTAAAATTTGCCTGGCTGTAGTTTGGGCTTCATTTAATAACCGGTGAATTTCTTCATCAATATGTGCAATGGTAGCAGGACTCAGATCCTCTCGGCCTGAGATACCGCTTCTTAAGTAGGCCCCGGTAGCATGAGCATAACGAACAGGACCTAGCTTGGGGGACATCCCGAACTCAGTAACCATGCGCCGTGCCATTTCGGTAGCTCGTTCCAGGTCATTCGAAGCATGCCTGTTCCAGGTGAGCCGGCAAGAAGCACCCCTTTAGGCAGCCTAGCCCCCATTCGACTGAACTTCTCCGGATTTTTCAGGTATTCAATGATTTCCCGTAGTTCAATTTCCGCTTCGCCAACCCCACCGACATCGCTGAATTTAATACCAATCATTTCCCCTTGAATCTCATGAGCTTTACTTTTCCCCAGAGACATAGCGTTAGGGCCACCCCCGCCCATCCGCTTAAAAATGAAATACCAGATTAAGAGTAAAGGTAACAGGGGCAGAATCCACCCTAATAAGGTTGAAAGTAAGCTTTTCGTTGGCGCCTGAGCAGAAAAAGCTACCCCTGATGCAATCAGACGATCAATTAGGTCAGGATCGCTGACTGCTACAACATTAGCGACAGTTTCTTTTTGAGTTTCCGTAGCTTTCAATATAAAGACAATACGGTCACCGCTCAAAATGACCTTATTAATTTTATGTTCATTTAAGTCCTGGAGAAAAACATCATAGCTAACTTCTGTTTCGCGAATAATGAACGGTTTATAAACCAAATCGTTAAATAGCCAGGTTGCCAGAATGGCTATGATAAGATACCAGGCAGAAAAACTCCATTGTTTTTTATCCATATTATCCTTCCTTTTGTTGTTGTAATTCCAGCCTGGTTACTTTTTTTGCTTGGGTTGGTCCCCATCAATAAGGTCGGGAACGAGCTCAGCAGCTAATTCGATTTCTGAAGCCAGACCGTCAGCATATAAGGTTACACCGGCTTGTTCAGCCATCGATGACCTTTCGGCTTTGTTATTAATCTTCGCGCCGCCCATCAGCAGGCTGACAAGTATAGCGGCAATTGAGACGATCATAGCTACCCAAAAGACGATATGGAGCGAATCTGCCAGGGCATTTTTAAGTGCCGGCAACAAAAGCTGTTGCATATTGAGCGTCATCATGTGAAGAGCTTCCGGGCTAAGCAAAATGTTGAATAAACTGCGGGGATCGACTTGAGCTCTTGCCAGCATGTCTGCCGTTGAACCGGTTGTCGCTAATGGTGTATTTTGGACAGCAGGAAAAAATTCTTGTTGCATTACGTTGACTGAATAACCATTAAAAATTGCACCAAGTATTGTAATGCCCATAGTTCCGCCGATACTGCGGAAAAACTGAGTAGCGGAAGTTGCCACCCCGCGTTGCTCTGGTCCAAAAGCGCTTTGCACGGCGAGGGTAAGAACAGGTGTTACTGTACCGATGCCAGCACCCAGGATAATGATATATAGCATGGCTGTAAACTGTGTGGTATTCACTGTCATAGTACTCAGCAGAAAGAACGCAAATGACATTAACGTCATCCCTGCTATATACATCGACCGAAAGGTAATCTTAGTTGCCAAACGCCCAACGATGACACTTGTGAGCATCATTGAGATCATCATAGGTAACATCGTGTTACCTGAACTGGTCGCGCTTATGCCAAGCACTCCCTGAAAAAATAAGGGTAAAAACATAGTCGAACCAAACATGCCTAAGCCCATTAAAAATCCAACAATGTTAGAAACCGTGAAAATCCTGTTCTTAAATAACTCCAGACTCAGTACCGGCTCGACAGACCTGTTTTCGAAATTAATAAATAATATCCAGGATATCAGCGATACTCCCATCAGACTAAGGATCTGCCATGATAGCCACGGGTATTCCGTACCGCCGAGATTTAATCCTAACAATAGCCCTACAGTTCCGGTAATCAGTGTTATGGAGCCTGCATAATCGATGACTACTTTCTCAGTCAGTATCTTTTCGTTCTTTAACCCAAGGTATATCGTAATTGTGGCTAAAATTCCAATAGGTAAATTTATGTAGAATACCCACTTCCACGATGAATAATCAACAATCCAGCCCCCAATAGTTGGGCCGATTACTGATGCCAATCCAAATAAGGCCCCCATAATTCCTTGCCATTTCCCACGTTCCTCGGGAGTAAATATATCTCCTACAATCGTCATGGCTAAGGGCATCATGATACCACCACCAATACCTTGAAACGCCCGATAGATAATTAATTGTGGCATATTGTTACTAGTTCCACAAAGAATAGAGCCCGTCATGAATATTATTAGCCCGCTAATATAGATCAATCGACGGCCATATAGGTCTGCAAGTTTGCCGGCTATCGGTACTATTGTTGTCGACGTCAGCATATAAGCCGTAGTTACCCATGTCATAATGCTTAACCCGCCAAGTTCACCAATAATTCTTGGCATAGCGGTTCCAACTACAGTCTGGTTTAGCGAAGAAAAAAACATTGCCAATAACAATCCTGCCACAAGCGTTGTCCGTTGGCTCTCGGTAGACACAGTGCGATGACGCCTCCTTTTGACTTTATTATCATCTACATAATAGTAAAAATTATTATGCTGGTAACCTCCAGCACTTATTACTTCCTTAGCAATCCGAGGGTAATCCGCAGAATATCTAGGAGGTTGTTCTGCTTGGATATAATAAGCTATTTCTTCGGCAGGTATACTATAATCATAGTAGCTGTAGTCATCCTTAGTACAGGAGGATTATCCATGACAGAATGCCAATTAGACGAGAAGAGGAAAAAGCATCTTAGAGATAGATTAGAGGAAATCTCGATAAAGACTAGGGACATCGTCGATACTTTAGATAATAAAGAAGGTTGCCTATTATGTGAGATCACAACTATTAAAGCTCTCGCCCTTGAGTTAGATGAATTGGCTTCTTTTTATCACTTCCAAGCATCCTTCTTGCCGAAGATAATGGGAATGGATGAAATATCCAATGCCATCACAGAACTGTCAGCAAAAGGGTATGGCGCTTTGATAGCGGTAGAACAGAATGACAGTCTGGAATCGTACATAATCGCCTGTAACACTACCGGTACTTATATCGGCGCAGAGGTCTCGGCATTACTATTGGAATCAATTTTCTTTCCAGGAAATCCTTTACATGATGGCGCTGTAATCGTTAGGGATGGACGAATAGCATCTGCAGGCTGTGTACTCCCGCTATCCGCAGAGAAGTATACTAAGGAGGGAAAAAAGATTGGAACCCGCCACCGTGCCGCGCTTGGCCTAAGCGAATGTACCGACGCCCTTATACTCGTTGTCTCCGAGGAGACAAGAAGGGTGTCCGTAGTTCAGCATGGTGTTTTGCATCCTATTGGGATTAATATGTGTGAACACAGCCAGTCTCTATATACACCAGAATTTCAGTCCTGTGATGTAGATGAACATCTGAATATTAAACTATTCGCAGGAGAAAATAATAATTAAAGAACTGTTCCTGACTTTAATTAGGGAAAGACGAATATAAAAACTCCGCAGACCTGATCTACGGAGTTTTGAATTTCTTTATGGTCGTCCGGAAGGACTCGAACCACGGGTGCGGTCACTTTGGCTTCGCCTGCTGTATAAATTTATACCACTTAAAACTGGAGTCTACCACCGTTATTACGACAGCAGTAATCATTAGCGCCATCAAAACAGCATTAACCAGCATCCCTTTGGGCAGATATGTGTTAAGAATGGACATACTCCCGGCAGTAACTGTTGTGATAAACAGGACAATCATGGGCAGAAATGTTACTAGTGAATAGGTCGTGCTTTTCGTCTTCTTCAATATAATCGTTGTACCTATACACAGGGCGAGCGTTGCCAGCAATTGGTTCGCAACACCAAAGATTGGCCATATGGTTGAGATATTTCCACCATAGAGTAAGTACCCCCAAACAAAAGATACTACTGCACCGGTGAAAATAACACCCGGCCACCAGTTAACCCTCTCAAATGGTTTATAAACTTTTCCGAATAAATCTTGTACGATGTATCGTGCGACCCTTGTCCCTGCATCAATGGTTGTCAAAATAAACAATGCTTCAAACATAATGGCAAATTGATACCAGTAAGACATTAAATGCTTCAACCCGGGAATACCTGCAAAAATAGAAGCCATCCCGACAGCAAGAGACACCGCTCCCCCAGGACGATGAGCGACATCCTCCCCAACCATAGCCGACAATTGAGGCAAGTCAACTACTGTATAACCCATGGCAGCAAGGCTAGGAAAGACGGCAGCTGAGGTGTTAATGGCAAAATAGTCCCCTGGATGTAAGGATGTGGCAGCAATAAGTGCCATAACAGCGACAAAGCATTCGGTCAACATGGCACCATAACCGATTATCAGAATGTCTCGCTCATTATCCACTAACTTAGGAGTAGTACCGGAACCAATTAAAGCGTGGAAGCCGGAGACTGCACCACAAGCAATGGTAATCATCAGAAAGGGCCAGACGGGTCCGGGAATAACCGGGCCGCCACCAGCAGTAAATACCGTAAATGCTGGCATTTGAATTTCAGGTCTCACAATAAATATACCCAAGGCAAGGCCTGCGATTGTTCCAATTTTTAAGTAAGAACTAAGATAGTCGCGCGGTGCTAAAAGAAACCATACTGGCAGCGTCGCTGCAATAAATCCATACGCTGGCAACAGCAGTTTGAGCTGTATTTCTGAAAAGATAAACAATGATGCCCACGCAGAGGCTTTAACAACTGGACCAAGCACGACTCCCCCCAATATCAGAACGGTGCCAATAATCGAAGCTTCGCCAATATGGCCCGGTCGGAGATAACGCATGTACACGCCGATAAACATCGCAATGGGGATTGTCGCTGTTACCGTAAAGGTTCCCCAGGCATTTTTAAAAAGCGCATTTACAATAACAATAGCAAGCCCCGCCATAGTCATAAGAATAATAACAAGAACCGCGAAACTAGCTGCCGCGCCAGTCGTTTGTCCGACCTCATCTTTTGCAATTTCAGCAAGGGACCGTCCCTTATGGCGAATTGACGCAAAAAGTACCACCATGTCATGAACACCGCCCGCTAGAACGGCTCCGATGAGCAGCCAGAGAAAACCTGGGACATAACCATACTGAGCAGCTAATGTAGGTCCAACTAGAGGTCCGGCACCAGCAATTGCAGCAAAATGATGCCCAAATACCACCCATTTGTTAGTAGGTATATAATCACGTCCATCATTGAGCTCATGGGCCGGAGTTTGGCGGTTCGCATCAATCGTCAAAATTTTGGCTGCAATAAAACAGCCATAGTATCGATATGCCAAGACTAGTACAAGAATAGTAATAATAATTAGTGTTAGCGCATTCATCATTTTCCTCCATTTACCTTAGCTTGTCTCAAGGTATAGGCCACGCCCCACCGCCGAAAAAGGAGTCTGCCTCGCGGTTAATACTGCGATACGGATCAGTTTCATGTACGATGGCGTTCGTTGGACATACTTCGGTGCAAATGCCACAGCCTGTACACAAGTTATCGTCTATACCGTATTTCTGTTCATCAGCATAGATTGCGCCTTCAGGGCAGGCTTCCACGCAACGATTGCAACTTTCGCATTTATTTGTAATAAAGTATTTGATTAACTCCGCCATGAGCGTCCTCCCCTCCTTGGTAATTAGTATTATATAAAATCCCTATAAATATGCTTTCTTGGGAAGTGTCAAGGGAGTGTCAAGGGGACGGGGGTATTGACATAGTGTTCATTGTCACCAACCCCGTCCCCTTGACATTAATTACTAGCCGTATGAATCACCGGTGGACACAAATTCTAAATCCATTGTTCCGTACAGGTTGCGCATCACCGATAACAACAAATCCTTGTATAATATCTAATCCCTAACTGACAACGACAGTATTGGCAACCTGTATTCTCAAAACCACGCCACCATATTTATATGATCAAATTTATTCCCTGTGCTATTCTGCTGCCAAATTCACTATCTGTCCGCAAAAAATGTTCAATCATTCTCCTTTGAATAGGCTCATAAGCTTGACTTAAACTTTCTACGATATTAGAAACCAAATGTTTCCTTTCCAGCACAGACATAGTCCGATATCTACACCTGGCTTGACAATAATTGTCGCCTGCTACTTCCTGCCGAGCTACACTACCTGAAACAAATTTCTGAGCGGGTTTCCCTTTCTCAGGTGCTTCCATAGGCATCCCACCACCTAATGTATTGGGTAAATAATTGACAACGCCTTGGTTATACAGGGTTTGCATGGCTCCATCCTGCATCATATTTTCAACCGATCTTCTAGGCATATTTGTTGGAAGCTCTAAATAATTGACACCGATACGGTATCTTTGGGTATCTCCATAGGGAAAGATACGGCCTTGTAGAATTCTATCATTCGAAAAATCTATTCCCGGTACAATAGCAGCCGGAGAAAAGGCTGACTGCTCGACTTCAACAAAAAAATTCTCAGGATTTTTATTTAGCACCATTCTACCTACCGGCATTAATGGAAATAAGTTCTCCGGCCAAATTTTAGTGGGGTCCAAGGGATCAAATGGCTGCTCGCATTCAGCTTCAACGTTCATTATTTGTACACGCATTTCGAATTCAACAGTATGCCCTGCAGCAATGGTATCGAACAAATCCCTGCTCGCTATGTCAGGGTCTGTGCCCGCAAGTTGAACTGCTGTCTTGCTGTCTATGTATTCAACCCCTACACAGGGTTCCCAGTGATACTTAACATATACCTCTTCCCCGCACAAATTAACCCACGAATATGTGTTAACTCCATACCCTTGGATTGTTCTATAGCTTTTGACAGTCCCATTATCCGCAAACAGATAGGTAAGAAAATTCATAGACTCCGGCCTTAACGACATGAAATCCCAGAACCGACTGGCTGCTACCGGCCCTCCCCGGACATTAGTAACCGGGTCTGGTTTTAAAGCATGAAAAAGATCCGGAAACTGAATGGGATCTCTAATAGGAAACACAGGAATATGGTTGCCAACAAGATCGTAATTACCTTCTTCTGTATAAAATTTCACAGCAAATCCTCTGATATCCCGCACTGTGTCTACGCCACCAACAGAGCTGCCTGCTATCGAAAACCTAACAAAAACAGGTGTTTTCTTTTCAGGATCTTGTAGGAAATTTGCCTTGGTCAATGAAGCCATTGATTGATAGGGTATAAAAAAACCAAAAGCTCCGGCTCCTTTAGCATGTACTACTCTTTCAGGAATTCTCTCCCTGTCAAAATGTGAAATCTTTTCTAGGAAAACTATATCCTCAAGTAATATTGGACCCCTTTCACCTACACTTAATGAATTTTGATCATCGGTAACAGGAGCTCCCTGGTTGCTGGTAAGATAGCGTTTCGCCATGATCAGTCTCCTCCTAAATCATAAATCCTATTATGATTTATATTAATTTTAGAATTACTTATGAATAGATTGAGACCACCGACGAGATTAATGATGACCTACGAGAGCTTCACTCTGTAACACTTGTCTTTGCCTTCATAAATGAACGAAGACATTAACAAGCGAAGAAAACAATCTGTTTTTTATTTTA
>NZ_DATMYD010000041.1:0-11127 GCF_035561155.1 Sporomusa sp. | reverse complement strand
TATATAAAATTGTGTATAGACTCAATTGTTTCGGCTTAAGTTTAAACATACGAGAGCCCCAACTTTCGTCATTTATATCTACCTATATTATACCAAAAATGGGACTATATCGCTTTATATTTGACTTTTTCAGTGGTTTCGGACGGTTCTGTTGAGTCATCCTCCGAATCACTGTTTTAACGAAAAGACTACTACACGATCTATTCCGGCATAATCTTTGACAATAGCCTCAGTCTTAAGACTGCTGACGGGATTAGCCAGCGCCGCCACTGGTCCGGCTTGATTAATTCCCACCTCTACGGCAATAAAACCGCCAGGATTTAAATACGCAGCGCCCTCAGCCACAATGCGCCGGTAAAAATCCAGACCATCAGACCCGCCCGCCAGTGCCAACCGTGGTTCTTGGCGCACTTCGGCGCTCAAGCCGGCAATATCTCTATCTGGAATATACGGAGGGTTTGACGTTATAACATCAAATTTTCTGCCCGAAAGCGGCGCGAGCAGGTCGCCCTGATGTAGTTCCAGACGTTCAGCAACACCATGCCTGACGGCATTCTCCTTAGTCACAGCCAACGCATCTGTTGAGATATCAACAGCAACACCCATGGCTGTAGTTAGTTTGGTCAGAATACTGATAATAATTGCACCACTGCCTGTACCCAAATCAGCGATACATGGATCTTGAGCAGCGGCAAGGCGGCCGAGCACTGTTTCTACTAAAATCTCAGTATCTGGCCGGGGAATAAGTACAGCCGGACTAACCGTAAAGTTCAGTCCCATAAACTCCTTATAGCCGGTGATATAAGCTACCGGCGCACGCACAGCCCGTCGTTTGACAGTGTCGCGATAAGCCGCCAGTTCTTCGGGCGTCAACGGCTGATCAAAATTCGTATATAAATACAGCCGGTCCTTGCCCAGGATATGGGAAAGCAGTACCTCGGCATCCAAGCGGGGATTATCAATCCCCTTGGAGCCAAAGTACTGCCTAGTCCAATTTAAAATTGAACTAATCGTCCACTGTTCAGTCATTTCACTCTACGTCCTTTAGCTTCTCGCTCTGTCCGGTGGTTACCAGCGCTGAGATCAGTTCATCTAAATCACCATTTAGGACAAAATCCAGTTTATGCAGCGTCAGGCCGATACGGTGGTCAGTAACACGGCCCTGCGGGAAATTGTACGTTCTGATCCGCTCACTACGATCGCCTGTGCCCACCTGGCTTTTGCGGTTTTCCGCTACTTCAGCCGCCTGTTCAGCTTGTGCCAGTTCCAACAGCTTGGCCCGCAGCACACGCATAGCCTTGTCACGGTTTTTGAGCTGGGATTTTTCATCCTGGCACTGCACCACTACGCCTGTCGGCAAGTGGGTAATACGCACAGCCGATTCCGTTTTATTAACGTGCTGGCCGCCTGCTCCACTGGCGCAGTAGGTATCAATTCTGAGATCATTCTGACTGACTTCAATGTCAACGTCCTCGGCTTCAGGCAGCACAGCGACTGTCACTGTGGATGTATGGATACGTCCGCTCGATTCAGTAGTTGGCACCCGTTGGACACGGTGTACACCACTTTCATACTTGAGCTTGGAATATGCGCCATCACCTTGGATGGAAAACACAACTTCCTTAAAACCGCCCAAATCAGGAGCATTCGCGTCAAGCATCTCAACCCGCCAGCCCTGGTTTTCAGCGTAACGGGTATACATGCGGAATAAATCACCGGCAAACAGTGCCGCTTCATCACCGCCGGCACCACCCCTGATTTCAACAATGACGTTTTTATCATCATTGGGGTCTTTCGGCAACAGAAGAACTCTCAACTCTTCTTCGAGCGGCGCAACTTTACTCTTTGCCTCAAGATATTCGGCTTCAACCATCTCGCGAAACTCGTCATCAAGTTTATCTTTCATCATTTCACGGGCATCATCCATGGCCTGCCGTGTTTTCTTGTACTCGCGAAATTTTTCTACTATAGAAGCCATTTTGCTGTGGGCCTTGGTTAATTTCTGCCATTCGCCCATATCAGCCATCACGGCTGGATCACTGATTCGTCCTTCTAAATCCATAAATTTATCTTCAATCGCCTGCAGCTTATCAAGCATTCGTTTTCACCTCTAAGTCTTCGTCAGGGCGCACAGCGTTTAAGGCCGCAATGGCCACTTCTATTTGGTCGTCACTTGGCTCACGGGTAGTCAGTTGCTGCAGCCACATTCCAGGGGTAATAGCGCAAGCTACCCACCGAGCTTGACTTCGCCCGGCAAACCGGATAATCTCATAAGCAATGCCAGCTACTACCGGCAGCAGAATGACCCGGGACAAAATCCTAAGCCAGAGATCCGGCCAACCCAAAAAGGCAAACATGACAATACTTACTACCATAACTATGAGCAAAAAGTTGGTGCCACAGCGGGGATGCAGGCGACTGTGCTTCCGGATATTTTCTACCGTCAGTTCCTGTCCTGCCTCATACGCGTGGATGGTTTTATGCTCAGCGCCGTGGTATTGAAACACGCGCTGAATATCTTTCATTAGTGATATTCCCAGAATATACAAGAAAAAAATCGCCAACCGTAAAATTCCCTCAAAGGTATTTAATAAACGGGGATCAGTTACGGCGCTATGAATATATTTGGCAGCATAGGTAGGAATAACGACAAACAACAGGATCGCCAGCCCCAGTGAGAACACCATGGTCATAGCAATTTCCTTAGTTGACAGTGCTTCTTCTTCCTCACCTGCCGCTTGAGCTGAAAACGATAATGCTTTTAGACCGTATACCAATGATTCGACTAATGCCACAACGCCTCGCAGCATTGGTTTCTTTAAAATAGGATAACGGTCCGTTATCGAGGTCAGACGTTCCCTTTGAACGGTAATGGTGCCGGACGGTTCGCGAACTGCAGTGGCGATATATTCCGGCCCGCGCATCATAACCCCTTCGATTACGGCCTGGCCGCCGACAAAAGGCTTCTTTTCACTCACGATACCCGCCCTCCTTTATTTATAAGTACAGCAGAGCATTCCTGCTCTGCTGCCTTTTTGTTGTTCAATTAGCCAAGCTGCAATTATTCTTGGGTATTGCTGCCATAACGCTTGTTGAATCTTTCTACACGGCCGCCGGCTGCTATCTGGCGCTGTTGACCGGTATAGAACGGGTGGCACTTAGAGCACACATCTACACGCAGTTCTTTTTTAACTGAACCAGTCATAAATGTATTGCCACAGCCGCAAACTACCTTAGCTTCACTGAATTTAGGATGAATTTTTTCTTGCACGTCTTGCACCTCACTTTTTAAAGCCACTTAAATTTATCCGCTAGCTGATCGCCACGAATACCCCGCTTTTGCAGAGAAATAGGTGGGCAAGCTCCTGGATAGGTTCAACTAAGCCTCTCAGGCCATTTAAGTGCCTTGGAGGTAAGTTTCACTTTATGCGTAGTAATTATAGCATATCAAGACAAGAATACGCAAGTTATCTTACTGCAACTTTGGCAATATAGTGATAAATACTTCGGTGAGTTCAGGATCAAACTGTACTCCGGCATTTCTCCTGATTTCCTCGATGGCGTCGGCTTGAGTCAGTGGTGTCCGATATGGTCGCTGATTGGTCATAGCGTCATAGGCGTCAGCCAAAGCCAGGATACGGCATTCGATAGGAATATCTTCTGCTTTGAGACCAAGCGGGTAACCGCCGCCGTTCCACCATTCATGATGTTTAAGCACCCAGTCAGCTATAAATACCAAATCAGGCGCCGCCCGGGCAATACGATACCCTATTTCCGAGTGGCTGCGCATGATGGCTGTTTCTTCGGCAGTCAGCCGGCCGGGCTTAAACAAAATTCCATCAGGAATGCCCACCTTCCCGATGTCGTGAAATTGAGCAAAAAGTTGCAATTCAGACAGTCTATTTTCGGAAAAACCAATCTCGGTACCTAGTAAGCGCACTAAATCCTGCATCCTGTCTGCATGGCCGTCAGTGATAAAGTCCCGCACCTCAAGCGCTTTTTTTAATGTCTGCACAATGGCGCTGCGCGTACTGCGATTATGGAACAGTTTATCACGATACATATAATTGTCCGCTTCTTTTAGTAGTTCGCCCGCATCACTAGACTGATGCGTACCTGTTGCATAACCAATCGACATACTGAGTGTCAAGCCCGGAGTCTCGTGGTTGGCACTAGCAACAGCTTCTTTAATTTCCTTACACAACTGTGCGACATCTTTAGCAGGATAATTTTTAAGAATTATGGCAAATTCATCGCCGCCAAATCTGGCAATGATGGCATCATGGGGGCATGTCTGCTGTAATACTTCAGCCGCCTTGCGTAAAAGGGCATCACCACTGGTGTGGCCCAATGTGTCATTAATCAATTTGAGCCCGTCAACATCGGCGACAAGTACCTGTACACTGTCAACGGATTCTTTGGTCTTTGCTATGCATTCCTCAAAAAAAGCACGGTTATAAAGCCCTGTGAGCGTATCATGCCGGCCAACATACCTGAGCCTAGTCTGCGCCTTTTCCAAGGAACCCAACATATTATTGATATTAGTCGCTAACTCGGTTAGTTCGTCCCGGCCAGCTACCGGCAGCCTAATAGACAAGTCTTTGCTTCTAGTAATTTTCTCAACAATACCGTTTAACTGAGTTAATCGACTGAGTACCTTCCGTTCTATGAGAGTAAGCATGACAATACCAAATATCAAACCGGCAACCAGCAGCATGGCAATAAAGTAATTAAGAGTCTGCTGCCCCTGATGTGAGATTTCCCTTGCTACTAATACCCGCATCAACAAGGCAGGCTGACCGAATATATCAGGCAATACAGCATATCCGGCCATGTAATTTTTATCAACAGGATTGACATATACTTCATCGCGGTAAGACAAATAGTCCTGAGCTGCAACGAAATCAGCCGGCAGATCGCCATCCCAGCTGCCAAAATCAATAGGCAGCTGAACACATTCAGATATTTTCTCTTTTTCCACATAAGTCACATAGCGCCCAATAAGCAGTACTCCCCGGGAAGGGGCACTACCAGTGCTGTCAGAAATGGCCCCTGCTGCAATCAGCATCTGGCCTTCACGCAAGTTCAACACACCTTTGTTAATTCCCGAAAAAGGCGTGCTATTGGGCTTCGGTTTTACAGCGGCAAGTTTGGCGGCCACTTCATCAGTTAATGGCGCGTCCTCACGTTTATCCCAGTCAAACGCACGGGCATACACAATGCGTCCATCAAGGTCAGTATACATGATAACATTTATACGCTGCGATATAAACGTCAAGTCTACAAAGTTGGCATCAATAAACTCCTGACTACCACTCTCAATAAAATGATAACTATCATCCCACTGTGCCCAGTCCCTGACTATACTCTCCAAAGAAGCAACTTCGTTTTCTACCCCTTTGATCGCTCGCTTTACATTGCGTTCAGTATCACTTTTTTCCAACTGCTGATATCCATTAACCAGGATGGTATCAGCGGTAAGAAATATACTAAACAGCAGCAAAAATAGCGTCAAGCCAATAATGATGATGCTTTTTTCCCGTAGTGGCACCTTTTTACCGCCTTTTGCTATACTATTATATATAAGAAGTTTCCATTTAAGCTTAGTTAATTCTCTAAATTATCCGGTAATCCTGCACAATAGCTGCAAAAAAACGGTGACCGGCTTTCAAAGGCCGCTCACCATTCCATAACCTAGATATATTGCAGCGCCCCAGATGAACACCGCTGAAACTTTCCCATAAGGCACAACATCCTTCCGGTGGCGTCTAGATCGCCAATAATCCGTCCGGCAAGTGCCAGCGCGAAAAACCATAGCCACGAGACCGCTATACACGCAGCAGTAAACAATACTTTACCGCTGCCAGCATAGTTTAATGAACTTGTGCCGATAACCCCAATCGTGTCAAGAATGGCGTGCGGGTTTAATAGTGATACCGATGCTGCAAACATAATCTGCTTGGCGGGGGGCATGCCGCTCCCGCCGGCC
Source organism: Sporomusa sp. (assembly GCF_035561155.1). Classification (GTDB taxonomy): domain Bacteria; phylum Bacillota; class Negativicutes; order Sporomusales; family Sporomusaceae; genus Sporomusa. The sequence goes on along the minus strand of NZ_DATMYD010000041.1, from coordinate 5,138 downwards.
GTGTGACGGCTATCCGGCTTGCTATGCCAGGATACCCATCCCATGTAGGCTAAAAAGACAAAACCAACTCCCAGTAATGTCATCTTAAGCCAGGAAAAACTTAAAATTACCAGCGATACCCCAAGTACTGCTGCCAAAATAAGCAGAGTATCACACACCCCGGCTGTCACAACAGCCGGCATCGCCTGCCAGAGGCTGTTCTGAAGTGCGCCTTGGTTAAAGACAAATAAGTTTTGCACACCTAACGGTAAAATAAGCCCAAAAGCTAAGATAATGCCATGGATAAATGGTTCCATTTCCTCTCCCCCTGAGACTAACTGGAATAATCAGTCTTCGTATAGCTCTGGTCTCCGGTGCTTAAGTAGAGGTAACTCGTCTCGCACCTTATCCAGTGTTCTAAAATCAATCTTTGCTGTGATTACCGTTTCCGCCTCATTAGCAACTGCCAGCACCCTAGCCCAGGGATCTACAATCATTGAATGCCCATGGGCCTCGTACTCAGCGGCAGCATTCAGCGCCGGCGCTGCAGCAATGACGTATACCTGATTATCCACTGCACGCGCCCGCATTAACAGTTCCCAATGCGCCGGACCGGTTACTGGACCGAAGGCCGCCGGATAAATCAAAATTTGTGCGCCTTTTAACGTCATTGCCCGAGCCAGTTCCGGAAAGCGAACATCGTAGCAGATAGCCACACCGATTGTCCCCAGCGAGGTCTTTACGACTGTCATGTTGCTGCCGGCGGCCAGTGTCTTGGATTCTTGAAATATAGTACCGCCTTTAATCGCAATATCAAACAAGTGAACTTTACGGTGACGACCAATCAATTCACCGTGTTCATTAAAGATAAAGCTTGTGTTATAAATATTGCCGGCCTCATCCCGTTCAGGAATTGAGCCGCCCACCACGATCACCTTGTATTGGACAGCGCTCTCAGCTAGCATGGCCACTGTTGGTCCGTCCGGGTAGCTTTCTGCATACTCCGGAAATAGTTCCGATTGATAGGGACAATTAAACATTTCAGGCAGTACTACCAAACGGCTTCCCATAGCCGCCGCTTCACCAATCATGCGACGCGCTCTGTCAATATTGGCCGACTTATCAGATATAACCCCCATTTGACAGATACCTACTATAAACACCGACATAAACACCCCTCCAAGTAAAATTCACCATCTAATATGAAATAGTGGGATTTTTTTTGAAACAACAACCCGACTGAAGGATTTATTAGCATAGTTTGTCGAATAAGCAACAAGTTAAAATATATAGGGAGGCTCCTTCACATTCATGCAAAAAGTTGCCACAGTTAGACTACAGCCCGGTATGATCGTAGCCCGCAACGTTTTCAGCATTGAAGGCGTGCTGCTCTTAGGCACCGGCACAATACTAAACAATGCATATATTGAACGGTTGCAACAGTTTGACCTGACAAGTGTATATATAAAGAATCCGTTTACGGATCAGATGGCGGATAGTGACATCATCGATACTATCCCGGAAGTTGTCCGTGAAGAGACACGGGTACAAGCCGTTCAAGTTGTGCATACGGCGTTTCAAAACCTCTCAGCCACCCGTCAGCTAGATTCGCAGCAATTTAAAGAAACAGCTGGCTTTCTTATTGATGAAGTCATTAAGAACAGGGGCGCGATGATTCATCTAACTGATATTCGCTCACGGGACGGGTATACCTTCGGTCACTCGGTCAATGTTTGCGTTTTATCAACACTCACAGGTGTGCAACTAGGCTATAATATCCTCCAGCTTAGAGAATTGGCGCTGGGAGCCTTGCTGCATGACACAGGCAAAATGCTGATTCCCAAAGAAATACTAATAAAGCCTGGTCCCCTCACTGCCGAGGAAAGAAAAGTCATGGAGCAGCATCCTGACTATGGCTTTGATATTCTCCGCCGTCAAAGTGAAATCCCGCTCATTTCCTCACATGTCGCCCTCCAGCATCATGAAAAATTTGACGGCGGTGGTTACACACGAAGTTTAGGCGGTTCAGATATTCATGAGTATGCCAGGATTGTGGCCATTGCTGATGTTTATGACGCCATTACCTCAGACAGACCTTACAAAGAAGGCTCACTGCCACACGAAGCATATGAAATCATGATGTCACTTGCGAATACACATTTTGACCCTGTCATTTTAAAAACCTTTCTGAGTCAAATTGCCATTTATCCGCTAGACAGCATAGTCAGACTGAGCAGCGGCGAAATTGCGCTGGTAACAAGGGTAATCCCCGGACTGCAAACCCGGCCAATCCTAAAAGTGATTGTTGATGCCGACGGCCGCAGACAAAAAGACGGTCCCGAAATCGATTTAACCAAACATCTGACAACTTTTATTGATAAAATCTTCACCCCGGCTGAAATATTAGACCTAGATGCTAGCTTAGCTTGATAAACAAACCTGAAGCATCATCCCAACGCCGGCTGGTTTTGATTAGCTGATTAAACCAATTGGCAGTCCTGTCAAAGTCCCAGAGGTCCATGTTATCAGGGAAGCCATTGACTTCGACCAGGTCCAATATGCCGTCTGTCACAAAATAAAAAGTATCGCCAGGCTTTACCGGCAGCAGAAATTCGGTAATGTCAAGCTCCGGGATTATCCCTAAAAGTGATCCGCCTGTTTTTAACAAACCATGGTGTGCTCCAGAAGCAGCAAAAAAGCCGGTAATACCCGCTGGTACAAGAGTAAGTATTTTGCTGTCAAAATCCAGTTCAAAACAAAGCATAGCGGCAAATGTCTCTTCGGTAAAATAACGCATTACCGTCTGGTTAATCCACCGTACCTTATCAATGAGCGGCACCTCCAACAGATAGGCTTCCTGCATGAGCACATTCAGGGCAGCCGTCTGCAGGGCAGTACCCAAACCATGACCAGATACATCAATCATATAGCCGGCTAACACATGGCCGCCTTTAATAAATGTATAATGAAAAAAATCACCGCTTACCATATGATGGGGCTCAAATATGGTCCGAACACTCACTTGGCCGGTATCAAGATCAGCAGGTAACAAACTGCGCTGCACTTGACCGGCAGTTTTTATGTCCCGTTTTAGTGCCTCCTGCAGGCGAACATACTCAGTAATATCTCTGAAAGTAGCTACAATAGCCTGTTTATCGCTGTAGCTGATTTGCGTTGCCGAAAACTCAACAGTAATGCCGTGCCCATCTTTGCGCCGGAAATGCCGCTGACTACGGCTCTCACCAGTGGCTAATGCCGCCTCCAGATCGGCCACAATATCAGCTGAAATCGCTAAATCCTTAATATGGAGCCAGACTACTTCAGCTTCCTCAAAGCCCATAATATGTCTGAACTGGTCATTGGCCTCCTGAATTCGCCAGTTTTCAGCATCTAAGACAATGATTCCATCGGTTGACTGTCTTAAAAGCGCGCGGTAACGCTCATTCCGCCCATTGAACACCTCGGCCTGGCGGGCAGTTTCTTGCAGTTGCTGTTGTACCTGTCTGGCCATTTGGCGATTTCGTTTATACAGCCAGCCAGAAGCCATACCACATAGTATTAACAAAAATACCAGTATAGAAACGCTCGGATTCATTCACTACCTCCATCTTCATTAACAACTATTATCTTATTATATAATATTTTCCTGCCAGATAAAACACAGAAGGTTACCATAAATAAAAGCGAGATTGCTCCGCTAAACGCGCGCAATCTCGCTTTTCTCTATCGATGAGAGATCGTCAATTTATTTTTACTTAACACTTTACCGTTTTGATCGACAAAGGTAATGTCTACTCCACCCCAAATATCGAAGATCGTTTTATCAAGTACTACATAGTCGGATGGTTGGGTAATAGCTAGCGTTACGGCCGAACCTGCTCGCGGGCTCTTGGTATGGACGGTAACAGTCATTTTGTTGCCGTTCATAACTACTTTTTCAATACCAACGCCGTAACCACCTGACGGGGCTGTACCGAGATAAGCAAACAGTACTACTTTTTTATTATAATCAATATCTTTTACTTTGCTTAGAACGTTCTCGGGAATACGCTTGTCCTGGTTAAGCTGGGAGTTATAATCAACGACAGTGGCAAAAGCCATATCCTTCAGATATCTTTCTTTATGCCAGCTCCAGTCGGCATATTTGTCTGTGGAAAATAATGTTTTACCTGTCGTCTGGGCAGGCGGAGCCGGTCTATACTGGCCAACTACCTTGTATGTTGTCCAAATGGCGTCACCACCGCCAAACGGTTTAACCAAAATCATAGTGTAGTCTTTCCCGTTATGGGTTACTTTGACGTGAATCTCACCATGCCGGGACAACTCGCTTTGCGCCAGGCGCTTAACAATGGTAAAGGTATCTTTATCGGTAAATCCATAGTTTTTGCCTTCTTTATGGGCGACTTGCAGGGGATCAAGACGCCAGCGTTCGTAGCCTGCATCAACATTCTGCTGCCACTTAATGACTTTAGCATAATCAAGGTACGCCACCCCTGGCCCCACATCAACTTTGTTTGGGCTGGAAACAATGATTGTTTTAATAATACCGGCCTGAATCGCAGTATCTTTGAGCACTACGGCCGGTTTATCATCTACGACTCCCTGTTTAATAGGGATTTGAAGCATCTTGCCTTCTTGTGTTTGCAATGGAATCCGGCTGTCTACAGCTTCGTCAAATAGTGCAGTTGCACTCCCGGTCTGTAGTAACTGCCCCTCTACTTCACTCATAGTGCGCGTCGAATTCAGCCATTTAGCTGCTGCCTGCTCAGGCAGGGCTGCAAAGGAGGTTGCAGCTGTAAGCACTGCCAGACCGGTGACAGCGGAAATAAATTTTATTTGTTTCTTATTGATATTCATATTTTTATCCCCTCTCGTTTTCATTCATCTATGTCAACTGACTCTTTAGTCAACTCATCTAATTAAACGCCCCGAGCTCCACAAAAGTAACGTCATTAACAAAAGAAAAACTTCCCAGACTCAAGGGGACGGTTCTTTTGAGTCACCCAAAGGCAAAAAAATTGACTCAAGAGAACCGTCCGAAACCACTGAAGAATGCCATGTTTTAAGCAGTAATACCATCCCGGTGCAGAGCCGTTTGGGGCAAAAAGTCGGTTGTGGGCAAAATCGAGTACAAGTACGCAAATAAAAGGATACCAGTG
>NZ_DATMYD010000040.1:0-9700 GCF_035561155.1 Sporomusa sp. | reverse complement strand
CCTAAGGAAATTAGGCTTTATCACCATAAGTGAAAGATATTCATTAATACACTAATTCTATTGAACCGCCGTATACCGAACGGTACGTACGGTGGTGTGAGAGGTCGCTGAGTAAATAATTACTCAGCTCCTACTCGATTTAGGAAAGAGAAGGTTAGTCAGATGACTTAACCCGCAATGGTGAGAATTCTATAAAATAAGTATTGAAATAGAATACTTGAATTATCAATGGGTTGACTAGTGAATAAGCTGGAGACGCAAATAGGGCGTTTTCGGCTTTTTAATTTATCCGATGACCAAGCCGCTCTAAGACTCCCATCTTTCCTGTGCCCTTTAGGGTATACAAATGGGAGTTATACCCAAAGGGCACAGGCGAGCGGCTAAGTCCCTGGAAGTTGGTCGACTAAACTTCAGATGGGGTTAAAACCCCACCTGAAGCTAAGTCTCACTTAATCTGGACAAGGAAAGAAATGTGGAAGAATAAATAAGGTAAAGGAGATGTGGTTTATGGCTATTTCTAAAGAATTGGGTATCCGGGAGGTTGTTAGCAAATACCCAGATACAATTGCGGTGTTCCGGAAATATGGGATGGGATGTTTTGGTTGTGCAGCGGCTAGTTATGAAAATATAGAAGAAGGCGCGCGCTCTCATGAAATCGATATTGATCTTTTAATCAACGACTTAAATAAAGTAATCAAAGACAATCCAATTGACACTGGTTCGAGTGAAAAAGAAAATGATGGATAGTTTTACTGATCAGTATAAACTACTGAAGGCAAAGAAAGGTTTTTCGAAAGGAGAATCCTCTTTGCCTTCTTGTTTGGTCTAGTTTGCACTAATTGGGTGTAAGGTGTGTCAGAATAGCGGGTTTCTCTGGCAATAGAAATCGTAACCATGAGGAAAAGGGAGAGATAGTAATGAGTGAACAATCGGAAAGAAAACATGGATTTGATACATTGGCTTTGCATGCCGGTCAAGTACCTGATCCGACTACCGGCGCAAGAGTTGTGCCAATTTATCAGAGCACATCGTTTGTACTTGGCGATACCAAACGAGCGGCCCGGCTTTTTTCACTGGAGGAATTAGGCAGTGTATATACCCGGATGATAAACCCTACACAAACTGTATTTGAAGAGCGGGTAGCCGCTTTAGAGGGGGGCGTAGGGGCACTGGCGGTTGCTTCCGGACAGGCGGCGATTACTTACTCTATTTTAACAATTGCGCAGGCCGGGGATGAGATCGTATCTTCCGCCGCATTGTATGGCGGCACGTATAATTTATTCCATTATACTTTGCCAAAACTTGGTATTAAGGTTCATTTTGTAAACCCTGATGATCCTGAGAATTTCCGCAAAGCGATAACTCCTGCCACTAAAGCTGTTTATGCCGAAATCATTGGCAATCCCAAGATTGACATATTAGATGTAGAAAGTGTAGCAAAAGTTGCTCATGACAATTCTATTCCGCTCATTATTGATAATACTTTTGCAACACCGTATTTGCATAGACCGTTCGAGTGGGGAGCCGATATAGTTGTACATTCTGCAACCAAATTTATCGGCGGGCATGGCACATCCATCGGTGGCATTATCATCGACTCAGGCAAGTTTAACTGGAATAATGGTAAATTTCCTGGTTTGATTGAACCTGACCCAAGTTATCACGGACTATCTTATAGTGAGAAATTTGGCAATGCGGCTTACATTTTTAAAGCGCGGGTAACGATTTTACGTGATACCGGAGCGGCTCTAAGTCCTTTTAATGCCTTTTTATTCCTCCAGGGATTGGAAACACTCTCCTTACGACTTGACCGGCATGTGGCTAACGCGCAGAAGGTTGCTGAGTTTTTACAGGGCCATAGATTTGTTACCTGGGTGAATTACCCTGGTTTAACAAGCAGTACATCCTATGAAAAAGCACAAAAATATCTGCCGAAAGGAGCGGGGGCGATTCTCACGTTTGGTATTAAAGGCGGCCTGGCTGCAGGAACTAAATTCATCGACAGTCTAGGCCTATTTTCACATTTGGCAAACGTGGGTGACGCCAAGTCGCTGGTTATTCATCCTGCCAGTACAACCCATCAGCAATTAACTCCTGAAGAACAGTTTGCAAGTGGGGTAACCGAAGACCTTGTACGGTTATCCATTGGCTTGGAAGATATCAATGATCTGTTGTATTATCTGGAAGAAGCGCTTGTGATAAGTCAAGAATAGCGTCATTTGAAAAATAGTAAAGAACAGGAGGCGTATTACATGATTAACCTAAGAGACAATACCTGCCCTACAAGGGAACAACGTGGAAATGGTATTAACGCTTTTTTTGGGAAAGCAAGTGAACTCGTTAAACAAGTAAAAGACGGGACGGTGCCAAATACGGAACGCTGCTTTCAGCAATCGTCAGGTTGCCTGTTAAATTTCTATCTAACCCAGCGGGTTATGACCATTCGTGATTCTGTTATGATTGTTCATGCGCCGGTAGGCTGCTCTGTCGTCGGCTTAGGCTACAGGGAAATATTCCGTAAAGTTCCTGTTTCTTTGGGGCGCCCCGAAAACTTTGACTTTCATTGGCTGACTACCAATCTGAATGAGAAAGATGTTATCTATGGGGCCGGAGACAAATTAAAATATGCGATCAAAGAGGCCCAAACCAGATATAATCCCAAAGCAATATTTGTGTTGGCATCCTGCACCACTGGAATTATCGGTGAAGATATCGCGGGAATTGTTGACGAGGTCCAACCTGAGGTTGATGCAAAAATCGTTGCGATCCATTGCGAAGGGATTCGCTCCAAGCTGATTCAAACCGGGTATGACGCCTTTTGGCATGGCATACTCAAATATTTAGTGAAAAAACCAACAAAAAAGCAAAAAGATCTGGTCAATGTGGCAAGTATGCTGTCTTATACCTGGCAGGACCGGCGAGAGATTACCCGACTGTTAGAGAAAATAGGCCTGCGTCCTAATTTTGTTCCGGAATTTTCAACAGTTGAGCAATTTGAAATGCTCTCGGAAGCGGCCGTCACTGCGCCGATTTGCTCTTCATTTACCGATTACCTGTCGCGAGGGCTGGAACAGGAATATGGCGTACCCTACTTTTTGTACCCTTCACCGATTGGCGTAGAACATACGGATCAATGGTTACGGGCGATCGCTTACTACACCGGTAAGGAAAGTGAAGTAGAAAAGTTGATTGCCGAAGAACATGATGAATGCCTGCCGAAACTGGAGATTATCCAGAAAGAATTTGCGAGAATCGGCAACGGCAATGATATTAACGTCCTTGGTTCCTTAGGGCAGGGCAGATTGCTTACCCAAGTTCCATTTTTTAACGAATTGGGTGTAAAGACACCGGCTGCTATTTGCCTGGATTTTGATGATCTGGTGGCAGATGAAACGGAAAAACTGATCGAAAAGGTCGGGGATTTTGATGTATTGGTTAATACCTTCCAGGCGGCAGAAGTGGCCCATCACACCAGACGATATGACCCAGACATCGCATTGACATGCCCCTTCCAGGGGAGCGCGTATAAGCGGGACCGCGGTGCAACCAGAATTCATTCTGCCAGGGGTGATGCCCGGCCATGGAGTGCCCAGGCGGGATACAAAGGCGCAATAGCTGCCGGTAATTTTCTGCTACAATCCACAAAAAACCGCTCATTCCAGAAAACAATGCTGGAAAAGACGCCTGATGTATACAACGAATGGTGGTATCAACAACCTGACCCACTTTATTTTACAAAGAGGGAGGCAAAATAAGCAATGTCTTTAGTTAAAGAAGAACCGCAATTCTTTCCTGAAGTAGTTGAAGCCCCCAGATATTCTTGCTCGATGGGGGGAGCCTATGCAGCAGCCCTGGCAACGTTTGGTTCTGTTCCCATCCTTCATTCTGGGGGCGGTTGCGGCTTTGCCCAAAATTTTGGTCAGAGTTTTGCCTCAGGCTTGAACAGTCCCGGACCGGTAGGTGGCGCAAGCACACCCTGCTCCACTTTGGTAGAAGAACATGTAATTTTTGGTGGTGAAGATAAACTAAGAAAACTGATTGACAGTACCATTGGTTTAATGCCTGGTGATTTATACACGGTCATTTCAGCTTGCGTACCTGCTCTGATTGGCGATGATGTCGATTCGGTTGTAGCAGAATTTCAGGAACGGGCGCCTGTTATTCATGTTAAGACAGCAGGCTTTGCAGGAAATTCGTATAAAGGATATGAACTTTATTTTGATGCTGTCATCGACCAGCTGTTAAAAAAGCAATCGGTAAAAAAGAACACAGTTAACATTTTGGGAATTGTTCCCACGCAAAATCTCTTTTGGAAAGGAGATCTGCGCAATCTTAAAGAGCATTTGCAAAAAATTGGTGTGGAAGCGAACATTATATTCGGCGATCTAAACGGATTGGAAGCTTTAAACAGGATTCCCGCTGCGGAGTTGAACCTGGTGTTTTCTGTATGGGGTATTAACACGGCAAAAAAACTTGAAGAGCGTTTTGGTACCCCGTATCATGTTTTTTCTTCCTTGCCTATCGGGCCCAAGGATACGACTCAGTTCTTGCAAGCACTTGAGCATAAATTACAGATATCTGCCGATGTCATTGCCAAAGTGGTGGAGGAGGAAGAACAGAGTGCCTACCGCTTTACGGAATATATAGGGAATATATTGGTTGTTGCCATACCTCATGCGTACTATGCGGTGGTTGCCGACAGCAGTACAGCAATAGCCGTTACAAAGTATGCGACCAATGAACTTGGTTTTAATCCTGAAATTGTGATTATTACAGATGATCCCCCGGAAGAATACCGGGACGGAATTATCCGGGATTTAACCGAGGATTTGGAAAGTGTTTTAAAACCCAAGATTGTTTTTGAAATTGATTCCCACAATATCAGATTGCTACTTCGTAATTATACGATGCAAATCGTATTTGCCAGTTCACTGGAGCGATATATTGCCGAAACAGAACTTGGCGGTGCATTATTTCTCAGTGTGGCTTTTCCGTCGTATGATCGGCTGATTGTTGACCGCAGTTATGTCGGATATCGTGGTGGACTGAACCTTATGGAAGATCTGATGGTAAAATACGGAGGACCGCTATAACAACCATAATACCAAAGCCGGATTCTGAGAAGAATCCGGCTTTGTGCTATCTTCGGATTATAAATGTGTAGAATACTAATAAACATTTGACATTATTTAGAAATGTGTGCTACTATATATCCTAATATACCTTATCATTTGGCTAATTTTAACACTTTCTATAAAATTGTATAAGATATGTGCAGAGCTCATCAGAAAACTGAAGGCTAAAGTCATCACTTAGATGCTTTAGTCTTTTTTTATTTACAAGTGTTTTGATTCTAATACTTAAAAACGGAGGAGGTACGATGAGACTATTGGCAATGATTCAATCTAATCCGCTACGAATATTGGCTTTATACATTACTATACTTGTGTTTTTTCAAATTAAAATAGTACCAGACAGCTTGTCTTTGTCGACGATCATCACGAGCGTGATGGTCTTCCCTCCGGCTTTCATTTTTTTCTTTGCCTACTCGAAGCTTCAGCATGAGCTTGCAGAGGAAAAAAAAACTGCGGAACGAGCACATTATTTAGCATTTCATGATTCTATAACCGGAATGCCGAACAGGAATTACTTCCAGGGAACTCTAACCGAGCTATTAGCTGTCAAAAAGCAGCGGGTTGGAGTCATGATGATTGATCTACATGGATTTAGCCTCATTAATGATATTGCGGGGCATCAAGAAGGATATAAACTTCTTAAAGATGTGGCAAAAAGATTAATACAAAATATCCCGGAAAACTGTATGATTGCCAATGTATGGGGTGATAAATTCCTACTGGCTATACCCGGGATGGTTGACCCAGTTCAATTAACTGGCTTAGCCGAAAATATCCTGAGTGCCTGCAGACTTCCCTGGCTTGTTGATTCCCGCCAGTTTTTTTTAACCGCGAATATCGGCATATGTGTATCACCTGAGGATGGCAAAGATGCGATAACGCTCATGAAAAACGCAGATATGGCTGTTTCCAGGGCGAAAGCACAAGGTAAAAATCAATACAAATTCTATACTTTGAATTTCTCATCCAATGCGTTAAAGAACATTGAAATGGAGACAAAACTGCGTAACGCTCTTGAAAATGATGAGTTCTTTATTGCATATCAGCCACGGGTTAGCCTTTCAACCGGAGAAATTAATAGTGTTGAGGCATTGCTGCGTTGGCAAAACAAGGAACTAGGTCTAGTGAGTCCAGGAGAATTTATTCCCCTTGCCGAAGCTACTGGGCTTATCGACAGCATTGGCGAATGGGTTTTGATTACTGTCTGCCGGCAAATTAAGAGTTGGAGTGAACGTGGTTTTACTCTTCCGGTTTCGATAAATTTGTCAGTTCGCCAATTTTACCAGCAGAATTTAGTAGAATCTATTGCTCGTACTCTTAATGAAACACAGGTTGAGCCAGCTCAACTCGAATTGGAGATTACTGAAAGTATGATAATGCAAGACGTAAATCAGGCGATCATTACCATTAAAGAACTTCGATCCATGGGAGTGAGTATTGCCATAGATGATTTTGGTACAGGGCACTCTTCGCTTACGAACCTTAAAGTATTGCCGGTAGATGTGTTAAAAATAGATAAGAAGTTTGTGCAGGATGCAGAAGACTCTCCTGAGAGCCGCTCTATCGTTCAGGCAATCATCACATTAGGACATATCCTTGGTCTAACGGTTACTGCCGAGGGCGTTGAAACCGAACTCCAGTTATCAATGTTGAGAGAAATGGGATGTAATGAGGTGCAAGGATATTTTTTCTCTCAGCCGACTTCGCCGGAGAGAATATATACAATGCTGGTCGGAGGAAACGAGCAAGCAAAGATTCTAAAGAACCAATTGGCTATCGATTCAAGCTGTTTGTAATTTCCCTAAATGGGATGATGTAACTATAAATTGGGGAGTGGTGAAGATATGAAAACGGTTTTTAAAGTAGATAGTGGGCTTAACTTTTTTAGTAGGGTCGGTATTAAGCTAAAACTGATTTTATTTGCTGTACTGCTTACTCTAGTTGCCGTAGTAGCTACTCTGGCGCCTGCACTTTATTTATTTGATGAATATAATAACGATATCGCTACAGAGCAGGTGCAGGAAGGTATGAAAGGGCTTACGATTACGCTTAAAGATTATCAAAAGAATGCATTGAATTTTGGCGCTGTTATGGCTAGTCATCCGGGAGTTATAAAAGCTATTAAAGACAAAGACGCGGTTTCGGTTTTAGAGCAACTGGGTCCTCTGCTTACGCGGGCCAATATTGATTTTGCTACAATAACAGATGAGACAGGTAAAGTAATTGTCCGTACGCATGAACAGAAGAAGGGTGATAATGTAGCGAATCAGGAAAATGTTAAAACGGCCCTTAGAGGCACAGCCTTTGCTGCTATTGAGTCCGGAACAGTGGTGAAGTTTTCTGCCCGGGCAGGGACCCCGGTAAAAGATGAAGACGGCCGGATTGTTGGTGTAATCTCGGCCGGATACTATATTAGTGATGACCGCGTCGTTGATCGAATTAAAGAAACGTTTAGTACAGATGTAACGCTATTCTTAGGTGATACCCGTGTTGCCACAACGATTATTAAAGATGGCCAGCGAGTAGTAGGTACTACCTTAAATGAACAAATTGCCGGTAAAGTACTCAAAGAGGGACAAGAGTATATTGGTAAAGCCGAAGTAGTCGGAAACCAATATATCACGGCCTATAAGCCGCTCTTGGGACCGGGAGACAAGCCAATCGGAGCGCTATTTGTCGGAAAGAATATTGAAGGCCTCAATGCGGCACGAAATAAAGTAGCAATGATAGTCGGCGGTATTTCACTTTTTGTAATGTTGATAGTTATCGTTATTGCCATTATCATCTCCAATAAACTGACCAATCCGATCCGTAAGCTAGTGACGGCTGTAGAGTGGGTAGCCGGCGGGGATCTAACGAAATCTGTTGAGGTATCCGCAAAAGATGAAATTGGGACTTTAGCAAGCGGTTTTAACAAAATGATTGAACGGTTGAAAGCCCTGCTTGTAAACGTTAATTCTTCTGTTGATACACTGACCTCAGCATCGCGAGCGCTTACGGCAAGTGGCGAACAATCAGCTAAAGCGGTTAATCAAGTAGCAGCTACTATTGCCGATATGGCTCAGGGTGCTGAAGAGCAACGCTCATCAATAGAAGAAACATCCAGTGTTATCGAGCAAATTGTAATAGGCCTAGAGCAGGTGGCAACCAGTGCAAAGCATGCAGCTTTAACCACAAATAGAACTACTGATGCATCACACCAGGGTAGCAAAGACGTCGAGAGTGCGCTCAGTCAAATGGATGTCATTGAAATATCGGTGGTAAATTCCGCCAGAGGCGTTGCTAAACTAGGGGAAAGGTCTACGGAGATTGGTAGTATCGTTGATACTATCTCAGGAATTGCCGGTCAGACAAACCTACTAGCCTTGAATGCTGCAATCGAGGCGGCTCGAGCAGGAGAGCAAGGGCGTGGTTTTGCAGTCGTGGCAGAAGAGGTAAGGAAACTTGCCGAACAGTCGCAGGAAGCCGCGAAGCAAATTGCTGCTTTAATTGGTGAAATTCAAAATGACACAGATAAAGCAGTAGTTGCTATGAATGATAGTACCCGCGAAGTCAAGGTAGGTGCAGAAGTAGTGGCTTCGGCGGGTAAGGTATTTAAGGATATTTCTGAATTAATTGCGGAAGTATCTAATCAGGTTAACCAAATCGCTGCTGCCAGTCAACAAATGGCAAGTGGTAGCCAGCAAATAGTAGCTTCAATGAATAAAATTAGCCAAGTAAGCACAGATGCGGCAGGTCAGGCTCAAAACGTTTCTGCTTCAACACAAGAACAGTCTGCTTTTATGGAGGAACTGGCAGTATCCAGCCAGACTCTTACTGCTATGGCTCACGAGTTACAACTTGCGGTTAATAAATTTAAGATATAGGTACAGTCTGTACCGGGGTACAAAAAATTAGAGGGCCTTCCTATGGAAGGCCTATCTTTGTTAGCGAAGAGTCCAGCGGTTCGAGTCCGTTTAACCCTACCTAAAATAACAAAATGTTACTGTTGACATAATAGCAACAAAATGATAATCTATAAAAGTCGCTGTGAGCGGCGGAAATAATTGGTACGATAATCATGTTGACATAATATGATATAAGTGCTATGATATATATCCGTCACTAAATAGACGGCATAATGTTCCTTGAAAACTAAACAATGTAAGTAATGCATCATAAAATGCCAGATGTGCGGTGGCTTTAAAAGCCACATAATTATTACAAGGATGCGGAAGTAGCTCAGCGGTAGAGCATCGCCTTGCCAAGGCGAGGGTCGCGAGTTCGAATCTCGTTTTCCGCTCCAAAAAATAACGAGCCGATAAAACGGCTTCAATATAATGTAGTCACAATGTGATTGCAAAAATTTATTGGAGAGTTTGATCCTGGCTCAGGACGAACGCTGGCGGCGTGCCTAACACATGCAAGTCGAACGGAGTATTCATTTATGGATACTTAGTGGCGAACGGGTGAGTAACGCGTAGACAACCTGCCTCTAAATTGGGGACAACACCGCGAAAGTGGTGCTAATACCGAATGTGGTAACTTGGTTGCATGACTGAGTTAAGAAAGGTGGCCTCTATATA
>NZ_DATMYD010000039.1:0-7955 GCF_035561155.1 Sporomusa sp. | reverse complement strand
GAACCGTTAAGAGCTACAATGTAGGTTTTGGGACGAGCAATATGCCACCATTTGTTTGAAACAAAGACTTTATGCCGATTTTCTCTGCCATATGAACGAAAATAGCTCATTTTTATTCATTTTTTAAGCAGACTCCCTGTTAGAAAGTATAACTTTCCGTCTGGATAAGGGCAACATCGACTTCCACCGTCGCCAAAGGCTCGGCGCAAGCCGTGTTTTCTTTATGTGATGAAATTAATTCAGCAAGTATCTGGCGGCCGCGTTGTCTGCCAGTACCAGTAGATCGCCGGCAGGCTGGACAAGCTGAGCCGGGATTTCCTGGGGATGATTCCGGCCGGTGACAAGGTCATATAACACCTGGGCTTTGCTGTCGCCGGTTACTAAGAAAACTGTCCGGGTGGCGGCGTTAAGTACCGGAAGGGTTAGTGTCAGCCGGTAACTGGCCAACGTGCTGACATAGCAGGCTGATACCAGTAGGTTTTTTTCGTCAACAGCAGACGAGCCTGGAAAAAGTGAGGCTGTATGGCCATCGTGGCCGAGTCCGAGCAATATTAGATCAAAGCGGGGTTTTTCGCCTGGGCCCAGACCAAAGAATTGCACTAACGTTTGTTCATAGGCGGCCGCGGCAGCTGTAGGTTGTTCGCCGCCTGGATACATCTTAAAAATGTTGGTCTTAGGAATAGGCACTTTGCTCAGCAGGGTGTCTTGCGTCATCCGGTAGTTGCTGTCAGTATGGCCGGGCGGTACGCAGCGCTCATCACCCCAGAAAATAAACACCTTTTCCCAGGAAATAATCTGTCTGTATTTGTCAACTGCCAGCAACTTATATAATGCTTTGGGCGTGGAACCGCCAGATAGGGCTGTTGTAAAGCGGCCGTGAGCTGCTATGGCTTGAATGGCCGACTCTGCAAACAGATCGGCTGCTTTTTGACAGACAGCCTGCGGGGTGCCAAGAACTATGACCCTGTGTCTCTGCCTTCCCCAGATCTCCAAAGAATTGTATTCCCTCCCAAGTATTCAAGAGTTTGCTGATAGATGCCATCTTGCGCTCCGGCAGTCATCTCGTTTGCCACTAGGTCAATCTCACTGCCTACATCCAGACAGGTGATTTTTTCCGGAGGTGAGTTTTCCGGAAGGTTGATACGGGTCTGTAGATGCTGGGTGTCTTCGCAAAGTGTTATCCCAAACTGCGCATAAGGACTGCCCTCGGCTGTCAGACGGATTTGTTTGATGCCGGCATCTCGATGACTGGCTGCCGCAAAAATCCGGAAGTGGCAAATGATAGGGTGGCCGTTGGCGCTTACCGCATCTACCCGGTATAATATCTCAGGCTGTTCTTCGATAATGCCGGAGTGCAGACACCAGCCCAGGCGACTGGCCAGCCAGCCGAATATCAGCAGTACTTGGCTGTTATTTATTAGGTGATGCCGGGATAGTTGATGACTGTATTCGATCTCAATATGATTAATATTGTCAAGAAAAGGACGGTAAGCGGTAATATCATAAAATCCAGCCAGCGCTACTCGCCAGGGGGTTAGCCGTGTCCAGTTGATATCTCTTACTCCTTGGTTTTTCCGGCCTTGGAGCAGTTCTAAGATTCTAGTAAAGCCGCTTTGTGGATTTTTTATAGTAACAGAGTCAAGGATCACCTGATCGGCTATGGCTGAAAACTCCTGAAACAAGGGCTCCCCGGTGTGGAAAAGGTAGCGCCACCAGAGAATAATAGGAAGTTCATGGTGCAGCAGCGTTTTGGCGACTTGCGGCAGGCCGCTGGCTTGTCCTGGCAGATTGGGGATGACAATGTGCTCATAACAGGTTTCCGCCGAACACGCTAGTGATAAAATGCACTGTGAACTGCCGGCTTCCCGGTTGCGGAGGGCGTCTTTATCCGGATTCAAGACAATCGTAATAAACCGGCCGGGGTGGCGCTTGGACAAAACGGCTGCTGCCGTGCTTACTGCCTCGGCCCCTTTGCTGTCAGCGACTACGGCGATTAGATTGACCGCATGTTTCGTAATTAATGGGATGTCTGTATTTTTTTCTTCGGCCAGCTTAGTCCACAACCCCCGGAGTTCTCGCTCAATACGCGCTGGTTCCATGGCTGCTGTAGTGTAAACAGGGTCGCTCACATGGTTCACCTCCTGATCGCTAACTAGGGTTGACGCCAGCGCCGCTGGTCACGTTCCAGCAATTCATCAGCCTCGCGCGGCCCCCAACTGCCTGGTTCATACTGCGGTATCTCCTGGGTGAACTGTTGCCAGGCCTCTAGGACTGGTGTCAGGAGTTCCCACGTTTTTTCTACCATATCGCCTCTGGCATACAGGGACGAGTCGCCCAGCATAGCGTCTAAAAGCAGGCGGGCATAGGCCTCTGGTGATTTTTGCGAAAAGGACTCGGCATAGCGAAAAGCCATGTTGACAGGACGAATATTGATAAACTGTCCAGGGATTTTGGAGTTAAAGCTTAGTGAGATGCCCTCGTCAGGCTGAATTTGCAGCACCAGGATATTTGACTCTAAAGGGCCGCCGGCATTGTCTTTAAATAGGCGGTGGGGGGCTTTTTTGAACTGGATCGCGATTTCGGTCACCCGTTTATCCAGCCGTTTTCCTGACCGAAGGTAAAAAGGTACGTTAGCCCACCGCCAGTTGTCAATAAATAGTTTGAGTGCGGCGTACGTCTCGGTAGTGGAATGAGGGTTAATATTTAGTTCCTGGCGATAGCCTTTTAGCTGCGTGAGAGCGGTACCGCCTGGGCTGTACTGACCACGAACAGCATAGCGGTCAACATCAGCAGGGCTAAACGGGCGTATGGCCTGTAACACCTTGATTTTTTCATTACGCACAGCGTCGGTGTCGAGTGATACCGGCGGCTCCATAGCCACTAACGCTAAAAGCTGCATAACATGGTTTTGAATCATGTCTCTAAAAGCACCTGACTGCTCATAATATTCGCCGCGGCTTTCGACACCGATACTTTCGGCGGCAGTAATCTGCACATGATCAATATAGTGCCTGTTCCAGAGCGGTTCAAAAATACCGTTGGCAAACCGGAATACCATGATGTTTTGGACGGTTTCTTTGCCCAGGTAGTGGTCAATGCGGTAAACCTGGTTTTCGGCGAAAACCTTGAGGACCTCACGGTTAAGCTGTTTAGCGCTGGCAAGGTCAAGACCAAACGGTTTTTCGATGACAATGCGCGTCCAGCCGCCGTCCGGGGATTTATTAAGGCCAAGCTCATGTAACCGCTGAATCACGCCGGTAAACATGTTGGGCGGGGTAGCAATAAAAAATAGGCGGTTGCCCAGCGTTCCGCGCTTTTTGTCAATTTCGTCAAGCAACTGACGCAGCTGCTCATAGCTTTCTTTTGATTTTGTATCAGTCGTATTATAAAAAAGACCTTCGGCAAAATTCTGCCACATGATGTCATGTACCAGTCCGGCATCGGTAAACCGTTTGTTGGCTTTACACATGGTTTCCCGGAATTCATCATGGCGCATCGGAGTCCGAGCTGCACCGACAATCGAAAACCCGGATGCCAGCAGATTTTTTCTGGCCAGACTGTAGAGCGCCGGTATGAGCTTGCGTTTGGTCAAATCACCTGATGCGCCAAATATCACTATCGTGCAAGGATCAGCCGAACGCCTGAGTCCTAGTCCTTGGTTAAGCGGATTAGTTAAGCCTGGTTCCATCTATCCTCAGCCCTTCCGAAAATACAGTGAAAACAAAACTATGCTACGACTAGTATGGCCGGATGGCGGCGGCTAAAACCGCCTGATAAACACATAATAAAGTGAGACTTAGCTTCAGGTGGGGTTTTAACCCCATCTGAAGTTTAGTCGACCTTATCCAGGGACTTAGCCGCTCGCCTGTGCCCTTTGGGTATAACTCCCACTTGTATACCCTAAAGGGCACAGGAAAGATGGGTGTCTTAGAGCGGCTTGGTCATCGGATAAAGTATATTCGATATAGCAGGAGGAAGTATGACAAGCAATAATTATGACATTGGGTTAATAGGACTTGCGGTTATGGGGGAGAACCTGGCCCGCAATATCGCTGGCAAGGGCTTTGCGATAGCCGTCTATAACCGGACTGTTGATAGAGTATTCGAGTTTGTTAACAAGCATGGCAGTGGCTTGCCTGTGGGCGGGGCAGCTTCTGTTGCTGAATTTACTGCCATGCTTACTAAGCCCCGCAAAATTATGCTGATGGTTAAAGCCGGCCAGCCGGTAGACGATATGTTGCAGGAGCTGCTGCCCCACCTTGAACCAGGCGATATTATTATAGATGGCGGAAATTCCTACTTTGAGGATACGCGCCGCCGCTGCCGGGAGTGTACGGAAAAGGGTTTTCATTTTATCGGTATGGGTGTCTCAGGCGGCGAGGAAGGGGCGCTCAAAGGCCCCAGTCTTATGCCTGGCGGAGAGGAACGTGATTATAAGCAAATAGAGCCCATTTTGATTAGCATTGCTGCCAAAGTGCCGGGTGGAGTGTGCTGCCAGTATGTTGGCCCTGACGGCTCCGGGCACTATGTAAAAATGGTGCATAACGGCATTGAATACGGCGATATGCAACTGATCAGCGAGGCGTACCACCTCATGCGGGAGGCGTTAGGGCTGTCGGCTGATGACCTGCAGCAAGTATTTACCGGCTGGAATCAAGGTGTGCTCGAATCGTTTCTCATTGAAATCACGGCCGATATCTTCGCCCGTAAAGACACTGAAACAGGCAAGCCAATCGTTGATATGATTGTAGATCAGGCCGGGCAGAAGGGGACAGGAAAATGGACAATCCAGAGCGCCCTTGATCTTGGCGTGCCCGCACCCACAATTACGCAAGCCGTCTTTGCCCGGTATATGTCAGCCTATAAAAAAGAGCGCCTAGCGGCCGCGGGCATATTGCCTGGGCCTGATAGACGCTATGCCGGCAGTAAAGGCGAGTTAATTAAAGCCATTCACGATGCTCTTTATGCCTCAAAAATATGCTCTTATGCTCAGGGCTTTGACCTTTTGGCTGCTGCGAGCAAAGCCTATCATTGGAACTTGAACTATGGCGATATTGCGTTACTATGGCGGGGCGGCTGCATTATCCGCGCGCGGTTCCTGGCGAAGATCGAAGAGTCTTTCCGGGATAACCGCGACCTACCGAATCTCATGGTGGCACCTTTTTTTCGTCAGGCACTTTCGGCAGCCCAGGCCAACTGGCGGTTAGCCGTCAAAACCGGCAAGGAACTGGGGATACCAACACCAGCCTTCAGCGCTTCGCTCGACTATTATGACAGCTATCGCACCGCCCTGTTGCCAGCCAACCTGCTGCAAGCGCAACGCGATTATTTTGGCGCACATACCTATGAGCGGCTTGATAAACCGGGGGTATTTCACTTTGATTGGTTTAGTAAATCATAAGAAAAATATAGGTAAGGCATGTGAACAATGACATCAATATGATTGATACTTGGTTTTTGTCTTTGCTAAAAGAACAAAATACTGAGAATTAGGCCGTAAATGCAAGAATTACAATACAAAACCCTAAGCCGTTTGCAAAAACGGCACTTTTTATTACTTCCAAACTTTAACGCGTTAAAGTAGAATAGAGATACAGTTTAGGGAGAGTGGAGGAATATAGAATGAAAAAATTAATAGCAGCCATGTTAGTGTTACTGCTCGCAGGTATGTTGGTAGCAGGGTGCGGGGGAGCCGAAAAGAAAAAAATCGTGGTCGGCCTTGATGACAACTTCCCGCCCATGGGTTTTCGTGATGATAAAAACAATATTGTAGGGTTTGACGTGGATATGGCTAAAGAAGCCGCTAAACGGCTAGGTATGGAAGTCGAATTTAAGCCGATTGACTGGAGCAGCAAAGAAGCCGAACTGAGCGGTAAGCGGGTGGATGTGCTGTGGAACGGCCTGACAATCACTGAAAAGCGCAAAGAAAATATTCTGTTTACCAAAGCCTATATGGAAAACCGCCAAATTATTGTAGTCGCTGCCAATTCGCCTGTTAAGACAAAGGCTGATCTTGCTGGTAAGGTGGTCGGTGCGCAGGAAGGCAGCAGCAGTATTGAAGCCATTGAAAAAGATGCGGCTACCATGAAATCTTTTAAAGAACTTAAGAAATTTGGCGACAACGTGGCTGCGCTGATGGATCTAAAGACCGGACGACTTGACGCTGTCGTTGTGGACGAAATAGTTGGCCGCTATTACATAGCCAAGAAGCCAGGCGAATATATCATCCTGTCTGACAACTTCGGTTCAGAGGAATATGGCGTCGGCATGCGTAAAGATGACAAAGAACTCTTGGGAAAACTGCAGAAAGCCTTGGATGACATGAAGAAAGACGGTACTTCAGCAAAAATTTCCAAGCAGTGGTTTGGCGAAGATATTGTAAAGTAAGGAAGAAAGTAAATGGACTACGTAATAGGGATTTTGCCGCCCCTGCTGGAAGGCACAGTCGTGACTCTGCAAATGTTTTTTTCTACGATTGTCCTCTCACTGCCGCTCGGTCTGCTTCTGGCTTTGGCCCGTATTTCCCGGTTCAAGGCTCTGAGCGGCGCGGTAGGGGTGTACATCTGGCTGTTTAGAGGGACGCCCCTCATGCTGCAGCTGTTATTTATCTATTTTGGCTTGCCGTTTGTGCCCTATATCGGTATCCGGCTGCCTGATTTTCCGGCTGCGTTACTGGCGTTTGTACTAAACTATGCTGCGTATTTTGCTGAAATATTCCGCGCCGGTATCCAGTCCATTGACCGTGGTCAATACGAAGGCGCCAAAGTATTAGGGATGACATATACGCAGACTATGCGCCGGATTGTTTTGCCGCAGGTGATGAAAAGAGTGCTGCCGCCGGTGAGTAACGAGACGATCACACTGGTCAAAGATACTTCACTTATTTATGTATTGGCCATGAATGATTTGCTAAGGACAACCAGGGCCATTGTGCAGCGGGATTTTAACACCACGCCGTTTATTGTGGCTGCTGTGTTTTACCTGATTATGACGCTGGCGCTCACCTGGATGTTCCAAAAGCTTGAGCAAAAGTACGCTGTATATGACGAGTAGGAGTATAGCCCATGAACATGATTAACGCAGTCGACATTCACAAAAAGTTTAATCAGCTCGAAGTGTTAAAAGGCATCTCGCTTACTGTAAACAAAGGTGAGGTTATTGCCATCATCGGCCCCTCCGGCTCAGGCAAAAGTACTTTTCTACGCTGTCTTAACCGGCTGGAAACGGTCGACCAGGGGAGAATTGAGATTGAAGGCGATGTGTTGGTTTCAGGTGGCTCTGACGGGAAAATCCGCTACGCCGACGAAGCCGAGGCAAGGCAGATTTGCCGCAGGATGGGGATGGTATTTCAACAGTTTAATCTGTTTCCCCACCTCACTGTGCTGGAGAACATTATTGAAGCTCCCCTTACTGTCAAAGGCGTCAATCGTGAAGAAATTGTACCTCAGGCCGAAGAACTATTGCGTAAGGTAGGATTGGCCGAAAAACGGGATGTTTATCCCTCACGGCTGTCAGGGGGACAGAAACAGCGGGTGGCTATCGCGAGGGCGTTGGCTATGAATCCCGACATTATGCTGTTTGACGAGCCTACGTCAGCGCTTGACCCCGAACTGACAGGTGAAGTTTTAAAGGCTATGCGCAAGCTGGCTGAAGAGCATATGACCATGATTGTTGTTACCCATGAGATGGCATTCGCCAGAGAAGTAGCCAACCGCGTTATCTTCATGGACAATGGTGAGATTGTCGAACAGGGGACGCCGGAAGCTGTTTTTGGTTCACCGTCGCAGCCCAGGACTAAGGCATTTTTAAATCGATAGTATAGAACATAAGAAAACACGGCTTGCGCCGAGCCTTTGGCGAAAGCGCAAGCCGATGTTGCCCTTATCCAGGAGAAAGTTATACTTTCTATCAGGATAAAAAGCGAGATTGCTTCGACCTGTGAAGCAATCTCGCTT
>NZ_DATMYD010000038.1:0-12962 GCF_035561155.1 Sporomusa sp. | reverse complement strand
TACCTGTGGTGCCGGTAATAATCCACCATGCGCATGCATCCTCCAGGCATTGACTAAACGAAACCAGATTATTTTCAGGTTTAATACAAAGTAAAGGACAATACATTCTCTCACCTCCTATTCTTTATCCGTACTCAAATGCTACAAAAGGGTTAGGTACAAATTAGATATAATCTAGCGAAAAAATTTTGAAGCTGATTGTGAGTGTAAAACCGGCGATTACTTCGAGCCCAGGAAATATCCAGGGTGTTTAATTGCCTGTGCAAATTTCTAGCTTTTTTTGCTACATCTAACCCACTGACTGGTTCCATAACACTGCTCCCAAAGCAATTTCGCCGGAACTCCCACGATGGTTCCAAACCCATAGCTTCGCTTGTTATACGAGGTCATTGCCTCTATGGAGGCAGTGGGAGAACAGTTTTTATTCCGGGGTAAAAATCCCCTAAAGCCACCTTGTTCTCCCGGCTACCACCATCTTATAACGCCTACGAAAATAGGCCAGCCAGAAATTCTGGCTGACCTAATAATACGAAAAACCGCTTATAGCGGTTTAATCGGCCAAACTGGATTATCTAAATCACACGTTTCCGGCATATCCCGTAGCGCCTGCCGGTATTCCTGTCATGCATTATATAGATCATCTCCTAACCTGCTTTTTGCGCTCAGCGTGTCAGTCCAATCACTTTCAGTTAAGAGCTTATCACGTTGCCTTCGGATTGCAATTATCTTATCCTCTGTAGTTGGTACATATGCAGGTTTTTCAACTGGTTTTCCTGTTGTCATGTCGCGGATATAGTCGTTGGTGGCATATAAGTTTTGGTCTTCTTCGGATATTTCAATTGCTTCTGGCGGAATGTATGTATGAATATCCGTATGGTAGGAAGCTAAACGGTTTCCCTGTAAGTCAAATGCTGCTTTATACCTAATGACCCCCCAGTCAATTCCCCACCCCCGAAATTTTGCATAATAAAAGCCGCTGGTTAGCGGCATGGTATCACCTCAAATAAAAATAGAGCCCACTGGCTCTTACTTACTACGCGGACATTCTTGGTTTGTACATTTACCGTCCTGCTCTTTAGTACCGCATATGAAACAGCGTTTATTTGTCATTTACAATCTCCGCCCGCTTTGTTTGGTATTCTGCTTTCAACTCTGAGTAATCGGCCTTAATACCGTCTATAAGTACCTGATTTCCGTCCAAGGTTGCAAGCCCTAACGCCTGAGTAAGTTCGGTAAATTGCGGCTGATATTCGGCATCCAGGGTGGATAGTTCCGCATCCTTAATTTCCTCTGCCGTCTGTGCTGGCTCTGCGGTATTTCCTGCGGCTAACCAGGTAAGATACTCTTGATAATCTCTATTCGCAGGGTCAGTAGGGATACAGGCGTTATCTGAGAGTCTAATTATTGTTGTATCTTTTGTTAATTTATACATTTGTCGCCTCCTTATAGTTCTGCATCAGCAGACCACATAAATCCAGAAGCGATTGAGTGGATTCCAGATTGATAAAATTGATTAATTGTTGCAGGCATAATAGTTAAACCTGTTCCTCCACTATCAAGACCTAAAATAGAAAGTGTTGGTATAACTCTTTTTGAAACCTTGTAATTATGAAAAGGTAGAAAGTTTACAATATTTATAGCAGCTATTCCCCAACCTATTTCATAATACCTCTGACATAAAGCTATTTCCTGCTGAATATGCCTTTGTTCAAATGGTGTAGCTACTGCGCCTTCTTCAAGTTGTACTTGTGCAACGCTAAACGTAAAAACAGTATTTAGTGGAAATCCAAAATCACATTGCAAATAATTGTTTGCCCCAATCGTTTTCCCTATTATTGATGGAACATTAAATGTTACAGAATATTTTTGAAATGAACCAGATTGAATTACTTTAGTTTCACCTACAATAGCAACAGTGGCACTTCCACCTGTACCAAAAAATTGGATTAAATGAGGTGTAACATTAAGAGTCCCACTTGCACAACTCGCATAAAAAGACAAAGTGACTGTTTTACCAGCAAGCGTTTTTACATTTTCAATTTTTTGCAATAATACAGGCTGATTTGATGTTGCACCTACTGTTTGATTAAATGATAAATAACTGTCAAATAAATCTCCTGTTGACCCCATATTTCCTTTTGATACAGTAACAGAACCACCAATACCCATCCAAGATTGCCATCTGTCTGCTGTGTAAACGTTAAGAGAAAAACTTGTTCCTCGTTGCCATATGTCAAATTTGCCATTAATAATATAATTTTTAAATCCTGTAGGAATAACAATGTCACTAGAACCGTCAAAAGCTGCTCCATTGATATTCCTTGCAGTAGCTAGCATAGTCGCCGATGCAGCATTGCCAGTGATTGATGTTGGAAGTTTTGAGGTTGCATCAAGTTTTAATATCTTATTGGCTGTTGCTGTGGTTACTACATCTGAGGTATTAACCTTTTCGGCATCTAACTCGTTTATGGCAGCTTGGACTGTAGTAGATGCGATATTTCCAGCAGGCGTATTCGCCACTTCGCTTGCTACCACTTGCCCCCATGCTGCAGAATTTACGGTAGCACCCGCTTTTAGCACTTTAGTATTATTCGCAGTACCGGTTGCTGGAACATGTGAGTTACCGTCACCTGTAGGATGAACATATGTATTAGCTATTGTTATCCGGTCATTCGTGGCATCAGGTGTTAGTGTAATGTTTATACCTGCGACTAATTCCAATGTATCACTTTCGGCATCAGCAGCAACAGTTGTACTGCCAACCAGTATATTACTAAAGGCGTTTTGATTTACCTCTGCCCCTGCAGCTATGCCGTTTAACTTTGTTACCATTGCGGCAGGCATAAACCCAGCAGCACCGGTTGTGGCATCAGTGTGGGTATGTCCATTGGCTGTAACCGCAATTGTGCAAGCATCATTAGCGGCATCCCCTGTTACTGTTATTCCTGCACCGGCATTAATAGTGAAGGTGTCAGTCTTGTTATCTGCTACAGCCGATACCCCACCGGCTACGATTGTGCTAAAGGCGTTTTGATTTACCTCCGCACCGGCTGCAATGCCGTCAAGTTTAATTTTGTCAGCAGCAGACTCAAACCCTGCCGAGCTGGTAGTAGCTACAGCATGGCTGTGACCGTCCTGAGTGACAGCAATAGTTACTGCATCATTAGCGGCATCAGGCGTAAGCGTTATACCTGCACCAGCTGTCATCGTTAGTGTGTCAGTTTTACTATCTGCCGCGATTGTTGTTGAGCCTACAAGTACGTTACTAAATGCCAGTTGGTTAATCTCTGCTCCCGCTGCAATGCCATCAAGTTTACCCTTGTCGGTATTAATCATTAAGCCGTTAGCAGAGGTAGTGACAGCAGTATGGGTATGACCGGCAGTCGCGTAAGCACTAGGGAGATTGCCTCCATGATACTGGGCGTTTAGATTTGTGTTTACTGTTCCGTTGTTAATAGGTATACTGCCGTTGACATTACCGGGAGATAAGCCCTTTAGTGTTCCGGCATCGACAATTTGCCCAGTCCTGAGACCTTCTGTATTCGCTCGTATTTCAGTAGGAGCGTCCGCAATAAACCCGTCATTTGCTGGGAGTGCGTTGTTATAAGCCATTTATTACACCTCTTTTAAAAATGTACAAAGGACTACTTTTAGTAGCCCTTTACTTTTCAGTCTTTTTTGAGTTTACGGTTTTAGGTTTGTAGTTACAGTAGTTATAACATGGTCATCATGAACCAATCCTTGTATAATTGGCTTGTTGACGTGTATCACCCGGATTATAGTTACATTCGGCACTGCTAACTATTCCACAAGTTTTACAGTTCCCATAAAGCCGGGGGAAACGTATGTGTTTGACCTTCGAACAACAAAATCAATACTTGCAATCTCATTAGCATATTCATGTTGACAACAATACTTTTTTCTCCTTGATTGAGCGATAATCAAATTCTAATTCGATATCCTTACCACATTCAGTGCATTTAACGCGAATTTTATCGCAGTTTTTAACTCGCTGAATTTCTTTTTTCATAATACTCATGTATTTCTCCCTCTTTTTTTAGTAACCCTTAATCCTTAAATCTGTATCACCGCCAACGTCAGTCCCGCTACGATTGACCACTCGTAAATCTACGCTAGAGTTTGTTTTGTTGGTCATTTCCACAAATTTATTGGCACCTAATGCGGTAGGTGTGATTACGGGAATCGTATAGTATGTATGTCCATAACTAAAAGTCGCGCCACCAACAGGAACGGTAACGGTTTTATATATATCGGTGTCTGGTACATCAATCCGTACAGATAAGTGGTTGACTTCCGGCGTATTGGCCGGGTCATTCGTTGCCAATAGTACCCTTGCATCTAAGTATCTAAAGGTATACTGAGCCGGTTTAAAGTCCGCCCATATTGACCAGTTAGCTCCATCCTGACTGGTTCGGATTTGAAGCAAAGCAGAACCCATGCCTCGTAGAACAACCGTCGAACGAAAGTCACAAGTGATGTTGGCTGTAATTACTTGGCCCATATCTTTGGTTTGGCTACTATAAGTTCCAGAACTATAGTACACAGTACCATTCTTGGATAACTTCAGCACCGTTTGTCCGCCAACATCTGAAAACTTTGTTGTTAGGTAGTCACTAAACCTGCCACCTATATTAGACCAGTTAATTAAGCTTGGCCCAAACTCAACATTGGTCTTTATTCCGGTTTGTAGGGTAATTTCGTCATACTCTTGAATGATATTTTTGACGGGCAAATTACTGATGTACAGTCCCTTGGATACTGCGTTTTGCGAATACTTCAAGGCACGATTGATAGCCTTAATGTGATAATAATAGTTGCGCTCGGTATCAACCTTGACCTTATAATCATTCGTAGTCACGCCCGAAACCACTAGTTGCCCCATGTCAAAACTTGCTCCTTCGGTAATCTCATAGGCGACAACATCGGATTCGCTGTGTTTGTCCCAAAATAGCTCAACGTATTCACCGTTCTGGATAGCCACAAATCCTGTTACCGGCCCTGGCTCTACTGTAGCATAATAGTGTTCATGTACTTCATCGGAATAAAATTCTGCGGCATTTTTAGATTTAATCATGATTTTAATATCGCCGGTTGCGTCAATTTGGTGTATCCAGCGGGTTTCTTTGGTTTCGGCTATTTGGGTTGCAGTGTCCCATATATAGCCAAGTCGCACGTCATAGTAAACTAGGTCGCTTTCGTTTATGCCTGTCCAAGTGATTATTAGTTGGCTACGGTCATTAGTATTTTGGTTGATTTGGATATTACTGACCGGCGAAGGGTTGAGATTAAATATACCTTCGATTTTTGCCGCGTTCTGGCTGTAGTATCCGGCTATGCTCACGGCCTTAATAAAATAATAGTGGATAGTTTCGTCTAATGCTTGGATTTCAAAGGATGTAGTAGTGAGCCTGTTGCCTATGATCGTAGCTGTATCCCATGCCGTTCCTTGGCGTATTTCGAAATGGGATATGTCCAGATCTGTCGGCGTATTCCAATGTAAGGTAACAATGCTGCGGTTGTTCATGCTTTGGGTGGCGACAAAGTCGGTAATATCGCCTGGGTTAACGGTGGCCGCAACACTTAAATTTAATACCGATGAATAGTAGCCGCCTACGTTTTTTGAGCAGACCATAAAGGGGTATGTGCCATTGGCCGTAATGGGATATCGGCAGGATGTTTCCTTGCCTTCAAAAACCTTTACGCCGGTTGCCCAATTCGTACCACTGCGGACTTCATAATACAATAGGTCTGCATCGGTAACATTGGCCCAGGACAACACAAGTTCAGATTTGTCTTTAGGGTCTTGGCTGACGCTGCCGGTGGCGGGTTGAGCAGGGTTAAGGTTAATCGTAATGGCAGCCGCTTTGGCATTAACACTGCCATACCCTGCGGCGTTAAAGGCTTTGATTAAATAGGCAGCTGCACCTGTTGCTGTAGCGGCTGCTGAATAAGTGGCCGTTTTTAGCTGTGTAGCGACTACTGTGCCTGCATCCCAGTTGGTTCCTTTCCGAATTTCATAATAGGCTAAATCGGTATCGCTGTTGGCCGTCCATGTAAAATCCAAAAATGTCCTATCAAGGCTGTGTTGACTTACCGCAAAGGTTGCTATGTCTGTTGGCTCCGCCGTGACGTTGCCGGTTAGCGTTAGCATAGAGGAATAAAATCCTGCCAGGTTTTTTGCCCGGACTGTAAATGTATATGCCCCGCCCGTGGTTACGGTATAGGTTGCCGAAGTATCTTTTGGTGTGGCTATTACTGTTGAGCCATATTTGACCTCATAATAGTCAATATCCATGTCGGTTACTTTGTCCCAGGATATGAGCAACTTGAGCCGATTGGCAAAGTCGGCCACGACGCTACCACTGCTAGGTCTTGACGGTGTAAGGGATATGGCAACTATCGTGCTTTCAGGGTCATTGCTGTATCTCTCGCTTTTGTTGACAGCCTTAATGAGGTAGGTTGTGGTTTTTTCGGCAGTTGCCTTGTAGTCGTAATAGGTACTGCCGATTTTTGTTGCTATGACTGATGCTGTATTCCATATAGTTCCTTCGCGGATTTCGTAATAGGCAAAGTCCTGATCGGCAATACCCTTCCAGGTAAACTTAACCCCCCGTTTGTCGGTATCGCTTTGAGTTGCGGTAAATCCGGTAACGTTGGACGGTTCAGCGACTACCGTCACAGGGATGCTTGTTATGTTGCTGATATATCCAGCAACAGTCTGAGCGCACACCATAAGGTTATATGTGCCACTACCAGGGATAAGCCAGCGGTAGGAGGTTTCGCGAGTAGTGTCAATATCTATTGCAGTTGCCCATGTTGAGCCGTATTTCAATTGGTATCCCGCGATATCTTTGCCGGGGCTGACCATCCACGACAGTTTGAGGATTGACCTGTCTTTTGGGTCTTGCACTGCCGCTAGATTTGTGGGCGTATCAGGTCGCAATATAACTTGTACGGTTTTAAACGATTCAGCGGTACTGCATTTCCCTGATATATTGACCGCCTTAATCATAAATGTCTGACTGCCCTCTGCTGCCAAGGAGTACATGTAACTAGTTGCCTTTAGTTGTGTGGCGATTACTGTTGCTGCATCCCAACCGGTATTGCCCTGGCGAATCTCATAATAGGCAATATCTTTGTCGCTGTTTGCAGCCCATGACAATAGTAATTTGCTCCGGTCGGTTTCCTGAATGGCAACAGAAAAACCGGCCACATTTGCTGGTTCTACGGTAACACTTATGGATTTTGTCGCCGGTATCTCTGATGGATTGCCGCTATTGTCTATGGCCCGGACGCTGAAATTATGGTCGCGGCTTTGAGTCGCGGTATAGATATACTGCGTGTCTGATATCGGCGTGGGCGTTAAGACTATGCTTCCTTCCATCAGTTGGTAGCCACGAAGGTCGATATCGGGGACGGCAGGCCACGTAAGGGTTATTTTTGTGCAGTCGCTCAGACTTATATCAGCAAACAAACTGGCCACGTCAGAGGGGGGTGCGTCTTTGCCGCTAACATATTCCGGAAAGGATACAACCCCGGTTGATACTACGCCAGCAGCATTAATGGTACAAACCTTTACCAAATAGGCAGTTTGGGTTTTAACGCCGATAATTTTTGTACTGAGTGCTGTTAGGCCTGTCGCCCATTCACTCCAGGTCTGCCCATTGTCGCTGCTATACAAAACTTTATAACCGCTAACCAGTTTATCGCGCGGAATGCTCCATGCTACATTCAGATTGGAAACCATCGTGCCGTCTTTTTGGCGGTAGGTTTCTTCCGCCACACTGACATTGCTGACTTCGGTTGTAGTCTCAAGCGCGCTGTAGTTGACTTCCGGTATATCTGTTGCCTCCGTGTAAACTTCCTCAATATATTCGATGCAGGAAATTTTGCGCCGTAAATCCTGATCCCGACTGATGCTGAGCACCCGGAACGGCTTGACCACTTTGCTGGTTTCGCCAAAACTGTATAGGTCCCATTTCTGCGGTACACTGGACAGTAGGCTGGTCAGCGTCACGGTATCGGTGCTGATTTCGTTCACCACCCCCTGCACACCAACAGTTACAATTTTTTGGGCGTCCTGGGCAGTTGTTGCCGCCGGGTTGGTAATCTGCACCGCGACCGCATAGGATTTGCCTGGCTCCAATGTTACCTTGCGGTCCAGTTGAAGGGTCGTGACCGTAGCGGCAAGCAACCGTCCGGAATACCCCCACTGCGGCACATCGTGCGCCAGCAGAACCACGTCGTTAATCTGACAGGCGATAGCATCAATATCCGCGCTGTGCTCCACCGTCCGCTGCAGGTATTGATTGAGCCGCAGCCGGTATTTGGCTTCCCGGTACACCTGGTCAACGGTGGTGGCACCGTCAAGGGTAATCTGGGTGATGTTCGGCTCGGTCGTACTGTCATAGTTGTCGGCGTAAGCCGTGATAACTTCCTTCTGATAGGCTTTGTCCTTGTTGGCAAAGGTGATCTCTATTGCGTTGGCCCGATCCTTCATCCCCACGAAGCTTTCTTTGAATTTATCGGTAAGAATATTGCCGACTGTAAATAGCTGCACCGGTTCTCCAGGAGCATCACAGACACACCCATACCGGGTTCCCCGCATAATCACCTTGCCGCGGCCGACACCTTCCGGTTTCTGCAGTGCAGTCCAGAGATCGGTCGCCGTATTGAAGATATAATTAAATGTCAGGCTGCGGCTATCACAAAATGCCGCCCAACGGGCGAAATCCTGATAGACGGCCCGCGAAGCCGGCGTACCCTTGACAATAAACTCTAACTTGCCGGTATGGATGTTTTTGATTTGCCGGCAGCGGTGGATCATGTCATAGGCAGCCCAAGCCGGATTCGTAGCCGGTTTTTGTTCGTACTGGCCGGAATCGGCATTCCATACCCAAACCTTACTTCTGGTTTGCAGCCAGGTTATATTTGGCATGCCTCCGCTCAGCTGGTTGGTTGCCAACGCCTTGATACCGACAAGCACCTTGCCCGGCCGGGCAAAATCGTCATAGATAATGTTTGACAACTGGGTCCAGAAAACGCGGGTGGAGTAGCGGTTATTCGTCCCGCTTTTGGCGATGCACTTAACGCGCACCTCATATTGGGCAGCAGGGAGATTGTCCACGCGGTAAGTGCGGAAGAAAGCAGTATTCTTCGCGGCCGAAGTTTGTAAGTTAATATTGGGAGTTACATTAATTGTAAAGGTATCGCCAGGCACAAATCCCGAACCATTCTCGCCCCCGTACTCCGTAATATTAAAGGCTATTATCCCGTTATTGTAGTTTTTATAAATTTGGGCATTTGATTTCACACCAGATACTGACCCTGATACGATAAAATACCCATGTTCACCATAGGTAATGGTCCATGTTTCTGTTGGCGCGACTGAGTTAACTGATATCATATTTAATTGCCCGTTAGAGTTCTGAGTTACCGCCCACGACATTCCGTTAGTGAAATTACGCCAATTATCATCCCCAACCTTATTATACTGCGCTTGCAGAGTAACCGACGCGTTCCCCAATCCGCCGCTGTCTTTGGCGTAGTACAAGCCGTAGGGAAACTCCAGTGTGATTTCCAGGCCTTCCACCGCGTTCCCCTCGGTTTGATGTGTGATCCAGGTGTTGTCATTGTTTATTTCATAGGCTAAGGCCTGATCGACATAGGTGTCATTAAAATTGGCGATTACCGTTTGGTCGTTGGTACCTAACCGGATTTCGGGAGCAATTCCTTTGTAGTATGATATCGGGTTATCGTTTATCCGGATATCGCTGATACTGTCAAGCGGCCCTTCGCCGCCGCACAACAGGAGATTCAGGTACTGCTTCTCGCCATCGCTTGACACGTGCTGGGCAAGTACCTGTCCTGCCGTTCGCATAGTACCATAAGTTACGGCCAGGGCATTACCCTGCTCAGTCAGCGGCTGCGCATTGCTCCAGTTGTAGGACGGATTGACTTCGTAGCGGTCTGGCTTAGCCGCCGGGAACCAATGATTAATGAGGCTGCCGCCGATCATGTTAACGGTTGCAGATCTCACAGCGCTCCAGAAGTAACTACCATTCGGTATTATAGTACCCAAAACTGCACCTAACACGTTTCCTACTATAATTGATGCGAACGACCTAAACCAGCTCGAGCCGCTTTTGCCGACAACGGGACAAACGGCAATCCAGTCATCGCTATTGATAATTTGCTCTTTCGTATCCTCCGCGACATTTCCATTAATGCTGACAACATAGTCATCCAATCCCATGATGTAGGGCTGCACATATTCATAGGCCGTTTTGCCTGGAATATGCTCGCAAGCATGGATTTCCTTGTCGGTATGGTTGAAGGGGTTTTTCAGTACAGTTATTCTGATCATTTCATCACCTCCGGCACATAGAATCCTTCGATGCGTTTTGCCCAAGCAGGACTGTCGACGCGGTCGATATTTGCTCCGATTGGCTTGCGGGTGTGGATAAACCGGCCCTGGCCGATGTACACCCCCGTATGGTCACAGTAGACGGTAAACCGGATTACGACAAGCGCTGGCACAGGGATTTCTTGTTCACACCGACGCCAACCTGCCCGCTGCTCCTCCACTTTGCTGTGAATCCGGCTAGCATCCTCACACGATATTTTGTAGTCAGGCAGGTTGATCCCATACCGCCGGAAGACTTCCGTGGACAGTCCCCAGCAGTCGAGCCCTACGGCGGGGTCACGCCCGCCATCGATAAAGGGCAGGCCAATCAGGTCGTCAAGTTTTATATTCATACTACCCCCAATAAAAAAATCGCCATTGGCGATTGATGTTTAAACGTTTTTCCTTGTTCATACAGTTCCACGGTTATGCGTACAGCCCGCCTTCCGGAATGCTTGACTCACCTCCGTAACGGACCAATTGCCCCGCATTCGGCAGGACTGCAGCGTGCCGTCACATGCCGATTCTGTCAATGAACTACTGGCATATTACATAGTAAAGGACAATACATGTTTCTCACCTCCTACTCTTTGTCCGTACACCAACGGCGAAAAATAGATAGGTCTGTTTAAATATAATCCAGCGAATCAATAATTGTTTGATCATTCGTGCTCTCAATTATTCTTTGCTGTTCAATATACTTGTCATAATCTTCAGCAGTTGGTATTCCTGCGGCATTAACATTCCACAATATACCATTAGGGTTATATTCCAGTGTATAGCCGTCAATAGGCGCTGCGTGAACAAACGCAAAATTAGTAAGTCCTAAGATTGTTTCAAAATTATCTTGCCACTTTTGAGAGGACGTTGCTAAAGTTAAAACACCGAATCTATTTGTGGTCATTTCTTTGGCACTGGTCGTTTCGATGTCGAATTTATCCGAATAGCTAGTAGGAATAAAAGCTGAAGTAACTGGCGAATCGGATAGCCCGTCATGACTCCGTAATGAATCAACGAAATTATACCCGTTTCTTATATGGGGCGGATTATTGGGGTTATTACCCATTTCACCAGAGGTGTCCATATTTGCCCCCAGTTTTAAGTTTTGCATTTTGTTAAGCATTCCTCCACCCCACAGGCAGGTACCTATATCAACCCCCATAATATTACTTGCTACTCCGTATACAAAGTTGGCTGCAGCAGTAAACGACATAAAAGGTGGGGTAAAATAGCCATAGGTTCCGTCGTAAGACCTTTGCAGATCATCTATACCACCTGTTCTGAAAGCATTAAATAATACAGAATAAGTATATTCCGTATAGCCTTCTGTGTTTGGAGACATAGGCAGCGATTTATATTTTGCAATAAATGCTTCAAAATCAAATGTATAGGGTACTATATACGGATTACCGGCAGGACCTAGCACGTACTCTCCTTTATAAGTCAAAAATTTAGCACGGACAGTATTTCTATCTACATCGTTATCCATAACTTCAAAATAGTCTGGATTAAAATTAACATCTTGCGTTTCGAATCGAATCCATTCTGTTTTTGCATTTTGTCTCATTACGTAATTTCCATTATATTTTAAATAGTACCCACCCTCTGCTTTTGGTTCCTTTGTAAATTGTCCCATAATCTCATCCCCCAAAATATAAATTTCTGCAATAGTTCATTTAAAAAATATACGACCAGCTATGCTGGTCGCAAGTAAATCTCTATGGATTTCAATTCTTTGAGGTGCGATTGTTCCACCACCAGCAACCAACCACAACCGGCAGTTGCAAAATGAAAAGTCCGAGAATATCTGTATACTCGATCGGGATTGGCCTGCTTGGTATCTGTTTGTACAAAGTGAAGACACATATTGGAAGCATGACGGCAAGGCTGTAGAATGGAATACGTCCCAAAATCCGCTGAAAAACCGCAGCAACCATAGCTCCAACTATCACGGGAAGCGAGTAATATAGCGTTAATATCAGCCCAGTAATGGGCGACATAGCAATAAGCTGTAGCGCATGTGCCTGAGAGCGGTGTGGATTGTAATGCACAAAATCAATCCATACTATTCCGCAAATGTCATTTATCGCATATACCGCAACAGTCAATATAAACCCGCCGAAAAGAAAGATGAGTACCGTCCTTGTCATACTCCCAACAGGCGGCTTAGTTGTCGATTCCTTCTTCACTAAATCACTCCCTTTTGGTTGCCATGGTCATCAATACGGAAACATAGGCTTTGGGGAAAACATCTGCCTGTGCCTGCCTGTTTTACCATAAGTTAACCTCCAACGGCAGCATAAATTCCTTATTCATAATTATACGTCAAATAATAATCCCATTCAACAATGGCGATTGATATTTAAACCATTTCCCTTGTCATACAGTTCTACGTTTACGCGTACAGCCCGCCTTCCGGTATGCTGGGCTCACCTCCGTATCGTACCGAATTGCCCCGGACGCGACAGGAGTGCAGTGTACCGTCGCACGCCGGCAATAATCCGGCATACCCGCACTCAATTCCCTTATATTGATC
>NZ_DATMYD010000037.1:0-25826 GCF_035561155.1 Sporomusa sp. | reverse complement strand
CTAAGGAAATTAGGCTTTATCACCATAAGTGAAAGATATTCATTAATACACTAATTCTATTGAACCGCCGTATACCGAACGGTACGTACGGTGGTGTGAGAGGTCGCTGAGT
Organism: Sporomusa sp.; assembly: GCF_035561155.1. GTDB lineage: Bacteria > Bacillota > Negativicutes > Sporomusales > Sporomusaceae > Sporomusa. The sequence continues at coordinate 25,714 of NZ_DATMYD010000037.1, read as the reverse complement.
AAATTAATTACTCAGCTCCTACTCGATTTTCGATGTCCATAGTAATCACCCTTTACTACTTGCAGCGTATAATGTATATCACGAAGCCTGCGGTGGGGTGAGATTATGGCTTACCTGTGGCCTGAAGATGTCTTAAGCGCTATTGAATCAGGACAAATTTCCCCGTTAGAAGCGTTTAGAAAATTACGCGAAATAGATAACACTGCTCCTGCAAGGAGCGAATCTAACGGCATGCAATCTAGTGTAGAGCAGCGTATTGAAAATATTTTGCGAGAACTCGATAGCCTGATTGGACTTAGTGAAGTGAAAATACTGGTACGGGAAATATATGCCTTTATAGAAATTCAAAAACGCCGGGAAAGGGAACGTCTGAACACTGAGCCTTTGGTACTGCACATGATTTTTAGAGGCAATCCTGGTACTGGTAAAACAACCGTAGCCAGAATTATGGGCAAAGTATTCCGGGAAATGGGAGTTTTGTCACGAGGACATCTCATTGAGGTAGAACGGGCAGATTTAGTAGGCGAGTATATAGGCCATACTGCGCAAAAAACACGGGATCAATTAAAAAAGGCCTACGGAGGGATACTGTTTATCGATGAAGCGTATTCTTTGGCTAGGGGCGGGGAAAAAGACTTCGGGAAAGAAGCCATTGACTGTATGGTGAAACCGTGGAAGCAAATCAGCATTAATAACTTCGCTTAAGCTTAGAAATAGCTAATTTCTGAGTTAGTTGATCAGATGTATACAAAAAAGAGGAGTTTTTGCTATTAAGATATAAACTAATCTACAGTTACGAACGTTTAGTTGGCCAAGGGTTCGCCTGAACCTTTAGAGGCTGGCAGGCCTCGCGCCGTATTGACAAAACCAGTATGGCGCCGCTTATTGCAGGAAATTACAATAATGGAGTGAGTCCAAATATGGCTGTTGCATTCCCGCCGCATTCACCCAATATCAATCTTACTTTCGAAGAGATATCTGCTGTATTCGAGCAATCCTACGATGGCATACTTGTCCTCGATGGTAATGCGGATGTGGTGTTAGTAAATGACTCCTACTTCCGGATAACAGGCCTTGACAAGAAAGATATCGAGTTTAAAAATTTTCGTGAGTTCACAAAAAACAGTCCCTATAAAAAAACAGCTTGTATCGACGCACTAGATACCAAAAGACCGGTGACACGAACCCATAACAACCTGTTCCCGGGCAAGGTAGTCATGGTTACTGCCAAACCGATTCTGGATGAAACTGGACGAGTGCGCCTGGTGATCGGCAATTGTCGGGATATGTCCGAGATGGTGCAATTGCGGGAACAGCTTGAAAGAGCGCAGGAAATTGAAGAGCTATACTATAAGAGCTTGAAAGATCCTAAAGCAACAGGCCTTGTTGCCGTTAGTAGTAGAATAAATGAGATTTTCCATGCCGCCTTAAAAGTAAGTTCTGTCGATATTACCGTCTTAATAACTGGGGAATCCGGTGTGGGCAAGGAAGTATTGGCAAGGTATATTCACGAAAACAGTTCCAGAAGGGAGGCTCCTTTTGTGGCCATCAACTGTGGAGCTATTCCAGATACACTTTTGGAATCAGAATTCTTTGGATATGTTGGCGGTGCATTTACCGGGTCATTGAAACACGGAAAGAAAGGCCTGTTTGAAACTGCTGACGGGGGAACAATCTTCTTAGACGAAATCGGTGATTTGCCATTTAGTTTGCAGGTAAAACTGCTGCGGGCACTGGATGCGGGTGAGATTACCAGGGTAGGAGCCAATTCGCCGACCCCGGTCAATGTAAGGATCGTAGCTGCAACCAATAAAGATTTGGGAAATATGGTGCGTGAAAACAGATTTAGAGAAGATCTTTACTATCGCTTGAATGTTATTCATTTCCACATTCCGCCACTTCGGGAGCGTCCCGAAGATATCAGGCCGCTTTGCATGTACTTTCTGAATGAGTGCAACCGGCGCTACGGACAGAACAAAAGACTTAGTTTCGAAGTTCAAAAGGCATTGGAAAGCTACAGCTGGCCTGGGAATGTACGCCAGTTAAAGCACATGCTTGAACGTATGGTTGTTCTAAGCGACGGAGAACAACTGGAATTATCATCCATTTCTGACGATGGTGACCTCCAGAGATATAAGAATCTAACTGATGTGCCGGCTGACATGATAATGATAAATCGGCTCAGCCCGATCCCCCAAGTGGTCGAAGAGGTGGAAAAGCAGATTTTATCTCATGCAATGAGACTTCATTCGAGCAGTCGTCAAATCGCCAAAGCGACAGGTATTGATCAAACAACAGTATTGCGGAAGATCAAGAAATACGGTCTTGATCAATTATGCCAAGAAAAGTAATAGTCTTGCAAAATAATCCAGGAACGTGAACTCAAAAAAATAACCTCCCCAATTAACAGCCGCGAGAAAGAGAAGGTTCTTGTTGAACAGGAATCCTCTCTTTTTTTGTGTGAAATTAGCTTGTGGAGGAATCTGGGTGATGCAAGCTGGCAATATTTCATGACATCTTCGATTATATGTGCTGAGGGAAAATGCATCAAGTTGGTAGCAATAGATTGAGTGATAATTGGGAATTCAGTGTATTTGTATCGCTGAGGCAAGATGCATCGAATGAGGCAACATTTTACGCCCATACGTACAATTTATCTTTTATTGGAGCGTTATGAAGTCTATCGCAAATCGGCAAAGAGGAAGCAAATCAGGTAAAAACAGAGTCTGCCTAGCGTGGTGTGCACAAAATCAAATGCCAAAGCGTTATTGGCATATAACTTGCAGTAGTAAAAATGTAACCGCATAGGGAATGGGTCGATCTGGCTGGGCGGTCTACTTAGGAACGGTAAAAGCGTGGAATTTCTGGTTCTGCTTACATTCGATACAATAGTGAAAGGGGTATTTTATATGGATAAAGTAATGAAAACAATGGATGGCAATGAAGCAGCGGCATATATATCTTATGCCTTTACAGAAGTTGCAACCATTTATCCGATTACACCGTCTTCTCCTATGGCGGAGTATGTTGATCTATGGTCGGCAAAGGGAAAGAAAAATTTATTCGGTCAAACAGTACGATTGGTTGAAATGCAGTCAGAGGCAGGGGCTATCGGGGCCATGCACGGCTCCTTGGAAGCAGGAACCTTGACAACTTCGTACACAGCATCACAAGGATTGCTTCTAATGATACCGACGATGTATCGGCTGTCCGGACAATTAAAGCCGGGTGTACTTCATGTAAGTGCACGTACAGTGGGAACCCACGCCTTCTCAATATTTGGTGACCACTCGGATGTTATGGCTTGCAGGCAGACCGGTTTTGCCATGCTGTCTACGGGAAGTGTCCAGGAGGTAATGGATTTAGCCGGTGTTGCGCATCTTGCAGCCATTAAGGGCAGAATTCCGTTTCTACACTTCTTTGATGGATTTAGAACTTCTCATGAAATTCAAAAAGTGGAATGTTTAGCTTATAACGATCTCAGCAAATTATTAGACGAAGAGGCTTTTGAAGAATTTCGCAAGAGTTCCTTAAACCCTGAAAGACCCGTAATGAGAAGCGCGGTAGAGAATCCTGATGTTTTCTTTCAGGCGAGAGAAGCAGCAAATCCTTTTTATGACAAACTGCCGTTTATTGTAGAAGAATATATGAATGAAATCAATAAACTTACAGGCCGAAATTATAAGTTGTTTAATTATTACGGAGCAGAAGACGCGGAATATGTGATTATTGCCATGGGTTCTGTAAGTGGAGCAATTCAGGAAACAGTAGATGCTTTAAATAGACAGGGAAAAAAAGCTGGGTATCTTCAAGTGCATCTTTACAGACCATTTTCGATGGAGCACTTCTTTAGAGAGATGCCAGGTACAGTGAAAAGAGTTACTGTTTTGGATCGAACCAAGGAGCCGGGTTCATTGGGTGAACCGTTATATCTCGATGTTTGTTCAGCATTTATTGACCAAAAAACAAGACCCCAGATTTTTTCAGGACGGTATGGGCTGTCCTCGAAAGATGTTACTCCGGCCCAAATGGTAGCTGTTTATAATAATATGATGAATGTTGAGCCTAAAAAGTTCTTTACTGTAGGTATCAATGATGATGTAACTCATTTATCGCTAACGGTAGGGGAAGAACTGGATTTTGCCGATGAAGGAACCATCAGTTGCAAATTCTGGGGTCTCGGCTCCGATGGTACCGTTGGCGCCAATAAGAACTCCATTAAAATCATCGGGGATCACACAGATAGGTATGTTCAAGCCTATTTTGAATATGATACGAAAAAATCCGGCGGGGTTACGAAATCGCATTTGCGCTTTGGGAAAAAGCCCATTCGTTCAAGCTATTATGTAAAAATGGCAGATTTTGTAGCATGTCATAATCCGTCTTATATCAATAAATATGATATTGTTTCAGATATTAAAAATAATGGCATCTTCTTATTAAACTGTAGCTGGACAGGTAAAGAGCTGGATGAAAACCTGCCGGCAACTGTAAAGCGCGCATTGGCAAAGAAGAACGTTCAATTTTATATCATTGATGCAACTAAAATTGCAAAAGAGATTGGACTGGGAAATCGCTCAAATAGCATTCTTCAAGCAGCTTTCTTTAAACTAGCTAATGTGATTCCCGTGCCGCAGGCTGTTGAATATATGAAAGATGCGATTCTCAAAACCTATGGCAAAAAAGGCGATAGGGTTATCGCTATGAATAACGCGGCGGTGGATCAAGGTGTAGATGGTGTACAGAGAGTAGATATTCCTGTATCATGGCTAAACGCAGAAGACGTTGTTACCGAAATGAACGGTGAGCTACCTGATTTTATTAAGAATTTAATGATTCCTATGAATGACCAAAAAGGCGATGACATTCCTGTCAGCCAATTTGTCGGGAGGGAAGACGGTACATTTCCTATGGGAACATCGGCTTTTGATAAAAGAGGTATTGCAGTTGATGTCCCTGAGTGGATTGCGGATAACTGTCTCCAATGCAATCAATGCTCATATGTCTGCCCCCACGCCGCAATAAGGCCTTTTCTGATTATTGAGGAAGAAACGGCAGCAGCACCACCGGGATATGAAACGAAAAAAGCAAAAGGACCTGGCTTAGAAAGTTATAACTATAGAATGCAGGTAGACGTATTAGACTGCTACGGTTGTGGAAGTTGTGTGCAAGTTTGTCCTGCAAAGGAAAAAGCGCTTGTTATGAAGCCTTTGGAAAGCCAAAAAGAGGAAATAGCAAACTGGGGTTACTCTCTGAAGCTTTCACACAAAGACAATCCTTTGGATAAGTTTAGTGTAAAGGGAAGTCAGTTTGAGCAGCCGCTCCTTGAGTTTTCCGGTGCATGCGCAGGCTGTGGCGAAACTCCTTATATGAAACTTATGACCCAGCTTTACGGCGATAGAATGTATGTAGCTAATGCAACAGGTTGTACCCAGGCCTGGGGTGCGGCAGCACCATGTTTTCCGTACACAGTCAATAAGGATGGGTTCGGTCCTGCGTGGTCAAATTCCCTATTTGAAAACAATGCGGAATTCAGCTTGGGTATGTGCCTGGCAGTGAAGCAGCAAAGACAAAGACTTGCCATGAAGTTGGAACAATTATTGACACTTACCCAGGACGAGGTTCTTAGGGAAGCCATTGGCAAGTGGCTGGAATATATTGATGACGGAAACGTTACTAAAGCTGTAAGCAAAGCGTTAATAGCGGCATTAGAGGCGGTAAGTCTCACGTGTGAGGAACAAGTAATAAAAGAATACGTATTCAATAACAAAGAGCATCTTGTAAAGAAGTCGATGTGGATGTATGGCGGCGACGGATGGGCTTATGATATTGGATATGGTGGGCTGGATCATGTGCTGGCATCGGGAGAAGACGTTAATATTTTAGTTGTTGATACTGAAGTATACTCCAATACAGGCGGTCAATCTTCAAAAGCGACACCAATTGGCGCGGTTGCACAGTTCGCAGCTTCGGGGAAAAAACTCCAGAAAAAAGATCTCGGGATGCTTGCGATGACTTATGGCTATGTATATGTGGCGCAAGTAGCCATGGGCGCAAATCAAGCTCAATTAATCAAAGCACTAAAAGAAGCGGAAAGCTATAAAGGCCCATCGCTGATCATTGCCTATGCGCCATGCATTAGTCACGGTCTGACAAAAGGAATGGGGTACGCCCAACTGGAAGCGAAGAATGCGGTGGAAGCGGGTTACTGGCATCTGTACAGATATAATCCCCTGCTTAAAAAAGAGGGTAAAAATCCATTTGTGCTGGATTCGAAAGAACCCCAGGCGAGTTTTAGAGATTTCTTGATGGGCGAAGTAAGATACTCATCATTATTGAGAAGTTTCCCTGAAGAGGCGGAAGTATTATTTACGGTGGCAGAAAAAGCGGCTTTAGAAAAATACGAAGCTTATAAAAATTTGGCTGGAAAATAGGATGAATGAGGATTAGATAATCTACAGCTTATTTCAAGAAAACACTAGCGGAGGTAATGCGATGATAAAAAAATTTGAAGAAATTGTAAAGACTGCACAGGCGAAAGGGCCTAGAACAATTGCCGTGGCAGTCGCGCACGATCTTGAAGTGCTGCTGGCAGTAAATAGCGCCAAGGAATTAGGGATAGCTAATGCTATATTGGTAGGCAATGAAGCGGAAATCCGGCGGATAGCGCAAGAAAATCATATCGATATAGATAAGTTTGAAATAATTGAGCAAAAAGATAACACTGAGGCATGTAGAACGGCGGTGCAGCTGGTTGCGAAGGGTGAAGCACAAGTTGTTATGAAGGGAATGGTAGACACCGCCATAATACTTAAGGCCGTACTTGACAAAGAATTCGGACTCAGGACGGAAAATGTGTTATCCCATGTTGCGGTAGCAGATGTGGATGGCTATGACAGATTGTTCTATATTACCGATGCGGCAATGCATATCGAACCAGATTTACAGACAAAAAAGCAAATTATTGAAAATGCAGTGCAAGTTGCCAATGCATTGGGCAATGAAAACCCAAAAGTGGCTTGTATTTGTGCAGTAGAAAAAGTGAATTTAAAAATGAAGGCAACCCTCGATGCTGAGGAACTGGTAAAAATGAGCGAAACCGGTGAGTTAACAGGATGTATAGTGGCAGGACCACTTGCTCTTGATAATGCAGTAGCGATTGAGGCCGCGAAGCATAAGGGGATTACAAATCCGGTTGCAGGCAATGCGGAAATATTGTTAATGCCATTTATAGAAACAGGGAATGTGTTGTATAAATCAATCGTGTTTTTTGCAAAGGGCAGAATAGCCGGGATTATTGTCGGAGCAAAGGCCCCCATTATTTTGACATCAAGGGCGGATTCCGACATCTCAAAGCTCAACTCAATCGCAATCGGTGTTTTGATGGCGAGTAAATACGAGGAGAAAAAGTTATGATGGATAGATTTAGAGTATTAGCAATTAACCCTGGATCAACGTCAACAAAAATAACAGTCTATGACAATGAACAGTTACTTATTGAAAAGGTAGTAAGGTATTCAAATGAGGAATTGGTACCATTTGAAGCTGTTATTGAACAATATGAATTTAGAAAAAATGGGATACTCAAAATTCTGGCGGAAAATAACTTAGATATTGGCACCTTGGATGCCGTAGTTGGACGGGGCGGGCTGTTAAAGCCCATCGAAGGCGGCACTTATGCGGTTAACGAAGCCATGTTCGAAGATTTGCGTCTTGCCCAAAGAGGTGAGCACGCATCGAATTTAGGCGGAATTATTGCGAAGGAAATCGCCGATAACCTTACTATTCCTTCTTTTATCGTAGATCCTGTTGTAGTGGATGAACTTGCTGATATTGCGAGAGTATCTGGCCTGCCAGACTGTGACAGAATAAGTATTTTTCATGCGTTAAATCAGAAGGCGGTTGCCCGGAGAATTTCAAAAGAATTAGGCAAGTCATATGATGAAGCTAATTTAATTGTTGCCCATATGGGCGGTGGTATAACAGTAGGTGTTCATCAAGGAGGAAGAGTCATTGATGTCAATGACGGTCTTTACGGTGAAGGTCCATTTACGCCGGAACGAACTGGCGGAATCCCTACGGGGCACTTAATTAAGCTATGCTTCTCAGGAAAGTATTCGATGAGCGAAGTCAATAAACTAATTGCAGGCAAGGGCGGTTTGGTGGCCTATTTAGGTACAAATGATGGCAGAGAAGTTGGAAAAATGATCGAAGCGGGTAATGAGAAAGCAAAACTAGTTTATGAGGCGATGGCCTATCAGATTGCAAAAGAGATTGCGGCGGGGTCAGCCGTATTATCTGGAGTGGTAGATTCTATCGTTCTAACTGGCGGCCTTGCTTATGATAAGATGCTAGTCAAACTGATTGCAGATCGGGTAAGTTTTATCGCAGACGTACAAGTGGTTCCCGGAGAAAATGAAATGATTGCTTTGACAGAAGGGGCGTTACGCGTGCTTAGAGGCGAGGAGAAAGCAAAGGAATACAAATAAATCTTATTATGAAGTTGTTAAATTTAAGCAGCCTCTCGGAAAAACGACCTAAAAGACCATGAGAATAGGTGCTATGTACTTGCGCTGAAATATTATAAGACGATGCTGGAGTAATAAGGATACTGGAGGAGAGGAAAGAATGTTGGACGAGCAAATCATTAAGAAGCTGCGTGGTATAGTTGGCAAAGACGATGTATTCACAGCGAAAGAGGATCTAATCTGCTACTCTTACGATTCGACGTGGATATCTCACCTGCCTGACGCTGTGGTTGCGCCTGCCAACACCATGGAAATCGCTTTAATCGTAAAATTGGCTAACGAACAAAAAATACCGATAGTTCCACGTGGTGGTGGGACAAATCTTTCAGCTGGCTCGGTGCCGATCGAGGGCGGGATTGTCATTGCTCTGCACCGGATGAACAAGATACTGGAGATCGACACCGACAACCTCACGGCGACAGTCGAGCCAGGTGTGATAACAGCGGCGCTGCATAAGGCCGTCGAGAAAGTAGGGCTATTTTATCCGCCCGACCCGTCAAGTATGTTTATGTCCACCCTTGGTGGGAATGTCGCCGAGAATGCAGGCGGGCCACGGGGCGTCAAATATGGTATTACTCGCGATTATGTCCAGGGCCTGGAAGTGGTCACCCCTACGGGAAGCGTAGTCCGGTGCGGTGGCAAGACTATCAAAAATGTCAGTGGCTACGATCTGATGCGGCTCTTCACCGGCTCGGAAGGAACGTTGGGTATCATTACGGAAATCACCGTCAGACTGCTACCGTTACCGGAAGCCAAACGGACCTTGCTAGCCGTATTCGACAATCTAGACGTTGCGGCCAAAGCGGTATCGGATGTAATTAAAAATCGAATTATTCCCACATCTCTCGAACTAATGGATAATAATGCCATGAAACTAATTGAGGCGTTTAAACCTGCTGGCTTGCCGTTGGACGCTGCCGGCGTCATATTGATCGAAGTGGATGGCAGCGTCGATGAAGTCGGCAGGCAAATTGAAAAAGTCGCAGAAACCTGCAAAGCTTGTGGCGCCCGTGAGGTAAAGATCGCTCAGGACGCGGACCAGGCGGCCAAGTTGTGGGAAGGGCGGCGCTCCGCTTTCGGGGTAATGGCCAAGAGCGCGCCCACGGTCATCACTGAAGACGCCACTGTGCCCCGCAGCAAAGTGCCTGATATCGTCCGCGCCATCCAGCAGATCGCTGCCAAATACCAGCTCAATATTCCCATTTTGGGTCATACCGGCGACGGGAACATGCACCCGATTATTCTGACCGACGAGCGCAATGAAGAAGAAATGAAACGCGTCGAGTTGGCGATTGACGAAATGTTCCGGGCGGCGTTGGACATGGGAGGCACTCTCAGTGGGGAACACGGAATCGGTATAGTGAAACAGAAATATATGCAATGGGAGTTTGGCGACGAGGGTATCGCGCTCATGCGTGCGATCAAAAAGGCGGTCGATCCCAACAATATTTTAAATCCCGGAAAAATATTCATACGAGGTGAATAAAAATGACACAGTCTATCAGCGATTTTCAAGAGGAATCGTTCAAATGCATCCGATGCGGACTGTGTCAGATGGTATGTCCGATCTATGCGGAACTTGGTTCTGAACCGGCGGTGGCTCGTGGCAAGGTTAGACTAGTAAAGGAACTGATCGACGGCAACATTACGGTTTCGCCACGTCTCAAAGAAATCATGGACCTGTGTCTTAACTGTAAAGCCTGCGTAGCCAACTGCCCACCTATGGTGAATACGGATAAACTGGTTTTAGCGGCCAGAGCCCACATTGCCGAAAAGGATGGACTGTCCTTCCCGGTCAAAGCGGCGCTGCATAGTTTTCTGCCCAGCAATAATATGCAGGGATTCGCGGTCCAAATGGCTTGCTTTTATCAAGCTTCCGGGCTGCAGAAGATTGTGCGGGCCAGCGGCATTCTCGGAGCCGTGTCCGCGGATATGGCCCAGCAGGAAAGACTGATGCCGAATTTCGCACCCCGAACATTCCGAAGCATCCTATCTCAATGGCCTCAAAAAAAAGGTGGCAAAATCCGGGTGGCCTATTTTCTCAGTTGCATGACCAACATGGTCAATCCCGCCCTGGGGAAAGCGGTTATTGACGTGCTCGAGCGTCATGGCTGCGAAGTCATCATCCCGCCGGACGTCCAATGCTGCGGTACGCCCCACCTGGCTTACGGCGATAGGGAGATGGCGAAAAAACTGGCGGTCCACAACGTCAAACTATTGACGGAAACCGGCGCAGAGGCAATCATCGTGGATTGCGCGACCTGCGGCGGCGCCCTAAAAGAATACGGGGAATTGCTGCCGGAAGCCTCTGATTTCGTCCGAAAAGTCCGTGATGTATCGGAATTCCTGGTAGATACCATCGGCGTCAAAGCAGGGAACAAACCTCTTGAGACAATCGTGACCTACCACGACTCGTGCCATCTAAACCGGGGCCAGGGAGTCAAAGCGCAGCCGCGTGAAATCCTCAAAGCCATACCGGGTCTTATATTCAAAGAAATGCCAGAATCGGACCGGTGCTGCGGCGGCGCTGGCAGCTTTGGCATGACCCATTACGAACTATCACAACGCATTTTGGGCCGAAAGCTCAACAACGCAGCAACCGTAAATGCCGCCATAATCGCAACCGGGTGCCCGGCGTGCCGAATGCAGATAAACCATGGTATAGTCAGTAGGAATCTGCCGATGAGAGTAGAACACCCAATTGAACTATTAGCAAAAACCTTCTAGATACCATTGTGGTTAAAGGTCTTCTGTTAATCAAATTTAGAAATAGCGAAGTTTTCACGGGATGAACAGCCAGGGGTGTCATTTCAATGAGTTCTTACAAAATGATTGACATATTGCTTTTAGTATACTACACTGAAATTAATAATAGTTAGAATATTTAATTAACTCATCATACCAGTAATACAGGAGAACTGTGAAAGGGAGATCCTAATGGGTACAAATCACCTGCTCCACGACAGAGAAGGCATGGTGCGTGGTAATATTTTTGATGTTACAGTAGCGCGTTTACGAGCATTTATTGATTGCGGAAGTCTGAGTGCAGGAGACAAGTTGCCGTCGGAACGTGAGCTCGGGGAACAGCTTGGTGTAAGTCGATCTGTATTACGGGAGGCACTAAGAGTTGTAGAATCGCAAGGCCTTATAACTATGATTCAGGGCAAAGGTGCATATGTTAGAAAACCCGGAATTCGAACTGTCATTGAGCCGGTTCAGCGACTGATAAGGGATGGATCAATCACACTAGCAAACCTAATGCAAGCAAGGGCTATTATTGAGCCAGAAGTTGCAAAAATTGCTAGTCTTAATGTCACTGAGGATCAGATTAGTAAGCTTGAGCAAGATTGTCGTGAAATGATCAAATATTTAGATTTTCCTGAAAGATATCTTCAAGCTGACACAAACTTCCATAGAGGCTTGGCGGAAGCCACAGGTAACCCTGTACTTATTATCATGATGTGGCCTCTAATTAACTTATTTGCAGGGTTTGTTCCATTGTTTTACGAACGACCAGGGACTCCGCAGAAGGTATTTTCAGCACATGAAGATTTACTTAATGCGCTTAAGTTGCATGATCCAGAGTGTGCCGAAAAATCGATGCAGGCACATTTGGCAGAAGTAACAGAATGGTTCGGAAATCTCGCAGGCGAAAAAATTTTCAATAGTGATGAGGACTATTAATGGAATTTGTAATAAACTAGGCATTTCCACAGGTGGAAGGGTGACGGATTTTTGAACATTGTATCTCTGCAGTAATTATAAATATCTGCGAAGTGTAATAGTTTAAGTGTCGCGTCCGTGATATTTAATATATCACAAGTAACTTGTCATACCAGTCATACCAGTTGGCGTTAATAGTACGAAATAAATTCAGATAGGGATTTATGGATTTAGGTTTTCTGATTTCCTGAGATAAGGTATTCTCTCTTTGAAAAAGTAACAATATTCGCAAAAAAATAAAACATATTGCATGGCAATCCACTTGTCATACAGGTAATATAAGTGGTTTCATCAGAGGGCGAATCTGATGATATTTGGAAAAAGGCGTAAAAGCTGCACCTATTGCTGCTACATTGAGCCAACCGGAACTTTGTCAAAAGTGTGTATTCTAGTGGAGGGGATTTGATGAATTTACGACAGAAATTTCAATCTTAGTTATTTTCCTCGGATCAGGCCGTAAAGCTTCATCAATATTGCTCATCCGAATTTTTGAGAGGAGTTAATTAGAGGTACCGAGAGATTGGGTATATGGTGGAAGACCAACAAAATCTCCTAATCTTTATGCCGTGCTACGAGCGAATACTATAAACTTCAAAAATAGCGGAATGGCCCAGCTAATATAATTTGCGTTCCGGGAAGCCCTATACAAGTGCTTCCGATAATATAAAAAACTTAAGGAGGAATGAGTTATGCCAAAACCGGTTATTCGAGAGGAAAGGTGTAAAGGGTGTGGGCTGTGTGTAGATGCATGCCCCAAGGACATTATTGTTATGTCCTCGGATTTTAATGCCAGAGGCTATCATCCTGCGTCTTGCCCTGATGATTCACAATGTGTAGGGTGCATTCTGTGTGCAAGGGCCTGTCCAGATGTAGTAATTGAAATTTACGAATAGATTGGGAGTGGAAAAATGTCAGAAAAAGTATTGATGAAAGGTAATGAAGCTATCGGCGAGGCAGCTGTTATCGCTGGTTGCAGGTACTATTTTGGTTATCCTATCACACCGCAGTCAGAGCTAATCGAATATATGGCAAAGCGTTTACCGCAAGTCAAAGGTGTATTTTTGCAAGCTGAGAGCGAAGTTGCGGCAATCAATATGGTCTATGGTGCCGCTGGTGCCGGAGCCAGAGTCATGACTTCCTCATCAAGCCCGGGAGTGAGTCTTAAACAAGAGGGAATTTCATATATTGCAGCCGGTGAATTGCCCTGTGTAATTGTGAACATCATGAGAGGCGGTCCAGGATTAGGCGGCATACAGCCTGGGCAGGCCGATTACTTTCAGGCGACTAAAGGCGGCGGTCATGGTGATTACCACTGTATTGTGGTTGCGCCGAACAGCGTACAGGAAATGGCTGAACTCACGGTACATGCTTTTAATCTTGCGGATCAATACCGTAATCCGGTAATGATTTTAAGCGATGGTGCTCTCGGCCAAATGATGGAGCCAGTTAACTTTCACGATCTCCCGGTAATTCCAGTGGATAAGCCATGGGCTACAACGGGCATGGGTGAACGGGATAAACCTAATATGATCGATACTCTTCGGCTTAAGGCTGATGAGCTAGAAGAATTAAACAATACGCTGCAAAAAAAGTATGCGTTGCTTCAAGAACGGGAAGTTCGTTGGGAAGAAACCTTTACTGAAGATGCAGATCTTGTGCTTGTGGCTTACGGAATATCGTCGCGTGTTGCATATTCAGCAATGGAAATGGCGAGAGAAAAGGGATATAAGGTAGGTCTGTTTCGGCCCGTTACGTTGTGGCCTTTCCCGAAAGAGGCTTTGGCGAAGTCTGTAAATAAGGCATCTGATGTTTTAACGATAGAGCTCAGTGCTGGGCAGATGGTTGAGGATGTTAACCTTGCAATCAAGTGCTCCAAGCCGGTTCATTTCTATGGTCGCACTGGCGGCATGATGATGAATCCTCAGGATGTTTACAAGCAAATAGTCAAAATATTTGAAACAAAAGGGGGCAAATAACAATGACGGAAAAGTTGTTTGCTAGACCGCAAGCGTTGACTGATGTGTCGACTCACTACTGCCCAGGTTGTCAGCACGGAATAATTCATCGCTTAGTGGCGGAAGTGATTGATGAACTAGGAATACAGAAAAAAACGATAGGTGTCGTACCTGTTGGCTGCTCAGTATTGGCAGATCAATATTTTGATATAGATTCTCAACAAGCAGCTCATGGTCGTGCTCCTGCAGTTGCCACCGGCATTAAACGTGTACATCCGGAAAATGTAGTTTTCACATACCAGGGAGACGGCGATATTGCTGCGATCGGCATGGCGGAAGTAGTGCATGCAGCTGCGCGTGGTGAAAAGATAACGACGATATTTGTAAATAACGCTATCTATGGCATGACTGGCGGCCAAATGGCACCAACTACGTTGGTAAATCAAGTAACAGCGACATCTCCCTATGGGCGCCAGCTTTCATCAGCCGGGTCGCCGATACGTTTATCCGAGCTGCTGGCAACCTTAGATGGGGCAAAGTATATTGCTCGAGTTTCAGTCAACGACCCGGCTAATATGACTAAGGCAAAAGCAGCGATTAAAACGGCTTTCGAAGTTCAGATTCGCGGGGAAGGTTTTTCGTTGGTGGAAGTATTGGCTACATGTCCAACAAATTGGGGTAAGTCTCCGGTAGAAGCGAAAAAATGGTTAAAGGAAAATATGCTACCACAATTCCCACTCGGCATCTATAAAAATATTGAGGGGGTGAAATAATGAGGCACGAAATTATTATGTCAGGCTTTGGCGGGCAAGGGGTAATGGTCATGGGCCAACTTCTAACCTATGCGGGGATGCTTGAAAATAAAAATGTGTCATGGATGCCTTCCTATGGTCCTGAAATGCGGGGCGGGACAGCTAATTGTTCTGTCATCATCACAGAGGGGTCTGTGGGTGCGCCAATTGTTACCGTACCGACGGCGGCTGTAATAATGAACTTGCCATCACTAGATAAGTTTGAGGCAACAATCAAAGCAAATGGGTCTCTGATTATCAATAGTTCGCTGGTTAATAAACAGGTACAACGCGATGATATCAAGGCCTATTCTGTTCCTATTAATGAAATCGCCAATGAGTTGGGGAGTATAAAAATGATAAATATGGTAGCGTTAGGAGCACTATTGGCTGCCACAGATGTGGTAGAGAAAGAATCACTCATGAATGCTTTTGCGAAAAAGTTTGCTTCGAAGCCCGGAATGGTGCCTGCAAACCAAGAAGCTCTTAATAAGGGCTACGATTTCGTGATGCAGATTAAGGCGAATTAGTTAAATGTTTTGGTTTAATGAAATTACATAGAGAGGAAAGGAGGCGTGTTAGGTTTTCCCAAGGTGTGCAATTTTTTAATTGGGAGGGGCTATACTTGAGTAATGTAACCGTGCGACAGGTGGTTTATGCCAAGCCAACTAAGGAAAGATGGGTGTTGGTGCTTATTCTACTCTTGACGTTGCTGATAGCTTATTGGGATCGGGTTAATGTTTCTATACTTTTAGCAGATAATTCATTTCTCACTGAAATGGGAATCAAAGGTGATCCGGTCCGGATGGGGTTAATCATGACGCTCTTTCTCATCGCTTACGGTCTAGCTAATGTATTGCTTAGCCCACTAGGAGACTGGATGGGACCGCGGAAAGCAATGTCTCTATCAATTCTTCTGTGGACAACTTCAGTTGCCATTGGTGGCTTTGCTACGGTTTTTACTACCCTACTAATATCGCGTGTTATTTTAGGTGTTGGCGAGGGTATGCATTGGCCAATGCAGAGCAGTTTCGTTAAGAATTGGTTTCCGCCAAGTGAACGCGGCAAAGCAAATGCTGTATGGCTCATTGGTCTTATGGGGGGACCGGCTCTAGCGATGCCTTTCTTTAGCTGGGTTCTTTCAATGTGGGGCTGGCGCGGCACATTCTTCTCTTTAGTCCTGTTAGGTATTATACCGCTGCTGATTCTATGGTTTTACGTTACTGATCATCCTCGCCAACATAAACGGGTAAATCAGGCAGAGCTTGACTTGATCGAAAGTGGATTGAAAGTTGAAGCAGAACTACAAAAAGAAATTGCAACCGAAACCCTGGCGCAACGGATTAAGAGTTTCGCGACAGACTATCGTTTTTGGCTGCTAACTGTCAACTATTTTTGCGTTGCATCTATTTGGTGGGGAACAATGGCTTGGTTACCAAACTATCTCAAGGAAGCTCGAGGATTTTCCTGGGCTGCTATGGGGGCACTTTCTTCATTGCCGTATTTGCTGGGTGGCGTGAGTTTACTGGTTTTTGGTCATCTTGCAGATAAATGGGGTCGGCGGGCACCTTTCATTTGTTTTGGACACATCGGTGCTGCTCTTGGAATTTACTTTGGTGCTCATGCACCGGATAATCTTACGGCTGCAATACTAATTTCCGGTGGTATCGCATCAATCGCTCTTGCTCTGCCTCAATCTTGGACAATATTACAGCAAATCGTTCCTTCTAAAGCAGTAGGTGCGGCTACCGGTTCGATGAACGGTCTAGCAAATGCCGGATCAGCGTTTGCTCCAGTATTGATTGGCTATTTCATTAGTGTTACAGGGGGATATGTGGGTGGACTGATGTTTCTAGTGGGAGTAGCAATTCTCGGAGCGCTTTGCATGGCAGTGTTATCTCTGAAAAATTACTAAGAGAAGTAGAGTATAGATTAATATTTGAGTTTAGGAGGTACTTTTTATGCCGGAAACAGTATTTGAATTTGGTTATGGAAGTAGCAAGATAAAGGTAGGCCTGTCAGAAGAAAAAATTATTAACAATGTTTTGGGTAAGCCCTGTCCAGCAATTGTAGATGTGCCGGCTGCAGTGCGTGAGGCGCTCCGCAATCCAATTGGAACTCCTCCTCTTAAGGAGATTGTTAAATCTGGTGATAGGGTTGCGGTGGTGGTCAGTGACATTACTCGGGCTTGGGTCAAGTTCGATCAATTTCTTCCGGTTTTACTAGACGAATTGAATGAAGCAGGCATTCCTGATCAGAACATATTCATTATCATCGCTCCTGGTGCTCACCGTTTGAATACGAAAGAAGAGTTTATTGTACTGTGTGGGGAAAAGGTATGCCAGCGGGTTGCTGTCTATAACCACGAATGCCACAATCAAGATGAACTGGTCTACACCGGCAAAACCAAGAGTGGAGTCGAGTGTTACATTAATAAGCGCGTAGCCGAGGCCGATAAGGTGATTTTAACTGGTGGTATTGTTCATCATCTAATGGCTGGTTTCGGTGGCGGTCGCAAAGCGATTTTACCCGGCATCAGCGGGTTTAAGACTATTCAAGGTAATCACCTGTTTTGTATGAATAAAGAAGTGGGCAAGGGTCTAAACCCGAACTGTATTTCCGGTAAGCTTGACGGAAACGAAATGAATGAAGACATGATTGAGCAAGCTTCTTTGGCGAAGCCAGATTTTTTACTAAATGCTGTGTTTACGCCAGAGAATAAGTTTGCCAAGTTTGTCGCTGGACACTGGTATGAGGCTTGGCTGGCCGGAACAAAAATGGTAGATGAAATATACGGTATTCCCATTACTGCACAAGCCGATTTGGTAGTCTCGTCTGCCGGTGGATTTCCCAAAGACATTAACCTATACCAGGGTGTAAAGACAATTGATAATGCCTATATGGCTGCAAAACCAGGCGGAGTTGTTATTTGTTTCATGGAACTGCCAGATATTATGGAGCCGGCTGAATTTAGCGATTGGTTTAAATATCCAACAATGTTAGAGCATGAGATGGCTCTGAGGGATAATTTTACAATTCCCGGATTTCTGGCCTACCGATTATTGGATATAGCTCGCCAATTGTCGTTGATCATTGTTACGAAAAAGGAAAATGCCGAATTTATTAGAAAAGCTGGCATGATTCCAGCGACTACAACAGAAGAAGCACTCGCGATTGCCCAAGAGAAGCTGGGGCGTGAAGATTACACTATTACAGTGATGACTACCGCCGCAAATACAGTGCCTGTACGAAATAGGTAGTCGAGGTACAGGCGGCTGAAAAACGAGGAGGACAAGAGGAATATGGAAAATCGATTAATAAATGAACTGAGGAAGGTTGTGGGAGACCAGAATATTCTAACAAGTAAAGAAGATTTGTTGTGTTACTCCTACGATGCAACCCCCGGTTTTTCCCATATGCCAGAAGTCGTCGTTTCTCCCGCTAACACAGATGAAGTTTCCCAAGTGCTTGCATTGGCCAATGCTGAAAAGATACCAGTTTACACCCGGGGTTCAGGTACTAATCTAAGTGCGGGAACAGTTCCATTAAAGGGCGGTATTGTTCTTCTCATGACTCGTCTTAATAAAATTATCGAAGTCGATGATGCAAATCTGGTTGCTACCGCCGAACCGGGTGTTATCGTTTCCGACCTTAACAAAGCGGTCGAAGAATTTGGACTTATCTATCCGCCTGATCCCGGTACAGTAACCACAGCAACTCTTGGCGGCACAGTCTCAGAAAAATGCTGGCGGTTTGCGTGGTCTTAAATATGGTGTGACCAAACACTATGTCATGGGGTTAGAAGTAGTCCTTGCCGATGGTAGTGTTCTCAAAACCGGTGGCAAAAATGTAAAAGACGTAGCCGGATATGACTTAACAAAGCTGTTCACTGGCGCAGAAGGTACTTTGGGAGTCATTACCAAGATCATCGTAAAGTTGGTACCTGCTCCAGAAGCTAAAAGATCCATGATGGCGATTTTTTCGAATTTGGACAATGCAGGCAACTCCATAGCCGCCATTATCGCTAGTAAAATTATTCCTGCTACACTGGAGATACTGGACAACGCCACTATCCGTACGGTAGAAGACTATGCCAAAGTGGGTCTTCCCACTAATGCTGAGGCTGTTTTGCTTATTGAAGTCGATGGCATTCCTGAGGTAGTAGAAAAAGAAGCCAATAAAGTAATCGAAGTGCTTAAAGCTAACCATGCTGATAAAATCCAAGTAGCTAGAG
The DNA here is from genome assembly GCF_035561155.1 of Sporomusa sp. GTDB lineage: Bacteria > Bacillota > Negativicutes > Sporomusales > Sporomusaceae > Sporomusa. The sequence goes on along the minus strand of NZ_DATMYD010000037.1, from coordinate 6,483 downwards.
ATGCTGCAGAACGCGACAAAATCTGGGCCGCCCGGCGCGCCGCGCTTCCGGCATTGGCAAAACTGCGTCCTACTACCTTCACTGAAGATGCCACTGTACCGCGCAGCAAAGTGCCGGCAATGATTCGTGCGGTAAACCAAGCTGCCGCCAAATATAATGTGACAATCGGTACCTTCGGTCATGCTGGCGATGGTAACTTGCACCCGACTATCGTTTGTGATCTTCGCGATAAGGAGGAGATGGAACGGGTATACCAGGCAATGGATGAAATCTTTACCACTGCTATCAAACTTGGTGGTACGCTTAGTGGTGAGCACGGTATCGGCCTAGGAAAATTAAAATACATGGAAGACCAATTTGGCGCCGTAGGCATGCGCACCATGCGTACCATAAAGAAAGCTTTGGATCCTAATTGCATCCTCAATCCAGGAAAGCTTGTTGGGGAGTGTTAAGGTATGAACAAGGATAAGCAATTATTGTCAGACATCGAAGATGCAATTGCCAATTGCATGAAATGCGGCAATTGCATGGAGGTATGTCCGATTTATAAAGAAATTCAAACAGAATCGGCGGTGGCCCGGGGAAAACTTTCGCTGATCGAGGCAGTATTAAACGGTAATGCTGATATCACCGAAGGGTTTGATGCCCGTATGGCTATGTGCGTATCCTGTAAAGCCTGCGCTGCCAAATGCCCCTGCGGCGTCAAAGCTGACGAACTCATTCTGCGCGGTCGCCAAGCAGCGGTTAAATCCAGAGGTCTAAACCCTATTAAAAAGAATGTATTTAAGCTGCTTTCCAATCGAACACTATTCGACCTGGCTCTGCGTATGGCCGGCCTATTTGGTCCACTCCAGATGAAAAAACTGCCCGGACGGCTGGCAGTTGTTGCTCGATTTCCCATGCCAGGCCTCGACCGTCGGCGCATTTTAGCACCCTTTGCGGCAACTCCATTACGTTGCCAATTTCCTGAAACCATTAGAGTAGATAAGCCTTGTATGAAGGTGGCTTTTTTCACTGGTTGCACCATTAACTATGTATATACCGACATCGGCCAGGCGGTCATCAATGTGCTCAAAGCCAACGATGTGGAGATCACCATGCCTGCCATGCAGCACTGCTGCGGCACCCCTGTCTACATGTCTGGTGACGTCGAAATGGCTAAAGTTTTTGCCAAGCATAACATTGAGATTTTCGAGCATGTCAACGCTGATTATATTGTTGCTTCCTGCGGCTCTTGTGCAGAAGCTTTTAAAATTGAGTACCCTGAATTGTTTCACGATGACCCCGATTTACAGGCACGGGCCAGGAAATTAGCGCTTAAGACCTATGAAATCAGTGAGTTCCTTGTAGATATCGTCAAATTTCGCAAAGATAACTTGGGGCAGATAAACGCTACGGTGACCATGCATGACCCCTGCCATATGGCTCGGGGGATTAAGGTGACTACCCAGCCACGGGAAATTCTCGCTGCTATCCCTGGAGTGAGGTTTGTTGAAATGAAAGAACCTGCTCGCTGTTGTGGGGCCGGTGGCTCATTCAGCTTGGCACACTATGATATTTCCCGAAAAATTAATGATCGCAAAATTGCTGATATAGCTTCTACCGCTGCCGATATTGTCGCAACTAGCTGTGGTTCCTGCCGGATGCACATTGTTGACGGACTGGTGCAGAATGGCAAGGCACAGGATTGCGTTCATGTCGTACAACTATTAGAGAGGGCTTATAAGGCTGGGCAAAGTTAGTGCCTTGATAAATAATTATCTGAAGCTATCCAAATTTGTATAGGTGGTGGGATCATATGCAGGATACCGATAGTCCACTGATTCAAGGTGCAAGAATAAAAATATTTCTGGGCGAATTTGGTAGTGGCAAGACCGAACTAGCTGTAAATTATGCATTGCAAATCAAGGGGCTGGGCTTTAAGACGGCAATAGTCGATATTGATCTCGTAAAACCTTACTTTCGTACCCGGGAAAATCGGAGCTTGCTAGAAAAAAACGGAATAGAGGTCGTAGCTCCAGAACAACGATTGGAAAGTGCAGATCTTCCGGTTCTGCCGCATAACTTGACGAGAGTGCTGAGTCAACCAGATTACCAAGTGGTAATGGATGTAGGGGGAGGGAACGCCGCTACTGTTTTGGGACAATTTAACGAGTTGTTTATCAATAATCCATACCAGGCAATGTTGGTTGTGAATACTTGTCGCCCTTTTACGAGCACGGCGGCAGCTATCGTGGAGTTATTTCATTGTATTGAACATGTATCAAGGCTAAAAATTGCTGGGATCATTAGCAACACCAATCTGGCAGGCGCAACCACTGAACAACATATTCAGGCTGGATTGGCTGTTACAGAGGTTGCGGCTGCGCAGTTAGCGTTGCCTATTCATTGTGTTGTAATACCGGAATGGTTGTCGGGCAAGGTAAACACACGCTATCCAATATTTATCCTAAAGCCATATACCCAGTATCCGTGGATTGGTTAGATGCGTCGATGAAAGAGCACTTGTAACTAAGTGGAAGAGTATTCATAAAGTTCGTGTAAAATGGAAAAGGGGGCCCAAAAATGAAAAATTTCAGATGGGTTTTAGCGGCATTAATGTTCCTTATAACTTTTATGTCTTATATGGACCGGGTCAATTTATCGGTTGCTACGCCTGAAATTATGCGAGAGTTTAATTTCACGAAGATGGATATTGGCTTTTTCCAAACAGTTTTTTTTATGGGGTATGCCGCGATGCAAGTGCCGGGGGGCATACTGGCTGAATACTTTCGGCATCGGATAGTTGTTGTGGCCGCCGTTACTTGGTGGTCGGTGTTTACGGCCCTCACTGCCGCAGCTAGCACATTTTCACAGTGGGTGATTATCAGAGGCGCATTTGGGTTAGGAGAAGGTCCTGTTTATCCGGCGCTCAGTACTTTTATCGCCCGGTGGTTTAATCCGGCTGAAAAGGGGAAAGCATCTTCAATTATGCTTAGCGGTGCTTTTGTTGGTCCGGTATTTGGACCAGCGATTACTGTCACGTTGATGCTAGCCTTTGGCTGGCGATCCGTATTTGTGATTTTTGGTTTGGTAGGTATTCTTATCGCATTGGGATGGATGATATATGCGAAAAACTCCCCGAAAGAAAGTCCCTATGTGTCCGCGGCGGAATTGAAGTTCATTGACGAGGGGCGGGATGCGGCAGCTGAGGATAAGAAAGAGCTTGCCCCGTGGAAAAGTTTTATTACTTCAACACAATTTTGGGCCATAGGGATTCAATATTTTATCGTAGACTATATCATGTATGTGTATCTTGCTTGGCTGCCCTTATATCTTATGGAGGCTCAGAAATTTTCCCTGGCAAAAATGGGTATTGCTGCCTCATTTCCGTGGGCTGCATTGTGTATTGTGACACTCTCGGTAGGTGCACTTAGCGATCGGTTGGTGGCGGCAGGCGCTTCCAAAGCTAAGGCGAGGTCTTACCTTGGGATAACAGGATTAGTGTTTTGTTCGTTATTCCTCTATTTAGGGGCCATTGCCACTAATCCAACAATGAATGTTTGTTGGCTTACCTTGTCATTAGGATCTCTTGGCCTGGCATTCCCTGCAGGTTGGTCAGCGTGTATCGATCTTGGCGGGAAATTTTCGGGTTCCGTTTCGGGCTGGATGAATTTTTGGGGTAATATTGGTGGTTGCATAGCTCCGCTACTTACAGCATGGATAGCAACTAATTATGGTTGGCAAGCTGCTATCATCGTAACAGCGTTGTCCGCAGTAATTGGGATTATCGCTTGGTTATTTGTTAAACCTGATATTCCACTTCAGCGTAGCGAAGTAATACATAGCGGGTCGCAAAGTAATTACCATTAATATTCTGAAAATTTTAGATATTAAAAAAATGAAATAAATTATCTATCGCCTGGCCTCAGAAGTTAAACCTGCGAATGACGGCAGGTATATACAAACCTGTGGTCAGGCGAGTTGTTGCGTCTGAGGCGGGAGAGTCAATAGAAGAGCCACGGGACTGTTCCGTGTAAATGATTTATTTGCAAGGAGGGAAATTATGTACGCAGAAACCGTTAAGTTTCCTAAAATGGCTAGGGTTAAACAAATCATAGCTCAGTCAGCTATTAAGGATATAAAAAGCGCAGTCAGCGAAGAAGTGAAGCGAATCAATGTGGCAGACCGTATCAAGCCTGGGGAGAAAGTCGGTATAACTGTTGGAAGTCGTGGTGTAGCTAACTTAAAAGTTATCGTAGAAGTGCTTATTGAAGAAGTGAAAAAGGTAGGCGGAGAACCCTTTATTCTACCGGCAATGGGTTCGCATGGCGGAGGAACTGCCGAAGGACAGATAGAAATGCTTAAGTCTCTAGGGATCAGTTCGGAAACAATGAACGTTCCTGTCATTGCTTGTAGTGAAGCCAGTCAGATCGGTACAACCCAGCAAGGAATACCTGTCTATGTTAATGATATAACACTATCAGAGCAACTCGACAAGATTATTATTTTTAACCGAGTTAAGGAACACACTGAGTTTGAGGGCGAGATAGAAAGTGGTATTCACAAGATTTGCGCAATAGGGATCGGAAATCCCAAAGGGGCTTTAACTGTACACCAATATTCGCTTGATTTTGGCTATGAAAAAGCCATTACCGAGGTCGGCGCTTATATTATTAACTACTTGCCAGTAGCCTTTGCTTTTGCTACGGTAGAAAACTATTATCACAAAACAGCGCACATCAAAGCGATGTTGCCTAATGAAATTGCTGATGAAGAAAAAAGGCTGTTAAAGTTGGCAAAGTCGAACCTCGGCAAGATACCTTTCGAAGAGTTAGATGTTCTTATTGTTGATGAAATGGGCAAAAACGTAAGTGGTGCCGGTATGGACACCAATGTTATTGGTAGAATTCTGGTATTTGGCCAAAAGGAACCGGAAAAACCTGTTATAAAAAGAATTGTTGTACTAGACACCACGGAAGAAAGCCATGGTATGGCTACTGGTGTCGGTCTGGCAGATTTTACGACCAAGAAACTGGTAGATAAACTAGATTTATGGTCTACTTATTTTAATTGCATTACAGCCCAGGCTCCAGAAAAAGGCAGAATACCCATCTACTTTGCTACGGAGAAAGATAGTATTGGGGCAGCTCTGACTTGTATTGGCGTTACTAAGCCAGAAGACGCCAGAGTCGTCCATATTCAAAACACTAATGAAGTTGAGATTATTGAGGTTTCTGAAAGCCTGGTTCAGGAAGTGTTGGATAGATCAAATTTGCAACTACTTGAAGAACTAAAACCAATGCAGTTTGATGAGGCAGGAAACATCCTCAGAATTTAAAGTGAAGAACGAGAGTTATGCTGATATAGTACACAAATGGCAAGAATCAAACTAATAAGCTCAACAACGATGGCTATAATCTGCGTTGCTGAGCTTATTAGTAAACCTATTGGGATTTTAAGTTACAAGGCTCTGGGCATCTACTGTTCCGGTTATGGGGAGCGATGTCTTGAAGTTCTTAAGCTTTAGAGTTGATAAATTTTAACTCGGATTCCAAACTGGTGACTTTTTGAGACGCTGCTTGTTCGGACAATCTTAGATTAGCAATTTCCGCTTGTAGAGAATCAATTTTATGACTTGCCATTTGATGTAAAGGCTCAATTACTTGAAGTCGCTCTTCCAGGCGGTTACGAGCGATTGTTTCATTAGTGAGTTTTTCACTTAGTAATTTAGTAGCATTTCTTTCTAATATAAGCTCATCCTGATATTGTTTTTTTTCTGCCTGGGAAGCGTCAAGTCTAGCCAGTATATCAGCATTCGCGGTTTCCAATAGGTAAGCTTTATTTTGGGCCTCTTTTGTAATCTCTAGCGCTTGCGTACATTCTTCTTCAGCTTTTTTCTTTAAAGAAGTGGCATCGTCGGCAATTTGTTGTACTCTGCTAATCATACCCTCCATACCTTTTCTGCATTCAACTTCGTGAATTAATTCAGCATGAATTGTTGCTGCTTCTGACTGTGCTTTAATTAACTCTCTTTTTGAATCGGTAAGAGCTTTTTCCAGATCCGCTACTTTACTTTCAATCTTTATTATATATTCTTCCGAATCCTGTACTCTTTGGCGGTATTCTGTAATTGCTTTGAATTTATCGCTTTCAATAATCTGCATTGCATTAAGAAGGCTTTCTGTAGTGGTAATTATATCACAGACAGCTTTTTTTATTACTTGCATTTGTGGCGGTTCAATAGCTTGCTTGTTATCACTATAAATTTTTAGCATATCGTTCATAAAATCGGAAAACTTTTTAATCCCTGCTGATTTTTGAGCTTCTTTAAGCATATTCATTAAGTTTTCGTCGACCTTACCGCCATATGTAAGAAGTTTTCCCTTTTCCAGAGCGGAATTTTCGCTTAAAAATTCATCATTGACCATTTATATACCCCTTATCTTTTAACTATATTCTATATTTTATCTCTAATTGCTAATTTTGTCATCTATATTGTAT
>NZ_DATMYD010000036.1:0-13538 GCF_035561155.1 Sporomusa sp. | reverse complement strand
GGACAATAATCTGTAATGTTCGGAAAGACTTTAATTACTGCAATTATATATTCATTTTCAAATTAATTCAAAATTTAAATATTGTTTATTTTTATAATTCTTCCATAAACATAACTTAATCATTTTCTTTGCTCAGTACATCTTTAATAACTTGTTCTTCAGGCATAACTTTATCAGGCAGCTTTGCCTGCAGCGCTGCCAATAATTTATCGTTGGGTTTAAAGTAAAAACGCCTATTCTGCGTTTTTCCCTTATTGCCCGGCACAGTATAGGCTAATGTCCATACATCCCGCCCATCAAGCGCTGAATTAAAACGATAGGTGCGGCGAAACTTAAGGACTCCTATAAGCTGAGGTTTATAACGATATACTCCAAAAATATCCCGGTAAGGCACTTCATGAGTTACATTCCCTAACAAGCCGCGTTTGGTAAGCCTAAATACTTTTTTATCCATTTCATAAGTATATTTAGCAGACATTCGCTCAACAAGCACAAATAATACCAAGACTCCAGCCATTAATTCCAATGGCTGAAACAAGTTAAGGACGAACCATTTGTACAGTGAAAAAATAACAAAAACCGTAAAAGCCGTTACGGCTATTGTCATAACAATGAAGTTTTTTCTACTGGCCTCAGATTGCACTACTAATTTTTCCAAGTTAACTTAATCCTCCGTAAAACCTTGTAGTTGTTAATCTATAAAACAATACTTTATATTGCTTTATTCTCCTTAAGCTTACTAATCTCCTGTATACTGAGTCCCAAAAATCCTTGTAAAATTCTTCTGTATGTTGGCCGGAATTCGTGGTCCAAGAGCTGCTTTTATATTATGCACTAAATAAAATTATACAACAACAAAAAAAATAATAGGCCGGGCTATTATCCCGGCCTATCTCATACTGCAGACTAGAAATTAAGCAGTCCGAAGAATACATAACAAACGATAGCGCCAACGACCGACATGGCTAAGCCCCAGATCAGGAGTTTCCGGAACAGTTTAGCCTTGTCCTCGTGTTCACCAGCGCAGGCGATGCAAAGTGCACCAAGCGTGGAGAGCGGTGAGGTATCAACAAGGTGAGCACCAATGTTAATCGAGGAAATCATGGCAATCGGGTTACCGCCGCCAATTTCTTTGATAAGACCAGGAACCATGGGCAGGAACATCGGCATTACAACACCTGAAGAACTGGAGTAGGCTGAGATAATGCCAGGGATAAGTCCCAGCCAGAAGTTAATGCTGGTAGGATTGGAAATCGCACCAATCATCTTAACCATAGCATTTAAGCCGCCGGCTTGGTCCATAACATCGATAAGGACCGACACACCGCAAACCATCATAATAACGCCCCAAGGCATTACTTTAACCGAAGCTTTGCTATCGCCAGAACCTGCAAGCATCAATACGCCGGAAAGTATAAAGGCAACAGAGCCTACGTTCGAAAGCATGTTGGCAAGCCAAGCATTCGCTTTAAAGAAAGGTTTTAAGGCAGGTAATCCAGGAAGAACCACCATCAAAATCAGAACAAATACCATAGACAGAGTCAGCCATTGATGTTTATTGAACGGTTCAGGCTTCGGAGCCAGCTCATCAATATTCAGGCTAGCACCGCGTTGCTTTTGAATCCAAGCCCAGCCGCCAAGGAGGAAGAAACCGCCAACGTTAACAAGGCCTTGCGCAAGCTCCGAGTTAAAGTGGATTTTCCATGCCAGGCTGTTCAGTTGATCAGCCGGAATCCCCAGACCAGGAGCCATTTTGGCAATGATGCCGTTAGAAATAATACCAGTAGGAGCGAAAGGAGAGAAAGCGGCACCGTTAGCAGCACCTACAACTAGCAAGGTCATCAGGAATGCTGGCATTCCTACACGGGAAGCAATAGCCATAGCAACAGGAGCCATCAATGCGCAGCCTGCAATATTGCCAGGGCCGATTGTTGTTACAAATGTGGTCAATACATATACGATTAGGGGTATAAGGGCTGTGTTACCTTTACAAAGGCGAACAGAATATGAGGTTAACTTCTCCATTGTTCCGTTTGTTTGAGCCATACCGAACATGAAGGTTACACCAACAAGTATCATAAATAAGCTCAATGGGAACGAGCCCATAACTTTAGCACCAGTCAGACCGCCCCATACACCACCAACAATAATGGCGAAACCAATGCTGAGGAAACCTACGTTTAAGTCTTCGTTAACGCAGCTGATAATTACTACAATTGCTAGAGCTACCATAGACATTATTGCTGCCAAGGAAATTTCCATTTACAAATCCTCCCCACGTCATAAATTCGTTTGATAGTGGATCACTGATAAATCGCAAGCAATTTCTTATAATATTCCACACTTGTGCCGGCTCAATACCCCCTTTCGGCAACAATTTCTTATTTCACAATAATTAACTAAATACACACTTGTCTGAAAAATTCATGCAAAAAAAATTACATCCTTATCGCTGTTAATTTCTACAATAAAAGATATAATCCTCCTTATTTCGACTCAGTTCGATATTTTTTGCTAAAAGTTTGGTGAAAATAATAAGACGGAAGAGGGAGAAGCCCTCCCCCGTCTTGTTTATTCTGTTTTATAACCCAAGGATACCAAAGGCCACATAGCACACTACAGCGCCGACTACAGCCATAGACAAACCCCACAACATGAGATTTCTAAACAATTTAGCTTTGTCTTCATGTTCAGCTGCACAGGCAATACAGAGTGCGCCTAGAGTTGACAGCGGTGAGGTGTCAACAATGTGAGAGCCGATGTTAATTGACGAGATAAGCGCTACAGGATTACCGCCGCCAATCTGCTGAATGATGCCTGGAACCATGGGTAGGAACATAGGCATTACCACACCTGACGAGCTCGAATACGCCGAGATAAGGCCGGTAATGAAACCTAATACACCGTTAACGGTGGTCGGATTAGAAACAACAGCAATCATCTTAACGAGAGCGTTCAAGCCGCCAGCCTGATCCATGATGTCAATCAGAACAGACATACCGCACACCATAAGAATTACGCCCCATGGCATGGCCTTAACAGCTTTGGCGTCATCGGCTATGCCGAGCAGCATAAATAGTGCGCCAATACCGAAGGCGACTGCGCCGACATCCCATTTTAGAACAATTACTGAAAGTACTAACGCACCGATACCGACTAAGGTAGACCATTGCTTGGAGGTAAACGGTTCAGGTTTAGGAGCAATTTCATCGATGTTAAGTGCTGATGAACCGCCCTGCTTTCGCATCCAAGCCATACCGCCGAGCAAGAAGAAACCACCGAAGTTTACTAAGCCTTGCACAATTTCCGAGTTAAAATGCACTTTCCAAGCCAAACTATTAAGTTGGTCAGCAGGTATCCCTAGACCTGGCGCCATCTTGGCAATGATACCATTTGAGATAATACCTGTTGGCGCAAAGGGCGAAAAAGCTGCACCATTTGCGGCACCGACCACTAATAATGTCATGGCAAAAGCCGGCAGGCCAATACGGCCGGCAATTGCCATAGCTACCGGCGCCATAAGCGCAGTAGCGGCAATGTTTCCAGGGCCAATTGTTGTAACAATTGTGATAAGAACAAACAGGATAAGTGGAATTAAGGCAGTATTACCTTTTGCTAAACGCACAGCATAAGCACTAAATTTCTCCATTGTGCCGTTTACCTGCGCGCAGGCAAACATGAAAGTAACACCAATTAAGATCATGAACAGTCCGACCGGCCAGCCTTTAAAGATGGCAGCGACTTTCATGCCGGAGAATACTATGCCAACAAGTAACGCGGAAGCAATACCAAGAATACCAACATTCATTTCCTTAAAGCAGGAAATGAGAACTACGATGGCCAGCGCAATAATTGACGCCAGCGCAGCGGTACTGATCTCCATAAAGTTTCTCTCTCCCTATTGCATATAGTAGTCCAGCTAAACTATGTCTTTTTCTTCAGCAAGAGAATTAAACAGACGAATTCAGGTGCATACGGGCATGTTCGCTGGTATTATCTAGATTTCTATTCTTCGTCGTCTTCGTCTTCGTCTTCTACAGGCGCAGGAAATGCGGCATGTAGAGCCTTAGTGGCTCCAATGAACACGGCGATAACTGCAAACATAGTCGGCAAAGCAATTACCATCAGAGTTATAGCTTTTGAAGTTGCACTTTCCATTTATTTACCTCCCCTATTTCGCCAGTGCCGGAATCAGGGCGAGTACCAAACCGCCGGCCACAACAGATGCAACCTGTCCGGCAACGTTTACCCCAATAGCATGCTGGATGATGAAGTTAGTGGGATCTTCTTTAAGAGCCATTTTGGCAATTACGCGGCCAGACATTGGGAAGGCCGAAATACCGCAAGCACCAATCATAGGATTAATTTTAGTCGGGCTGAAAGTGTTTAAGAGCTTAGCGAAGAGTACGCCGCCAGCAGTATCAAACACGAAGGCTACAGCGCCCAGGCACATGATCAGGAGAACATCGTAAGTCAGGAAGCGGTCTGCAGACATGGTGCCGCCGATGGTGATACCAAGTACCAGGGTAACTAGATTAGCAAGTTCGTTTTGAGCGGCATTGGAGAGGTTTTCAACGGCGCCGCTTTCCTTCAAGAGGTTGCCGAACATTAGGCTGCCGATAAGAGCAACAGAGATGGGAGCAACAATACCGGCGATAATTACAATCATAATCGGGAATAAAAATTTAGTGGTTTGGGAAACAGGTTCTTCTCCCTCAAAACCCATCTTAATCTTACGTTCACTCTCAGTAGTCAACGCTTTAATAACAGGCGGCTGAATTACCGGAACCAGTGACATGTAGCAATATGCGGCAACAGACAGAGGTCCTAACAGTTCTTGGGCAAAACGGCTGGCTACATAAATTGTGGTCGGGCCGTCAGCGGCACCGATAATACCGATAGATGCAGCATGTTCAAACGAGAAACCTACAAAAGTTGCGCCAATTGCAGTAGCAAAAATACCAAACTGTGCGGCAGCGGCAAACAGCATTACCGATGGACGACGGATTAGCGGCGTAAAGTCGCACATTGCACCAATGGCAATAAAGATAAGTACAGGGAACAGTTCGTTAGCAATACCCGCATTGTAGAGAACAATGAGAAAACCTTCCTCACCAGGAACATTTGAAATTGCAGAAGAGTGCGGAATATTGGCCAGAACTGCACCAAAGCCGATAGGCAACAGGAGCGACGGTTCATAGTCATGCTTTACGGCAAGATAGATCAACAGGGAGCCGACAAGCCACATAACCACATGTTTCCAGGAAAGACCAATGAAACCCATAAGAAGTTCGTCGAGCCACGGATATTGGTGAATCAATGCTTCCATGTGTATTTTGTACCTCCTAAGATATGTTTGTGAAAAATCACATTACCAATGATAGTAAACTTTACATAATTAATCAACAGGATATATTAGGGAATAGTGCGGCGCTAGCTGTGCCGCACTAATTCCGCCTTGGAAGAATTAGCCGAGAACGGCCATAACCTCACCTGGTTTAACGTTTTGTCCTGCAGTTACGTTAATGGACTTAATAGTACCATTAGCAGGAGCGCCAATTTCATTTTGCATTTTCATGGCTTCAAGAATAAGGATAACATCACCCTTCTTGACCTGTTGACCGGCTTTAGCAATAACTTTTGATACTTTACCAGGCATTGGAGCATTTACAGGGGTGTCACCGGCAGAAACTTGAGCCGGTGCTGCTGCTGCGGCTTTAGGAGCCGGAGCTGCTGCTGGGGCGGCTGCAGGAGCAGCAACTGCTGCAGGGGCTGCGGCCGGACGTGGTTGGGCGGAAACAGCGCCACCTACTTCTTCTACTTCAACCTCATAGGTATTGCCATTAACTGTTACATTAAATTTTTTCATTCTAACAGACCTCCATTCATTGATGGTGTTCTATATTTGCCTAGGCAAACTGACGGCTATCCATAATCTTTTGCCGTCCGACATTTGCCCACTGATTGCCGGTGCGGGTAATCCTGACGGCTAGGTTGCCGGTACCCATCATGGCATAGATGCTAGCGGTAATGGCGGCAACAACTTCAGGACTAACCCCCTGAGCTTCTACAGCCATTGAAGTTTCATCTGTAGTTTCAGTTGCTGCTGCGACTGATTTTTTCTTCTTTTTCTTAGCCTTAGGCGGCTCAGGCTTGCCGAATAATGAGTCAAAAAAGCCCACGTTAACTATCCCCTTTCTTTCCCTTACGGAAGTTTAAGCGAGAGAATTATAGCGGAATATTGCCGTGCTTTTTAGCCGGACGCTGTTCGCGCTTAGAAGCCAGCATATTGAGCGCAGTAATAATCCGCGGACGGGTTTCTTTCGGCTCGATAACTTGGTCAACAAAACCGCGCTCTGCCGCTTTATACGGAGTCGCGAAGTCTTCAACATATTTTGCAGTTTTGGCTTCAGCTTCAGCATCGCCACGGAAAATGATATTAGCAGCGCCAGCTGGGCCCATAACAGCGATTTCAGCAGAAGGCCAAGCAAGAACTTGGTCAGCGCCCAAATCTTGAGAGCACATAGCCAAATATGAACCGCCGTAAGCTTTACGAGTAATAACTGTAATTTTAGGTACAGTCGCTTCAGAATAAGCATACAGCATTTTAGCGCCATGACGAATGATGCCGCCATATTCTTGATCAGTGCCAGGCAGGAAGCCAGGAACGTCAACAAGGTTAACAAGTGGCAGGTTGAAAGCATCGCAGAAACGGATAAATCTTGAGGACTTGTCCGAAGCATTGATGTCAAGGCAACCGGCCATAACATTAGGCTGGTTAGCAATAATACCTACTGGCTGACCGTCAAAGCGGGCGAAACAGGTAATGATGTTTTGCGCGTAATGAGCAAGAACCTCATAGAATTCGCCATTATCTACAACAGACTTAATAACATCTTTCATGTTATATGGCTGATTGGGGTTGTCAGGTAAAAGGGTATTAAGCCCTTCGTCCATTCGGTTGGCATCATCGCCAGTGTCAACAATAGGAGCATCGTCCATGTTGTTGCTTGGCAGGAAGCTTAAGAGATAACGAACTTGCTGCATGCAGTCATCGTCATTTTCAGTTGCGAAATGAGCCACACCAGAAGTTGAGTTGTGAGTCATAGCGCCGCCTAATGCTTCTGCAGTCACTTCTTCAGCGGTTACTGATTTAATAACCTGCGGTCCAGTAATAAACATCTGGCTGGTATTTTTCACCATGTAAATAAAGTCAGTAAGTGCCGGTGAATACACTGCACCACCTGCGCATGGTCCCATGATAACCGAGATCTGCGGGATTACGCCCGAAGCCAGGGTATTTTCATAGAAGATCTTGCCATAGCCGGACAGAGCATCAACGGCTTCTTGAATCCGCGCACCGCCTGAATCGTTGATACCAACTAAAGGAGCGCCCATTTTGAGAGCCAGCTTTTGTACTTTTACAATTTTAGCAGCATGCATTTCGCCCAGTGATCCACCAATTACGGTAAAGTCTTGAGCAAATACATAGACTAAACGGCCCTCAACTGTGCCATAGCCAGTTACTACGCCTTCTCCTGGAGCTTCTTCTTTCTCCATACCAAAATTGGTGCAGCGATGACGAACAAATTGATCAAGCTCAACAAATGTTCCAGGGTCTAATAGTTTTTCTACGCGTTCACGGGCAGTAAGCTTACCGGAAGCATGTTGCTTTTCGATACGCTTTTGACCGCCGCCTAATTTCACTTTTTCCTGGCGTTTTTTCAGATCCTCAATTTTTTCTTGGATTGTAGCCATTTAGAAAAACACCTCCATTACTTGGAAACTGAATGTTCCTTATTAGACTGTTCAGAAATGCGCAGCTGCTAGACGCACCGGAAGACGCTGTAGCGCCGCGTACACGGATGTACGCAAGCAAAGCGTCTGAGGAGCGGCAACACAGATGGGCGTTTATGAACATGTCTACTTTCTCTCAGAAAGCTCGAGCAGGATGCCGCCGGTAGCTTTCGGATGAACAAAAGCAATGCTAGCACCACCGGCACCATAGCGCGGTGATTCATCGATCAGGCGAACACCTTGTTCTTTGAGGTCAGCCAGAGCAGCCTCAATGTTGTCAACTCGAAGGGCAACATGCTGAATGCCTTCGCCGTTTTTCTCGATGAATTTAGCAACCGGGCCATCGGGAGAAGTTGATTCAAGCAGCTCAACTTCGCTGTCGCCACAAGGAATAAAGCAAACTTTTACTTTTTGCTGTTCGACAACTTCTTCGCCCATCGCAGTCATACCAAGCACTTCTGTGTAAAACTTCTTAGCTTGCTCCATATCTTTTACTGCAATACCGATGTGGTCAACTCTAAGAACTTTGAATTTGCGGGCATTTACGCCGCAGTTACAATCTTGGCACATATCAAATACCTCCTGTTAAAAATTCGATTGATTAATCCAATCTATATACATGATACCATATTTTAATATCAGGTACTATATTTTTCCAGCGGCTTGCGATCAGTTTTTCCTATTAAGCGCCATAGGCATTCCGTATTATCGTAGAGTTTGGCGCAATATGTCAGTCACAACAGTATAGGGATCTTTTTCCCGCTTTTCAACTGCAGCAACTAGAGAATCAAAATTGCCGCCAGTTGTGACATTTCTCAGCACATACCGGCCAATTTGTTCATCGAGTAAAGCAAGCAGTTCATTTCTTGTCCGTTCGGTACGCCGAACAGCTAACTGTCCTGTTTGCTGAAGATGGTTAATATGGTCTTCAACAGCGGCTATGAGCTCAGCAATGCCTTCGCCTTTGCTGGCTACTGTCCGTTTTACCGGCGGCCGCCAGTCAACCATGGTTTGATTCAAGTCAAGCATCATTTCGATTTCGGTATTTAACCGCTCGACCCCATCCCGGTCCGCTTTATTAATAGCAAAAACATCCGCAATTTCCAAAATACCGGCTTTGATTGCCTGAATATCATCACCAAGGCCAGGCACTAATACAACAATAGTAGTATCAGCGGCCTTAATGACATCGACTTCAGACTGACCAACACCTACTGTTTCGATAAAAATAATATCTTTGCCAGAAGCGTCCATTATTTTGGCAGCTTCTGCTGTCTTACGTGACAAACCGCCCAAACTGCCTCTAGTTCCCATACTCCTGATGAAAACACCTTCATCAAGAGTAAGTTCGTTCATCCGGATACGGTCACCTAAAATAGCGCCGCCGGAAAAGGGACTAGTCGGATCAACAGCAATGATTCCAACTGTTTTTCCCTGACGACGGTATTCTTTGGCTAATTTATCAGTAAGTGTGCTCTTACCAGCACCGGGAGGGCCGGTAATACCAATAACATGAGCCTTGCCGGTGTGGGGATAGAGTTTTTGCATGATCTCGGCTGCTTCATCATATTCGTTTTCCACAGCGGTGATGGCGCGGGCCAGGGCCCGTTTGGACCCCGCCAGCACTTCTTCTACAATATTCATTCTATATCACCTGCACAGTTACACAATGACAAGCTATTATTTTGCGTTGGTTTTAATAAACTCAACGATGCTGCCAGTCGGGGTACCTGGGGTAAACACCTCGGCTACACCGGCGGCTTTCAATCCAGCGATGTCAGCGTCAGGAATAACTCCACCGCCAACAATCAGTACATCACTCATACCTTTTTGTTTGCACATTTCAACAATGCGTGGGAAAAGGTGATTGTGGGCACCAGATAACAGACTTAAGGCTACAACATTTACGTCTTCTTGCAGAGCTGCTTCAACAATTTGCTCAGGAGTCTGGCGAAGACCGGTATAAATTACCTCAAAGCCGGCATCGCGGAGAGCGCGGGCTACGACTTTGGCGCCGCGGTCATGACCGTCCAGGCCAGGCTTTGCTACCAATACTCTAATACGTTTTTCCATCGTTGTCCCTCCTACTCAGCTTATAGGCTTACATGCGCTTCGTATTCACCGAACACTTTGCGCATTACGCCACAGATTTCTCCAAGGGTTGCATAGACTTTAACGGCATCAAGAATAAGCGGCATAAGATTAGCATTCTCATCTTTGCAGCCTGCTTCAAGTGCAGCAAGTTTCGCTTCAACTGCGCCGTTATCGCGGCGAGCTCTAAGGTCAGCCAGTTTTTTCTTTTGCAGTTCGCCAACAGAAGAGTCAACACGGAGCAAGCCTTCAACTGGTTTTTCTGCAACTTGGAACTGGTTAACACCAACGATAATGCGTTGTTTGCTCTCCACTTCCATTTGCCATTTATAGGCACTTTCTTGAATTTCACGCTGAATGTAGCCTTTTTCAATAGCCACAACTGCGCCACCCATATCGTCGATTTTGCCGATATATTCCCAAGCTTCTTTTTCAATTTGATTGGTAAGAGCTTCGATATAGTAAGAACCGGCTAGTGGATCAACTACGTCAGCTAAGCCGCTTTCGTAGGCCACAATTTGTTGGGTACGAAGGGCAACGCGTACCGAATCTTCGGTAGGCAGAGCCAGCGCTTCGTCTTTGGAGTTTGTATGAAGAGACTGAGTACCACCAAGTACGGCTGCAGCAGTTTGAAGAGCAACGCGAACAACGTTGTTGTCAGGCTGCTGGGCAGTAAGCATGGAACCGGCAGTCTGGGTATGCACACGAAGCATCCATGACTTGGGGTTAGTAGCGCCGAAACGCTCTTTCATTACTTTAGCCCATACACGACGGGAAGCGCGGAATTTAGCTACTTCTTCAAGTACGTTATTGTGAGCATTCCAGAAGAAGGACAGACGTCCAGCGAAGTCGTCAACGTTTAAGCCAGCTTTGATAGCAGCGTCAACATAGGCGATGCCGTCAGCAATAGTAAATGCAATCTCCTGCGAAGCGGTGGAACCAGCTTCACGGATATGGTAACCTGAAATCGAAATCGTGTTCCAGTTAGGAACATTTTTCGAGCAATATTCAAAGATGTTGGTAATAAGACGCATGGAAGGTTTAGGCGGGAATATATAGGTACCACGAGCAGCGTATTCTTTAAGAATATCGTTTTGGATGGTACCGTTCAGTTTATCCGGGCTAACACCTTGTTTTTCGGCAACGGCGATATACATAGCCAAGAGAACGGATGCAGGAGCATTGATGGTCATTGAAGTCGATACTTTGCCAAGGTCAATGCTGTCAAACAAGATTTCCATATCAGCCAGCGAGTCAATGGCTACGCCTACTTTACCAACTTCACCTTCAGAGATGGCGTCGTCAGAGTCATAACCGATTTGGGTCGGCAGGTCAAATGCGCAAGACAGACCAGTACCACCCGACTCTAAGAGGTAACGATAACGCTTGTTGGACTCTTCGGCAGTTGAGAAGCCGGCATACATACGCATAGTCCAGAAACGTCCACGATACATGGTAGGCTGTACGCCGCGTGTGAACGGGTATTGCCCTGGGAAACTGAGATCTTTTTCATAATCAAGACCTTCAATATCAAGCGGAGTATAAAGCCTGTTATGAGACAGGTTTTTGCGCTCTGGAAATTTGGCGAGTGATTTTTCCACCTTGCCGGTGTACTCAGCCATTTTTTCTTTCAAACTATTCGTGTTAGCTGTGCACATATTCTAATTCCTCCTTTAAGTATGTATTCCTTGGTGCAACTGAAAGACTAGCCGGAAAGCTGTCTTTCTATTTTATCCGATGACTAACCCGCTCTAAGACTCCCTCGGGAGTTAAGAGCGGCTAAGTCCCTGGATAAGGGCGACTAACCTTCAGGCGGAGTTAAAACCCCGTCTGAAGCTAAGTCTACTTTATTTTCATACTGCCTGTTTCCAGGAAGCGAGTATGCCAGGAAAGAGCTTCGCTGATGATATGCGGAGTGTGCGCATAGCCTGTAGCTTTCTCAGCCCGTTCAAGGTAATCCATGAGCATTGGCTGATAATCAGGGTGTGCGCAGTTATTGATGATAACCCGGGCCCGTTCTTTAGGACTTAAACCGCGGATATCAGCAACGCCACGCTCAGTAATAAATACATCAACGTCATGTTCGGTATGATCAAAGTGTGAGCACATAGGAACGATGGAAGAAATATCGCCTTTTTTAGCAATCGAATTCGTAAAGAAGAAGGTCAGGTAGGCATTGCGGGCAAAGTCGCCTGAGCCGCCAATCCCGTTCATCATCTTGGTGCCCATGATATGGGTGGAGTTAACATGACCAAAGATATCGAATTCAATGGCGGTATTCATAGCAATTACGCCGATACGGCGCGCCACTTCCGGGCTATTGGCAACCTCTTGCGGCCGCAGAATAATCTTTTTGCGATATTCGCCAATATTAGCGTACAATCGCTTTAAGCCGTCAGGTGAGGGTGTGATTGAAGTGCCTGAAGCAAAAGTCAACTTTCCGGCATCAATAAGATCAAACATGCCGTCTTGAATAACTTCTGTATATACAGTAAGGTTTTCAAAATCAGAATTAGCTAAACCAGCGACAACGGCGTTGGCGACTGAACCTACACCTGATTGCAGCGGCAGCAGGTTCTCAGGCATACGCCCTGCTTGAATTTCCTGCTTAAGGAATTCAATGAGATGTCCAGTCATAGCCCGGGCGTCATCATCAATGGCTGCCAGCGGACGCACATCGTCCTTAATGTCACAAGGAACTATGTAAGCGATTTTTTCTGGGTCGCAAGGTATATAAGGGGTACCAATACGGTCATCTGCTTTCACAAGTGGTATTGGTTGACGATGGGGGGGATCAAGCGGCACATATACGTCATGCATGCCCTCAAGTTCAAGCGGTTGACTTGTATTGATTTCAACAATAACAAAATCAGCGCTTTGAACAAATGAAGCCGAGTTGCCAAGCGAAGTTGTCGGCACAATATGGCCCTCTTCGGTAATCGCACAAGCCTCAATTATCGCGACATCCACTTTTCCACCCAAGAAACCGTAACGCGACATTTGCGCCACATGACTTAAGTGAAGATCTGTGTACTGAATAGTACCGTTATTAATGGATTTTCTAATGCTGTCGTTAGTTTGATACGGCAAGCGTTTTGCAATACCCTTGGCATCAGCCAAAGCGCCATCAAGTTCTTTGCCTACAGAGGCACCTGTCCAAAGGTTTACTTTGAAGTTCTCTTGCTTCATTCTCTCTGCCAGCGCAAGTGGTACTGCCTTTGGATAGCCTGCAGGCGTAAAACCACTAGCACCAATATTCATTCCTGGCTTGATACTGGCAGCCGCTTGCTCTGCGCTTACAATTTTGGACTGCAGAGCTTTGTTTCTGACACGGTCTTTAATGTCAATCATTGCGTACTCTCCCTTCGAATCGGTAATTTTATATAAATTTAGGGATAATCATTGTTATTATTCGGGAAACTGCAAAAATTATTCTACCCTAGACAACGCAAGGGCAACAAAAAAGCACCTATTGGTTTATTTTGCACTGAACAAAACAAACCCAGGTGCGCACTTACTAAAGTATCCATTACCGGTTGGGCAACAGACCATAAGGGCGTAGTTTGCAGATATACTTTCAGAAAGCAAGAGCGCTGTCTGTCTGTATAATTATAGATTAATACTATAATTATATTGTTTTATACTATAGG
>NZ_DATMYD010000035.1:0-79647 GCF_035561155.1 Sporomusa sp. | reverse complement strand
ACGTCAATATGAGGACGATAACTTTGAAAGTCCAATTGATAATTTTTTTTACCAACATTACTCACATGAAACATCTCTAGAAGAGAGAAGGGACTTCGATGAGGTGCTTTTCCTGAGAAATTCCCTAAATATGTATATAATTCTCCGGATAATGGTTTATAAGCCTCATTCTGTTTCTCTTCTTCGACTTTATTCTCAATGAATGCTAATTCATATTTTCTTTTTATCTCTGAGCCTTTAATTTGTTTTCTCCCGCCAACAGAAACAATTTCTCCTAATACGTGAAATATAAGCCAACTTCCTACCAAGCAGTTCTGTGTATAAAAATAGTACATTATTGTAGAGATTCCCTCTGTATTAAAGCGCAAAATATCATTATATGTTTCTGTAATGGTAAAATTACTTCTCCTAGGTAATACAGTTATTAAACCCATCGCTTTTAAACCATCTAGATGACTTCGGGCTTTAGGCACGCCCATTTTATACTTAGCTGCAAATTCAATCTTAGTTGGGCAATTGCATCTTATATATTCAATCATTTCTAAGCATTCTTCTATAGATGGCATTGGAAATCTGTTGTACTGTGATAACGGCTTTAGTAGAAACATATTATCCTCCTATCCTTTTGTTAATTGTTTCGTCAATATATATTACATTATAATGTTTCGAACATTTAGCAAATATTACCTGCTAATATTATCATTTTTTATAAATTTTGGTAGAAATATTACGAATTCTGCTAATATTTTTTTAGCTTAAAAATCAAACTGGTAAAAACGGTTATTATACTAATGTTCTTGCTTAACTGTACTTTATCCAATCTCCATAGGAAGTGAAACGTCCCGCTGTGAAAAATGACCGATATCACGCAGAGCGAACCAATGAGCGGGGAATCGTCTGTACAATGATACCATCCACAAGGTGTATATTTTTCATCAGGATGTCCTGCAAAATAACACCCTACAAAGAGATCTTAAGACTAAACAGCCACACCCCTCATCAAAGTAGCAAAGGTACTTTGATCATGGTCCTTGCCGTGAAGGTGACCGTTTAAATAAATTGAGAAATTGATCTTTCAATCAAGCATGCAGACGAGTCTGCACAAACCACTAGACTATGAATACGGCTACACAAAAATAGCTAAAAAACGGTGTAGGCCTAGATCCTAAGCCTTTCAGCCTTCTTGTCTACCCACACTCTCAACCCACTCTCTTTACGACAGCATCTGTAGCCGGTTTGAAACCTGTGCCTAATGCTGATTTCGCTAGCTAGGCCTTCTCTCATCTCTTGTAAAATTCGAATAGATCGCTTCACTCGCTATTCTTCAGGACACACTTCGAAAGTTAAGTTATCAAATAAAAAAAATACGAGTCATAAAATAATTCGACTCGTAACTTTCTTGTAACTACATTTCAAAATTTAAGCATAAGTTTGCCGCACAATAAATTAAGCATAAGCTTGCCGTTTCGGCAAACTTATGCTTAAAGTCACATATATATCAGGTGGAGGCGACATTCATGTTGTGGTGGAGGCGAGGAGAATCGAACTCCTGTCCAAAGGCATTACTGCATAGGCTTCTCCGAGCGCAGTCGGTGGTTTAAATTTCGCGTTCTTGCCGCCCACAGACAGGCTGCGTGAACACTATCTCGATGAAGTTTTCCAGTCGGCTCTCCGAGAATTGAGCCTCAGGTATCCCACTAAGTGACGTCCTATCCTAGGCCGCGGGAGTGCGTAGGTAGAACGTTAGCATTAAGCTGCTAAAGCGTATTCGTTGTTTGCTTTTACTTTAGGTCCACCGTGTTGACGGGCTGATGGAACCCCGGCTCGCTACCCATACCATAACTACCCCTGTCGAAACCAGTACGCCCCCGTATTAAAAGGGGATCTGGGGTTGCATGCTTACTTTTGCAAACACTATATACACTTCATTATTAACTAATTATATCACAAACCTTGAGTCCAGCCAAATAAAACTTTTACCATTTTAATACTCGTGTACAGGATTACTTACGCTAGCGCCGAATATATTTGGGCTAAAGGAGTGATTCTATTTGAAACCACAACACACCGGTTCGCTGCTGGTTGCAGCATCTGCTGCCGGCTTTGCCACTTTAGCCATTTTCATTAAGTTTGCCTATGCTGCCGGGGCAAATATTATCACGATTCTGGCCGGACGGTTTGTTCTCGCGGCTATTTGCCTGGCACTCATCCTAAGATGGCGCGGCATTTCACTGGCGGTTGATAAAGGGCTAATGAAAGATTTGTCATTGATGGGAGGTCTGGGCTACGGTTCCATGTCGCTGCTGTTTGCCTTGACCGTAAAGCACCTGCCGGCCTCGCTGGCCGCTATGCTGCTATATACATATCCGGCTATAGTCAGCGTGCTGTCTTTTGGTATTGGTGATGAGCAATACACCTGGCCAAAAGGCTTGGCGCTTGCAGTCTGCTTTTCAGGCTTATTTCTTGTTCTCGGCGTATCATTCGACAATGTCAGTATGCTCGGCTTTGCCTTTGGCCTGGGTGCAGCTTTAGTCTACTCAGTGTACATTGTTGTTGGCAATCGGCGTTTGAAGCATGTCGATTCTATGGTTACTACCACCTATGTTTGTGCTGCAGCCGCTGCCGTCTTCGTTCTGACCGGAATCGTAACAGGCACGCTTATTTTGAATCTGTCACCACAGGGCTGGCTGGCGATCATTGGTATTGCACTAATACCGACCATTGTCGGCATTATGGGCTTTTTTGCCGGTATGAGCCGCATTGGCGCCACTAACGCTTCCATTATCAGCACCATGGAACCGGTAATTACCGTGCTGCTGTCGGTTGTACTGCTTAATGAAAAAATAACGCCGCTGCAGATGGGCGGCGGCATTCTCATACTTGGCGGCATATTAATTTTACAGCTTTGGGCCGGAAAAGCTGCGGGCACTCAGGCAGTTGAGCAACAGTAATTATTCCTTCTGCCTGTCGCGCAGTGCCCGTTCCATATCACGCTTAGCATCCTTTTCAGCAAGATCCTGACGTTTATCATATGTATGTTTACCACTGGCCAGCCCTAGTTCTACCTTGACTTTGCCTCTGGTAAAATACAACTTTAGCGGCACTAATGTATATCCTTTTTCTTTGGTCTTGCCAATCAATTTATTAATTTCATAGCGATGCATCAAAAGCTTACGAGTACGCAGCGGTTCATGATTAAAGCGGTTACCCTGCTCATAAGGGCTGATGTGCATGTTGTGCAGCATAAGCTCAGCATTATCAATCCTTGCATAAGAATCTTTCAGATTCGCTTTGCCAGCCCGGAGTGATTTCACTTCGGTGCCGGTAAGTGCAATTCCAGCTTCATATGTTTCATGAATATGATAATCGTGACGGGCCTTCCGGTTTTCCGTCGCTATTTTTATGCCTGCCTCTTTACTCATCGCTACTCACCTCTTAGAATCCTCAGATACGCATACCTATTGTATCTGATTTGCTGTCTTACGTCAATTAAGTCCTCTTACTTTTTCGGGGCTCTGGGCTTCTTGGGCTTGGCCGCAGTAACCGGTTTCTTTTTGGACGCGACAGCTTGTCCCTTGCCGGCACTTCGTCCTTCGCCAGGTCTACCGCGTCTTCTATCAGGCGCCTGATTACCAACAGCTTGCAACGGCTTCCCATTGTTCGCAACTAGGTAGTCAATGGTGCGTTCAGCAGGATTTACCTTAGAGACGATGATCCTGACGCTGCTGCCAATTCGGTAAATATTACTTGTGCGCTCGCCAATCAAGGCATACTGTTCCTCAACATACTGGTAGTAGTCGTCCTCAAGGCTGGACACACGCACCAAACCTTCAACACCATTAGTAATCTCAACGAAAAAGCCAAAGGCTGTAACGCCGCTAATGATGCCGTCGAATTCCTGTCCGACAAACTGGGCCATATACTCTACTTTCTTTAAATCAACGGTAGCCCGCTCGGCTTCCGCTGCCGCCCGTTCCCGCTCAGAGGAATGCAAGGCAATCTCGGGCAGCATAACCGATAATTTCTGACTGCGTTTGGCCGAGATATCGCCAGTGGTGAAGGTTTCGCGGATAATTCGATGAACAATTAAGTCCGGGTAGCGCCTGATCGGCGATGTAAAATGAGTGTAATAGGTTGCTGCCAGACCAAAGTGTCCCAGGTTTTCGGCATCATAACGCGCCTGTTTCAGCGAACGCAGCATAACGGTACTGATAATGCGTTCTTCGGGGCGTCCGGCGATCTTACTAAGCACTCGCTGCAATGCCATTGGCTGGATTTCCTGGGTTTTCGGTATATGCTGACCAAAATTACCGAGTAAGACGTTCAATCTGCTCATTTTTTCTTCATCAGGTTCTTCATGCACCCTGAACATGGACGGTACGCCTAACCAGTGCATATGTTCAGCAACAGTCTCATTAGCGACCAGCATAAACTCTTCGATGATGGATTCGGCAATACTCCGGATCCTTTTTTCAATGGCAATCGGCCGGCCCTCGTCATCAAGCTTGACTTTTATTTCCGGGAAATCAAAATCAATGGCTCCCCGGCGCATGCGGCGGTCACGCAGAATCCGGCACAGTCTTTCCATTTCTTCCAGTGGCGCCACTAAGTCAGCATACTTGTCCCGCAGGAGTTCATCATGATCAGCCACTATTTGCCGCACAACATTATAGGTCAGTCTGGTTTTCACCCTGATGACGCTGGGGAATATTTCATGATTTACTACCTGGCCGCGCCCATCAATCTCCATTTGTGCCGATAATGCCAGCCGGTCTTCACCTGCATTCAAACTACAAATGCCATTTGACAAACGATGCGGCAGCATCGGCAGTACCCTATCGACCAAATAAACGCTAGTTCCTCTGGCTCTGGCCTCATTATCCAAGGGCGTATTTTCCCGCACGTAGTGGCTAACATCGGCAATACTTACGTTTAACAGATAGCGCCCGTTTTTAAGGCGTTCGACGTACACCGCATCGTCCAGGTCCTTGGCGTCGTCACCGTCAATTGTTACAAAATTAAGCTCCCTCAGGTCACGCCGTCCCACCAAATCCTCTTCGCTAATGGTTGTTTTAACACGGTTTGCCGCTTGTTCGACTTCTGGCGGAAACTCGGTAGGCAAGTTGTGTTTCTTAATAATCGATAATATCTCAATGCCTGGGTCGCCCTGACGTCCCAACACTTCAATGATCCGGCCTTCGGCACTTTTTTGTTTTTGAGGCCACTCAGTAATTTCAACAACAACCTTTGAACCTGTTTTGGCCCCCATAAACTCTTCTTTAGGTATGAAAATATCCCGGCCAATCTTACGATCATCCGGCAGGACAAAACCGAAATTACGGCTGGATTCGAAGGTTCCTACCACCTTACTATTAGCCCGGGTAACTACCCGGATGATCTCGCCCTCAACAGCTTTACCAGACACATGCCGCTTATGCATACGGGCCACAACTCTGTCACCATGCATGGCGCCACCGATAGCGTCAGGTGGAATAAACACATCTTCTAATTCATGGTTTTCCGGCAAAATAAAACCGAAGCCTTTGGTTGTTGCCGAAAACTTACCGACAACCAGGTTCATGCGGTCAGGTACCCCATACTTACCATAGCGGGTTTTTATAATAGCAGCAGTGGCTTCAAGCTTGTCCAGTACCTGCCAAAACTCCTCCAACTCTTTGCCGCGAATGGTCAATCCGTCAGCCAGATCTTCGGCAGTGAGCGGTTTATACGCTTCTTCCCGCATAAACTCAAGTATTCTTTCGGCTAAGTCCATATTACTCATCTCCTTTTATCGCAACTGTCGCCTTTCCCTCAGCCGTTACCGTTCCATCCGGCAACGTAATTTTACCTGCTAGTTCATACATTTTTCCCCGTTGCCCGGTAATCCATCCGCTGACAGTCAATTCTTGTCCGATTGGGGTTGGATGGCGAAAGCGTACTTCCAGCTTGGCAGTGACAGCACTAAGACCTTTGGCATACAGGTAACGGGCCATGATCTCGTCTAAAAGCGTACTTACCAGCCCGCCATGCATAATTCCATCATAACCCTGATGTTCAGGTCCAGGGATAAAGGTTGTCAAATATGTGTTATCCTCTTCGCGAAAGGTAAGTTTTAGTCCGATAGGATTATGCGGTCCGCAGGCAAAACACCATTGGTTACTCTCGTTCATAATGCACCTCATTGTATTTTCTAAGCCAAAAACTGGCCAATCTTCTGAAAAACATAATCACGCTCGATATCAAGGGTGACAATGTGGCCTGATTTGTTAAGCCACACAAGTTGTTTCTCTGTACTTCCCAGCTTGTCATAAATATATTGGGCGCTTTCCGGTTCTACAGTATGTTCTTTTGTTGATTGAACAATTAGTGCCGGTACAGTGACTGACGGAAGCACACCAATAACATGCTTGACCAGCTCAAGCAGACTGGACAGGCTGCTGAGCGGTGTTACCTCATAACTAATCGAATATTCTTCGCCGACATCTAACAAGCGTTTGCGCTTTTTGGGAACAAAGTTGGTAAACAAGCGGTACAGTGGCAGCAGTCTCAGCCGCTTATTAGCAATATAGATAGGAGCGCTAATGACAGCCAGCCGCCTGAGTGGATATTCACTAGCCAGCTTAAGTGCTAAGAGACCGCCCATTGACAGCCCTACCGCCGCAACGCTGGTGCATATTCCGGCTAACAGATGATAACCGTCTTCGACGCTGTCGTACCAATGTGGCCAAGCTGTTTTCGCCATTTCTTCAGGTGTAGTCCCATGCCCCGGAAGCCGGGGCGCGAATACGGTATATCCCAGATTGTTTAAATATTCTCCTGCCAGGCGCATCTCTGACGGCGCGCCGGTAAAACCATGTACCAGCAATACGCCTTTTTCACCACCTGGCAGGAAAAAAGGCTCAGCTCCTGGCATTAAGGCCAAACAAAACTCCCCCAATGTTCAATTCACTTTATCTGATGATCAATTCGCTCTTTATATTATTGCCTATCAGCCGAGCTGACAAACGCTGTAAACAGAGCAAGCATATGTGATGACCCCGTCCTTGGCCCTGGCACTGACCTTTAGATTGCCTGGTGGTGAAGCTATTCGTCATAGACTCATTACCCAATATATCGGCTAGTTTAGTGTCATCCTTAATAACAACAATATGCGGTGTTTCGACTATTACAGATACCACTAGTATTATACCATTATCTGCCACAATAACAAAACGCCAAGCTAAAATAGCTTGGCGTTTATTAACTATAGGTTTAGAAGAAGAGAAGCGGAGCAATGATGAGCGAGATGGTACCGGCAACTTTAATCAGCGGGTTCATAGCCGGACCTGAAGTGTCCTTGAACGGATCGCCGACAGTATCGCCGATAACAGCGGCAGCGTGGGTCGGGGTACCTTTACCGCCGTATTTGCCAGTCTCAATCCATTTTTTAGCATTATCCCAGGCACCACCGGCATTGGACATGAAGAGTGCCAAGAGTACACCGGCAGCAGTAGCGCCAGCCAGGAAACCAGCCAGAGCTTTCGCGCCAAGGATAAAACCTACCAGGATCGGTGAACCTACAGCAAATATACCAGGCAGCATCATTTCGCGGATCGCTGCTTTCGTGCTGATGTCTACACAGCTTGCGTAGTCAGGGCGCCCGGTGCCTTCCATAATGCCGGGGATTTCACGGAACTGACGGCGAACTTCACCGATCATTTCAAACGCGGCCTTACCTACAGCTTCCATAGTGAACGCGCATACCAGGAATGGCAGGGTAGCGCCAAGGAAAATACCGATAATTACGCCTGGCTCGGTCAGGTTGATCACTAGATGACCGTTCACTAACAGTCCAGACAGTTTGGGGTTTTTGGCAATCTCTTCACCGAAAGCAGTGAACAGAGCCAGTGCAGTAAGGGCAGCAGAGCCAATGGCAAAACCTTTGGCAATGGCAGCAGTTGTATTACCAACAGCATCCAGCTTGTCAGTAGTTTTACGAATTTCAGGGCCAAGTTCTGCCATTTCGGCGATACCGCCGGCATTGTCAGCAACAGGGCCGAAAGAGTCAACAGCGACAACCATACCTGCTGTGCAAAGCATGCCCATAGCAGCCATAGCGATACCATAAATGCCTGCCTGGCTATAAGAAACCCAGATCGCAACAGCAAATACCAGCATAGGTAAACCAGTACTTCTCAGACCACAGGCGATACCAGCAATGACATTGGTAGCCGGGCCAGTTTGTGAAGCATCAGCGATATGCTGAGTAGGCGGCTTATTATTAGCGGTGTAGTATTCTGTAATCATACCAACAAGTACGTTAACAGCCAAACCCGCAACAACAGCAATAGTAATGCCTACTGCTTTCGTTGGAAGCATAGTACTGGCAATGGCATAGGTAGCAATAGCAACCAGAATATTAGTTCCCCATATGCCTCTATTTAGAGCAGCCAGGGGATCACCATCTTCACTAGTTCTAACTAAGAAGGTACTAACAATAGAGGCAAAAATACCGGCTGCACCAATTACAAGCGGGAAAAGCACGCCATTGATGTTACCTGGGAAAACGGTTTGGCCAATAAGCATGGCAGCAATCGCGGTAGCGGCATAGGATTCAAACAAATCGGCCCCCATACCGGCGGTATCACCGACGTTGTCACCAACATTATCAGCAATAACTGCCGGGTTACGCGGGTCATCCTCAGGGATGCCTGCCTCAACTTTGCCGACAAGGTCAGCGCCTACGTCAGCAGCTTTGGTAAAGATACCGCCGCCAACACGGGCAAAAAATGCGATGGCGCTTGCGCCAAAGGCAAAACTATTAATAACAACAGGGTCTCCAAAGATTATGTATAATCCGGATACACCTAAGAGACCAAGACCAGCAACCGACATACCCATTACCGCGCCAGCTCGGAAAGAAACGCCGAGAGCTTTGTTAAGGCTGGTTCGGGCAGCTTCGGTAGTACGGGCGTTAGACTTAGTAGTGGCAGTCATACCTACATAGCCGGCAACAGCCGAACAAACGGCACCTACCAGGAAAGATACAGCCAGTTTGTACCCATCAACATAGAATAGTATAAAGAAAATAACGATAGTAAACGGAATGAGAGTTTTGTACTGGCGATTGAGGAAGGCCATAGCACCTTCAAAAATTGCCTGAGAAATTTCCTGCATTTTTGCGTTGCCAGGGTTTTCCTTTAAAACGCTAGCCATTAGATAACCGGCAAATGCTAGCGCCACAAGACCAGCGAACGGCGCAATGTACAATAAATCCATGTTTTACTTTCCCCCTTTGAGCTAAAACCTTAAAAATACCCCAATATGCCGGAGAAGCTCCAGCCATTGAGGTTAGTGACCCTACTGCATCAATTTAACCAAAGCCATTGTTACGATTCCAAACAATGCGGCAATGATAATTGTTGCCTTTGCCAGAATTTCATCAAGTCCCTTTCGTTTGCCGCCAAAAATAGATTCGGCCCCTCCGGCAATTGAACCTGACAAACCGGCGCTCTTACCTGATTGCAGTACTACGGTTACAATTAGCGCAATCGAAAGCACTGCTTCCAAAATCATCAGCCCTGTTATCATTTTACTAACACCCCCCACGACTGATACCGTTATCCCTTGCTACAATATCCTTGCCAAGGCATGACAATATTCTAACACACTTAAATGACACTTGACAATTATTTAGTCAATATTTTCACATATTTAATATACATATTTTTCCCTGTTTGTAAAAAAAATAAACAGCCGAATTTAATCGGCTGTTTTTTTATTCTTTTTTACGCCTTAGGGGAGGTTTTAACCGGTTTGGGATGATCAACATATGATGCGGTATTAACGACATGCGTATTCAGGCGGCTGGTACAGCCAAACCGGCCCTCATCTTGCTGGATTACTTCCATGTCAGAACTGCCGCAATGCTCACAGACTTTATTATTTAAGCATTCAATCAACTCATTCTCACACTGGTACAGGTAGCCACAGTCACTGCATCTCATCAAATATCCCTTCGGCATTTAGTTCACCTCCTTCCGGCGCGAACTTTATCTTAGGTTATAGAACACTTTGCGGCCGCGGTATTGAGCCAAATCACCCAGCTGTTCTTCGATCCGGAGCAATTGGTTGTATTTGGCGACGCGGTCAGTCCGGGCAGGAGCACCGGTTTTGATTTGGCCGGCGTTAACGGCTACAGCAATATCGGCAATGGTAGCATCTTCAGTCTCGCCGGAACGGTGAGAGATCACGCAGGTATATCCGGCACGTTTAGCCATTTCGATGGTATCAAAGGTTTCTGTCAGTGTTCCAATTTGGTTTACTTTTACCAAAATAGAGTTAGCTGTTCTGGTAGCAATGCCTTGGCTTAAACGCTCAACATTGGTAACAAACAGATCGTCGCCTACCAACTGGATTTTGCTGCCTAAGCGTTCAGTTAAGAGTTTCCAGCCATCCCAATCATCTTCAGACATACCGTCTTCGATCGAAATGATCGGGTATTTATCAACTAACTGACTATAGTATTCCACCATTTCGGCTGGAGTTTTCACAACTCCTTCGCCTTCGAGATGGTAATTTCCGTCTTCTTTAAATAATTCAGTGGCAGCAACATCTAGGCCAAGCATAACTTGTTCGCCAGGTTTATAGCCGGCTTTTTCAATGGCTTCAATAATAACTTTAAGAGCTTCCTCGTTGGATGCCAGATTAGGTGCAAAACCGCCTTCGTCACCGACAGCAGTCGCTAACTTACGGCCAGATAACACTTTTTTGAGGCTGTGATAAATTTCCGAGCCCATTCTCAGCGCTTCGGCAAAGCTCTCTGCACCGATCGGCAGTACCATAAATTCCTGAACATCGACATTATTGTCCGCATGTTTGCCACCATTTAGTATGTTCATCATCGGCACAGGCAGTTCTTTGGCATTCGCACCGCCCAGATACTGATACAAGGTAAGACCGGACGAGGCAGCGGCCGCTTTGGCTACAGCCATTGATACGCCCAGAATGGCATTAGCACCTAGTTTGGCTTTGTTCGGAGTGCCGTCAAGATCAATCATGGCCTGGTCAACGCCGATTTGGTCAAGGGCATCCATACCGATAATTTCCGGGGTAATAAGCTCATTCACATTTTCAACAGCCTTAAGCACACCTTTCCCAAGGTAGCGGCTTTTGTCATCATCACGAAGCTCAACTGCTTCGTAAGCACCTGTGGATGCGCCTGAGGGAACAGCCGCCCGGCCCATGGTGCCGTCTTCTAATAATACGTCAACTTCTACCGTAGGGTTGCCACGGGAATCCATAATTTCTCTAGCCAGAATATCAACAATTGTTGTAGACATATTTGTTTTCCTCCTATTTTTCAATTAAACTTTTTCCAGTCATTTCATGAGGTTGGGGTACACCGGCCAGGTCTAAAATAGTGGGCGCAATATCGGCTAAAATACCATCACGCAGCTTACTGCCGCGATGCGCTTCTGACACCATAACAAACGGTACCTGGTTGGTGGTATGAGCAGTAAACGGTTCACCGGTCACAGGGTCTTTCATCACTTCGCAGTTGCCATGATCAGCCGTTATGAGAGTAACGCCGCCCCGGTCGCGCATGGCCTCAGCCAGGCGGCCGACACACTGATCAACAGTAGTCACCGCACTAATGGCAGCGTCCAGCAGGCCGGTATGCCCTACCATGTCGCCATTAGCATAGTTCAGGATAATCAGGTCGTACTTACCTGATTTAATAGCCTCAACAACCTTATCAGTAACTTCGAGCGCACTCATCTCAGGTTTTAAATCATAGGTAGCGACCTTAGGCGAAGGAATGAGCAGCCGGTCTTCACCTGCAAAAGGATGTTCTTCACCGCCATTAAAAAAGTAGGTAACATGAGCATATTTTTCGGTCTCAGCAATTCTCAGCTGGGTATAGCCAGCCTTGCTAAATACCTCGCCCAGTGTATTGCTAGTATGGCTTGGTGGGAAAGCCACCGGTACACTCAAGGTTTCGTCGTACTGGGTCATACTCGCAAAGTAGAGCGGGAAGCAGCCATCTGCACGTTCAAATCCGTCAAAACCGGAGTCAGTCAGCGCCCGGGTAAGTTCCCGGGCACGGTCAGGACGGAAGTTGAAGAAGATAACACCGTCATTAGGTTTGATGCCGGAATAATCGCAGCCGGCAATTACGGTAGGCTCAACAAATTCATCAGTTTTACCTTCTTTGTACGAGGCTTCAACAGCTGCAACCGCACTGGCAGCCTGAGTGCACTGGCAATGCACAAGTGCCTCATATTCTTTACTGACACGCTCCCAGCGTTTATCTCGATCCATAGCGTAATAACGCCCGGCAATAGTCGCAATCTCACCTACGCCAATTTCTGCCATTTTAGCTTCAAGCTCTTTGATGTACGAAGCAGCACTGGACGGCGGTACATCCCGCCCGTCCAAAAAGGCGTGAACATAGACTTTTTCCAGGCCATGCTGTTTGGCTAATTCCAATAGCGCATACACATGGGTAATATGGCTATGTACACCGCCGTCAGACAATAACCCCATGAGATGGAGAGCAGTGCCTGCTGCTTTCGTTTGTTCACATACCTGACAAAGTACAGGATTTTTGAAAAAGTCGCCGTCTTTAATCGATTTGCTGATACGGGTGAGCTCCTGGTAGATAATGCGTCCTGCACCAATATTAAGGTGGCCAACCTCCGAATTTCCCATTTGTCCTTCCGGCAAACCAACAGCTTCCCCGGAGCAAATGAGTTTAGCTGTAGGATATAGCTCAGTCAAGAGGTTGATATGTGGTGTACTGGCTCTGGCAATTGAGTTGAACTCGTCTTCTTGACGGCCAATTCCCCATCCGTCAAGAATAACAAGCGCAATTGGCGATGATAATTTTGACATAGTTCTTTTCTCCTTTATCTTGGCCGTTCTATATGAAATCCAATAAATATTTTCTTTCGACATGATGTTAGTAACGCTCCACCGCTGGCGCTTGACTTCCGCTTAATACTAACATCATGCCTGCAAATCTTTATTGGAAACTATATATGCAGCCCCTAAAACCTGACCAGCTTGCTAAAGGAATCGGCCTCCAGGCTGGCTCCCCCCACTAACGCACCGTCGATATCAGGTTTAGCCATTAGCTCAGCAACATTGTCTGGCTTGACACTGCCGCCATATTGGATACGGACCCGGTCAGCGGCTATTTGTCCAAACATATTGGCTACCGTGCTGCGGATGAAAGTACACACAGCGTTCGCATCCTCAGCCGAAGCTGTACGCCCTGTACCTATCGCCCAAACCGGTTCATAGGCAATAACCAGACTAGCCACTTGCTCGGCAGTAAGACCGTCCATACCGCCTTTCACTTGAACGCCGACAACCTGCTCTGTCGCTTGAGCCTCGCGTTCAGCTAAGGTTTCGCCCACACACAGGATCGGGGTCAGGCCGGTTTTGAAGGCGGCTTTGACTTTATTGTTAACCGTTTGGTCAGTTTCGGCAAAATATTGACGACGCTCAGAATGGCCGATAATAACATGAGTGCAGCCAATATCTTGCAACATGCCTGGGGAAACTTCACCGGTAAAAGCACCTTTGTCTTCCCAATGCATGTTTTGAGCGCCCAGGCCAATATTGGTTCCGGCCACAGCACCGGCAACAGCAGCTAATGCTGTAAAGGGCGGGCAAATAACAATCTCAACATCAGTAACAGCGTTCGTCAGTGCATTCAGTTGCTCGACAAGGGTAACGCCTTCTCCCGCAGTTTTATGCATTTTCCAGTTACCGGCAATAATGGGCTTGCGCATATTCTCCACTCCTAAACTCATATTTACTTGTCAGCCAATGCTGCAATACCGGGCAATTCTTTACCTTCTAAAAATTCCAGCGATGCTCCGCCGCCTGTCGAGATGTGCGTAATCTTGCCGGCAAGATTAAGTTTCTCCAGTGCTGCAACTGAGTCGCCGCCGCCGACAATGCTCTTCGCGCCCGAAGCAGCCACTGCCTTAGCTACAGCCTCAGTGCCAACAGCGAAAGCATCAAACTCAAATACACCCATCGGACCGTTCCATACCACCGTTTTGGCGCCGTTTAAGGCCGCGGCAAACTTAGCGGCACTGGCCGGGCCGATATCAAGCGCCATCCACTCACCCGGGATTTGATCAGCCGCCACTGTTTTCCGGTCAGCATCGGCAGCAAACTTTTCTGCCACTACCACATCTTCCGGTAACAGCAGATTAACACCCTTAGCCTTGGCTGCTGCCATCAGTTCTTTCGCCAAGTCTAATTTATCGGCTTCCACGAGCGATTTGCCGGTTTGATAGCCCTGGGCGGCCAGGAATGTGTTGGCCATACCGCCACCGATGATCAGTGTATCTACTTTGTTTAGCAGGTTCTCAATGACACCGATTTTGTCCGAAACCTTAGCGCCGCCGATAATGGCAACAAACGGACGTGCCGGGTCGGTAACGGCCTGCCCTAAGAACAACAGCTCTTTGTCCATCAGGAAACCGGATACGGCCGGTATGTATTTGGTTATGCCGTGTACTGAAGCATGTGCCCGGTGGGAAACGCCAAAGGCGTCATTAACCAGGACCTCTGCCAGTCCGGCAAGCTGCTTGGCAAATTCAGGGTCATTTTTTTCTTCTTCAGCATGAAAGCGCAGGTTCTCCAACATGAGAAGCTGGCCAGCACCAAGTGCCGCAGCCATTTTCCTGGCTTCCGGTCCCACACAGTCAGAGGCAAACTGCACTTCACGGCCAAACAACAGTTGCGACAGTTTTTGTGCAATAGGTTTAAGCGAAAACTCGGGCGCTACCTTGCCTTTGGGACGGCCCAAATGACTGGCTAAAATAACGGCAGCGTTCTTGGCCAGCAAAAACTCCAGTGTAGGGATAGTCGCCCGGATGCGGGTATCATCAGTGATATTGCCCTCTTTATCCATAGGTACGTTATAGTCTACCCGTACCAAAACTTTTTTTCCAGACACCCAGATGTCATTTAAACTCTTTTTATTCACGCGCAATTCCTCCAGCTCTTAGAGATTAGAGAGATGAAGCAACCCCAAACACTGTCTGAGATTGCTTCGTATGAATAATTATAGGCCTTTGCCGATTATGAAGCTGATGAGGTCGACAACACGGTTGGAATAACCCCATTCATTGTCATACCAGGAAACAACTTTAACCAGGTTATCGCCTACCATCATGGTCGACAGACCGTCAACGATGGAGGAATGCGGATTACCGTTGTAGTCTTTGGAGACAAGCTCTTCTTCTGAGAAAGCCATGATCCCTTTAAGCTCGCCGTTTGCAGCTTCTTTAAGAGCAGCGTTGACAGCTTCAGCAGTAGCCGGTTTTTCCAATTGGGCTACCAGG
Organism: Sporomusa sp.; assembly: GCF_035561155.1. Taxonomy (GTDB): domain Bacteria; phylum Bacillota; class Negativicutes; order Sporomusales; family Sporomusaceae; genus Sporomusa. The sequence goes on along the minus strand of NZ_DATMYD010000035.1, from coordinate 64,297 downwards.
TCGGTAATGGACACATTAGGAGTAGGTACACGCAGGGCAAAACCGTTTAGTTTGCCTTTGAGCTCAGGCAGCACCAAGGCTACAGCTTTGGCAGCACCGGTTGTTGTCGGGATGATGGACATACCGGCTGCACGGGCGCGGCGGAGATCCTTGTGCGGCAGATCAAGAATATTTTGGTCATTGGTGTACGCGTGAACTGTTGTCATTAAGCCGGACTTGATGCCGAACTTTTCATGCAGTACTTTCGCAAACGGTGCCAGGCAATTGGTGGTGCAGGAAGCGTTGGAAATAACATGATGGTTGGCCGGGTCGTATTTGTCTTGGTTTACACCCATAACGATAGTAATATCTTCATTTTTAGCCGGAGCCGAGATAATAACCTTCTTGGCGCCTGCTTTCACGTGGGCCAGAGCTTTGTCTTTTTCAGTGAAACGGCCGGTCGACTCAACCACAATGTCAACACCCATAGCTTTCCAAGGGAGGCTGGCCGGATCTTTTTCAGCAAGCACTTTAACCAGTTTGCCGTTGACCTCGATTCCGCCGTCAACTGCTTTCACTTCGGCGTTCATGGTGCCGTGAACCGAATCATATTTTAAAAGATGGGCCAGTGTTTTAGCGTCAGTCAGGTCGTTTACAGCTACGATTTCGAACTCAGGATTATTCACTGCTACCCGAAAAACATTCCTGCCGATACGGCCAAAACCGTTAATACCAACTTTAATAGTCATTATGAAATTCCCCCTAAATATAATTTGTGTTTATAAGTAACCGAATGGCCTTGGCCGCAGCTTCATCAGTGACGAGCACATCCTGCCCGCCTGTGCCGGCTACCGCCAAAATTGCCTTAGCTTTGGCACTGCCGCCGGCTACGGCAATGACTGTGCCAATTCCGGCCAAGTCATCCAGTCGTAAACCGATACTACTGGTAACATAGACTACCTGCCCTGGCAGCGCGCAGTATTGTCCGAGCGCTTCACCAACGGCACCCCGGCGCTCAATCTCAGCGATCGTTTCTGCCGGCATACCGCGCCGTTCCGCCATCTCAGCCGCTTCACCAATGCCATAAACCAATATATTGGCTTTTTTAATGACTTCGGCTACAGTCCGTAGATTGGCATCACCGGCTAGGATAGCTTCAAGTGTCTCCTCACTAACCCCGTCGGGAATATGCAGCAGGCGATAGCGCCCGCCCAGCTTGCCGGCAATCACCGCAGCGATGGTATTGGCCTGATACTCTACTACCTCGCCAAGCCCGCCCCGGGCCGGTACAACAGCAGTGGTCGGCACGCTAAAGTTGATGGCTTCAGCTACTTTGGCCATGGTGGAACCGCCGCTTACAGCAACAACCATATTATCTCCCAAATGCTGACCAAGTACACCTGCTGCCGCCCTGCCAAGCTCACGCCGAACGGTGCTGTCAGCCTCACTGTCGCCGGGGATGATAATCACTTTCCTCAGGTTTAATCGCTCAGCGAGCTCTGCTTCAAGCCCAACCAAATCATGCAAGAGGCGGATATATTCAGCTAAATCGGCCAGCATAGCCTGACCTTCGGCAGTGACACTCATCCCCAATTGGGAAAACTCGACAAGTCCGGCGGCCTTTAGCCAGTCTACCTGTGCCCTGACGACGCGCTCGCCCATATCCAACATAGATGCCACCGCCCGGCGGCCAACCGGCTGGGCATGCTGAATATGCCGCAGGAGATTATATCTTGCTTCAATAATTTGTGTTAATTCAGGCGCGATCTTGCGCTGTAATTGAATAATCTTTTCCACCATAATCCCCTTTGGGTCTTCAATTGTCCCAGTTGAACATATTTTGTCCCGTAATGGTAACAAAATTTCTATTTCATGTTAATACTATTCGCCTGTGTTTATGAAATTCCTGCCTATTAAACAAATATAGGTAATTTTTTATCTAGCGTTGATTTCGCCGCTATACACAATGCCTCGCGCTGCATCAACCGTAACTACTGCACTGTCTGCCAAACGCTCGGTAGCTCCATCGGCGCCAACAATGACTGGAATACCAAAGCAGGTACCAACGATGGCTGCCTGCGAAGTAAGTCCGCCTTCTTCAGCCACAATCGCAGCCGCCTTTGCTGCGTACACTGCCGTTTCCTCGTCAACTGCCTTTACGACCAAAACATCGCCAGATTGAAACTTCGTTGTAACATCTTTCAGCGACCGGGCTACACAAATCTTACCGGTTACTGCGGTTCGGCCAACACCTGTCCCCCGCAGTAAAATGTCGCCCACAACATGCACCCTGATTAGGTTGGTTGTCCCTGATGCTCCCATAGGAACCCCAGCGGTAATAACCACCAAGTCGCCTTCTTTGACAATACCAGTAGATAAAGCCCCACCCACGGCGTTAGTCACCATTTCATCGGTATTTTGCGAGCCCGGAGCAAGCACTGGGTATACGCCCCAGGAAAGCAGCATACGGCGCAACGTATTCTCACTTGGAGTAACAGCCACGATCGCCGATTTAGGCCGGTATTTCGAAACCATTTTGGCGGCATAGCCTGTATGGGTAGATGTAAGAATGGCAGAGGCACCTAATACGTGAGCTACCTGGACACTGGCATGACTAATGGCCTCGGTAGTCGTTTTTTCCTGGCTAATCCCTTTTGCACGCAGCAATTGATCGAATTGCAGCGACTGTTCAGTGCGTACAGCCAGTCTTGCCATAGTCTGCACAGCCTCAAGCGGGTACTGGCCTGAAGCCGTTTCGCCGCTTAGCATGATCGCGTCAGAGCCATCCAAAATAGCGTTGGCAATATCACTGGCCTCAGCCCGGGTAGGACGTGGATTTGTCAGCATCGACTCAAGCATTTGCGTTGCCGTAATTACCGGTTTGCCTGCCTTGTTGCATTTTTCAATCATCTGCTTTTGCACCAAGGGAACATCTTCTACCGGAATCTCTACGCCTAGATCGCCTCTGGCCACCATGATGCCATCTGTCACCTTGAGTATCTCATCAAGACGCCTGACCCCTTCGGCGTTTTCGATCTTAGCAATAATCTCAACCTCGCCCTGCACACCTGCTTCTTCCAAGAGCTTGCGAATCGCCAAAATGTCACTGGCCCGTTGAACAAATGAGGCGGCGATAAAATCTACCCCTTGTGCGATACCGAAGCGAATATCCGCCACATCCTGATCTGATAACAGCGGCAGTTTTACATAGACGCCAGGGACAGCCACCCGCTTCCGGTCAGAAATGGGGCCACTGTTCTGGACGGTTGTTACAATGTCTTGACCTGATACGCTTTCAACAAGCAAACTGATGAGACCGTCTGAGAGCAAAATCATATCGCCGGGAGATATTTCGGTATGCAACAGCTTATGATTAACCGAAGCCAATTGAGAGTTACCCAGAGTCTCCCGGGTAGTCAGCGTGAAGGTCTGGCCTTTTGTTAAAAATACCTTGCCTCCCTCAAAAAGCCCTAAACGCATTTCCGGTCCCTTGTTATCCAGCATCAGGGCCACCGGTATGCCCACATTCCGGGAAGCCTCCCGTACCATGGCAATACGCCGGGCATGCTCTTCGTGTGAACCATGAGAAAAGTTAAATCTGGCTACATTCATACCAGCTAATATCATCTGTTCGAGTATACCTGGTATATCAGTACTTGGACCAGCGGTACAAACAATTTTAGTCTTTTTTAGCATAAATTTCCTCCCATTACTCATTTATAGGTACCTTTCTGACTACTGCGCACTCTTCGTCAATGCGCAAGTGTGAACTTGTTACAATATGGGTCTTTATTTGTCCCATATGAACATATTTCGTCCCGTTATGGCAACAAAAATACTATTTCAGTTCATAGATATTCGCCTGTGTTTATGAAATTCCTGCCTATTATCAAATATACGTCATTTTTTTCCGGTCTCCTATGAAGATTTGGTTCCCGGCATGCTGTTTGTAACGCGCCACCGCTAACGCTTGACTTATACTAACAGCATGCCTCTAAATCTTTATTGAACCTATATATATTAATGACGAGCCACCTTTCTAACTACCTCGTATGCTTCGTCTTGCGCGATCGTAAACCCGTTAATCCCAGTTTTAGTGAGCAGCGTTCCATATTTTTTATCCTGATCGGTAATCGCCAGAAAGGACTGCCGCAATTTTTCAGACAGTTCAGCAGCTAATCCTGGCCGGCCGGCGATAGCATCTTTGGGTATCGCTTCTGTCTGGGCCAGAATGGCCAGCTTTTCCACCTGAAGCCCCCTGCCTCGCGCTGTTGCAATCGCCTCAGAATAGGTTGCCCCACCATCGACCGCTCCATCCAGTACACTTTCAATAACTCGAATATGGCTGCCTAAAAATACCGTTTCCTGAAAAAACTTTTCCGGTGTCTTACCACCTTGAACAAGCAGGGCCCGTGGATAAATGTAACCTGATGCTGATTGCCGGTCGACAAAGGCAAATTTCTTGCCGTTCAAAGCGTCCAGATTAGCGTAGCCCCTGTCTTTAGAACCAATGATAAGCCCGGTATAGGACGCACTGTTATTGACAACAGGTGTAACCAAAGGAATCAGGTTGCCTGTTTTTTTGGCAGAAACATACGCAAATGGCGAAAACCAGCCAACATCTACGGTACCGTTAAACATAGCCCGGCCAAGAGCGTCGTAATCGGATACAATAATGACCCTTGCTCTCAGCCCCATGTTTTGTGCAACATGTTCAAGAATAGGAACATATGTCTCCCTGATAATTTGCGGTACGGTAAATGGATTGACACCAAACACTATATCCAGGGAGGTCTTAAACTGCACGGCCACTTCCTGCAGTTTATCAGCCATTGTAGTCATGGCCCGGGCATGGCCGAAAACCTGTTCCAGGTTTTCCTGCTGGGAGCCTACGCTGGCTTGCATCGACTGGGTGTTTGCGGCAATCTCCACAGTCGCGGCCCCGATTACGTCAACTGCACCAGCCATCTGTTCTGTAGTACGGTTTTGGGTTTCGGACAACTGGCATAATCGTTCCACCGTTTGCTCAATGCCGGTAATATTATCAACAATGGCCTGCATAGACTGGGTGGAATTGCGGGCCATACTCTCAATTCCCGCCAGTTTGTCCCGGCCTGCCAACATCGTTGATGTCACCTGTTTCGTCTGACTGGTAATGTCACCGATAATATAATCCATTTCCTGGGTAATTTGGGCGCTTTCACCGGCAAGCGTTCTTACCTCTTGCGCCACAACAGCAAACCCCCGGCCATGCTCGCCGGCCCGAGCGGCTTCGATAGCCGCATTTAGGGCAAGCAGATTGGTCTGACTGGCAATTCCCTGAATCTTACCGGTAAACTCACTAATCCGCAGCGAGGCGGCATTCAAGTCTTCCACAGAGCGCGCTGCCCCTTCAACTACCCGGGCAATGTCCATCATACTAGTGGTTACCTTAATAAATTCTTCCTGGCTTTTGACAGCTAATTTCAGAGAATCCATGCATTGAACAAGAACTTCCCGTGACGAATTGGATACAACCCCAGCAGCTGACGCGACTTCCTCTATCCCGGCAGCCGTTTCTTGGGTACTGCTGGCATTGTTCTCGGTTTCTCTGGCCACAGCTAGGGACAGCTCTCCTAGTTTTTTCAAGGCCGCTTTACTTTGTTCCATATCCCAGACCAACTGCTGGGATATGAAAGCTAAGTCCCCTGCCATACCAAACATATCAACAGTATCGCTGCATACACGCGCCTCCGGCGCTAACGCATACGGCGCTGAATTCTGCCGGTCTTGTTCCGGCTTGCCCCCCGTATCATTGAAAATGCCTGCCACTAGGTGTGTAAACCAACTTCGTCTTCTCTCCATACGCTCTTCTCCCATCACTTACGTATGTGTTTTTATTAAACTCCGTACGCTGCGCGAACTAACGCAATAGGGTGAGCCGTCTTGACCCCGGCTCCATGAGCAATTTGCAATCGGCAGGTGCCGCATTCTGACAGCACCGAAGCCACACCGCTGCTTTTAATGGTTTCAAAAAGATTGCTGCCAATCGACATAGCAATGTCATACCTGTCATCTTTAAAGCCGTAGTTGCCTGAAATACCGCAACAACCGGCGTCAGCATCAGTTACCTCAATGCCGGGAAGCATATTGACAAGTTCCAGACCAGGTCTGCCAATCCCCTGAACCCTGAGGTGGCAAGGCGCATGGTACAGGTACCGGCCTGCCTGCTTGACAAAATTGGTATTAAGCCTTCCTTCATCATAAAGTTCAAGCAAAAATTCCGAGATATCGTAAATTCGGGCAGCAACACTCCCTAGCTCGTTGATCTCGAACAGCTCCTGATACTCTTGCTTCAGCATCAGACCACAACTGGTACAGGCTGTGATCACAGGATACCCCTGCTCAACATACTTATTTAGAATACCCACATTTTTACGGGCATTGGCTTCAGCTTCCTCCATATAGCCGTTAACCACCAGCGGTGAACCACAGCACACAGCATCCTCCGGAACAATAACCTCGAAATGATTGGCCTGCAAAACAGCTACAACGTCAAGTCCAACCTCCGGCTGGTTGTAGTTGACAAAACAACCTGGATAGAAAACCACCTTATTGGCAAAGGGCTGCTGCTTAATTTTTTTAAACTGCTTTATAAAGGTCTGGGGGGCATAGGCAGGCAGCGGTGCTTTATCGGAAACGCCGATTCCTTTCATTACCGCCCTGCTCAGGAAATTGTTCATGCCCATATTGGCCAAGCCTGGTGTCAGACTAGCCATCTTGGCCATTTGTTCGCCATGTGACAAAATCCAATCCCTTAGCGGCGGCTTGTGAGTTTTATAATACTGGGCTTTAGCCTTCATATTAAGCGTAGAAATCGGCACCCGCGATGGACAGCTGATATCACAGTTCTTACAGTTAGAGCAGTATTCCAGTGCGGCATCAAAATCATCTTCCGACAACCGGAACCGCTCACCCGCCGGTCCGGCCAGTTTAGGGCCCCTGAACTCCCGCATAGCGTGAGTGACAGGACAATGCACAACACAGGCAGTGCATGTGGTGCAACTATCCGGGTTATAATGATGTTTTTTCATATATTTTCTCTCCATATATCCATAATAAAGTACACTGTTCAGCGACAGCTTCTTAACAGTTTAAGCCAGCTGTGTAGCCTGTCACCAGCGCCACCCCATTACCTGACTTCTCCAGGCAATAATCGTAGCCGGCCAGATTACGGCCAGCAATATACACGTTCTCTAACAGTACCCGGCCTTGTGCGTCTACCGGCCGCAGGCTGGCATCAACTTTGAGGCCAATTTTGGCAAAGGGCTGGGCGGCACCGCTAAACAGCTTAAGTGTTCCCCACTCTTCCCTGTCAGGCGGGGCAACTACCGGCAGATGTAACACAGCCTCCTGCACATTGTCAGGGTCTGCACTAATACCACCGCCGAAAAATCCGCCTGTTGCTAAAATCACCGCCTGCGTGGTATAGCTACGCTCACGGTCGATGTTACTTGTAACAACAGCTGTAACGCGGTTGCCGTCCTGCACAGCCCAAGCGGCATGCGCTTGTTCCATAATATTAACACCCAGTTTTTTTGCACGGTTTAAGAGCATAGCGCGCAGTCTGAGCCCGGTAATCGCGGTCGGCATAATCACTGTTTCGACAAACTTGCAGGCGAGTGCCTGTTCCAACTTATTCCTGATATCATAATTGGGACGGGAGCCGAGGACTGGGGGAATGATGACAACACTTCCTGGTCTGATATGCTTACCCAGCTGTTCAAAACAAGCCTGCTGGCCTGTTGGAGTGTCCAGCCATCTGGCAATATCAAGTGTTGTTACATCCCGCCCGCCAACAAAACCGGGGTCAATAACAACCTGTTCATAATTTTTCTGATAGCCGGGGATTTTGCTTAACCCTTTAATAATTAGTTCCGGAAAATAGTCTTTCAGCCTGGTAAAACCGGCTACTACTACATGACTGGCCGTTTTGACCGGAGTCATATCCATGGTCAGTGGTACCAGGCAGCTGGGTTTCAAGGTACCGACAGCGGTAGCCAGCCAATGGTTGCTGTCCAGACTGCCGGTATAAGCAAAGCCTTCTTCCTGGCAGAGACTAAGAAAGAACTGCACTGCGTCTGCCACTGCCTGACCGCCTACTTTGCTGTATGGGTGGTCTGCTGCTAAACGGCTGAGACCATCACGCGGACTGTCTACCAGCGTACTGTCTTCAAGATATCCCAGTAAATCAATTGTACCGCCGCCAATGGCAAGCGTACCCGCGCCTGAAGTCATAAGCGTAACCTGCTTACCCCGCCCAGCAGCTGTAATCGCTGCCGTCAATCCGGCAAAACCGCCGCCAATAACAATAACATCACTCGTTCTCATGTTTAACCGCTCCATCTATATTTAATGCGGCTGCATAGATGCCGCGCATCAGTTCGGCCTCTCTCAGCTGATTGCCCCATAGTACCGGGCGAATGCCATTCCACCGTGCTTCCAGAAAATCTTCAATAAGCTTTGGCGCATCCTTACCTGTAATTAAATCATTCTTTGCCGCCACGCCTACACCACGAAAGCCACAGAACGCACCTTGGCAAGTCCCCATCCCCATGCGGGTCTTGCGTCGCACATCCTCTAGGCTATAGCTGGTGGGATCTGAAGCCATGACCTCAACCTCGGCCAGTGTGACCATCTCGCATTCGCATAGCAGCTGGCGTTTAGCCGGATTGGTTTCCATCGCTTTAACAACTTCAGTTAATTTAGGACCCAGCCGCGAAACAGCCCGGTTGACGCTGTAAGCAGGGAAGAATCGTTTAGCCATTTGCACATCAGCTGCAGGTGCATCGTCAATCATCGCTTCCACGGCAGTGCGGCACTGGGCTTTGACATCAAGCTGCGCACAGACTTTATCAGCCATCTTTTCAGCCATAAGACGATAGGTTGTCAGTTTGCCGCCGACAATTGTCGCCATACCTTTAAGACCTTCTTTTTCATGGTCAATAATTGTAAAGTTACGGGACGCCGCCCTGCCTGCTGCATTGGGGTCAGCACTATACAGCGGCCGCGTTCCGGCAAAGGTCCGGAGAATACGATAGTTATAGATGTCTTCAAATAATGGCTGGCCGATCCTCAGAAGTTCCGCCACCTCAGCCGTACGTGGAATCGTATCGTCAGGACGGGATGCCGCCGATGAGGTTGTACCCAAAATAGTAATTGACCCATGCGGCACAAAGATGTCGCCATCAGACGGCGGCCGCAGCCGGTTGACTATCCGACTGGTAAACCGGTGATTGAAGGCAATGAGTACCCCCCTGTCCGGCTTAACATTAACATTAATTCCGGCTAACCCGGCCACCTGCCCAACCCAGGAGCCTGCAGCATTTACAATATAATCGCAGGCAATTGAGCTGGTCTCACCTGTTAGTGTGTTTCTGACCTTAACCCCTACTACCTGATTATTTACATGTTCAATGGCAGTCACTTCGGTATATGTCAAAGCCTGACCGCCGTATTTCCGGGCAGAAATGACATTCTGCCATACCAACCTGAAGCCATCAACAGCTGAATCAGGTACACGATAGGCTGAAACTGCCTTGCCGGTAAGCTGTGGCTCCAAGCGTTTCGCTTCAGCCGGGGTGATAGGAATGGCTGGAATACCTACTTTAGCACATGCCACCAGCCAGGCTGCTTCAAACTGTTCATCATCTTCCGGCAGCCTGACAAAAAAACCTTCGGTTTCTTCGACAGAATGCCGGGCAATTTTACGTAAAATATAGTTCTCTTCAATACACTCCTGCGCCGACTCAGCATCTTTTACTGCATACCGGCCACCACTGTGCAAAAGCCCGTGAAACCGCGAGCTTGTGCCATAGGCTAAGTCTTTTTGTTCAACTAAAATTGTTTTTACGCCGCGCATGGACAAATCCCGGAGAATACCAACCCCGGTTGCCCCGCCGCCGATGACTACTACAGTAGCTTGCATATTTTATACTCCTTTGGGAGGATTGGTTATAAACGCCTAGCAGTGGCATTTCTAGCCAGCCTCCGTAATTTAGGGTAAAAAAGGATAGAGAAGTCCCCTTGGGCCGATTACTGGCGCAAGAAGGACTTCTCTTCATCTCTAAGTCCGATATATCAATATTGTTTAATAGTTATTGAGCAGTGGCTTATTCTTCCCAATCCATCGAGCGCTTGACTGCTTTTTGCCAGCCTTTATAAAGTTTGGTGCTTTGCTCATCTGCCATCTTAGGCTCGAAACGGGTGTCAAGCTTCCAATTTTGAACCAAGTCTTCTTTGTTGCTCCATACACCAACAGCCAGACCAGCAAGGTAGGCTGCGCCCAGAGCGGTAGTCTCGGTAACCTGCGGACGGTCAACCGGTACGCCCAGGATATCGGCCTGGAACTGCATGAGGATATTGTTTACTACAGCCCCGCCGTCAACTTTAAGTGCCTGCAGTTTAATCTCAGAGTCAGCTTCCATAGCGCTTAGAACGTCTTTTGTCTGATAAGCCATGGAATCAAGGGTAGCGCGAACAACATGCGCCTTGGTAGTACCGCGGGTCAGACCAAGGATAGCGCCGCGGGCTGTCATGTTCCAATAAGGAGCGCCCAGACCAACAAAGGCTGGAACCACATACACGCCTTCGGCGTCGCTGACCTTTTTAGCATAGTATTCAGAGTCAGGAGCGGCATCAATAAGTTTGAGTCCGTCGCGCAGCCACTGAACCGCTGAGCCGGCTACGAAGATACTACCTTCCAGAGCATACTCGACTTTACCGTCAAGGCCCCAGGCAATGGTTGTTAACAACCCGTTTTTGGATTCAAATACCTTGTCGCCGGTGTTCATAAGCATAAAGCAGCCGGTACCATAGGTGTTTTTAGCCATACCAGGTTTGAAGCAGGTTTGGCCGAACAGAGCAGCCTGCTGGTCACCGGCAGCGCCGGCGATCGGCACGGCAGCGCCTAAGAACACACCAGGATCGGTATTGCCGTAAACTTCGCTGGATGGGCGAACTTGAGGCAGCATGCTGGCCGGAACGGTGAGTGCTGCTAAAAGTTCTTCATCCCACTTGAGTTCACGGATGTTATACATTAAGGTCCGGGAAGCGTTGGAGTAGTCAGTTACATGCACTTTGCCTGCAGTCAATTTCCAGATTAGCCAGGTGTCAATCGTTCCGAATAAGAGGTCGCCCTGCTCTGCTTTGGCGCGGGCACCTTCAACATTATCAAGAATCCACTTAACTTTGGTTCCGGAGAAATAAGCGTCTACTACCAGGCCTGTTTTTTGGCGGAAGGTAGCTTCCAGACCTTTGGCTTTAAGGTCATTACAAATTTCCATAGTTTGACGGGACTGCCAGACAATAGCGTTATACACCGGTTTGCCTGTGGTCTTATCCCATACCACAGTGGTTTCGCGCTGATTGGTGATACCGATAGCGGCGATATCGGCAGCACTAATACCTGCTTTCGCTACAACTTCCGCCACGACACTAATTTGTGAGCTCCAAATTTCGTCAGCATTGTGCTCTACCCAACCTGGTTTCGGGAAAATCTGAGTGAATTCCTTCTGAGCAACAGCAACAATGCTAGACTCTTGGTCGAACAAAATGGCCCGTGAACTGGTAGTTCCCTGATCAAGCGCAAGTACATACTTTTTTGTCATAACAGCAACTCCCTCTTTTTTCGTATCATATTTTTTGGACTACGTATGAAATGTTGAGATGCCAATGGGCTTTTATAAGATTCTCTTATAGCAATCCAGCAGCTTTAGCCACAACAACGGCTACACCTGCGCCAACCATCGGACCGGCAACAGGAATCCAGGCATAACCCCAGTCTGAGCCGCCTTTACCGGCGATAGGCAGAATTGCGTGGGCAATACGGGGACCAAGGTCACGGGCCGGATTAAGAGCATAACCGGTAGGACCACCCAAGCTGAGACCAAGTGCCCAGACCAACATACCAACAAGGTAAGGGCCGAAGCCAGGAGCCAAGCTGCCAACAGGCTTAGAGAAGATTGCAAAGATACAGATGATCAGCATGGCAGTGGCGATGATCTCACACAGCAGGTTAGCAAAAGTATTGCGGATTGCCGGAGCGGTAGAGAAGACAGCAAGTTTGAGACCTTTGTCTTCAGTAATTTCCCAGTGCGGGAGGAAAGTTAGCCAAACCACGGTTGCACCGGCGATGCCGCCGGCTATTTCAGCCAGCATTGTCATTACAGCGTGCCCAGGCTCATATACACCTAAGAACATTTTTGCAAAGGTTACTGCAGGATTAAGGTCGGCCTGTGGCGCGCCGGTAGCGATTGCACTAAATACGCCAAGAATAACTGCCATGGCCCAGCCTGTAACAATAACCATCCAACCAGCGCCTTCTGCCTTGGATTTACTTAACAGGCAGTTGGCAACAACACCACAACCAAAAATACAGAGAACCATCGTTCCAAAAAATTCACCAAACAAATTAGTCATAGAGAATACCCTCCTCTTTTTAGATAAATTAGAATTTTCAGATAAACACCTTCATTTATTGCCCTTTTGCTACTGCCAGCCACGCACCTCCTTAGGACGACACAAAATAAAATAAAAGCCCAAATTAACGCCTACAGGATTGCAATTACAACTCCGGCGAAAAATTCGGACTTCTCTTTTATCTCTGTCCCTATATTAACTTCTTGCTATTATATATTCTGTCTTGCTGAGATAATTCCTGCCGCTTTTTAAATTGTTTGAAAATTATTATTTTCACATACAATTCCTGTTAATTAGAACTACCACAGCTCGCGTTTACTGGCGCTTACTGCACTAAGGCCGCTGTCTATTGCCTGCTGAACCTCTTCCTTAGTATGCATAAGCCCGCCTCCCAAAATAGGCAACCCTGTCAAGCCCGCCAATTCAGCAACTACACTGGATGGGACAGATGCCGGCAGTAGTTCAAGCGCATCCGGTTTGTACCCCTTGAGCAGATTTACTCCTGTTTTAATGGCCTCCGAGTCCATCAAAAACAGCCGGTGGATAACTAGCATTCCTGATTCTCTGGCAATTTTACCAAGCTGCGGCTTTGTGGTGATAATAGCCGACACACCCATTCGTGCCAAGAACAGAATACCGGCCTTATCTTTGCCAACACCTCCTAACAAGTCAAGGTGTACCAATACCCGCTTTTTATGCTCACGGGCTTGCGCTAGAAGTTCAGGAAGGATGTTAATATCGCCAAACAGCAAACTGACACTAGGACTTGAAGAATGGGAAATAGCATATTTAAAGTCCTCATAGTTACGCGGCGCCGGTATAATATAACCATCACTTAATGACATGATAACGCTGTTTTGTGCCATACAATCACCACCTTAACGTAATCTTCCAATTTGTTATTCGCCATTGATTTCAATATACCTTTCCCAAATTTATTTAAATTTTGCCATTTAATGGCATAACGGTAATAATATTCCATATCTTTGCAATAAATAAACTTTCCCGCAAAGGAAGGTTTATTAGTATTTTCATCCTTAAAAGCTGCTGCTATACCGCATCAAAATGGTATAACCGTCATTCCGGTTATTTTGTTGCAACAAAAAAGACCTCCAAAAGAGCCGAAGCACATTCAGAGATCCTAAAATAACCCACCACAGTTAATGCCTTTTACGTCTACTCGATGCAGGGATTCCTAATTCTTCCCGGTATTTGGCCACTGTACGACGTGAAACCATGATTCCTTTGCCGTTCATCAGGTCACTTAACGCCTGATCACTTAAGGGCTGGGACTGGTTTTCAGAAGAAACTAGTTCTTTCAGCTCTTGTTTCACCCGGCTGGCTGACACATCCTCGCCGCCGCTACTCTGGAGACCTGAGGTGAAAAAGGTATTCATTCCAAACACGCCGTGCGGGGTGCACGCATACTTATTGGCTGTGGCCCTGCTGACTGTCGATTCGTGAACACCAATTTGCTCGGCCACTTTTTTCATGGTCAACGGCCTCAAAAACTTAGGGCCATGGTCAAAGAACCCGCGCTGTAGGTCAATAATAGCCTCCGTCACATTATATAAGGTGCGGCGGCGCTGTTCGATGCTTTTTATCAACCAGACAGCTGAATTAATCCGGCCTTCAACATACTTACGGGCATCACTGTCGGCGTCCCGGACAATCTGCCGGTAATAAGGATTAATTGACAGCTGCGGTACATGATTGTCATTAATATGAATGACATATGCATCATTCAGGCGCTCAATCGTAACGTCAGGTGTAATATACCCAGGCTGACCGCCCCCAAAAGCCCGTCCCGGTTTAGGGTCAAGCGTACGGATTATATCGACAGCCTCTTGGACTTCATGGGCTGTACAATGCAGCTTATCTGCAATCTGTTTATAGCGACCGCACGCCACTTGGTCAAGATATTCACCGATAATTGCTGAAGCCAGGCTAATTTCCGGGCTAGGCTGCGGCTTCTGCGCTAATTGAATAAGCAGGCATTCCTGCAGGCTGCGAGCACCCACACCGATCGGGTCAAAGGTTTGAATAATATTGAGGACATCGGTCACGCAGGCCTCAGTTACCCCCAGGCGGGCAGCCGCTTCGGCTGTTGTACCGCATAAATAGCCGTTATCGTCAATACAGCCAATCAGATATTTGCCGACTGTAAGGTGATTCGATTCAAATACAGCAAAATGCAGCTGCATTTCCAGGTAGTCTTGCAGTGATACAGTCTGGGCATCAGCTACTTCCCGCGCTTGCGTTGTCTCTGCCGTCCCTGTCTGATTACCTGCAGACGTCTGTGCGCCGCTGAGCAGATATTCAATCCAGCCATCAGCCTCAGGCTGGTTGTCGTACTCCACGGCAGGTGGCTCAGCCACAGCTGTTGGCTCATCGCCATTCTCGTTTTCGCTCTCACCGGCATCAGCCTCAAGCACCGGGTTTTCCAATAGTTCTTTTCCCACAAGCGCCGCCAATTCCATGGATGGAAGCTGCAGAATGGCAATTGCCTGGCGTAGCTGGGGAGTCATGATTAGTTTTTGTGTTGTTTCTAACTTAAGTCCGTAGTCTAATTGCACACCCGTTAACCCTCCCCCTGTTAGCATCTGACAGGCTTGTGCCTGCCCTTATACCATAATACTATTGAAGCATTATAAAATATGTCAACAGATTCGTGGTAATTGTTCGCCTGACAGCATGTCTAACAAGCGAAGTCCGCCCACGTTAGTCCGAAGCGCCACCTGACCAGCCGGCTGAGCTGTCACCGCCCCGATGATCCGGGCAGCGGCAGAGATCTCATGCTGCCGCATTATCGTCAGAACTTTTTCACTATATTCTTTTTCGACAATGGTAATGACTTTTCCTTCATTGGCAAGGTATAAAGGATCAAATCCCAATAATTCACAGACGGCCACTACTTCAGGCCGCACCGGTATAGCGCTTTCTTCCAGAATCATGCCCACCCCGGCGTCAGCGGCAATCTCGTTTAGCGTGGTCGCCAGCCCGCCCCGGGTAGGATCACGCAGCATGGTGATTTGCGGCACTTCCGTCAACATAGCCTGGATGAGCTTGTTAAGTGGGGTGCAGTCGCTGATAATTTGCTCAGGCAGCGTCAGACCGTGCCGCTCGCTCATAACGGCGATGGCGTGATCGCCGAGATGTCCGCTGACAATGATATCCTGACCCGGTTTGACGCGCTCAGCAGCAATGTGGGCTTTAGGCAGCATCACACCAATCCCGGCAGTATTGATATAGATGCCGTCAACAGCCCCTTTTTCCACTACTTTGGTGTCACCGGTGACAATATCTACATTGGCTTCCAACGCCGTTTGGCGCATGGATTCGACAATTTGTTTAAGCTCAGCAACAGGCAGTCCTTCTTCCAGGATAAACCCGGCACTTAGATATAATGCCTGAGCGCCACACATGGCTAAGTCGTTTACTGTACCGCACACAGCAAGCTTACCGATGTTGCCGCCAGGAAAAAAACGGGGTTTAACGACATAACTGTCAGTTGTAAACGCCAGCCGGGCGCCGCCCAGTTCCAGCCGCGCACCATCATGCAGTTCCGCCAGGGCAGGATTGGTGAACGCTGGCAGAATAATATTTTTTATCAAGTCATGACTGAGGCGACCGCCGCTGCCATGACCGAGCAGGATGCGTTCTTCCCGGTTATTCATACTTCCACCGTCCTTGCCCGTATTTGTACCACGCGGCACAAGCCCCCTCGACCGAGACCATGCACGCACCAACAGGCTGCTCAGGTGTGCAGCTAAGGCCGAAATGCGGGCAGTCAGCCGGAATAATGAGGCCACGCAACACCTCACCACAGCGACAGCCAGCTGCTTCTCGCGACTCTACCCTGGCCAGCGGCAACGCCACTTTGGCATCAAAACGCCGGAAGTCTGCCGTTAGCCCAAGGCCGGAACCAGCAATAACGCCAAAGCCCCTCCAGGCAGCATCGTCAGGCTGATACACCTGATCCAGAATGTTCCTGGCCGCCGGGTTGCCTTCGGCTTTGACCACCCGCCGGTATTGATTCATGAGTTCGGCCTTACCGGCACTTATCTGTTCCAAGAGCATGTATACGCCCTGCAAAATGTCAAGCGCCTCAAACCCGGTAACAACTGCGGGCACACCATGTTCCTCCGCGACAAAGCGGTAGGGTTCAAGGCCGCTGATGGTTGCTGTGTGTCCTGGCAGCAAAAAACCGTCGACTTTTGTTTCAGGCGTGGCTAAGATGGCCTTCAGCGCCGGAGGCACCAGTTTGTGGGCTGACAAGACGAAAAAATTAGTGAGACCTTGCTGGCCGGCTTGTAGTATCGTGGCCGCCGCAGTAGGCGCTGTTGTCTCAAAACCAACAGCCAGAAAAATGACTTTTTTACCAGGGTTTTCCTTGGCAATCGTCAAACTGTCCAGTGGCGAGTAGACAATGCGGATATCAGCGCCCCGCGCCTTTTCAGCCATTAAACTGGATTCTGATCCCGGCACTTTGAGCATATCGCCAAAGGTCGTGATAATGCTATCCGGACGGCGGCTGTAGGCAATAGCCGTATCCAGGTATTCATTGGGCGTCACACATACCGGACACCCGGGGCCGCTGACCAGTTCAACAGTTGCCGGCAGCAGCTGCCGGATACCGGCTCGGAAGATCGCTACTGTGTGGGTGCCGCACACCTCCATAATACGCACCGGACGGCTGGCCAGGCTTTTTATGCCATCTGTGAAAAAGCGGGCAGCACGGGCTGTCTCCTCAGCTGTCAACCGCATATTGCTCAAGCTCCTTAAATAGTTCCAGCGTCCGCTGGGCTTCTTCTTCATCAATAGCCTGAATAGCAAAACCGGCGTGGATCAGCACATAATCGCCCACCACGGCGTCAGGCAGCAACATAATGCTAACCTGGCGGGTTACGCCACTGATATCAACAGTAGCCATAAACTCTGTTCGTTCAATGATTTTGGCAGGAACAGCCAAACACATAATTACCGGCTCCTTTCCCCGGCAATGATAGCCTGGCCAAGTGCCAGGCCGCCGTCGTTAGGCGGCGTCTGCCGGTGAAGATATACTTTGAGACCATATTGTGTGAGCATTCCGATAACTTGGGTTAACAGTGTGATATTCTGGAAAACGCCGCCGCTTAAGGCGACTTGTTTAAGACCGGTGGCTTTGCTGATTTTTAGAACAAGCGTGCTGGCGGCTTCAGCCAATGTGGTATGAAAATCAGCGGCAAGCTGCGGTATTGTCATACCTTTCATCAATGATTGGCACAGGCCGGCAAACATTGGCTTACATTCAAGCACCCATGTACCCCCGGCCTCACTAATTGTATAAGGCCGCACCCGGCCTGCGACACCTTGAGCAGCCAGTTCCAGTTCAACAGCGGCCTGGCCCTCATAATTGATACTCTGCCTGATGCCGAGCAGTGCGGCAGCGGTATCAAACAGCCGGCCTGCCCCTGATGACAGCGGCGTATTAATGCCTTTTTCAGCAGCGTGCAATACAAGCTCCCAGCCTGGCGGCAGGTTATGCACAAACGGTATATCCATATTGATAAAATCCTGACCGTACAGTTCCTTAAGCAGCCAGGCCGCTAGCCGCCATGGTTCTTTGATCGCTTTCGCCCCGCCTGGCAGCGGCATATAGGCCAGCTGCCCCAGCCTGCGGTAGCCGGTTAAGTCAGCCACCAGAAATTCGCCGCCCCACAGAGTGCCGTCAGGACCATAACCTGTGCCGTCAAAAGCCACGCCGATAACAGGCTCAGTCAACCGGTGCTCGGCCATGACTGCGGCAATATGGGCATGATGATGCTGAACTGCCACACAGGGCAAATCAAGCGTTGCCGCATACTTGGTTGACAGATATTCGGGATGCAGGTCACAGGCGACAACCCGCGGCGTAACATTGAGTAATTTTTTGAAATGCTCTATGGCTGCCACATAGGCTTGATAGGTGGGCAAATTCTCAAGGTCGCCGGTGTGTGCACTCAAAAAGGCCTGTTTGCCTCTTGTCAGGCAAAAGGTGTTTTTAAGCTCACCGCCCACGGCCAGCACCGGTGGCAGTTCCCGCACCAGATTGACCGGCGCCGGCACATAGCCCCGGCTGCGACGTATGAAGTATGGCTTGTCTAAAACTGTTCTAACCACAGAATCATCGGCCTGACAGTGAATATCCCGGTTGTGGACCAGAAAATAATCGGCAATATCCTTAAGCCTTATTGCAGCATCGGCATCCTCATGAGCAATAGGCTCATCACTGGCATTGCCACTGGTCATTACCCAGATATCATCATCAGCAAGTAATAAGTAATGCGCCGGGGTATATGGCAGCATGCTGCCGATGTACGGATTACCTGGTGCTATCTGGTCTGCCAGACTATACCCCGTCTCCTTGGCCAGCAGCACAATAGGCCGGGCTGCGCTAACAAGCAGTTGTTCATCAGCGGCTGACACCCTGCATTGTCCTTTAATCGCCCCGAGACTGCCAGCCATGACGGCAAACGGTTTATCTTCCCGCACCTTTCGCGTTCTTAGCCGTTCTACAGCCAGACCATCAAAGGCATTGACTGCCAGGTGATAGCCGCCAATGCCCTTGATGGCCAGGATAGCGCCGTCTGCGATCAGCCTTCTCGCCGTTGCAAACACATCCTGTTCACAACCATCGACCGGCTGTCCCGTCCTGTCCAGCAGCCGGTATACGGGGCCGCACACCTGACAGGCATTGGGCTGGGCATGAAAACGCCGGTTGGCCGGGTTGTCATATTCGGTTTGGCAGGCCGGACACATGATAAACTCCCTCATTGTGGTCGCTTGCCGGTCATAGGGGATATCCTGAATAATTGTATAACGCGGTCCACAGTCAGTACAGTTGATAAAGGGATAACGGTAACGCCGGTCCCCCGGCTGTAAAAGCTCCTCCCGGCAACTCAAACAGGTAGCAACATCAGGCGACACCAGCGCAGTCTTCTGCTCGCCATCAACACTTGGCTTGATATGAAAGCCCGCATATCCCTGCGGTTCCAGGCTGCTGACCGTAATCGCCTCGATGACTGCCAAGGGGGGAGCCTGTCCCCGGAGTGCGGTGACAAATCCATCAAGCTGGGCCTGACTGCCCTCGGCTTCAATATCAACGCCACTGGCATTATTCGATACCCAGCCGCTTACCCCATACCGCCCGGCCAGATTATAAACAAAGGGGCGGAAACCCACCCCTTGCACGATACCGGTTATATGAATATGAACTGCTGCACAAGTCATAGTAAAACTCCTTAGGGCTAGATTCAGTAATCTTATCCCTGATTCGCGATAGCGAGTTTAGCCTGGATCATGATAGCACACTCCAGACGTTTTTTCTGTAATTCGCAGCCCAATTCATAAGGCTTACGCAGGTCATTATGGAACAAATCAGCGTTAGCATGGCAGCCGCCACTGCAGTAGAATCTGGCCCAGCACTCACGGCAGGCTGGTTTATTCAGGACATGTGCCTGACGGAATTTTACCGGCAGCTCAGTATTGCAGACACCCTCATATACGTTGCCCAACTTATATTCATCCCGTCCGACGAACTGGTGACACGGGTATAAATCACCCTCAGGCGTCACGGCAAAGTACTCATGCCCTGCTCCACAGCCGCTCAGGCGCTTGGCTACACAGGGACCATTACTCAAATCCAGGTTAAAATGGAAAAAGTCAAACCCCTTGCCGGCCAGCTTGCGTGCCAGATACTCCTCGGCCAATATTTCATATTGGTGATAGAGCTCCGGCAGGTGCTCTTCGGTCAATTCGTAATCCGCCTCTTTCGCCACAACCGGCTCAACAGACAGTTGACTAAAGCCCAGATCGGCCATTGACAGCACATCGGCGGCAAAATCAAGATTGTAGGCTGTAAACGTGCCCCGCAGGTAATAGTTTTGGTCGCCGCGGGAATCAGCTACCTGCTTACATAGCTTAACAGCCTCATCATAGCTGCCACTGCCGTCAACACATGGCCGCATACGGTCATGCGTTTCCGCTCGTCCATCCAGACTGAGCACCAGACTGATATTGTTAGCATTTAAGTACTCAATAATTCTATTATTTAACAGTACGGCATTTGTCGTCAGTGTCAGCTTAAACACTTTACCTGTTTCAGTTTCACGTTTCCGGACATAGCTGACGACATGACGGACAGTATCCATATTTAACAGCGGCTCACCGCCGAAAAAGTCCAGTTCGCAATTACGGCGCTGCCCGCTGTTTTCAATAATAAAATCTACAGCTTTTTCGCCGATCTCCTTGGGCATGAGGCCACGGGTATGACCGAAATCACCTGTTCCGGCAAAGCAGTAGCCACAGCGCAGATTGCAGTCATGGGCCACATGCAGGCACAGCGATTTAACCAGCGGTTTATCGCTAAAAGTCAACGGCACTGTCAGTTCAGGTGCAAACAGCTGCCCGGCTTTCACTAATTCTTTGAGCTCAGTCACTGCTTCGCCGACTGCGGCTTGGTCATATTTATCGGCAAGTGCGGCAACGACCTCGTCATCGTTGGAACCGTCATAAATATCCAGTATATCGTACACCAATTGATCGACAATATGTACGGCGCCACTATTAATATCAAGAACAATATATAGACCGTTTAAATAAAATTTATGAACTTGCATTAGTATTCCTCTTTCTAACGGAGGCGTCTTAGAAATGCCTCTCCAAAAATATAGCCCCTTAGCCTTCGGGGCAAGGGGCTATGATGTGGCCTACTTCTGGCAGACCTGATTGCCAACAGTGCAAGAAGTCTTGCAGGCTGACTGGCAGGAAGCCTGGCATTCCCCGCAACCGCCGGTGTGTACAGTTTGAGCCAGCGATGCTTTATTGATAGTTACAACATGCTTTTTCATATTTAATTCCCTCCTTGCATACGCAATATGTAGTTAAACTGCTACTATACTATTTTAGCCGTTTTACCGGCAGGAAGCAATAGAAAAACGAGATTGCTGCGCTGACGCCAGCAATCTCGTTCTTTCTCGATCCCGTGTTGCTTTTACTTAGTGACAGGAGCCAGAAGAATCTTCACCGGTAGATTGGAAGCACCAGGCGGTGAGAAAGTCAACCACAGTGACTGGCCGCCGGCGTAGTCACCGATATGGGCCGTATCTTTGACAGTTTTACTGCCAAAAAACAGCGTGTCCGCCGGAGTACCGATTGTCGTTTCTTCCTGATGGCGGTACTTAACTTTTAGTGCGCCGGCATATTCCCCGCCCCGGGGATTTAGATAGACGGCGTATTTTTGTTCAAAAGCAGTAGGGAGAAACACCTTGTACATAACACCGTAATTGCCATAATTAAGGGTTTGTGAACCGTCAGTGGCATCAATGCCGGCCACGTAGGTATCAAGTTTATGGTCGGCCAGCGTAATACCAACTACGCCGTCATGATTGGAATTATACACCTGGCTCGGTACTATCAGGCGGTCCCGCCCGGAGAAAGTTCCCCGCAGCCGCTGACTATCGGCAGGCAGTACCTTAGCCTCCTTAACAAACTCAACCGGATCGGCGTCAACCGGCAGCATCATAACGACAACTTTAACCGGATTTTTGGTCTGGAAATCGTAAATGCCATTGACCAGCGCATCTGGCGCAACCACAGTTTGGTTAAGCACGGGTTCCAGGAACGCCGTACCTTTGGCCGGCACCGCAATCAGTTCTACCTCTTCCTGATTCAGGTAGTTGAGCTGAGCCGCTTTCCCAACTGCTAAATAATCAAGACCAGGTCCGCCCAGTCCATACCGGTTGACCACGACGTCAATCGCAGTGGTTGATTCGTTAACAAGCAATACCACAACCTTTTTTAGCTCCTTTGTCGCATTGACATGATGGAAAAAAAGGCGTACATCCCCACTTACTGTGTCTTGGTACATAATACCGTCCGCCGGTACCATCTCCGGGCTGTCTGAGAGCATTAACTTTCCGCCCTGCTCGGTCATGGTAACAGGAAGCTCGGAGACATTATAAATATCCGTTTTTACTGGGAGACCGGGTTTAGCCAGGGCAGCATGAGGGGCTGAAACAATGCTAACGGCAACTGTGACAGCAACTGCTACACCTGCCAGACGAAACCTGTTTAACAAAAAGCATACCTCCTAACAGGCTAAACGCCTACTAGGCCATTATAACAAACTATAGCCTGACCATCAACCGTTAGGGGTATTTTACCAAAGTAATGGCGATAGCTTAGCATAAAGGTGCGCCCGGATAAGTCTAAGGCGAAATTCCCATAAACCGTATTTAGGGCGAGGTATATTAACACGTTTAAGCTGATAGGCATCGTCCGTGGTTGTGCCTAAGCCTGGTAGTCCGGTACAAGCCCCGGTATAGCCGGCCTGTTTTAAAGCGGCTATCGTATCTATGTTGTATTGACCAAAGGGGTATGCAAAAAAATCAACCGGCCTTGCCAGGTTATTCTCAATCATCTGCTTAGAACGCGTCACTTCGTCCATAAGCTGGGGCTGGCTGATTTCGCTTAATGCAACATGGCTGTAAGTGTGGGACCCAACCTCCGTCCCTTTGGCCTGCATGGCTTTAACTTGATCCCACGTTAAATAACCCGGCTGACCGACTTGACCGGCGATGACAAACACAGTGCCTTTCATGCCATACTTCTCCATAATCGGCAAGGCGGTCAGGTAATTGTCGTCATAACCATCGTCAAAAGTAATAATGACAGGTTTGGGCGGCAGTGACTGTACGCCACTCTTGGCAGCAAATAATTCAGCCAATGAAATGGCAGTATAGCCATGACTCTCCAGATACCGCATATGTTCTTCAAATTGATCAGGGTCAATACTGTATACTTCAGGCACACTGCTGACTTGATGGTAGGCTAATATAGGAACACCGCCACTAGGCATCAGCAGCCATAATATAAACACAAGCATCAAAGCAGCGGCCATTTTTATAATTCTAATCATCATTATCCTGCTCAGCTTTTGTCAGGCGGCTACGCAGCGAATCCGCGATTTCTCCAAGCTTACGCAGACGGTGGTTAATGCCTGATTTGCCTACCCGCCCCTCCAAAGCCTCCACCAATTCTGACAAGGTAGCCTCCGGGTGCGCCAACCGAGCCTCAGCTACTTCCCGCAGAGGCGGTGGCAGCTTGTCTAAACCCAGGTTCTGAGCAATGATCCTGATGCTTTCGACCTGACGTACGGCTGCGTTAACAGTTTTCTGCAGGTTGGCTGTCTCGCAATTAACCAGGCGGTTAACCTGGTTGCGCATATCTTTGACCACCCGTACGTTTTCAAAAGTCAAAAGGGCATTATGAGCGCCGATGATTTGGAGAAAAGCCGTAATGGCGTTGCCGTCTTTTAGGTATACAATATAGTCGTCCTTCCGGTCAGTCATACGGCCTGGTAAGCTGAGCGACTTCATAATTCTAACCAGCGACTTGGCCAATTCAACATTGCCTGTGACCAGTTCCAGGTGATAAGAGCCTTCTGGGCGATTGACCGAGCCGCCACCTAAAAATGCCCCTCTTAGATAAGCCCGGCGGCAGCATACTTTACGAAGAATGCCGCTGTCAGACTGGACATTAAGACCGTCAACCCGCATGATACCCAGTGAGGCCAGCAGTTCATTAACACCTGGCGAGGGGACGACCCTCACATGATATGTATTACTCTTTTTAAGCCGCCGGCCTCTGGTGACCACCACTTCGGTTTTCACATTAGAATAGCGTTTGATGAGACCCAGTACCTTCCGGGTGACAGCAGCATTTTCACTGCTAAAATTAATGCCCAGGTTGGCATTACCGCCGATCGACATGGCTCCACCCATCCGGATTAAGGCCGCCAGTTCAGCGGCTGCGCAGCAGCTTTGCTCGCCGATTATGCGAGCCAGTTCATTTTTTACTTCAGCAGAAAACGACAAGGGCGTCAGTCCTTTGGTTAGTCTTTTAATTTTTTGATGCTCTCGGCCATAATGTAATAGTCTAACAGCCGCATGCGATCAGAGTTGATCTTTAGGTCATATACCATTGACATAATTGTTCGCGACAGCCGCGCCGGGTCATGCCGCACCAGGTTGGTTTCGCTGATAAGGTTGGCCTTAACGACCTTGACCCCCAGCGCTTCGATGATATCGATATCAGGCACAACGGGGTGCGCGCCCCGCTTAGCATAAAATTCCCGGAGTTCGGGCGCTACTTCCTGGACATTGACAACAGCCATATCAATACAGCCTGGTCCGGCATGGTCTATTATGGCCTTAATGTGATCAGAAGCACTGTAGCCGTCGGTTTCACCCGGTTGGGTCATAACGTTGCAAATATAAATTTTAACAGCGTCACTTTCGCGCAGTGCATCAGCAACGCCTTCTACCAACAAATTAGGAATTACGCTCGTATATAAACTTCCTGGACCTAAGATGCAGGCATCAGCCTCGCGGATAGCCTCGATTGCGCCCTTGACAGGCGTTACGTTTTCAGGTTTGATATATACCTGTTTAATCTTTTTACCTGACAGCGGAATCTGCGATTCGCCCTGCACCAGGGTGCCGTCAGTCATTTCAGCCACCAGCAGCACTGGCTCGATTGAGGAGGGCAGTACCTGTCCGCGCACGGCCAATACCTTGCTGGATTCTTTAAGCGCTAGTTCAACATCACCGACAATCTCAGCCATGGCCGCAATAAACAGATTACCAAAACTATGCCCGGCCAACTCGCCGCTGCCGCCAAAGCGGTGTTGGAACAGCTTCTCCATAAGCGGCTCGGTATCGGCCAGCGCCACCAAGCAATTGCGTAAATCGCCTGGCGGAATTATGCCAAAATCTTTCCGCAATCGTCCGGATGACCCGCCGTCGTCCGCTACGGTAACTATGGCAGTTATATTACTGGTAATGCTCTTGATCCCTCTAAGGAGCACCGACAAACCGGTGCCACCGCCGATGACGGCTATCGCCGGTCCGCGGTTGAGCTTGCGCTTTTCAAAAATAATCTCGACAAGCTTGTCTGATCCTTCCGGAACCAATACGCTGATGACAGACTTAATAATTTGTTGCGTAGCTGCCAGCATGATACTCATACCTAAGACAACGATGGCAATCCCGGCTACAGTCGTGACGGCATAATAAAAGTTGCCTGTCGTTAGATAAAACAGCCGGAAAATTGCTTCTTCCACTACGCCGATGTATTTATAGTTAAAAACAATGGCCAAGCCTATACTGACTAAAATAACGCCTGCCGAAAATAGGAGCAGCCAGCGCTTGAACTTCATACCCGGATATAACCATTTCAAAAAGTGCATTTAATCACCCGCATCAATTCAATCATTTCGAATTGCCCGTTTACCACCTGCCGACCCATTATTCGATGACGTTGTGTTTAATATCTCTGTGTTCGACATTGACTTTAAAGCCTTTGCCTTTCAGATACTCAAACATCTTCTCGGCGATAAACACTGAGCGGTGAAGACCGCCGGTGCAGCCGATAGCGATGATGAGCTGGCTTTTGCCTTCTTTAACATAGTGAGGAACAAGGAAATCAATCAGACCTGACAGCTTTTCCATAAATTGCTGGGTCACAGGCCACTTCCAGATATACTCACCTACCAAAGCCTCTTGGCCGCTCTTACGCCGGAGTGATTCAACATAAAATGGATTGGGGAGAAAGCGGACATCCATTACCATGTCAGCGTCAAGCGGCATGCCATATTTAAAACCAAATGATACGACGGTCACTGTCATGCGCTCATGTTCGCGCTCTTCAGCAAATAATGCCGTTATCTTACCTCTAAGCTCGGCAGTTGCCAGGCCGGATGTATCAATGATGTGAGTAGCCCGCCCCCTGATTTGCTCTAGACGGTCACGCTCCCGGCTAATACCCTCGCTGATGCGGCCGTGCGGTGCCATGGGATGTCGACGACGGGTCTCCTTGTACCGGCGAATAATGGTAGCGTCAGAGGCTTCCAGAAACAATATCTCATATAAATGGCCCTGTTTTTCCATACCTTCAAGCACCTGAGCCAGTGTATCAAAAAACTCACCGCCACGGATATCAACAACAAGTGCAATTTTTGAAACCTTGCCCCCTGATTGGGCGCATAGCTCAGCAAACTTAGGGATTAACATGGGCGGCAGATTATCGACACAAAAGTAGCCTAAATCCTCCATGGCCCGTATTACCTGCGACTTGCCGGCGCCTGACATACCAGTGATAATTACCAGGCGAAAGTTATCTATCGTCATCGTGAACACCTCAACTTTTCCTACCCTTATCTTCGCTAACAGCCTGTAAAACCCTGCTGTTTTTAGAACAGACAGGTAAAAATGCCTATATAACTTAATTATAGGATAGTATGGGGAAAAAAGCAAAAAACAGTTCCCGTTATTTCATAATCGGGAACTGTAGACCGCCAGCTGCCTTTTGCCCATTATTTATAGCTTAAACTTACTCACTGATGTGTGCAGCTCTTGTGACATCTGCTGGAGACCCTGGCCTGATGCCGCGATTTCCTGCATGGAGGCTGACTGTTCCTGACTCGCTGAGGCTACTGTCTGTGTCTGGCTGGCAATATCTTTACTGCTGGCAGAGAACGACTCTACCGCTGTCACAATCCGCTGGCTGCCACCTGCCATTTCCGATATGGCGGCTGATATTTCCCGTATTTCTGCTGACATCTTATCAATATGAAGGGTGATTTCAGTAAAAACGCCGCCTGTTGTGCTAACTACCTCGGCTCCCAGCTTTACCTCCCGTGTTCCCGATTCCATGGCCTTAACTGCTAAACTAGTCTCCGCTTGTATCTCGCCGATCAGTCCGGCAATCTGTTTTGCAGACTGGCCGGATTGTTCGGCAAGTCTGCGCACTTCCTCAGCAACAACGGCAAAACCCCGCCCCTGCTCGCCAGCCCGGGCTGCTTCAATAGCGGCATTTAGAGCTAATAGATTGGTCTGACTGGCAATCCCTGATATCGCGTTGACTATCTCGCCAATCTGCTGCGAATATCCACTCAGTTTTCCTACCACATCAGCCAAGCTTTTCACAGTTGATTCAATATTTTCCATTTGTGTAACAGCTTTGCCAACTGTCTGGCTGCCTGACCGGGCAGCCGCAGCCGTATTCTGGGATGCAGCAACCACTGCGCCGGCGTTGGCGGCTATCTGTTGAATCCCGGCTGCCATTTGTCCGGCAACAGCCAGCGCATCATTAGCCGCTGACAACTGAATCTCCGCATCTGAGGCGACATGGGCAACTGATTCATCCACTTGACTGGCAGCGCGAGCCGAATTTTCCACAACAACAGCCAGGGTATCTGACGCTGCTGCCACCTGGCTGGCAGAACCCAGGATTTCCCGAATGGCTGTTTTAAAACGTTGTTGCATTGTGTTGAGCGCCACTGCCAGCTTACTCAATTCATCACCATCATCTACCCGTTTAACAGGAATACTCAAATCACCTTCGGCCAAACTATTAGCAACCGCAAGCATATTTTCAATCGGGCGGCAGACCATGCGGGTGAGCAGCACACTCAGCACAGCGCCAACGATGATAGCAAACAGAGCGACCAGGGCAGTAATACCCAAACTTCTGTCCATACTTATGTAAGAGCTGTTTACATGCTCATCTACAAGGTCTTTGTTATCTTTGACCACCTTAGTTAAAATACCGGCAATTTGCTCAGAATATGGGGTAATCCGGCCGGCAACGGCATAGGCTTCGGTTTTTAACTGCTGCGCCTCTACGGCATTTCCTGCAGCAAGCTGTTTATGATAAGCTCGAACGACTGGAGCTAAATCGTTAACAATGCCATCTGCATGTTTACTTGTCAACTGAATAAGCTTCTGCACATCCTGACGGGAGTTTTCGTCCACAACATCGATAAGCTGATGCTCCAGCACTACGGTATTACTCATGGCCTGATCCTGCTGCTTGGCAAAATTCTCATCCCCGTAGGCAATGAAACCGCGGGTAGCAGCAACCCCGGTAACAAAACTGCCTTCAATTTGCATAGCCAGTTGTAACCGTTTATTGGCAGCATCAATCGAGGCCAGGGTTTTACTGAATGAATTCAGGGAAACGTATGCAATGCCTCCCAACATAATAATCAAGCCAAGCATGATAACAAACCCTAGACTAATTTTAGTACCTATCCTCAATTTCCTAAGTATCATGTGCCATCTCCCCCCAGCCTGATAATTATAAGTATATAAAAAAAGACACTTTTAGGCCAGCATTACTATTACTGTACAAAAAGCGTCTTTGCTAAGCGTATATGTGTTTATTATTTATAATATCAGGTTGTCTGTCACTTGACAAGAACACTTCAGGAAATTAATGTTAT
The DNA here is from genome assembly GCF_035561155.1 of Sporomusa sp. Classification (GTDB taxonomy): domain Bacteria; phylum Bacillota; class Negativicutes; order Sporomusales; family Sporomusaceae; genus Sporomusa. The sequence continues at coordinate 35,553 of NZ_DATMYD010000035.1, read as the reverse complement.
TATTTTAATATAATTACTATTATAAATAAAGAAGACCGCCGTGGGTTTACCATTGGCGATCTAGCATATTCTCCACCTGGGCAGCAGGCAGCGGACGACTAAATAAGAAGCCCTGCATTGTATTACAATTCATTTCCCGCAAAAATAGCCGCTGCTCACCTGTTTCCACACCTTCGGCAACAACTTTAAGCCTAAGATTATGTGCTAACACGATAATCGCAGATATAATTGCAGCATCCTGGGCATCTTGGGTGGCATCCTTGACAAAGATTCTGTCGATCTTAAGCGTTGTAATAGGAAAACGTTTTAAATAACTTAGCGACGAGTATCCGGTCCCAAAATCATCAATAGCAATTTTTATGCCCATCGAGCCTAACTCTCTGAGAATTGCAATTGTATAATCCACATCCTGCAAGGCAATGGTCTCGGTTATTTCCAGTTCCAGATATTCTGGGGCCAAACCAGTGTCTGCGAGCACATGACTAACCCTACCGGTAAAGTTAGGCTGGCGAAATTGACGACCGGACAAATTTACCGCCATAACTACCGGAGGATAGCCGGCATCCTGCCAGGCTTTATTCTGGGCACACGCCGTCCTGAGTACCCACTCGCCAATCGGCACAATCAGACCTGTTTCTTCGGCTAAAGGAATGAAATCCATGGGCGGCACCAGGCCGCGTTCAGGATGTTGCCACCGTAGAAGCGCCTCGAATCCTGTGGTACGGCCAGTTATACCGTCAATTAAAGGCTGATAATATACTACCAGTTCGTTATTGCTAAGCGCCTGCCGCAAGCTGTTTTCCAGCATCATGCGCTCAAGCACCTTCTCGTTCATGCTCTTGGTATAAAACTGATAACTGGCGCCGCCCTGTTCTTTTGACCGGTACATAGCCGACTCGGCATTTTTCAGCAGCATGTCTGCATTTTGTCCATCATCAGGACATACTGCTATACCCACGCTGGCTGCGGCATGCCAGATATAACCGTTCAAATCAATAGGCCGGCGAATTTCCTCAATCATAATTTCAGCGAAGATTGCCGCTATTTTGGACTCAACTAAATCAGGCAGTAAGATGGCAAATACATCGCCGCCAACCCGTGTCACTACGGCTTTCTCCCCCACACATTGGGTTAGCCTGTTCGCAACAATACTGATAAGCTTATCCCCTAAGGTATGGCCTAAAGTATCGTTTACCATTTTGAAGCGATCAACGCCAACAAAAAGCAGTGCCAGCATACTGTTACTGCGTTCTGCTGCCGACAGGGCCATCACCAGGCGGTCAATCAACAGCAGCCTGTTGGGCAAACCTGTCGCCGTATCAAAGTATGATAAATACTCAATCATGGCTTCGGCACGGCCTAACCGTATCGCTGTCCGTAAACCCTGGGACAGGCTTTCTTCTGTGAGTTTACCTTTTACCAGGTAGTCGGTGGCACCAGCCTTCATTGAATCAACAGCCAGCTGCTCGTCTCCCTGGCCTGTCAAAATGATAACAGGGGTTTTAACACCGGCCGCACGAATGGCTGATAGCACGGCCAACCCATTATCCCCAGGCAGGCAGTGATCAAGCAAAATACAGTCATAGCCACCTGTCCGGGCTTTATTTAGCCCATCAACACCATTATCGGTTTCGTCAATCCAAATGCCAGCGTGTGTCGCCTTGAGCGCCCGTCTGACCATGATTCGATCAACTTCATCATCATCAATAAGCAGTATACGGAGTTCTTCAGCCATGCCAAGCCTCCCCTTATGGCATTTCGCTCAATGTCCAGTAGTGATCAAGCGCAGCCATGGTTTCCACGAATTGTTCAAATGACACCGGTTTAATAATATAACCGGCAACATTTAGCTGATAAGCAGCAACAACATCACATTCCTCATTGGAGGTTGTCAAAACAATAACAGTCAGTATCTTATGTTCAGGATCCTGTCTGATTTCACGCAGAAATTCAATCCCGTTCATGCGCGGCATATTAATATCAAGGAGAATGATTCCAGGCCGCTGCATACCCGGTTGACCGCTCTGTCCGCGCAGCATGGCTAATGCCTCAACACCATCACGGGCTAGGTATAAAGGATTGGTCAGATTAATTCTTTTAAAGGCTCGCTTCACATTCATTATATCTACTTCATCATCTTCCACCAGCAGTATACTCATGCTTTTATCCCGCATAATGAGCCTCCATACCCTTTTGGTAATGGTAATTCTCACCCGGACTTGTAATTTCCTGCTGAATGGTGTGGCAATGCAAGTTAATTTTTCAACATTTGGATTATATTAAAACATATTTTTCAATAGCTTCCGCTACACCGTCAGCATCGTTCGACAGTGTCTCCAGTCGTGCAGCTGCTTTAACCGCCGGACTGGCGTTGCCCATAGCGACTCCCCAGCCTGCATATTTAACCATATCCAGATCATTGCCGCTGTCGCCGAGTGCCATAATTTCTTCTTGCTTAATACCCAGCTTGTCGGCTAGAAAGGCCAGCGCATACCCCTTATTTGCCATTGGGTCAGTAATCTCCATAAAAGTCGGTTTGGAAATAGCGAGGTTGAGTTTGTCGCCAAAAGCGGCCTTAAACGTGTCATAGATCAGAGCAATTCCTTCTTCTGTCGCCATGGTAAGCATCTTGCTCGGCCGTTCTTCGGCAGTATATAATCGATCACCAAGAGCTATCGCCGGTACCCCTGACAGCTCCGAATAATACTTTGCATAGTCGTTAAGCTCTGCTACGTATAGCTTGTCATCCACATAACTCTGGATATACCAGCCCCGGTCCCGGCATAGTTCAAGTGCCTGGCGGGCAAGTTCTTTTGAGATTGGCCGGTCAAGCAGCGTCTCGCCAGATAAACTGGACTTGATCAGCGCCCCGTTATAAGTAATAAGTGGTACATCAAGCTCCAACTGCCTGGCATAAGGGAGGGCTGAAGCATGCATCCGTCCTGTAGCAATCGTCACTGTAACGCCCCGCGCCACCGCCTGGCGGATGGCCTTACAGGCCCGTGGCGAAACAGCCAGTTTACTGTCTAATAAGGTGTCGTCTAAATCTAATGCAATTAGTTTTATCGTCATTGTTGATCTCCTTTTTCGTATATGGAATCTAATAAAAATTTCTCTCAGCTATCCCTGTACATCAACCTAAGTATAACTAAAAAAAGGAATTTTGCTATTCGCAAAATTCCTATAATTCTTACCTGTCATGTATCACTTTGGACAGCATAAAGCTGCATACGGTCATCAGCAAGACACCTGTCATTAAGGCTACCGCACCGGAGATTTGAAAACCTGGCAGTGCTTTGACTACCATAAACGGTGTAAAGATGTTGGTCATGACAGTAATACCGCCCAGCGTCAATGCATTAAACGGTAGTGCAGCAACAGCTAACAGCGGCCTGATGGCGGCATTTGCCAGGCCGACAATCGTCGCGCCAAGCAGTGTCCCGCCTAGGGTATCAACGAAAATACCTGGCAGTTCGGCCACCACTACTATTAAAATAACCGCATTGATGATAATCCGCAACAAAAAACCACTCACCGAGTTTATCCCTCCTGCCGAATAAGACCGTTTGCCAGCATAGAGCCGATATTAAATATTATATCCCACTGGACAAAATTCCGGCAACATTTTTTTTACCTCAATGTTAAAGACTGTTTAAAAATGTCAGATGCAAGGAGCATCGGAAAACGCGCAGCGTCGTACAAGGGTTGGCCACGCATAATCAGTCTTCGCTCTCTAATAGTAGCAGCGCTTTCTTCATATCTACCCCGCCCCCAAAGCCGGTAAGGCCGCCATTGGCCCCCACCACCCGGTGGCAAGGTACCACCAACGGTGTGCGGTTGCTATTCAGGGCGCCACCAACCGCCCTGGCAGCCTTAGGACTGCCAATAGCCTGGGCAACAGCCTGATAGCTGACAGTGGTTCCATAGGGAATATCAGCAGTATATGTAAGGACTGCCATCTGGAACGGGCTATAGAACCGCCAGTCGACTGGAACGGTGAAAGGTATAGGAAACCCTTGAAAATATAACTTTAGTTCATAAGCCAGCTGCTCAGACCAGAGGCTGGCCTTATGATCTGCCTCCAGCCTCATAGGTTCTTTGGCATGAATATCGTCAAAAGCAAGTACCTCATCCGGGCGTGGAAAACCCAGTTCCCATAAGCCAGTGTCTGACCACACGGCTGCCACCTGGCCCCAGCCGGTAGTAATTACATTGCCATAAAGGTCTGCCGGTTTTACCATAAAATTTCAACAGGTACGTCACTCACCCCGGCGGTGCCTGTCAGTGTCATCGCGGCGCTAAGTTCAGCCTTATATTTATTTAAAACGAATTCCACACCGTCAATACCACCGCCTACCGCGGCAATGGCCAGCGGCCGGCCAAGCAACACAGCGTCAGCGCCCAGAGCTAACATTTTAAGAACATCAGCACCGCTTCTAATGCCGCCGTCAACCAATACTGTCATCTTACCTTTTACAGCCTCGACGATATAAGGCAGCACCTCAGCCGTACCAGGCGTATGATCAAGAGCCCGCCCACCGTGATTGGAAACAACAATGGCATCAACCCCTGCCTGCCAGCAGGCTTCCGCGTCGTCAGGGGTCATGATCCCTTTGACAATAAACGGAATAGTTATGTGGTTCTTAATATATTCAAGTTCTTGGATGGTTTTGGGACTTACCGGCTGTCCGGCATTGGTCATATTGACAAGCGCGGCAGCGTCGATGTCCATGCCGAAGGCTGGAGCACCCGCCGCCGCAGCCTGTTTAGCCAGTTCAATGACTTTGTCAGTTTCCCGCGGCTTGACAATAGGTATGCCCCAGCCTTGCTCGCGGGCAACAGCGGCCATGCCTGAGTCAAACACTAAAGACATCGGGCCGTCACCTGTCATGCCAATAGTACCGGCCTTACGACAGCCGCTGACGATAGCCTCGGTATATTCTTCTTCAGACAACGCGCCATTCATATTAAGCGCAATGCCGCCGATCGCTGCGCCGATAACCGGCAGCGCCAAATCTAAGCCTAAGATACGGCAGGAAAAATCAGGATTCTTTACACTATGGACTGTTCTTAAGTTCAGCCGACAATCAGCTAAAGCTTGTACATTGTGGCGGAAGGCTGCACCTGTACCCAAACCACCCATACCAGGCACTTCTCCGGCACAGGCAATTCCGTTGCACACCGGACAAAGCCGGCAGGCCCCGCGGAACTTCTCTTTCGCTGCCGTTTTAATGGTCTTTATATCCATATTGAGTCCCTCCCGAGTTAGACATTTCACACTTTGTTGAATTTCTTTTTTATCTGGCAAAATCCTGCTAGTGGGACTAAAAGTGAGTATAAATTTTGTCAACTTGCCCATATTACATCTATACGTTTAACCAAGCATAGGAGGTAAAAAAGATGACGGTAATGGAAAAAGTCAGCTCACAAACCCGTAACATTATGAATATGATGTTTGACAAAGAACCGCTTAATTACATTGAAGCAGCCGGGTTATACGGCATAATCGCACAAGGGCGTTTCAACGCAGCTTTGCTCCAGGTATTGCATAATCATGCCCACGATCCTGAGCTCAAGAGCCTCATCAAAGAAGCCATTGTGGAACACAATAAAATGACTGTCAACGAAGCTGAGGATAAATTGACTGACAGCGACGGTCATACCCCTTCTTTACAGTTCGTAAAACGTAACTTACATACTTCCCCACTTAATATTCCTGACGATGCCCGCCTGACCGACCAGGAAATTGCCCTCGCTGTTGGTACTTTGGCCAAAGGCTCTCAGATGGCACTGCTAACCGCCCTGCACCAATCCTACCAGCTTGACGTAGCCCTTATGTTCCGTAAAGCTTTAGACGACGGTCTGGATTGGGACTACCGCCTCCTTCAACTTATGCTTAACCGTGGCTGGCTGCCGCACCTCAAAAAAATAACCCATTAAAAAATGTCGCGCTCATTGAATTGAGCGCGACATTTTTCAGCCTATTTAAATCTTTTCAAACTGGTCTTTGCCTACCCCGCAGACCGGGCACTGCCAATCCTCAGATACATCCTCAAATGCCGTTCCCGGCTTAACATCATGATCCATATCACCCTGAGCCGGGTCGTACACATAACCGCATACCATACACTTGTGTTTTTCCAATCGAAAACCACTCCTTTTTGATAATTAGATCGCTTGTCTACATTTTACTATTCTTGGAAGAATAATGCAAACAATAGTTCATAAATTTTTGTTGCGGAAGAAGTTGTACACCGCCTCAGCCGCCGGTGTAGTCATGCCGTCAACCTTTGCTAATTCATCTACCTCGGCAGCTTTAATCTTAGCCAGGCTGCCAAAGTGATCCCACAGCGCTTTGCGTCGTTTGGCGCCAATGCCGGGAATATGGTCAAGCACTGAGACCAGGTTACGTTTAGAGCGCAGTTTACGGTGATAAGTGATCGCAAAACGGTGGGCTTCGTCGCGAATACGCTGCACCAGGTAGAGCGACTGGGAGTGACGCGGCAGGATAACCGGCTCGCTGATTCCCTCGCGAAAAATGTGTTCAAATTCTTTGGCAAGACCGACAACAGTCACTTGGCTCAGTCCAGCGGCACGAATAATAGGCAGCGCGGAGCTAAGCTGGCCTTTACCGCCGTCAATGATGATTAAGTCAGGAATAGGCCCTTTTTCAATAGCCTCACGGTATCGCCGCCCCACGACCTCTTGCATCGACTTAAAGTCGTCAGGTTTGCCTTCCACTGTTTTGAGCTTATAGCGACGGTACTCACTCTTCTTGGGCTGTCCAGCTTCAAATACCACCATGGAGGCTACTGTTTCCGATCCCTGAATATGCGAAATGTCAAAACACTCAATCCGTTCAGGCGCAGCCGGCAGACCCAAATACTGCCCGAGCTCAGCAGCTGCACCGGTTGTTTTGTCAAAGTCGGCATCCTGCCGAACCGCCTGCTCTTGCAGCACTGTAGCAGCATTGCCTGACGCCATGTTGACCAAATCCTTTTTGGTGCCGCGTTTAGGCGTCTCCACCTGCACTCTGCCGCCTTTGACACTGCTCAGCCATTCAGATAAGAGATGCTGCTCCTCCACTTCGAACGGCAACAGAATTTCCCGGGGAATAAAGGCCGCTTTGCTGTAGTACTGTTTGACAAAAGCCTCCAGGATATTCTGGTCGGTCTCGTCTTCGCCACCTGACAGCATAAAGTGGTCACGCCCCACCATCTTGCCACTGCGGATAAAGAATACCTGCGCACAAACCCCTGCTGCCGACCGGGCCAAGCCAACAGCATCCTGGTCACCGCTGCCTGTCACGATATTTTGCTTTTCAATAATCTTCTCAACAGCCGTGAGCTGGTCGCGCAGTCTGGCCGCCTGTTCAAACTCCAGTTGCTCAGCGGCTTCAGCCATGCTCCGCCTGAGATTTTTGACAACAGCATCACTGCGTCCTTCAAGGAACAGCCCTACGGCTTTAATCATTTCGCCGTAGGCTTCTTTTTCGATTTTGCCGGCACAGGGGGCCAGGCAGCGTTTTATATGATGCTCGAGGCAAGGCCGCTTGGCATCAAGATTACGGCAGGAACGCAGCGGAAAGAGTGTCTTTAACAGCCGCAGCGTTTCATGCACCGCCCCGGCACTGGTGTAAGGCCCAAAGTAACGGGCACCGTCTTTTACCACTTTGCGGGTAGCATACACCCTAGGATAATCCTCATAGGTCACTTTAATATACGGATAGGTTTTATCATCCCTAAGACTGATATTATACTTAGGCCGGTGCTTTTTTATCAGGTTGCACTCTAATATCAGCGCTTCAATCTCAGACGCTGTAATGATATATTCCAGGTCAGCAATCCTCGCCACCAGCGCCAGTACTTTAGGCGCATGATTGCGGCTTGATTGAAAGTATGAACGCACACGATTTTTTAGGTTGATGGCTTTGCCAACGTAGATAATCCGGCCTTTATCGTCTTTCATCAAATATACGCCAGGCTTATCAGGCAACAGGGCCAGTTTTTCCTCAATATCAGTATTCATCGGCTAGCCTTCTTTCTGTCACGGACAAATGATTGTATACATGCGAAAGGCATTGTAAAGTTTACCGTCCAGTAGTATAATCTGTTCATTAGTCCTAAGCGCACCCCGGCTTAGGCAACTATAATTGCAAATGGAGGTCTAAACGATGTTCAAAAGACTACTAATCGCCAATCGCGGCGAAATAGCTGTCCGAATCATCAGGGCCTGCCAGGAGCTGGGCATAGAGACCGTTGCTGTTTACTCTGACGCTGATTCTACCGCTTTACATGTTGGGCTTGCCGACTATGCAATTCATATCGGCCCTTCTGAAGCAGAGCTCAGTTATCTAAACGCAGCAACAATAGTTACAGCCGCTAAAATGGCGGATGTCGACGCTGTCCATCCTGGTTATGGCTTTCTATCGGAAAACGCTGAGTTTGCCAAAATGGTAACCGAGAGCGGCCTTGTTTTTGTCGGGCCGTCAGCCGAAACCATCGAGCGAGTCGGCAACAAAGATGCCGCCCGCGAAGCCATGCAGACAGCAGGACTGCCAATGGCGGCAGGAACCAACCCGCTCGGCAGTCTGGGTGAAGCCATCCAGGCTGCCGAAGAAATTGGCTACCCGGTTATGCTTAAACCAGTCGCCGGCGGCGGCGGGAGAGGTATGTCGGCGGCTAATAACAAAACAGAATTAGTCGCTGCGATTAAGAATTTAAATCAATCCAGTGTTGCCGGTACTGCCTATTACCTTGAAAAATATATTGCCTGCGCCCGCCATATCGAGGTGCAGATTGTCTCTGACAACTATGGTCATATCATCCACCTTGGCGAGCGGGAATGCTCACTCCAGCGCCGTAACCAAAAGATCCTGGAGGAAGCACCCTCCAGCGCCCTGACGCCGGCCATGCGCCAAAAAGTAGGAGAACTGGCCGTGCAAGCTGCCAAAAGTGTCCATTACACCAATATCGGCACAGTTGAATTTCTTTTGGATGCAAGCGGTAATTTTTACTTCATGGAAATCAATCCACGAATTCAAGTCGAACACGCCATTACTGAAATGATTACCGATATCGATCTGGTAAAAACTCAAATCCAGGTTGCGGCAGGCCTGCCGCTGACTATTCAGCAACAGGACGTTGTCATCAGTGCTCATGCCATTGAGTGCCGGATTAATGCCGAAGATCCTGAGCTAAATTTCCTCCCATGTCCTGGAAAAATCGAATTTTATCATCAGCCAGGAGGCCCCAACGTGCGGGTTGACAGCGGTGTGTGCGCCGGTTCGGTTATTGAGCCGTATTACGACTCGCTGATTGCGAAGGTAATCGTGCGGGGCAAAACCCGTGGTGAGGCCATTCAAACAATGCAGCGGGCACTATCTGAGTTTCGCATGAGCGGCATTAAAACCACCGTCGACTTCCACAAGGAGATACTAAGCAACCCCTGCTTCCGGGTGGGCAAAATTGATATTCAATTTATTAGTAAACAAATGATTTCATGAGGTTACATAAAACAGGCGGGTACATACCCGCCTGTTTTTAATTTTGGGACATTACTTTGCTGCAACTACTGTCGTGGTCCACGTGCTAGAATCGGAGCCAAATAGTGACCGGTGTATGACTGGGGCACGGCCACCACTTCTTCAGGCGTGCCTTGAGCGACAATGGTCCCGCCCCGGTGTCCACCCTCAGGACCAAGATCAATTATATAGTCGGCGGTCTTAATCACATCCAGGTTATGTTCAATAACAACAACCGTGTCGCCGCCGTCGACCAGACGCTGCAATACCTCCAGCAGCCGGTGAATATCGGCAGTGTGCAGGCCGGTAGTCGGTTCATCCAGGATATAGAGGGTCTTGCCGGTGCTGCGGCGAGCCAGCTCGGTCGCCAGCTTAATCCGCTGGGCCTCACCGCCTGATAATTGGGTAGCCGGCTGGCCAAGTTTGATATAGCCTAAACCGACATCCTGCAAGACCTGCAGCTTGCGGTGAATCTTCGGGATGTTCTGGAAAAACTCAACAGCCTCATCAACAACCATATCAAGCACGTTGGCAATGCTTTTGCCTTTATAGCGAACCTCTAAAGTCTCACGGTTGTACCTCGCCCCCTTACATACCTCGCACGGCACATAAACATCAGGCAAAAAGTGCATCTCGATTTTGATAATACCGTCACCTTTACAAGCTTCACAGCGGCCGCCTTTAACGTTAAAGCTGAACCGCCCCGGCTTGTAGCCGCGCATCTTGGATTCAGGGGTCTGGCTGAATACCTCCCTGATGTTATCAAACAAGCTGGTATAAGTGGCTGGGTTGGAACGCGGTGTACGACCAATGGGTGACTGGTCGATATCAATAATTTTGTCAATATATTCGAGGCCGCGCAGTCCGTCATGGGCCCCTGGCCGGGCATGACTGCCACGGTACAGTTGACTGGCCAAACCTTTATATAATATCTCATTGACCAAGGTACTTTTTCCTGAGCCGGACACACCGGTGACAGCAGTAAATACCCCTAAAGGGAAACGGGCATTAAGCTTTTTGAGGTTATTTTCCTTAGCACCAATTACCTCCAGCCATTTACCGTTAGGCTGACGGCGCACGGCCGGTACCGGAATGGCTTTACGGCCGCTTAAATACTGCCCGGTCATAGATTCTTCGCAGGCTTTAATCTCTTCAACAGTGCCCTGGGCGACAACGGTACCGCCGCCTGCACCGGCAACCGGGCCAATGTCAATAATATGGTCAGCCGCATACATAGTGTCTTCGTCATGTTCAACCACCAGCAGTGTATTGCCCAGGTCTCTCATATGCTTTAAGGTGTCTAAGAGCCTGTTGTTATCACGCTGGTGCAGGCCGATGCTTGGTTCATCCAAAATGTAGAGCACCCCTACCAGACCTGAACCAATCTGGGTCGCCAGCCGGATACGCTGGGCTTCCCCGCCGGAGAGAGTGCCCGCCGCCCGGTCAAGCGTCAGATAGTCAAGACCGACATTGAGCAAAAAGCCCAGACGGGCATTGATTTCCTTTAAGATTTGGTTGGCAATAACAGTCTCGCGCTCAGTCAGTTCAAGACTGCCAAAAAAATCTTTTGATTCAGCTACCGTCATCCGGGTCACTTCATTAATATTCTTACCGCCTATCTTAACAGCCAGCGCTTCCGGCTTAAGACGGGCACCCTTACACGCCGGGCAGGGCTTAGAGCTCATGTACTCTTCAATCTCTTCCCTGGCCCAGTCAGAGGTCGATTCACGGTGACGGCGGGAAAGCAGGGGTATGACACCCTCAAAATTCGAGTGATAGGTCTTGTTTTCACCATACATATTCTCATAGCGGAAGGTAAATTTATCTTGACCTGCGCCATTGAGAATAATCTCTTTGACCGGTTCGGGCGTCTTTTCCCAAGTGTCATACAGCGTCTGCCCGTAGTGTTCAAGCACCGCTTCCAGCTGGCACATAAAGTATGAGTTAGAACTCTTGCTGAGCGGTGCAATTGCACCGTCAATAAATGCCTTGCCCGGATCAGGGATTACCAGTGCCGGGTCAATCTCCAGATTGTTTCCCAGACCGGTGCAGTCAGGACAAGCGCCAAACGGACTATTAAAAGAGAACATCCTCGGCGCAATCTCCGGCAGACTGATGCCGCAGTCAACACAGGCAAAGTTCTGGCTGAACATAAGCTCATTTGCACCGCCAACATCGACAGTCAGGATGCCGCCACCCAAATTGAGCGCTGTCTCGATTGAATCTGCCAAGCGGCCGGCGATGCCCTCCCGCACAACAATACGGTCGACAACAACCTCAATCGTGTGTTTTTTATTTTTTTCAGGCTTAATTTCATCAGTAATATCGCGAATCTCACCATCCACCCGCACCCGGACATAGCCGTTCTTGCGGATATCTTCCAATACCTTCTGATGCTCACCTTTTTTGCCGCGCACCACGGGGGCCATGATGCTCAGTCTGGCGCCATCACCCAAGGCCAGCAGCTGATCAACCATCTGCTCCACTGTCTGCTGGCTGATGGGCTTACCGCACTTAGGGCAAAAGGGGCGGCCCGCGCGGGCAAATAGCAGGCGGAGATAATCATAGATCTCGGTAACTGTGCCCACCGTCGACCGCGGATTACGGCTGGTAGTTTTCTGATCAATTGATATGGCTGGCGACAGCCCTTCAATATAGTCTACATCCGGCTTGTCCATCTGGCCTAAAAATTGGCGGGCATAGGCCGACAAGGATTCAACATAGCGGCGTTGTCCTTCTGCGTAGATGGTATCAAATGCCAGTGAAGATTTTCCTGAGCCGCTCAGGCCGGTGATAACGACGAGCTGGTCACGCGGGATCGTTATATCAATATTTTTAAGATTGTGCTGTCTGGCACCTTTAACAATAATGCTGTCTGTCATGTATTGGTTCCCTTTCTTTAGGCTACTGTCTATTAATGGATATTAATTATTTTACTTTATATTATACCAGTATTCTCACTGTAATGATAGCATCTACTTTTTCTTTGACTTAGCCACCGTCTTACTCCGCTTTCCTGCCGCCTTGCCTTGTGCAGGCCCAGCCCCGGCTTTTTGCCGGAGTTCGACAACCATATCTCGGAGTTCGGCGGCCCGCTCAAACTCAAGCTGCTTGGAGGCCTGACGCATTTCTTTTTCAAGATTGGCTGCCAGCTCAAGCATATCGTCGCGGCCCATATTACCGATACGATCAGCTTTGTAGGCGGCCGGGGTCTCAGCAACTTTGGTGGTTTCGATGAGTTCTTTAACCCGCTTTTCAATCGTCTTGGGGGTTATGCCATGCTCGACATTATAGGCCATCTGGATTTCGCGGCGGCGTTCCGTCTCGCCCATAGCCCGGCGCATAGAATCAGTGATTCTGTCGGCATACATAATAACTTTGCCGTGGGCATTACGGGCAGCACGCCCAATTGTCTGAATCAGCGAGGTCTCAGAACGCAGGAAGCCCTCTTTGTCAGCGTCCAGGATGGTCACAAGCGACACTTCAGGCATATCAAGCCCTTCCCGCAGCAGGTTGATGCCGATAAGCACATCATGCACGCCGGCGCGTAAATCCCGGATGATTTCCACCCGCTCAATTGTCGCAATATCAGAGTGAAGATAGTTGACCTTAATCCCCATATCTTTCAGGTATTCGGTCAGGTTTTCAGCCATTTTCTTTGTTAGAGTGGTCACAAGCACCCGCTCATTGGCTGCTGAGCGCAGTTTGATTTCACCAAGCAGGTCATCCATCTGGCCTTTGATGGGGCGAACCTCAATCTCCGGATCAATCAGGCCGGTTGGCCTGATGACCTGCTGGGCCACCTGGCTGGCGGCTTTTAATTCATACGCGGCAGGTGTAGCCGAAACATAGACAATCTGATTAATCCTGGCAACAAACTCATCAAAGGTTAGCGGCCGGTTATCAAATGCTGATGGTAAGCGGAAGCCGTTCTCGACAAGCGCTTCTTTGCGTGAACGGTCGCCTGCATACATAGCCTTGATCTGAGGCAGTGTAACATGGGACTCGTCAATCACAATGAGAAAGTCTTCGGGAAAATAGTCAACAAGCGTAAATGGCGACTCGCCCGGCTGGCGCTTGGTAAGATGCCGGGAGTAGTTTTCAATGCCTGAGCAGTAGCCCATTTCCAGCATCATTTCCAGGTCATATCTGGTGCGCTGGTCTAGGCGCTGCGCTTCAAGCAGCTTACCGTTAGCCCTAAAATGCGCCAGGCGATCATCAAGCTCACCCTCAATATCCTGCACCGCCCGCAGCATGTTTTCCCGTGAGGTAACATAGTGGGATGCCGGATAAACAGCAATGTGTTTACGCTCGGCAATAATTTCGCCTGTGAGTGTATCTATTTCCAGGATTCTTTCTACTTCATCACCGAACAACTCAATCCGTAATGCCTTTTCCCCATAGGCAGCGGGAAAAATCTCAACAGTATCGCCCCGTACCCTAAAGGTTCCCCGGGTAAAGCTGTAGTCGTTACGCTCATACTGGATATCGACAAGCTTGCGTAGTATTTCATCCCGGTCTTTGACCTGGCCTTGCCTGAGTGACAACACTAAGCCCCGGTATTCATCCGGTGAGCCTAAACCGTAAATGCAGGACACACTGGCTACAATGATGACATCACGCCGCTCAAACAGCGAACTGGTGGCCGAGTGGCGCAGCTTGTCTATCTCATCATTAATTGAAGAGTCTTTTTCAATATAGGTATCAGTCTGAGCAATGTAGGCTTCAGGCTGGTAGTAGTCATAGTAGCTGACGAAATACTCAACAGCATTATTCGGGAAAAATTCTTTAAACTCGCTAGCCAACTGGGCTGCCAGCGTTTTGTTATGAGCAATAACCAAAGTCGGTTTTTGCACAGCCTCGATGACTTTGGCCATGGTAAAGGTCTTGCCTGTGCCGGTAGCTCCTAAGAGTACCTGGGCCGGTTCACCGCGTTCGATACCGTCAGCCAATTGGACAATAGCTGTGGGCTGGTCGCCGGTGGGCGTAAACGGTGCTTCGACTTTAAAGGGAATGCCACCTTCCTGGTGGACAGTATTGAGTTTTGGTACAGTTGCCATATCTATTTCACCTCAATGCCTGTAAATCTTTATTGGAAACTATATAGGTTATTTAGCGACGTTTAATTTTATCGATAATCCAATCAATCAGACCATAACGTTCATCAGTCATTTCAGCATAAAACTGCTCGTCCCCATCAGGCACCAAAATTACACCCAGGCGGCGTTCACCGCGCTTAAACCGGATATCTTTAACCAGATCCTTGCCGTCCCGCTCAAAGGCAATACTGAACTGCTCAGGCACGTGGCTAATGGCGGCGGCCAAATCATAGCGGTTATTAACAGGTATACCGCCCAGGTTTGTAATAATATCACCAGGCTTAAGTACTTTAGCAGCCGGTGTATCAAGAACAGTATCCAGGGCCATTACGCCATAAGGCGGTGGGACAAACCGGGGGGGCGCATCCATTTCGCGGCGGTTATCCAGTTGAATAAGGAGTTCGTGGCCGACTGGCGACAGTACGGCAGCGATGGCTTTAAGCCAGGAGTATTTCGCTGCCAACAGCGCCAGTGCAAGTAAAATAATGCTATATACCGCCAGATTCAGTGCTGACTGCCACCGTCGCTGCTGTGGCAGGCTGGCTATTGCCATATCGGTATAACCGAGGGCGGCTACAACAGGAGCCATTACATAGATCCAGCTTGAACCAGCCGGGGGTTCCAGGGATAACGGCAGGAGCGGCCACCATTCGGGCATTTTTATAATACCCCCAGGGGTAGTGTCTGTGGGCACAGCGACAGCTGCAAGGATAACCAGCGGCAGCGGCCAGAAATTCTGCAGGCTGAAAGCGCCGACTAACCTACCGTCTGCTTTTTTGATGATCATGGGCATAGCACTGTAACCGCCGCTGATAGCGATCAATAAGCTCTCCGTGATATGAAGTACAGCCACTAGCGACAGTACCTGCGGCACATTAACATCAGGCCAGCCAAATAATACATTTGATAAAGCTACCAGGCCGCCTGCGTAGGCAAAGCATAGAAACCGCATATTGATGAGCATAAGTCCCAGCGCCACAGGCCAGATATAGGCAAGACCAAGCTGGTTCAGGGTAACACCGACAAGTGTCAGTAAAAAACTGCCGGTAATGCCGCCAACAAGACCATAAAACCCGGCCAGCAGTATCTGCTGGGTCAGTGTGTAATTGTATACGCCAAACATTTGTCGCTGGCGTTTCTGCATCTGCCAGTATTGATAACCAACCAGCGCCAGAATCAACCAGAAATTAAAATCAAATAATATGCCGAAGGCACCGCGAATAATGAGTAAAGCAATATCAGGCCATGGAAACAAGTTGTCCTCACCTCAAGCGAACTTAGTTTGAATTGGCTGTTAATGAAGATAAAGGTTGGTTTATATTCGCTATAAACCAACCCAATCCCTACATTTTACTTTTCAAAACCTCAAGTGCTTTATCAAGCTGTACATCTTTATCTTTGGCTTCAGGCAATTCAACCTTAATATCAGGTTCAATGCCGATACCATTAATCGACCTGTCTTTAGGCGTTAGATACTTGGCGATGGTCAGCTTAATGGCTGAGCCTTCATCAAGGCGGATCACTGTCTGGACTGAACCCTTTCCGTAGGTCTTAGTACCAATCAGTGTGCCCACGCCGGTATCCTGAGCCGCCCCGGCTACAATCTCCGAGGCGCTGGCGCTGCCGCCGTTAACTAAAATGGCTACCGGATATTTCGGCGCGTCAAGGTTGGAAGAGTGAGTTTCACGGCGCCCGTCCCGGGTAACAACCGAAACTACCGGGCCTTTGGGGACAAACTGACTGGCGACTTTAACGCTTTCATCCAAAAGCCCTCCCGGGTTATCCCGAAGGTCAAGCACCAAAGCTTTTAGACCTTGTTTTTCAAGTTCCTGTAATTTGCGGACAAAATCATTGCCTGTATTTTCGTTAAACATCGCGATGCGAATATAGCCGATATTATTATCCAGCATTTTACCGGCTACAGTCTTAATCTGAATGTTGGAGCGGGTTAGGGTATAATCTTTGACTTCCTGTCCCCGCAGAATAGTCAAAACAATTTTGCTGCCTTCCGGGCCGCGGATTTTGTTAACAGCTTCGTCAAGCGCCAGGTCTTTGGTATCCTGGCCATCGATCTTGATAATCTGGTCACCACTTTTGATACCGGCTTTTTCACCTGGGGTACCTTCAATAGGCGCAACAACCGTAAGCAGCTTATCTTTGGTGCCGATAACAATACCAACGCCGCCAAAGGAACCCTCTGTCTCAATCATAAACTCTTTGAACATTTTTGCATCCATATACACGGAATGCGGATCATTCAAGGAGTTTACCATGCCTTTAATTGACCCGGCCATCAGTGTCTCAACCGGAACATCTTCGACATAGCGGGATTTGACAACCTGCATTGCCCGCAGCACTCTAATGGTGCTGACAACATCAGAGGACCAGGCATTCATCAGGTACAGGAATCCGGCCGATGTTGTCAAAAATGTCACTAAAACCAATAGCACTGCACCAAAAATTAATTTACGGCGGCTCAATCAATACACCTCGCTGAAGTCGCGGGTTCGATACCGGACTTATCCCTTTTTCATTTTATCTGTTTAACTATATGTCAAATTGCCGATAAATATTCTTGCGATCCTACGGCAGATATCCCATCGGGCTGACTGGCGAACCATTTTCACGCACCTCGAAATGCAAATGCGGGCCGGTCGAATAGCCGGTCGAACCGCAGCGGGAGATCAACTGCCCTTTTTGTACACGGGCCCCTTCTTCCACGAGCAGTTCAGAGTTGTGTGCATAGAGCGTCGAGATGCCGCCGCCATGATCAATGATAACCGCCTTGCCATAGCCGCCCATCCAGCCGCTGAAGATTACCGTACCGCTATCTGCAGCCAGAATTGAATCGCCATAATCGGCACCGATATCAATACCGCTGTGGAAGCGCTGTGTACCAAAAATCGGATGTGTTCGCCAGCCGAACGGCGAGGTAATTGGGCCAGAGGCCGGCCACATCAATGCACCGCTGCCGCCCGCAGGTCCAGAGGCCTTCCCGCCAGACTGGATATTCCTGATCATTTGTTCAATCTGACGCGAGGTATCCATAAGCTCCTGATAGGCACGCTCTGCCGTATCGCGTTCACTTACTGCCGAATCTAATACTTTTTCCCGCTCACTTTTGCGGGCTTCGATCACAAGCTTTTTAGCCGTTGCCTGCTGCTTAAGCTCAGCAATGGCCGCTTTGTCCCGCTCAAGCTCTGCCCGTTTTTGAACAACAAGCTCACGTTCAGCCTTTACCTGAGCAACAAGCGTCAGGTCTTGATTAACAACCCTTTTTAGTAAATCAGCCCTTGTGGTAAAATCAGCAAAGTCGGCAGCGCCGAACAGTACGTCCAGATAATTCACCTGACCGTTTTTATAAATATCCCGCATCCGCTTATTGAGAACTTGGCTGCGCTCAGCCAGGTTTTTTTCAACTTTAGCCAGCAATTCCGTGTTTGCTGTTATCTGCTGCTCGGTAGCTGCCAGCTTTGATAAAATAGCGTTATATTCACTGGCAGCAGTATCAAGGTCACCTTGAATAGCCCTAAGTTGACCTGATACGCTGTCAACCTGCTGCTGCGCTTGTGCCGCCCGACTTTGCTGGATTCCCATCTCCCGTTGAATCGTTTGAAGTTGGCGCTGTTTTTGGTCGATTTCATCGGCCAACGCCGTGCTTAGTATGCTGGCCAAGAGCAAAGCAACCAGACCTAAAGACAAAATCCGTTTGATTACCAAGAGTCTCCCTCCTGTTACACCTTCATAAAGCGACGAAGTGAAATAGTACTGCCCAGTGCGCCGATTGCCGCCCCCACCACCAGCAGCACAATGCTGATATGGGTTAAAAACGGATTTTTAGGAATCAGAGGTAAAAACGCCAGTGATTCATAGACTTTTTCAGTTAGCGTGCTGTAGGTCTGGCTCAAGATGAGTACAGCGCAGAGCGCTCCGCCAAAGCCTAAGATCATTCCTTCAATCATAAAGGGCCATCTGATAAACCAGTCTGTTGCGCCAACATACTTCATAATCCCAATCTCTTTACGGCGGGCAAATACAGTGATTCTGATGGTATTGGCGATGATGAACAAGGCCGCCAATGCCAGGAAAACAATCAGGATAAGCCCAACAATCCTGATCATCTTGGTCAGACTAAACAGCTGTTCAATGACTTCCTGACCATATTTGGCGGTTTCCACGCCTTTAAGCTGACCGATTGCCTGAGCCACAGGCTTAACAAACTCCGGCTTGTCCACTTTAACTTCAAAAGAGTTAGGCAGCGGATTGGTGTCGCCTAGAGCGGTAAGAAGCCCCTGCTGCTCGCCCAGCCGGTCTTTAAACTTAACCAAGGCTTGTTCTTTATCAACAAACATAACCTGTGTAACACCGCTGAGCTTGGTTATCCTTGTGCCAATTTCCCGCATGTCCCGGTCAGACAAGGCGTCTTCCATGTATACGGTAATCTGTACTTGGGTTTCCAGTGTTGAGGCCATGTGGTTAAGGTTAAGTACCATGACTAAGAACATCCCCAAAATGAGCAGCGACAACGCAACCGTACTTACTGACGCAATGCTCATAAGTCCATTATGTCTAAGTGAAGAAATGGCCTCGCGCACAAAATATTCAAATGTCCTAATCTTCATAGCCGTATACTCCTTTTACCTGGTCACGGACGATACGGCCCTTTTCGATGGCAATAACCCGTTTCTTCATAGCGTCAACCACTGTTTTATCATGAGTAGCCATAACAATGGTGGTGCCTGCCTTGTTAATTGTATCAAATACCTTCATGATCTCCCATGAAGTATCTGGATCAAGATTGCCTGTTGGTTCGTCGGCAATCACAACAACCGGATTATTAATAATCGCACGGGCAATAGCCACCCGCTGCTGCTCACCGCCTGACAGTTCTGACGGGTACGTGCGTACCTTGTGCCTGAGACCTACCAGGTCAAGCACATTATGAACGCGTTTTTGCATCTCGCGGCGTGAAGCTTCAATCACCTGCATAGCAAAAGCGACATTATCATATACGGTTTTATTAGGTAACAGACGATAATCCTGGAATACAATCCCCAGGCCCCGCCGTAAGTAAGGCACTTCCTTAGACGTCATCTCAATGACGTTGCGCCCGTTAACGACAAGCCGCCCGCTGGTAGGCAATTCCTCTCTGAAAATAAGTTTAATGAAGGTCGATTTGCCTGCGCCGCTCGGACCGACTACAAAAACAAAATCTCCTTTGCCGATTTCCACTGTAACGTCTGCTAGAGCAACCGAGCCGTTGTTATATACTTTCGACACTTCACTCATGTAAATCAATCCTAAAGTACCTCCATTGTTAATTCAAAGACTAAAAGCAATTAGTTGTATTCGACATGATTTACGAAAAACCTCCTTATTCATGTAATATCGATATTACTTGCTATATTTTTCCAGGTTATGACACTACTTCAATAAATCCAGCGTGTATAAGGTAGTAATGCCGAGCACACTCAATAAACCAAAATACCACCAGGCCACATTGAGACGCTGGGTGGCTGTAAGCTGATAATAGCTGCTATCCTGATGGTCTTCGCCCCGCCATAGCTCAAATAAGGAAAATAGAAAAATAATTAAGATTAATATATTACATGTATATAAAAAGACTCCACCAATAACAAGACTACCAATCCACCAAAGGCGCGGTGAGATGGCAGCGGCAATGCGTTCACCGTCAAGCGGCGCACAGGGAATCAGATTAAAAAGATTCAGCAGACAGGCTGTATACGCCAGTACCAGTATGAGTGTACTGTCGCTCCATAGGTAAAAAGCCAGACATACCAATGCGCTAAGGGTACCGGCCGCCGGGCCGCCAATGGCGATATTGGCTGTCATTTTGGCGTTGACCGGGGCCCGGTTTAAACTAATTATAGCACCGATAAATGGAATAAAGGTCGGCCCAGTGGCCCGGAGCCCGACAATGCGTGAAGCCGCAACATGCCCTAGTTCATGCACCAGCAAAAGAAAAATAAATCCCAGCGCAAATTTACCGCCAAATGCGAGGGCATAAAAAGCCAGCGACACCAACATAGAGGCGGCTGTCGAGAGGGCCCCGCCCATCTGTATTAGCGCCAGCAGGCCAACAATCCCGATCCCGGCTCTGCGCAATACCCGGCGGCCCAGATTTATTACTTTCCAGGACTTCACACAACCCCTCCTTAATATAAAGATAGAAGCCCGCACATACATAATACATATGCATGTGCGGGCTTCTTTAATGCTTCAGTCCGTCCTTACGCTTTTTTACGGCTAACTACCCTTTGGGCGGCTGCGACAATAGCTTCTTCGGTCAGATTGTATTTTTTCAACAGGTCGCCTGGTGTGCCAGATTCACCAAAAGTGTCCATAACACCGACTCTTTCCATGGGTACAGGGACGTTTTCGACAAGTACTTCGGCTACAGCACTGCCGAGGCCACCGATGATGCTGTGTTCCTCGCAGGTAACAATGGCACCGGTCTCACGGGCAGCGGCAATAATTGCATCTTTATCAATTGGTTTGATTGAAGCCATATCAAGCACCCGGGCACTAATTCCCTGGGAAATAAGTTGTTCAGCCGCATGGCGGGCAGGTGCAACCATAATGCCGCAGGCAATAATAGTCAAATCAACACCGTCAGTTAAAAGAGCGGCTTTACCTAGACGGAATTCATAAGCTTCTCCAAATATATTGGGTACAGCCGCACGGCCTAAACGGATATAGACAGGGCCATGATACTCAGCGGCAAAATCGATGGCTTGCTTAGTCTCAGTCGGATCAGCCGGTACAATGATTGTCATATTCGGCACTGCCCGCATGATAGCAATATCCTCAATCGACTGATGGGATGCACCGTCTTCACCAACGGTCAGCCCAGCGTGGGTAGCCGCAATCTTAACATTAAGCTTAGGATAGCAAATCGAGTTACGGATTTGTTCAAACGCCCGGCCAGTAGCAAACATGGCGAAGGTCGATACAAAAGGAACCTTACCGGCAGCGGCTAAGCCGGCAGCCACACCCATCATATTCTGCTCGGCAATACCGACATTGAAAAACCGGTCTGGATGCGCTTTGGCAAATACGTTGGTCTTAGTGGATTTGGACAGGTCAGCGTCCAGCACCACGACATTATTATTGCGATCACCCAGGTCTTTAAGTGCCAGACCGTAGGCTTCGCGAGTGGCTAATTGGTTGGCCATCTTTTGTTTTTGCACCTCTTTCATAGGCGGGCGGCTCTGAACGCCCATCTGCGTTGTTGCTCCTGCGATCCGTTGCTCAGCGTACCACGTGTACGCCTCCGCTACGGTTCTCGTCGCGCCTAGCATCTGGACATTCATAGCCACCCGCGTGTATATTCATAATTTTTAATAACGAGAGAGAATTATTGACTTTCCATCTCGTTTAATTCAGCTAAGAACAGCTCGCATTCTTCGCGGCTGGGGGCTTTACCGTGCCAGTCGGCAACGTTTTCCATTTTGCAGACGCCTTTACCCTTGATGGTTTTGGCCACAATCATGGTTGGTTTGTCTTTTACCGTCTTGGCTGCTTGAATGGCATCATAGATTTCGTTATAGTTGTGTCCGTCGATGACAAGCACATTCCAGCCGAAAGCCTGCCATTTTTCAGGGATAGGCAGCGGCGACATGACTTCGGCAACAGGGCCGTCAATTTGCAGGCCGTTAAAGTCAACAAAGGCGGTAAGGTTGTCCAATTTATAATGAGCAGCAAACATGGCGGCCTCCCAGATCTGGCCTTCTTCCAATTCGCCGTCACCTAACAGGGCATACACCCGGTAATTCCTTGCGTCAATTTTGCCAGCCAGCGCCATACCATTAGCAGCACTCAAGCCTTGTCCCAAAGAACCTGTCGACATATCGACACCAGGGATCCCCTTCATCTCAGGGTGACCCTGCAGACGGCTGTTGACCTTGCGCAGCGTAAGCAGTTCTTCCACAGGCAAATACCCTTTTTCAGCAAGCGTAGCATACAGCACCGGGGCCGCATGCCCCTTTGACAGTACAAAACGGTCGCGATCAGCGTCTTTCGCCTTAGCAGGCTCCACATTCATTTCAGCAAAATACAGCACCGAGAGAATGTCGGCAGCAGACAGCGAACCGCCGGGATGGCCTGATTTAGCTTCAGTAACCATGCTTACAATATTGCGCCTGATGGACTTGGCCCGACCGGCAAGCTCATGGAGCTGTTCCGGTGTTAACTTTTTTACCATATCTTTCAACAACCTCCCATAGTCTTTATCGAATTAAGAGTCTCACTTCTTTAAGCAGGAGATAATCCCCACCGAGTCTCGATGTCCAGCTTCGCTGGACGAGTCACATACTCTATCTATAATTGCATTAAATCAACTTAAATGCCTGAGGCCTGAAACGGGCGAGAAATGCCCAGATGCGAGGCGCACCGGAAGAACGTGCAGCGCCGCGTACATCCGTACGCAAGCAATCGTTCTGAGGAGCAACGAAGCAGGTGGGCGTTTATCGCCCGTTTCAGCGCGGGGAAGTAAAGCCTTCGCCCAGCACCTCATGCGCATCGGCGACAATAACAAAAGCCTGGCGGTCAATACGGTACACCAGGTCTTTAACAAGTGTAACCTCGCTGGTACTGACAACACAAAAAACGACATCACGGTCAGTCTGAGTGTAACCGCCACGTCCTGATAAAAATGTAACACCCCGGCCAAGTTCAGCCATGATGGCATCAGCTACCGCTTCGGGTGAATTGGACATAATAAAAAATGCTTTGGCAGTACTAGGCCCTTCCTGTACCAGATCGATGATCTGGGTGGTAACAAATAGGCTAATCAGTGCATATAATGATAATTCGGCACTTTCAAAAACAAATCCGGCCAAGGCAATAACAAAGAAGTCAACACCTAACAGTGCCTGGCCGACGCTAATACCTGTTAACTTGTTAATGATAGCTGCAGCTAAATCAGTCCCGGCAGTAGTTCCCTTAAACTTAAATACCAGACCCATGCCAATACCTGACAGCACGCCACCATAGAGCGAGTTGAGCAGCAGATCACTTGTCAGTATCCGGGTAAAAGGCGCCGTCAAATCAATAGATATACTCAGTACTGCTGCACCTAAAAGGGTATTAATGCCAAACCTGGTGCCAAGTATCTTAACGCTTGCAAAAAACAGCGGAATGTTCAGCGCTAGCATAGTCATACCAACCGGCAGGCCGAAAGCATAGTGAAAAACAGTGGCCAGGCCGCTCACGCCGCCTGCTGCAACTTTATTAGGGATTAAGAAGATATTAAGCGCCAGCGCGGTGATAACCGTGCCCAGCACAATTCCTAAATAGTCACGTATCCACTTCCTCGTCACCATCGCTACCCCCTTATTATTTCCTTATCAGGCTGAGCGCGAGTTCGGCGTTTTGAAAAGCTTTGTTGCGCAAAATATTGATATGTTCTACCCGCTCGCGATTGGGCTGTTTACGTTCATCCCACAGTTCGCGTATTCTGGCCATCAGGCTGTCAGCATTGATTGTCTTGAGCGTGCCGACATGTCTTTCCCCAATGGTTTCAAGAAAACGATCGATTTTAGGGTCATATGAGATGCCGGCCATCGGCACATGCATAACAGCGGCAAAAATAAGCGCATGCAACCTGATGCCAATTAAAAGATCCAGATTGCCGACAAGGGATAGCAGCTCACTGGTAGTATATTCACCAGGCAGCACGCCAGACTTATTTTTCATGCGGCTGGCTATTTTTTTTGAAACACTAAGATCATCAGGCCACTGCATCGGGATGAACACCACCCTGGCACCCAATTCCTCGATCATCAGATCTGCTGCATGGGCCAGCACGTGTTTAAAATGGCTCCAGTCCTTCCACTCCCGTACCGAGATGCCAATTAAGGGGGCCACACCTTCCTGCTCGTGCTTTTTTAGAATTGAGCGGCCGATTTGTTTATCGACCTGATGCATAGCCAGCACCGGGTCAGCTGTTATATAGATGGGAGGCGTTGTCACTTTTAACCGCTTAAGCTCCTCAAAGGAACCATCATCGCGGACAGTAATCAGGTCAACCATATTGCCAATATAGCGCATAGCGCCCTGAGCCAGCGCCCCCTGTACCGGACCGATGCCCTGGGCATAAAGCATGACAGGTTTTCCCAGTTTCTTGGCCAGCATCATAATACTAAGATAATAGTAGAGACTGCGGTCGCTGGTCACATCTTGGAGCAGGCTGCCGCCGCCGCTGATTAGCAGCCGACTTTTCGCCATCACTCTGGCGATTTCCGGATAGTTAAGACGGTAGACAGCCGAAACGCCATGCCGCCGCCTGGTATCGTCCGGATCGCCGGAGATAACGGTAATATGAATATTGGGGTCAATGTCGGTCAAAGCCTCAATCATGGCCGCCAACATGGCCTCATCACCGGCGTTGGCAAAACCATAATAGCCTGAAACAACAATTTCACTCATGGGCTGCCGGACTCCTTCCCAAACGGGCGATTACGACTTGGATTACGTACACACCGATAACCGCAGCCGCGCCAACTACTGCACCTAACACCAAGCCATCCAAGCCCCGGATGACCGACATGAAGATCGGCGTCCTCAGATGCGCGAACGTCTCAACAATCGAACCCTGGGCAATGGTAGCCGTTATAATTAAAATGTATTGAACAAGCCTCGGCCACTGACGATAGACAGCCATAGCCGCTAATAAAAACGCCGGATGGCCGATTAAAAATTCTTTCCCCCGCGGCCGCGCATACATGACCTGCTCTAAGAGTGCTCGAAGCTTAAGCTCAGCAGCAGGTACAGGCACACCGGCAGTATGCCCGGAACGGCCGATAAATACCCACGCGGCAAAAGCAGCCGCCCCAACAAACAGCAGTGCTCTAATCGTCACCGGATAGTTCAGGATCGTAACTACCTGACGCCATAACCCGCGGGCATCCCGAGAAAGAGCATTATCAAACAGATTATACCGGGTTAAGTACACTATGGTTACTAATATAAGCGGCGCAACAAAAGTCAGCTTTACACCCCGGAATATCTCCATCTCCAGAAAAAATCGCACATCACTAAGAACAGCCCCTAAATACAATCCGCCCACTAATGATAACAGTGTTGTAACGACAAGTGCTCCCAAACCAGCAGTAATAATACGACCGATATTGGCAGAATGTCCGAATTGCCCGACCGCCTCCTGCGCGCGCCAGCGGTCAAGCTGCCAAGTCATCGCTAACGCCGGGAAAAGGATAGCGCTGGCCAAACCAGCCATCTGGCGACTCAGTGTGCCGCCGCCTTTAAGAATGGGGAATATCAATACCGCTGCCAGCAGCGCCACAAGCGCGTACTGCCAACGGGCAGAAAACGGATATACAAGTGATAAGTAAAGCACCCCGGCAGCTGTCGCCCCAAGCACAATAACAGCTAACAGCCACGGTGCCGGGAAATAGGGCTTAAAGGTAGTCGCCCTTCCAGTAGTAAAGCCCGCAGCAATCAGGTCTTCTTTTACGCCTGACACATAGGCCAAATTGGTTTCAACGAGTGTCTTGCCCGGCTCAGGTTTTTCATACTTACGCATGAGATTAATACGAATATTTCGTTCCTGATCGGTAACCGCCCAACGCTGAATGGCCTCAGCTAATTTAAGCTTAGGCTGTTCATCTTTGGGAATGGTGTACACACGGGCGGACTGATAGTTATTGGCAACAGCCAGTTCAATCAGCCCCTCCTGTTTGAAAAACTGTAATTGAAGCGGGTGTTCAATCATCGCCAGTGTTAGTTTTCTTTCTTTAAAATTGCTGGCAGTAAGGGGTAACAAATCAGGATAACCTAAGACTTCATCCCCAACAAAAATCATACTGCTCAGGTTATTAATACCTGATAAGCGACTGAACACTGAATTAACATCATCCGGGGTTACCTTGGTATAGTTAGTCGGACGGGGGACTACGTAAAAACCCAGCTTATCTACAGCGGCCAGTTCGTCTGACGGAAGACCCAGGTTCCATTTGACCACTTTCTCGAAATTGGCTTTCGCTGCCAAAACCGGCCGCTCACCTTCAGCCAGCAGGGTTACCCTGCCTGGCCCCAAACGGCGATTCAAATCGCTTAGCACTTCCATAAAAACTTTTTTATCCTGGCCAACAACGTACACGTCTTCAGCCTTTATTTTGCCCTCGGCAATTAAGCTGCGCCAAAACGGGTCAGTGAGCGTACCTGTGCGATTTTGGTGGAGAATTTCTGCACCAGGCAGCGCTGTTATTTTGCCGCTTTTATTGAGCTTTTCCAGAGTGGCTTCATACACAGCCAATGAAGTAATGCCTGCTGTCTTAAACTGAGTAAGCAGGCTGTCCGGTTGAACACCTTCGATTTGCGCCAGTTCCACAAGGTCTTCGTATTCCATGACCAACTCCACGGTAGAATTAGCTTGTTCTACCGTGTGACGCTGCCAGTCAACCGTAACTGCCGCTAACAGCCCGATAATAATGAGACCGATTAGCAGCTTGTTGTATGTAAAGGTTGTCAAAATCTCTCCACCCTTTTTGAAACTGCTTGCTAAATGCTGTTTCAATTGAATTACACTAAACACTATTTCCGGTTATCAGTATAAATAACGACTTGTCCCTGTTCCATGACAATATCACGCACATTCACGCCAAATGGCAGTTTTTTGAGGTCAAGCAGCAGCACCTCGGTCAGGAGTGAGCCACCGATATTTCCGACAGGGGTGTTGTTAAGCCAAAACCGGTCTGTGACAAATTTAATGCTGTGATTCTCCCGGTCACCGGCAATCCGGCCTTCCAGCTTGACATCGACCCGGGCAATCCCTCCCAAGGTCAAGACGCTGCTGACTTCCACCTTACCAGGGGTAATGGTAACGGCGGCGTTCTTGACGCCTTTTACCGAGCTGTTCAGAAATGCAGCCAGCTCCTCCTGGGTTATCGTGGTGGTAATAACGGCATCGTCCACCTTTTGGAGTACCAACGTCCTGTTAGTAAGCAGTGACTGAATATCGACGGCAACACCAGTTAACGTAATATGCATATTGCGAATAGTTAACTTATCGGCTTTAACGTCACTGGCATCTGCCGACACCCGGTCGAACTTACCTCCCAGCATGAAAATAGCCGGGCTTTTATCCACTTTGGCCACTACCTGCTTACTGCCTGTCAAGTCACGCAGACCTTGGGCAACAGCATCAGATACCACCTTGGGCAGCACTATCTCGACAGCGGCTAACACCATGGTGATAAACAGAATTATCGTTGTTAGGCGTTTCATGTCATACGCCCCCTTTGAGCAATCTTACCTTTATCCTCGCGAATTCAAATCACTCTTTAAATAGGCTTCAAGAAACAAGTCTATTTCCCCGTCCATAATGGCCTGCACATTGCCGGTCTCAGCCGCTGTACGGTGATCTTTTACCAGGTTGTACGGATGGAAAACGTAAGAACGAATTTGGCTGCCCCATTCAATAGCCTGATATTCGCCGCCTAACTCGGCCTTCTTTTCGTCTTGTTTCTGCCGCTCAAGCTCAAACAGCCTGGCACGTAAGAGACGCATACACTGTTCGCGGTTTTGAATCTGGGAACGCTCACTTTGGCATTGGACAACAACACCTGTAGGCAGATGAGTCATGCGGACAGCCGAATCGGTTTTGTTGATATGCTGCCCGCCGGCACCGCTGGCCCGGAAGGTATCAACGCGGAGATCGACCGGATTAATACTAATTTCCACCGAATCGTCAATCTCTGGCATGACGTCTACAGCAGCAAACGAGGTATGACGGCGGCCGCTGGCATCAAACGGTGAAATGCGGACAAGGCGGTGCACTCCCTTTTCCGCTTTTAAGTAGCCATAGGCGTTTGTGCCGGTAATCATTATGGTAACACTTTTTACACCGGCTTCGTCACCGGCCAGAAAGTCCATTGTTTCTACTTTATAGTTTCTCTTTTCAGCCCAGCGAACATACATCCTCAGGAGCATCTGGGCCCAATCCTGCGCCTCAGTACCACCGGCACCGGCATGGAGTGTCAATATGGCGTTGTTGCCGTCATATTCACCTGACAGCATTAGGGTAAGCGCAACCTGTTCAAGCTCCCGCTCAATGCCGGTAAGGGCCGCTGTTACTTCAGCGTAAACACTCTCGTCAGCTTCCTCCATCCCCAGCTCCCATAAAGTGGCCATATCGCTATGCCGGGTAGCCAGGTCACGGTGCTGGCTGATACTATCTTTTAAACGAGTAACCTCCTGGGCAGTTTTCTGGGCTTCCTCAGGATTATCCCAGAAGGCAGGATCGCTCATTCTATCTTCTAACTCTTCAATTCGTTCCGATTTACCGGCAACGTCAAAGAGAAACCCTCATTTCGTCAAGCCGTTTGGCCAGGGTCTCAATTGACCCGCGTAAGTCTTCCAAAAGCACTATCTCATCTCCTACTTAGCCCCACAGCAGCGTTTATACTTTTTACCGCTGCCGCAGGGACACAATTCATTGCGGCCTGTTGTGTCGGCATTAACTACCGGCTCTACCGGCTGCGCCTGTTTGTCGCCTTCTTCGTCGCCACGGCTGGTGTGGGCTCCGCGCAGATGGTCTTCAGGCTGCGCCTGTGAAATGATATTAACTCTAAATATGTAGCGGACAATATCTTCCTGAACATGCTCAATCATTTGTTGGAACATGTCAAAGCCTTCGAGCTTATACTCAATAAGCGGATCTTTTTGACCATAGGCCCGTAAGCCAATGCCTTGACGCAGCATTTCCATGGCATCAAGGTGATCCATCCATTTGGCATCTACGGTTTTGAGCATGACAACTTTTTCGAGTTCACGCATATTATCCGGGCCAAACAGTGCTTCGCGTCCGCTATATGCGGTATCAGCTGCCCGCATGAGCTCTTCCTTAAGCTCTTCACGGCTCAGTTTATCGAGCACATCTACTTTAAGTTCACCGGCAGGCGCAAAGAAGCCCTCACAGTATTCAATAAGCCCGGCATAATCCCATTCTTCCGGGTACACTTTTTCATTGGCATACAAATCCATACCATGATCAATAAGCTTTTCAATCATGTTAAAGATGTTTTCTTTAAGGTTTTCGCCTAACAAGATCTTCTTACGCTGACTATAGATAACCTCACGCTGCTGGTTCATAACATTATCGTATTCAAGCACATATTTGCGGATGTCAAAGTTACGTGCTTCGACCTTCTTCTGCGCTTGCTCAATAGACCGGGTAATCAGAGCGTGTTCAATCGGCTCATCCTCTTCCATTCCCAGTTTATCCATGATACCGGCAATATTCTCAGAGCCAAACAGGCGCATAAGATCGTCTTCCAGCGACAAGTAAAACCGTGATGACCCTGGGTCGCCCTGACGGCCGGCCCGGCCACGCAGCTGATTATCAATCCGGCGGCTCTCATGCCGCTCAGTACCGATAATGTGAAGTCCGCCCAGGTCGGATACGCCGGTTCCGAGTACAATGTCAGTGCCACGACCGGCCATATTTGTCGCAATTGTCACAGCACCAGCCTGACCGGCCTGTGCTACAATCTGTGCTTCCATTTCATGAAATTTTGCATTCAGAACATTGTGGGGCACACCCTGTTTCTTGAGCATTGCCGACAAATCTTCCGACTGGACAATCGAGGTGGTGCCGACAAGAACCGGCTGGCCCTTGCTATGCTTTTCGGCAATTTCGGCAACAACAGCTTTATATTTGGCCCGCTTCGTTTTATAAATAATGTCAGGCAAATCCTGCCGCTGCATCTCCCGGTTGGGTGGAACAACGACAACGTCAAGATTATAGATTTTCCGGAATTCAGGCTCTTCCGTCTTGGCTGTACCTGTCATACCGGCTAATTTTTTATACATGCGGAAATAGTTCTGGAAGGTAATTGTGGCCAGTGTCTGACTTTCGCGCTCAATTTTGACGCCTTCTTTGGCTTCAATAGCCTGATGAAGACCATCAGAGTAACGGCGGCCAAACATAAGGCGGCCGGTAAATTCATCAACAATGATTACTTCGCCGTCTTTAACCACATAGTCGCGGTCGCGCTTCATGAGAGCATTGGCTTTGAGAGCCTGGTTAAAGTGATGGGACATCTCTATGTTTTCGCTTTCATAGAGGTTCTGCACATTAAGCAGCTTTTCTGCTTTAGCTACACCGGCTTCGGTAGGTGCTACCGTATGGGCTTTCTCATCAATGGTATAGTCTTCGCCTTCTTTGAGTTTGGGAACAACTTTTGCCAACACAAAATAAAGGTCTGTTGACTTCTCACCAGGGCCGGAAATAATGAGCGGTGTCCGCGCTTCATCAACTAAAATACTGTCAACTTCGTCGACAATCGAGTAATTGAGAGGCCGCTGCACCATTTGCTCCGGGTAAATAACCATGTTATCCCTGAGGTAGTCAAAACCAAATTCGTTGTTGGTGCCATATGTAACATCAGAGCTATACGCCAGTTTGCGCTCGTCAAAGTCAAGACCGTGAACAATCAGACCAACAGACAAGCCGAGGTAGCGGTATAGTTTTCCCATCCACTCGCTGTCACGGCGCGCCAGATAGTCATTGACGGTAACAACATGCACCCCTTTGCCTGTTAATGCGTTCAAGTATACCGGCAGGGTAGCTACCAGTGTTTTACCTTCGCCTGTACGCATCTCAGCAATTTTGCCTTCATGCAGCGTTATGCCGCCCACCATTTGCACATCAAAGTGACGCATGGCCAGCACGCGGCGCGAGGCTTCCCGCACCACAGCAAACGCTTCCGGCAAAATATCATCAATTGTCTGGCCTTTATCAAGACGACGTTTAAAGTCACTCGTCTTGGCAGTCAGTGAGGTATCACTCATGTTCTGAAGCTCGGGTTCAAACGCATTGATTTTTTCAACCAATTGCAGCATGCGTTTAATCTCTTTTTCGTTATCATCACCAAATAAGTTTTTCAAAAATTTAAACAAATTATCAACTCCCCGGCAAAACAATGATATCTAATTACAAAGTTTAGACCGTTTTTAAACAGTCGTAGGCTTAGTATGTGCCTAATATATGATTTTAACAGATTCCCTGTATAAAGTCAAAAATTGGGTAGGCTGGAAAACGAAAAGGAGATTGCTTCGCATCGCGAAGCAATCTCACTTTTCACTTTAGCAGGCAATGCCTTTCATAGCAAAACCAGCCGCTTGCTTAACCTGCCTGATGCTGGCCGGGGACGGTAGTTTGGCCGCCTTTGACCGGCTCGATTTCGTTAGCTACCCATACCGGGTTATGATGCTCAGCTTCCTGGATCGACTGAGTGCCATCACCAAACATGCACAAAAACTCACCCCAGTTATAGATGCCAAGGAATATATGCGCAAACACGCACAGTCCGAGGAATATGCCAATCACCAGATGTAACATATCAAACCAGTACATTACTGCTTTCGGTGCTACCGGCAAGAAAGCGTACAGGGCCCAACCGGTAACAATCAGGACAATGCCGCCGATCAACATCATAATACCCATTTGCTTCTGGCCGGAGTTCATTTTACCCATCGGTGGTACAGGAATGGTTTTACCTAACAGCATTTTTTGCGGATAGCCGCCGCAAATCAGCATCCAGCCGATATCCCGGTCATCCCAGGAGAATATGCGACGGGTAAAGGCAACAATTCTGTCTAATCCAAAAATCGTATAGAGTATACAGGATATAGTAAGAATGCTCGCACCGACAATGTGAATCTGCATGATAAGGTTCTGCATATCATCGCCGAAAGGCTTCAGCCAGATAAAAAATCCAGTGATTGCCGCCGGTAAAAAACCGAGAATCAAACCCCAGTGAAATAGCCGCGAGATAAGAGGATGTTTCAGTACTCGCGGGCCGTGTTCATCATGATGGCTCATCAGTATTATCCCTCCTACACCAACTTAGTCCGATTTACATATTTAGTATGAAAGAGTTCCTCGGCCAGATGGCTGAGCGGGTTATGGGCAAACTTTTTGTATACATCAGTAACTGCCTGATTGTTATGGCTTTGGCGGATTTTTGACTTTTCATCATCTTTATAAATGCCTTGTGCCCGCAGCTTGATGTATTTAGTGCGATCCTGCACCAAATCTGTGGCTACATACGCGCCAGTCCAAAGAACGGCGCCTGCCACACCCACTATTCCTAAGAATTCACGCCGTGAAACCTTGACGGCTTTTTCTACATAATCATAACGCGCCATAGTGTTCCCTCCTTATGCCCAAGGCAGTACGGCCTTGGCTTTATCCAGCCATGAAGTGCCCATCGGATTGATCGGCTGGCCACCACCGTTAACACAGCCGCCGGGACAGTTCATTATTTCGATGAAGTGGTACGGCGATTTGCCTGCTTTGACCTCATCCAGGAGCGGTTTTACATTCTCTTTAGTGCCATGGGCTACAGCTACTTTAAGAGTAACCTCTTTGCCTGTCTTGGCATCTTTCATGGTAACACTGGCTTCTTTTACGCCCTTGAGGCCGCGTACAGGCTTAAATTCCAAGACATCCAGCTCTTTGCCGGTAATGACAAAATAGGCTGTCCGTAAAGCAGCTTCCATTACGCCGCCGGTGTTGCCAAAAATTGTGCCAGCTCCGCTATACTGGGCTAACGGGTTGTCTTTATCAGTAAATTCAGCAACAGTTTTGACGTCAATGTTCAGTTTCTTGAACAGGCGAGCCAAGTCTCTTGTGGTAAGAACTACATCTATATCAGGATAGTTGCCCGATTTTCCCTGCGTTTGCCAATAGTGGGCGGCGCTGTGGAACTCAGGGCGCGAAGCCTCAAACTTCTTGGCAGTACAGGGCATAACACCAACCATAAATATGTCTTCAGGATTTACCTTCCAAACTTCAGTTGCACCATAGGTTTTAGCCAGGGCGCCAGCCATCATCATCGGCGACTTAGCAGAGGACATATTCGGCAGCAGTTCCGGGTAATACAGCTCGGCATACCTGACCCAAGCCGGGCAACAGGAAGTAAACTGCGGCAATGGTCCTAAATGATGTTCCGTTGGCTCACCTAAGGCATAGTGCCGGATTTTGGCAATAAGCTCCATACCTTCTTCCATGATGGTCTGGTCGGCAGTAAAGTTGGTATCAAGCACTTTAAAACCGGCCTGCTTCATTGCACCATACAGTTTCTCGGTAACCAGACTGCCTGGCTCCATCCCGAACTCCTCGCCGATAGCAACACGAACAGCCGGCGCAATTGTGCCGACAACTGTCACTTGTTTGTTCTTGAGCTTGTCAATTACCTTATCCACGACGTCCACAGTATCCTGTGGAGCACCAAATGGACAGTTGACAAGGCATTGACCGCAGGAAATGCATTTTTCGCTGCTGATTTTGTGTATGGCTCCGTATTTGCCCTCGATAGCGTCTGTTGGACAAAATGCCTTACACGAGTCACAGCCTTTGCATGTCTTGCGGTCAATTTCAATAATACGGGTTAACTCCTGTGATTGAAAGCCTTTCAAGACAAAACCTCCTCACCTACGAAAATTAAATTATTAGTGCCTGTGCGACAATGGACATTGTGAAATCTGGAACATTTAATAGCAATGATATACTATAAGAAATATAAATACATGATTTAACTGTAAGTTATATTGTGGAACTTGTCAATAAATATTGGAATAGTCTGAACAAGTTATTTATTTCACTATTGGGAAAAATAGCCATAATTGGTTTATTTTCCGGCATAGTTGTGCATACTATTAGAAAAGGTTTAAGGAGTTCATCCCTTTAGGAGGTTTTACCATGAGTCGTGATGTAATGAACATGCTGGATATTGCCGGTCAGCTTGCTGATCTTAAAGATGTCGACTACAAAAATACGCTCGCAATTGCTACGCTGATAGAACTCTTAATTGAAAAAGGCCTGTTCACCAGACAGGAATTTGCGCAAAAAGCGCAGGAAATGGAGTCAGCATCACTCGCTGAGATTATTATTAAACGCAGGTCGGAAATGCGGACACAACGTCAAACTTAAACGAGCCAGGTTAGCTACCCGGCTCGTTTATTTTTGTTTGATTAGAACTCTTAGAATTCTGGTTCAATTAAACCGTATTGACCGTCTTTACGGCGGTAAACGACATTGACCTCCTCGGTATCGGAATTCATAAATACGAAGAAATCATGGTTGATAAGATTCATCTGCATAACTGCCTCGTCGGCATTCATCGGCTTAATGGCAAACCGCTTGGTTTTGACAATGTTGAACTCATCTTCGCTGACTGTTTGAACCGCTGGCGCTGCCGCAGGTACCAAATCGGTTTTAAAGCTGCCGGTTTTTAACTTGCGGGATAGTTTCGTCTTATATTTTTCAATTTGCTTTTCCAGTTTTTCAATGACCAAGTCAATGGAAGCGTACATATCAGTCGTTGCTTCTTCGCCCCGGAGAAGTATGCCGTTGATGGGCACGGTTACCTCAACAATGTGACGCCCTTTATTAACAGTGAGGATTGCAGTAATCTCGCCCATACTGGCACCGTCAAAATATTTAGTGACTTTACCAACGCGTTTGGCGACATAGTCTTTTAGTGCTGGTGTAATCTCGATGTTTTTTCCACGTACTGTAATTGCCATACTACCCATCCCCTTTCCTGATCCTATATATTTAATATTCCCTATTCATTTAAAAATTCCTGTCTAAAAATTCTCTATCTTTTATTTTTTTACACATTTCCCGAAATTTCTTAAAAATGGACAGCTGCTTGTATAAAGAAAACACGGCTTGCGCCTAGACTTTGACGAAAGCGGAAGCCGATGTTGCCCTTGTCCAGGAGAAAGTTATATTTTCTGTCAGGGAGTCTGCTTAAAAAAAGAGTGATTTGGACTGTTCCAGTCCATTCGAGAGAGATAAATCATCACAATGTCTTTATTTAAGCAAGAAAGAGGGTCTATTGCTCGCTTAAGACCTACATTCTAACTCTTAACGGTTCC
>NZ_DATMYD010000034.1:0-5356 GCF_035561155.1 Sporomusa sp. | reverse complement strand
GATAAGGTAGAAGACAAGTTATAAAGGTTTCCTAAATGGTAAAAGACGACCCTCACCCCAAAATTGGGAACAAGGGTCGTCTTCTGTTTCGTACTTTTTAAGCTTTGCTCCGTCAAAACCACAAGTTCTTCAGTGGCCTCGTATCCGACTCGACTTAGTTTATCAAATATTGTGCGAAGTCCCCATAGGGATAGGCAAAATAGTATGAACAAAAGTAGCCCTGTAAGGAAAAGAGTGTAGCATATAATAGCAACAAAAAAATGGATAAATCTTTTTCTGAGAGATTTATCCATTTTTGTTACAATGAATTGTATTAGATTTGTTGGAGGATAATAATATATCCCTTGCAGACTTACTTAGAAAACTGCTTGTTTGTCTAGAAGTTTATGTCCAATTGGGTAGTAATAGTATTTTTATAGTCTTTGTTATTGTAGATATCATAGGCAAAAATTACTGAAGCGTTTGGTGCAAAGTTATAAGAAAAACCAACGTTTGTCGCGCCTAATGCACTCTTACCACCTTGATAATCTACCGCTACCCACCATTTATCATTTAGT
Organism: Sporomusa sp.; assembly: GCF_035561155.1. Classification (GTDB taxonomy): domain Bacteria; phylum Bacillota; class Negativicutes; order Sporomusales; family Sporomusaceae; genus Sporomusa. Next base: position 4,799 of record NZ_DATMYD010000034.1, on the reverse strand, counting down.
TGTTTATCAATGCTGGCTAGAATCATTTTGTTGTCAGAACCCAGGGCTTCTCTCCTACCGACACCGTATCCCAAAGCAAAGCGGGTGCCGTCGCTAATTGTTTTACTTGTCAGTACATATTTGACTTCCTGGTTAGTGGCTTTTGACGTACCCACATTGTATACGCCTGCAACTATATTTACTTTTGAAGCCTCGTTATTCAGCAAATTAAACTTAGCATTGAAATACAAAGGATTTGATGGTTGTGAAGCAATATAGTCTATACCATATTCAAAGTTTGTTCCTCCCCAGGTCAAGCCGTAATCGGGAGATGTAAAAGCACCAGTTGATTGTCCGGATGCTAAAGGTTTAGCGGTAAAATAATTGTCTATGCCTAAATGGGTCTTATTCGCAGGCTGTATATCGGTGGATGGTATCCAGATAATGGTGGACGGGGTAGCCGAAACGGGTACAACGAGAGCGAATGAAAGTACCAAGGCGATAAGTAACACTTTTTTCATATAAATCCTCCTCCTGCTGTTTGTTTTCATGTTCTCAAATAAGTTCTTCAAACCGGGGGCAAAACGTGTTTTTTACATCACCTCCCTAAAAAAAATAAGAGTCTTTGGCTTCAAAACGCCAAAGACTTCTTTGTCTCATCGGTAGTATAGGGTTATTTTTACAAAATGACCATGTAATCACTTTTGCTACTTTTCATTTTAGTTATATAATATATATTACATCATAGTTATGAAGATATTATGAATTAATTATGAATAATTTGTGAATTTTGTATGAATATGAAAATCTCCACGCTCATGTGCCAGAAATACCTGTAACCTTACTGAGATAGGCCGGATAATCATCATACGGTCCGGTTTAAAAACGGGGGAGGTGAAAATGAACATGTCAGGCGTACCGGCAGGCGGCAAGGCGGGTATGTCTGGTTGCAGCGGAGCTCAGCATAGCCAGAGCCCTAAGCCGGCGCGCCCTGGTGAAACCCATACACATAGTGATGGAGCAGTACATACGCATTAAGGTTTTGTAACAAGTAGTTTTCACAATAATCCGTGCAGTTGAAGGTAGGATCATCGCTAAGTAGCATCTTCACAAAAAAATTCACTACTTTTTCATCTTCTTTTCATTAGATATTCATAATGATTTGCTATACTAAGTACATCCTCAGTATTTTTGTGTGACTCGACTGGCAGCTATAGCAGGGCGCGCAGTCGCAAACACGTCCCTGACGCTTTATGCGTCAGGCTTTTTCTTTCCTGGGACATGCATTTAGGCTTAGCGTTAGAAAATGTATGTTTTGTAAAGGTTATCATAGCAAAATCCAACTAACTTAGAGATTGGTTGACATTTCTTAAATACAGGTTATCCCAATAATGTTCCAATTAATCCATATTTGCTGTTGTATCAGTCGCACGTACTGCAAAAGCCAATTCCCCTTAGTGAGGTGGAATTGGCTTTTTTATATCAAATATTGTTTTAACTTTATAAATCTGCGTTGGTACCGCTTTAATGAATACTGTGTAGCCAGCATCTGCGACAGTTTTACTAGCTCGTCACGGCTAGCAGACTTGGTAATGATCGCTTCTTTTTTTAGCCAGATAACCGTGCCGCCCGTAACTCTCGGGACTGCTATGAGCGCTTTTTCGACGCTTATTTTGCAGTGGCCGCAAGTCATTCCTTCGATTTTTAAGGTTGTGGCTTGACCCATTATTTTTACCTCATTGATATGACTGGTATAAATTTATCGGTTGTTATCACGTTGGCGTTGTTTGAATTTCTCCCAGATGAAGCGGCCGGCCATGATAATACCGCCGATGATAAGGATATTGAAAAATAGACCTGATAGTGTGGCAAACCCGCCGGTAGAGCCAAAGCCTAAGGTTCCGCCAAGTAAGCTGCCTAACAGCATGCCGCCGCCGAATAGGCCTAGTCCGCGCATAAAGCCGCCGCTGGCAGGCTGTTGAACGGCTGACGGGTTGGCTGATTTAGCCGCCGGCGCTGTTTGGCTATAGCTGTTAGCCGGAGACGATGGCTTATAACCGCTGGTTGGAGCTGGTGCTGTTTGCGTGGTCGGAGGTTTAGGCGTGGGAGAAAATGTTCGCGGCTTGGAGCCGCTAACAGCAGCGAAACCAGGACTCTGAATAGTGAACATAAATAGAAAAGTGAGTAATAATAGCTTTTTCAAAACTACTCCTCCTTATGAGTTTTTAGGTCTTCCGGGAAATGTAACCGTACAATGTGCCCCGGTTATGTACTATATAGTACCTTATAGATATGAATATTTGATGAATAATTGATGAGGAGTTTATGAAATTGTTGAAAAAATACTTAGGCGCGCCGAATTTGGTTAGATACATGGCGCGTTGGATAAAATAATAAACGAGATTTTTGTAAAAGTCAGGCTTAAGCCACTTGAAGCTAAGTCTCTCTTTACATCATAATGAGAGGAAGATGATTACTTGAAACTACGTAATGTATTGCTTTGTGGGTTTTTAGTCTTGATGCTGGTCCTTTCCGGGTGCGCCGGAACAAAAAGTCCTGCGCCGTCACCACAAGCCCCCCTAAAATCTGCTCAGGAAGTTCCGTCTGTTGCGGTAAAGAGCATGTATTATACAGCTAATGAAGGGGGCGGCATTACCAGAATTGATGCAGCTACCAATACTGTGATTGACACCATTCCCTTAGACGGCACAGTACATAATGTGCAGGTATCGCCTGATGGCAACGTGCTGGGGGCAATCTTAGTGCCCAAAATGGAAGGCCATGGCAATATGGAAATGAACGGCTTTGCCCTGTTCTATGACACCATGACCAATAATCTAATCAAGAAAGTCGAGATTGGCGCTCATCCGGCACATATCGTCTTTACCCAGGATGGTAAGTATGTGTTGGCAACCAACAATGAGTCTAATAATGTGACAGTCATAGATGCCAAAACCTATAATGTTGTGCAAACAGTGCCCACCGGTAAGGGACCGCACGGGTTCCGCATTTCCCAAGATAGCAAAACAGCATATATCGCTAATATGGGCGAAGACACGGTGAGTGTGGTAGACATTCCAACGTTAAAAGAAACACGAAAAATCACAGTTGGTAAAAAACCGGTGACAACCGGGATCACCAGCGACGGCAAAACGCTTGTTGCTACTGCTAATGCCGAGAATATGCTGGCGATTGTGGACTTGACTAGCGATAAGGTAGAAAAGATACCTGTTGGTAAAGGCCCGGCGCAAGTCTTTATCCAATATGATAACAAGTACGCCTTTGTTGCTAACCAAGGTACCGAGCAAAGTCCGTCCAATACGGTTTCGAAAGTGGATTTGGCTGCCAAGAAAATAGTAGCTACCATTGAAGTCGGCAAAGGTGCTCATGGCGTAGTGACAAGTAACGACAACAAGTTTGTCTATATCACCAATATGTATGAAAACACGGTGAGCATCATTGATAATACAACCGACAAAGTAATCGGCAAGGTCGAGGTAGGTAAAATCCCAAATGGAATTACCTTTAAGCAGTAAAGTAAAATTAGAGGTTCAATAAAGGATATGAAATAAGAATATATTTGCTGCGACTGCCTGGCACGAAGTGCTGGGCTTTTACTTTCCAAGGTGCTAATCCCAGTATGATGAACTTAGTGGACTATTAGCAGCGAAGTGCGACGCATACTGGTAAAATAACACAAGTTTTTCATAATTGATTCACGAGATATTCATATTAACTAGGTATAATATGGATAAAGAAATCAAGGAGGTAGCGAGAATGAAAAAGACTTTTATAACTGCATCTTTACTGATGAGTATGATGGTAGCAGGTGTGGCTTCGGCCAACGAATTTCTCCCGGAAACAAACAAAATTAAATCTGACATCCAAACAGTGATGGTTAGTCCGGGCAGCACTAAGAATGGTCCCCAATATGTTACGATCGACCGTAATCCCACTGGGTATAACAAACAGGTAGTTGGCGGGCGTACCATTGAGGGCCGGATCAAAGACGGTGTGGCATACACCGCAATTAACGGAGTCACTACCAAGGCTTATCGTATCAATAAAGACCTTCAAACAGTGATGGTTAGTCCGGGCAGCACTAAGAATGGTCCCCAATATGTTACGATCGACCGTAATCCCACTGGGTATAATAAACAGGTAGTTGGTGGCCAAACTATTGAGAGCTGGATCAAAGACGGTGTAGCATACACGGCCGTTGACGGAGTCACTGCCAAGGCTTATCGTATCAATAAAGATCTTCAAACAGTCGTGGTTAGGCCGGGCAGTACTAAAAACGGTCCAGAATATGTTGTGATTGACCGTAATCATACTGGATATAATAAACAGGTAATTGGTGGGCATACCATCGAGGGCTGGATCAAAGACGACGTAGTTTATACCGCAGTGGACGGAGTCATTGTAAAAAAGGGAACGCAGTCGGCAGGGGTAAAGTAGCATAAGAAATCCACTGTTTTCTGGCTCCATCTATGGGGCGGCAGTCTGGGGTGTAATCCACACACTCGGTACAATTTTTCATATTCCCATGTTGTATCGCTGTTGTTGGTGGAATGGTACTTGAAGGGGGTGTCTCAAAATAGGTTATTTTAACCTATGAGAGGCAGCCCCTTCTTGTTTTCGTGAGTAAAAAATAAGATCTTTATGGGATTAAGACTGAATAAAAAGAAATGGTATGAAAAAAGGGCATAACAAAGCTAAGGGATAGTTTCCTTAGCAATTTGTTGTGCCTTTTTTGGTGCTAAGCTATCTCTTTTTCATGCAGCATATGACCGCATCTTTTGTGTTGTATCTTGCTATGC
>NZ_DATMYD010000033.1:0-27033 GCF_035561155.1 Sporomusa sp. | reverse complement strand
AGCTAACTTAACTATACCGCACTTAATTATCGATATTCAATAGCTTATCAGTACTTTTTTATTCGTCTATTTGATAGGCTTATTTTGTTGTGCGTTTTTTTGAGACCTTCAGTATATTTTTTTTCACAATAACCGTCCCTTTGTATCCTCTTACATAATATGAGAACAGTTCGCTTTAGTTACAGAGTATTTCATAAAGGTGAGATGCGAAATGAAAGCCATATGTTTTTGCTAACATAAAAGTTGACCACCTAAGTGCCAAACGATATGCGTGTAAGGACTGCAGTCCTATATGGATAATTGCAAGAGTTGAGATAAAATTGAGTACGTAAGGTATTTGCCGAAAAACAACAAATCTCGCATTACCGGTAATGTGGATATAGCGATTCTGGCAAGGGAGTATAGGTAGATAGAAAGGGCAAGCGTTTAGCTGTCCTGTTCGCGTTTTTATTATTTGGGGGTGGGAGTAATGAAAAAAAGAATTTGTGGCAACTGCTGGTATTGGAGTCCAAGTAAGCCCGAACCAGCCACATGTAAAAACTGCAGAGAGAAAAACGATGATACAACAAGAAAACACTTCTACCCGCGCGAGATGGTATGCCAGGTATGTGATGAACCGATGATATGCCATATCAAAAGAAAGTTTTTTAATTGCGAGTATTGTGGGACTGAGACTTACCCGTTCTTCCAGAATACCGATAGCCAGAAGGTTATTGGCGAACTTATATTAGGGGAAGGTTCTTGCTTGTTAGTTTAGGTAGTGTAAAATAGTGCTGGGGTGGCGTGTACGCCCAGATGTGCTAAAAAAAGGCGAATATGAAATGTATCATGCCATTCAACGCGGTAATGAAAAAAGTCGATCTTCTATGATGATGAGGATCGAAAACGGTACTTGGAAATTTTACAAAAGAATCAAGAAAAGTATAATTTTAAGATATATGCATATTGTTTGATGGACAATCATGTTCATCTATTAATGACTTCAAATGGTAGTGACATTTCACAAGTCATGAAAAAGCCTTAATGTAAGTTATGTCATGTATATCAACCGTAAGCATGTAAGATGCGGGCATTTTTTTCAGGATCGTTTTCGTAGCGAAATTATTACAAATGATCCGTATGCACTACAAGTCTCGAAATATATTCATTAAAATCCTGTAAAGGTGGGCTTAGTTGCTAGCCTGGAAAAATATCAATGGAGTAGTTATACTGAATACATGGAAGAGCCACTGGTAATAGACAGAATGGTAGATAAATCATTTTTGCTGGGCTTTTTGGCCAATGGTCTTAGCAGTGCCTCAGAAGCGATACCGGGAATACAAAGGGCTGTCTGAACTTTAGCAACCACCATTTCATACAGATTGTCGTGGTATGGTTAGCTCAGTAGTTGAGGTTGAACGGAAAAAGATGTCTCTGGAAAAATGCAGAGCCTTTGTTGCTAAGCGCATTAACCAAATACATCACGAGCAGACTGGAGGAAGAGGAAAAGAAAACTCTGAGATAAATCAATTAGTAAAGAAACTCCGGTGTAACTCCAAGTTATCTTTGAAAGAAATCGGGAAGTTAGTAGAGTTGAGTGAATCCAGAATTAGTCGGATATTAAAATCGGCAGAAAACTAGCAAGCAAGAACCGTCCCAGGAAATAAAGGTCAAGAGGATTGTGGGCAGATTCGTTTTCAAGTTTCCAATTTAGCGTGGGCGGCAGATCTGGTTTTCAGTCTCCTGAACAAGGTGCATGTCATTTCTCCTCCTGCACTCCAAGAAGAAATCAAACGCCGTTTGGGAAAAATAAATTCCCACTACAATAAAAAAGGTGACATATAGGTGTCACCTTTTTTATTGTATACTATTTAACAGAAGGAGGGGGACAAACAATGAAAAAAGCAATACTGGTATTTATTTTTGACGGATATGCCGATTGGGAAAGCGCATATGTCAGTTCCGAACTTAACGCACCCGAAACAGGGTACGCGATAAAGACGTTAAGCCTTGACAAAGAACCCAAAACATCGATGGGTGGTTTTCGAGTTCTTCCCGATTATTCAGTGGCCGATTTTCCTGCCGACTTTGGTATGCTGATTTTAATTGGAGGCAATGCCTGGATGAAACAACTGAACAACGCGGTGTTGCCTGTGGTGGAGTATGCAATTGAAAGACGTATTCCAGTAGGTGCAATCTGCGGTGCCGCCAACTTTATGGCAGAAAACGGCTACTTGAATCAAATCAGACATTCGGGAAACACTCTTGAATTCATGCAGGACCAAGCTCCTCATTATAGAGGTAATCAGCACTTTGTAGAGGAACAAGCTGTCTGTGATTCCAATGTGGTCACGGCCAATGGCACTGCTTCGTTGGAGTTTGCCAAAGAAATTTTATTGTTGCTGAAAGCGAAGCCAGAAACTGCTGTTTTAGAATGGTATAACGCACATAAGTCCGGCTTTTATCGGTCATAAATAACATCTTGCTCCATAAAAGCAGGCAAAAGCAAAGCCAGCGGACGAGTTGCTTTATACTCCCACCGCTCCAATTCTACCAAATAATATTTCTCTACTTGACTGTGAGAATATTAATTTCCTTTGGAATACCGCTTTGATACAAAAGAGTATCAACATAAATTCATTAAGACCGCTCTTGGATAATAATAGAGCCGTTACCCCTTAGCGTACAGGGAAACAGCTTTTCTCCTATAAAAAATTGCTTAGCGTACGAAATCCGCGTTTTGCTTAACCAACAAGATGGATAGGCTTTATAGTATTCTATGAGGTTTTATCTGTCTTTTTATCGATATTTATATAATAACTTAGTTGCATTATTAAAGTCGCTATAGTATATTAATTTTATCTTGTACAGGAAATTTACAGAAAATGGTTGGGTGAATATGAGCGTTGAATCGGTTAGGAAAGCACCTTGGATAATATTATTCTTGGGAATAGTATGTATATCAGTATCTGCAATTTTCGTAAAAGAAGCTCATGTCAATGGAATCTCTTCAGCTTTTTATAGAATATTTTTTGCCATACTATTTATACTGCCTTTTTATATTAGAACAAAGAATAAGAACATGAGTTATAAAGGAATTTGTATTTGTTTATTAGGCGGAATGTTTTTTGCTTTTGAACTGGTCTTTTGGAACATAGCAGTTATAATTTCTAATGCTACATTTCCTACATTGATTGTAAATCTTTCCTCTATATGGGTAGGTATAGGGGCTATGCTCTTATTCAAAGAAAAACTAAATCATTTCCACTGGTTAGGCAATGGTATAGCCATGCTTGGAATAGCCGTGTTAATTGGAATTAGTAATATTGTTGAAATGAAAGTCGACAGAGGTTTTATATTTTCCATTATTGCAAGTATATTTTTAGCTTTATATGTTTTATCAGTGAAACAAGTAAGACTTAAAAATAGTACTCTGCAGGTTGTATTTTTTACTTTTTTAGGTTCTGTCATAACATTATTCATTTGCTGTATTATTACAGAAAGTAAATTGTATGGATTTTCGTCTATATCCTGGATTTACCTATTATGTCTAGGTTTAATTACCCAAGTTGGAGGATACTTTTTAATTAATTTTTCTCTTGGCTATATCGACTCGTCAAAAGTTTCGATATTCACACTGGTCCAACCAATACTTACAGCAATATTTGCCGTGATAATTTTAAATGAATCATTTGCCATGCACCATATAATTGGGGGATTTCTTGTATTAATAGGACTCTTTATAGCAATTGCTATTAAAGATGCCCATTTGCGCCAAAGTGTATCTTGATAATAATACGACTCTCAGGATATTCTTTGATTACGATGGGTAAACACCAGCGAAGTGACACTTCACTGGTGTTACCTCATTATGCGCGTTTTGCTGGCGAGCCCCTGGTAAGTGAAGTTTGTTCATTTTTTATAGTTGTCATGCTTGGTGTAACACAGGTAACAGTCAGCCAGATTTTGAACAATGCGTATTATTACGAAACCCAGGAGGCGTGGGCTTCAATAAAAGAATTTATAAAAAGGATCGAATCGAAGGATCTTCCAAAGAACGAAACATAGGCTCTATAACATATGTTTCGAACATAGGCTTCAGAGCCTATATCTATGTTTATACTACAGCCTATAATGCTGATCATAGGACACAGTCCCTATAATTTAAGAAATTATCGCTTCCAAAACCTAGCAAACTCTTGAATTTACTGGATTCTTCTCATTGTACAAAATCACGAGCCTATGTTGGGGTGGTAGAGGCCGCACGTTCAAGTCGTGTCACTCCGACCAATAAAATCAAGCATTTTTAGACCAGCCATAAGACTGGTTTTTTACTTTCTTCTAGCATGCTCCAACAAATCCAAATACACCTATCTCATTTTAGAAGCCGGTTTTACCGACATATCCAAGGAAGGAAGTGTCCAACATTTATGAAGATAGTTGCAATAGGTGATTCTATCACGTACGGGTTTCCGTACACACCGAACTTAGCATGGGGTAATTTGGCTAGTAAAGAGTTGGGGATTTCTATTATTAATAAAGGTGTTAATGGCGACACTAGTGCGGGAATGCTGGAGCGGTTTATTAGTGATGTTATCAGTTGCTCACCATCGCATGTAATCATAATGGGTGGTACTAACGATGCTTGCGCCGGAGTTGAGGCTGAAGAAGTCTATGATCATATTCGCCACATGGTGGAACTAGCTTTGCAATATGGAGTAACACCGATCATCGGCATACCAATACCTTGTAATTATTCTAAAGATGAATCTATTCTTAGTCTATACCGCGCAGATATGCGTGAATATGCCATGGATAATAACATAGGCATGATTGATTTTTATACTGCGTTTATGGAATCTGAAAGTAGGCAGGCCCGAACAAAGCTTTATGCCGACGTACTTCACCCAAATGAAGAAGGGTATAGAGTTATGGCGAATGTTGCTTCAACCATATTAACTAAGCTGCTGACAACTAGCAAATGAGTTAGCCGATTAGGTGCTTATTGTCTGGAAAATCTATAGCATATGAACGATTTATGATATAAACCAAGGACCACTCCAAAATGAGTGGTCCTTGGTTTTGCTTTTAGGAAAAATCAATTTTGATAACAAACATAAGTTCGAAAAATAAGACCGAACATACTTGCGCAGAACATATGTACTGTGTTACAATAAATTTGAATCGAACATAAGTTCAGCGAGGTGTTTATTAATGAGAACCGTATTAACACTGTCCTTAGTTCTAGTTTTATTAGTAATAGCTCCTTTAGCCAGTTCAAGTGCCTTCTCCGGTTCGGTTGCCTATGAGACAGTTTATGTGAAGCAAGGTGATACCGTTTGGAAAATTGCTGCTAACTATGTCACCGACAAAGAGGACATCCGAGAAAAAGTATTTGCCATCAGGCAATTAAATAAGTTAAATAATAATGCACAAGTGAATCCCGGACAAGCTTTGAAGGTGCCGGTAAATAGATAGAATAAGTACTCCTTGTATGGCTGCCGGAAGGCAGCCTTTTTGCTTTTATCCGTTATGGCAATACAGTATTGGTCTGATATAAATCTTGATTTATCTGAGATATGAAGGGCGAAGGGGTGCCTGTATAATAAAGGAACAGGCGATGCAACGCCCGGGTGCAGATGGTATATAAGATATGACGATCCTGGTCATGGCTGTAATTTTTGCTGTCAGCATTTAACACCAGTACGGCGTCAAATTCCAAGCCTTTGGCTAGATAGGAGGGGATAATAACAACGCCGCGATAAAACTCATCGTCTTCTCTAATTACAAGGCTGGACTTGACAGAACTTTCGAGAGCAGGATACACAGCCATAGCTTGTGCTGCATTCTTCGTGATAACCCCGATAGAACGCCAGCCTTGGTTTATCATCGAGTGCACGGTACTGGCAATGGCCGCCGCTAGTTCCTGTGTTTGTTCTACCCGGACAACGACTGGCAGCGGACCAGGCCGGTTTACTGACAACACTTCGTGCGCATCAGGCAGCAGTGCTTGGCAAAAGGCTTGTATCTCCCGGGTTGAGCGGTAGCTTTTGGTAAGGCGAAATAGCAGTGTCTTTTCTATGCCGATAATGTTGCTTGCTTCAGCAAAACTTGCTGTAGTCAAAAATGGCTGTACAGCTTGTGCAGGATCCCCGACAATTGTCCAAGAAGAGTTGGGAAACAGCTGAGCGAGAATTTTATACTGAAATGCTGTATAATCCTGTGCTTCGTCGATTACGACATGCTTGATATCGGCTTTGGTTGGAAAACCTTGTAATATACCCTGAAAGTATAAAAAAGAAGGAATATCTTCATAGGGAAGAATACCCTGGTTGATATAGGCCCGCGTCTGCCTTTTAATGATCTCCCACTCTTTGGGGGCGGCTATTCCCGTTACTTCAAATAATCGATCATTTTTAAACAGGCTTTTATATTCACTTACGGCATCTAAGGTGGTCAGCTGCTCAATCTGGTCAGTGATTGGTTTCAACTCATCTCTGGCCTGGATTCTGGCTAATGCCCTTATCACCTTTTCATTGACTTCTTCACCAGCGGCAGTTATTTCATTCACTTTTTCCTTACGGACTGCCTGGACGAGATCACTCATTCGCTTTTGGACAATTGTTCTTATTTTTTCCAGACGCAGCGCCGGTGGCATCATGGCAAAGCTGACTGTGTAATAGTGCCGCCATTCGTCTTGGCGAAATATTGTTTCGCCCCGAACTGAGATGGCCGGATAGTCGTTTACCCAGTCTGACGCAAGCCATTCCAAGTAACGGATTAATGCCTGGCTAAATACGTTCGAAGATTTGAAGCTAATATTAGCGATACGCTTTTGGTTGGGGTTAGGCTTCAGCATTTGCTCCAAATATGCGGTACGGGCTTCAAACTGGAGAGGGAGTTCGGCGGTAGATAGGGCCACGTAATCCTGGAAAGTCATTTGTACTACGTTTTCTTCACCGATTTCCGGCAGTACATTGGAGATGTAATCACCAAAGATGTTGTTAGGTGAGAGGATTAATACATTTTGGGAGGTCAGTCTATCCCGGTCCTGGTACAACAAGAAGGCCACCCGGTGTAAGGCAGCCGACGTTTTCCCACTGCCAGCCGGGCCTTCAACAAATAGCACCCTATGGGTTTGATCACGAATAATCTGGTTTTGCTCACGCTGAATGCTGTTGACGATGGTATGCATTTTATCGTCCGCACTTTTGCTTAGCAGCTGTTGGAGGATTTCATCATCAATTTTTAAATCAGAATCAAACATGTACTCAATTTGGCCGTTTACAATTTTGTATTGGCGCTTGAGTGTGATAATGCCTGTGATCGTGCCGGCAGGGCATTGGTATGACGCCTGACCCCGTCCATAATCATAAAACATACTCGATACCGGAGCGCGCCAGTCGTAGATAAGAAATTCGCCAGTTTCCTTATTAGTCAAACTCCCAATGCCAATATAAATTGGCTCAGCCTGGCAATAATCAGCTTCGGAAAAATCAATACGCCCGAAATAAGGAGATTTTAGCATTTTATGTAATTGGCGGGCAGTATGATGAACGTGCGCAGATAGTGCTCGCTGCCGGTCCATAGACTCAATTAGCTGAGCTTCGTCAATGGAGTTACCGCCACCTGTTTTCCAATATTCTTGCAGTGTAGTTTGCAGTGTATCCCGATAGTTATCAGAGTTCTGCTCACTCTTTCGGATTTGTTCTTTTACCTGCCGGAGTATTTCTGCTAGTCTTACTATCTCAATCTGCTGTTCTTGCTGGTTCATATGTTCCTCCTCAAAAAAATTAAACCTAGAAAAGGTGTTACTTGCATCCCCGCGTAATATCATTGTAAGGGGGCGGGAGGAGAATATTTCCACTAGTTGCTGCAACAGCAGCGTGGTGTATTAGTATTTGAATTTATATTTGGTCATTATGTGGCCGGCCATTCCTGGGAAAAATTATTAGCTGATTATACTATTCTAAACGGCCGGATATGGATACTTGTGCTATCACTTTATCGTGAAATAAGAGAGCGCCTACCAGGACAAATCTGATAGGCGCTTAATTGTTTAGTGACCGCTGCGGGCCATTAAGCTAGCTACTTTGTTGGCAAAGCTGATTGGGTCTTCAGGGGCGATTCCCTCCATCAACAAAGCTTGGCCATAGAGTAAATCACAATAATCTTTGAAAGCGTCAGAGTCAGGCGTTTCTTGATATAACTTCTTTAATACCGCGAAGATTTCGTGCTCTGGATTGAGCTCGAGAATCCGGTTGGCTTTATACATTGTTTTATTCATCTCTGATAAGATTTGCTCCATAGAAAGGCTAATCCCGGTATCGTCGCTTACCAAGCAAACGGCGCTGGATTTAAGGCGACTGCTAATTTTAACGTCCGAGACCTTGCCACTGAGCTGTTCCTTGATGGCTTTAATCAGTGGTTCGTTCTCCTTAGTTAACTCTTCAGTGTCCTTCTTAGTCTCAGGGGAGGTAATGTCGTCAAGCTCTAAGCTGCCGCGGCTGACTGACTGGAATTTTTTCTCTTTATACTCACGCAGGGCATCAATGGCGAACTCATCAACCCGGTCAAAGAGGTAGAGAACTTCAACGCCTTTTTCCCGCAGCAGTTCCATTTGCGGCAGACGTTCAACTGACGAACGGTCTTTGCCGGTGGCATAGTAAATCACTTTTTGGTTTTCCGGCATCCGCTTAATGTAGTCTTCCAGGCTGGTTAGTTCTTCTGTTGCATGTGATGTGGCGAATAACAGTAAATCTTTCAGCTTGTCCCGGCTTTGGTAGTCAGAATATACGCCGGTTTTGATGGCCTTGCCATACTCTTGCCAGAACTTCTCATATTTTGGCCGGTCTTTGGTCAGTAGGTTCTCGAGTGTTTTCAACACGCTTTTCTCGAGATTTTTACCGACTCGTTTTAGTTGCTGGCTATGCTGTAGCAGCTCCCGTGAAATATTGAGGGAGAAGTCTGGAGAATCCACCAGCCCCTGGACAAAACGTAAGTACTCAGGCAGCAGATCCTGGCAATTGTCCATTATGAAGACGTTTTTGGAGTACAGCCTGATGCCTGTGGTTGACTCCCGCTGGTAAAAATCAAAGGGTGCATGAGCAGGAATGAATAGCAGACTGGTGTACTCTACTGCACCTTCTACTTTGGAGTGGATTATTTCCAGGGGGTCTTCCCACGCATGAAAAAGGTTTTTGTATAGCTGATGATATTCTTCCTGGGTAATATCGTTTTTACTTTTAGTCCAGAGGGGAGCCATAGAGTTGAGAGTGCGGACTTCAACCGTCTGGGTGGGTGCAGCATCTTCAATGACTTTACCGTCAGCGTCGAGCGGCTTTTCTTCTTTGACAAAGTTCATCTTGATAGGGTGGCGGATATAGTCCGAGTATTTCTTTATCAAATTTTGCAAAATGTAGCGGTTCAGGAAGTTCTCCTCAGGGTGTTCGGAAGATCTGTATTCCTCCTTGAGTGTCAGGATGATAGTCGTGCCTCGTGTTTCCTTCTCAGCTTCTTCAATGGTGTAGGTTCCATCGCCGGCAGACTCCCAGCGAACACCATTAGTCTGGCCAGGGGCACGGGTGAGAAGCGTTACTTTTTCGGCCACCATGAAAGCCGAATAGAAACCAACACCAAATTGGCCAATCAGTTCGGTGTCGGCCGCTGAGCCGGCAGTTTTTACTTTCTCAAGAAAGGCTTTGGTGCCAGATTTGGCAATTGTGCCGATGTTCTCAACAACTTCGTCATAGGTCATGCCCATGCCGTTATCTGAAATGGTCAATGTATTAGTCGTTTCGTCAGGTAGGATAAAAATTTCAAAATCAGAGTTTTCCTCAAGTAGAGCGTGATTTGTTAATGATTCAAACCTAATTTTGTCAATGGCGTCTGAGGCATTGGATATAAGCTCACGCAGAAAGATTTCCCGGTTGGTGTAAATAGAGTGAACCATGAGATCCAGCAGTTGTTTGGTCTCGGCTTGAAATTCTTTTGTTTGTTTGTTAATTGCATCTTGGACCATACGAAACCTCCAATATAATCAGTAAAATCTCTATTAGCACTCTTGACTACTGAGTGCTAATGCTATTTAAATAATAACCAAATTAGTCAACAAAATCAACTATTCTATAACATAAAAATGGTAAACAACGGCATATTACTAGCAATTATGCAAAATATCACCAGTTTTGTGCCTATTCCATAATTTTGCCTTATTAGAACTTTCAAGGGCTTTTCAATCAAAAAAAGGTATTATAGGTAATCAGAACATGTTAAGATTTTAATGTTTATGGAAATTTTTGGTTTACTTTATTTACTAAAATAGCGTGAACTCTTTTCGCCATGTATAATAAAAGCAACGAAGGTAACAAGGAGGAGAAACGATGACTAAGCTGGAAAAAAATATGCTGGTTTTATCTGACATTGATTCCCCAACAGGATCTCCGGCAAAAATTTTCTTCGCTGGGCGGGGAGAGGGAGACCAGTTTGGCTTAACACGTTTTCATGTAATTATTGACGATTTTTCCTACGGGATTTTTACTGTCCGCGGTGATGTTACCACTCTTGAACAAGCCCAAGAAAGACTGCTGCAACCTATAAGAGCAGGCATGAACGAGACAGCCGCCGAGTTTGCCGTTCGTCACCTGTGGGTGCATATTGATTCCAACGAACACTACGCGCTCGGGTAAAAATCTCCCTTGACAGCATACCGAATGTCCGTTATAATGCACTTAATTGAATATCACTCCTGATCGTAAGGGGAGTAACTACTAGATAACGTCAACATACGGTGCCCGCTGGCATCTGGCGCTATCGTTGGTAAATTACCAATAGTGAGACCTTCGGTATGTATTTTATGCGTACCTGAGGTCTTTTTTATTTTTTTATTTTGTAAAGGGGGAGGGAACATGCACGAATCGACCTGCTTATTGCAGTTTATAGTCTGTTGTCATGGTGATAATAATACAATAGAAGAAATAGGGGAGGAAGAATGATGGATTTTTTTGGCACAATAGGACCCGAGTGGTTCATGGCCTTAGGAAGTATACTTTTAATTAACCTGGTGTTAAGCGGTGATAATGCCGTCATTATTGCACTAGCTAGCAAAAACCTGCCTGTTGCCCAGCGGCAAAAGGCTATCGTGTGGGGCAGCCTCGGGGCAGTTGTCTTAAGAATTATCCTGACATTTGCGGCCGCATATCTCTTGGATATCCCATACCTGCAGTTCGTGGGTGGTCTGGCGCTCTTATATATTGCCGTTAGTCTCTTAAGAGAAGACGGCAAGGAAGGGGAGTATGGCGAAGCCACTTCCTACCGTGAAGCGATCAAAATTATCCTGTTTGCCGATCTTATTATGAGTCTGGACAACGTACTGGCTCTGGCCGCTATCTCTCAGACGGTTCCATCAGGCAAATACGGCCTAATTACCGTTGGTCTTGCCACTAGCATCCCGCTGGTTGTGTTCGGCGCTCAGTTACTCATGAAACTCATGGACCGCTTTCCAGCCATCATCTACATCGGAGCAGGTGTCCTGGGCTACGCCGCCGCCGAAATGATTGTCAGCGACAAGGCGGTGGGACCGTATATCAGTGATTATGCACTGTTCCTTGAGATCGGTCTGACTCTGGCAGTTATTCTTTCCGGCTATCTCATGAAAGCCCGCAACGCCAAAGTTCGCAGCTAATTGGCCTGGGCTCCTGCCGCTGGCATAGCCTGCAGCGGCGGGGGCTTTACCATAGCACTAATCCATCCACAGTTATTTAAGCATTCAACCACTGTTGGGTGCTTATTTTTTTATGATTCTGCCTCGTCGCCGTCATATTGTCCTAACACGCTAATGGCCTCAGGGGCGGGCAACTGCTCTACATCCTTTAGTTTGCGTTCGATGGCTCTAGTGCGTACGGCGGCGGCATCAAGTTGTTTGCTGGCTTGATCCAGTTTCTCCTTGGTCTTAGTGAGAACGTCGCCGAATTTACCAAACTCGGTTTTAACAGCGCCGAGAAGTGACCAGACCTCACTGGACCGCTTTTCAATGGCTAGGGTTCTAAAGCCCATTTGCAGGCTATTTAACAGCGCAGCCAGCGTTGTCGGTCCGGTGATGTTGATGCGGTACTCGCGTTGCAGGCTGTCACATAAACCGGGGCGACGCAATACCTCGGCGTACAGCCCTTCAACCGGTAGAAACAAAATGGCGAAATCGGTGGTGTTAGGCGGGTCGATGTATTTTTCTTTGATGGTTTTGGCTTCTTGGCGAATCCGAGCCTCCAGGCAGGCGGCAGCCGAAGCTACCAGCTCAGCATTGGCCATTTCCTGCGCTTCTAAGAGGCGCAGGTAATCTTCCTGGGGAAACTTGGCGTCAATGGGCAGCCAAACGACCGTATCATTACTGTCTTTGCCGGGTAGCCTGATGGCAAATTCCACCCGGTCCTGGCTGCCGTGCTTGGTAGCCACATTGACGGCATACTGTTCCGGTGTCAGAACTTGTTCCAAGAGGGAAGCCAGCTGCATTTCGCCCCAAATTCCGCGCGTTTTTACATTCGATAACACCTTCTTAAGGTCGCCAACCCCGGAAGCCAGCTGCTGCATTTCGCCCAGCCCTTTATGCACCAGTTCCAGGCGCTCACTCACCAACTGGAAGGATTCACCCAGCCGTTTTTCCAGGGTGGCGTGCAGTTTTTCATCCACAGTTACACGCATTTCTTCAAGTTTTTTGCTGTTATCACTCTGAATAGCCATAAGTTTCATCTCTACAGTTTCACGAAGTTTATCGAGTTTTTGCTCATTCAGCTGAGTGAGCCGGTTAAATTTCTGGTCGTTAGCATTAGTAAAGCTATGCAGTTGCAGTGCTAGCTCTTCGCGCAGCACTTTAGTATTAAAAGTCAATTCCTGCCTGTTTTTGCCCAGTTCATCGCGCAGCATGGCCTCTACGCGTTCCTGGTTATAGGCCAGTTGCTTAAATGGTGCTAAGTCGGTCTGTCCGGGCTTATTTACTTTTATCAGGAGAAGCAGAAGCAACCCGCCATTAATGATAAGTAAAAGAAGAGTGATTACAGCAAATATGTCGTTCATTGTGCACCGTCCCTTGGTTTAGTTTAGTTATCCCATATTCAAGGCTGGCGGTGGCAAACCCTTTTATTAGTCAAAAATGGCATTTGTAATGGAGTTATTGAATAAAGCAGGAATTTTTTTGTTATAAATAGAAAATAATACCATGATTAGGCTTGTTAATACTTGCACTAATTTTGCATAGGAGGGTCTATATGTCTGATAAAGAGCAAATGGTAAGTCAAACGATTGATAAGTATGAAAAATATATTAATCCGGCCATGGCCAAGTTATTCCGGTTCATGGGGCTGTCCACCATAGAGTGGGAGGCCCAGGGCAATGTCATCCGTGATATTGAAGGTAAAGAGTACATCGACTGTCTGGGCGGCTATGGGGTATTCAGCCTAGGGCACCGCCATCCCAAGGTGGTAGAAGCCGTGAAACGCCAACTTGATTTGATGCCGCTCTCTAGCAAAGTATTATTTAATAAGCCAATGGCCGATCTGGCTGAGCTCCTGGCTGAGATAACTCCTGGCGATCTGCAGTACAGTTTTATTGTCAATAGCGGCGCAGAAGCCGTAGAGGGCAGCCTTAAGCTGGCTCGAGTACATACCGGCCGCAGCAAAGTCATTGCCACGATTAATTCGTTTCACGGCAAAACGCTGGGGGCGTTGAGCGCCACCGGGCGGGAGATGTTCCGCGAACCGTTCCAGCCGCTTCTCTCTGGGTTCAGCCATGTGGCATTCGGTGACATAGAGTCCCTGCGCCAGGCCGTAGACAGTGATACGGCGGCCGTCATTATCGAACCTATTCAGGGTGAAGGCGGCATTATTGTTCCGCCTGACTCTTATCTACCGGCCGTACGTGAGTTGTGCGACAAGGTTGGGGCGCTCTTAATTTGTGACGAAGTCCAGACTGGGCTGGGCCGTACCGGCAAGATGTTTGCTGTTGAGCACTATGGTGTGGTGCCTGACATTATGACAACCGCCAAAGCGCTGGGCGGAGGAGTAATGCCCATCGGCGCTTTTACTGCACGGCCTCATATCTGGGATAAATATATTACTAGCCCGTTTTTGCATACCTCAACCTTTGGCGGCAACCCGCTGGCCTGCGCTGCCGCTATCGCCGCCATTGAAGTTATCCGGGAAGAGGGCCTTGCTCAACAAGCCGACCAGGGCGGCCGCTACTTTATGGGTAAGTTGACTGAATTAAGTAAAACATATCCAGAAGTCATCCGGGAAGTGAGAGGTAAGGGTCTCATGATTGGTATTGAACTGACCAAAGAAGGAATTGGCGGTTTAATCCTGTCAGAAATGATTGACAAGGGTGTGCTTATCGCCTATACACTCAACAATCCTAAGGTCATCCGCATCGAGCCGCCGCTTATCATTGAACAGCAGCAGATTGACTATGTTGTCAATGCCCTGGCTGGCGCGCTGGGCAAAGCACAAGATATGCTGGAAGATCTATAATTTTGAAGAATTATTAATTGAGAATAGGACAGGAGGAAATAGCGTATGCCATATGTAGAAGTGACTTTGCCAGTTAACGCTGACCGCAGCGAAATTTATCCAATTTTGAAGGACATGGAGAAATACCCTGAGTTCATGGCTGATTTAGTTAGTGTAGAGGTGATTGAACGGAACAACAACACTACACTGACCAAATGGGTATCCAATGTGGACGGACGGATCATCAAATGGACTGAGCTTGATACCTTTAACGATGCTAACATGCATATCAGCTATAAGCAGACCGAAGGCGACCTCAAGAAGTTTGAGGGAGAATGGATTTTGACACCAGTTGAGGGCGGTACTGAAATAAAACTAACGGTAGATTTTGAGTTTGGTATTCCCATGATTGCGGGATTGCTCAATCCCATTCTTAAGAAGAAGGTACGGGACAACAGTATGAATATGTTGACCGCTATCAAGGAACGCATGGAAATTCGAGCTTAAATGACTGTTGTTAATTATAAGTAAATCACTTATAATTAACTCATATGATAAGTGAAATGGAGGGGCGATGTCATCTTTCGCTAGCGTGGATTATTTAAGACGGTAATATTCAATTACTATTGATATAAATACGTATGGAGGTGTCTTAATGAACACGCTTAAGACTACTGTTTTACTTGCTGCGTTGACAGGTTTACTGATTGCAGTTGGTGCCTTTTTTGGCGGTACCAAAGGAATGACCTTTATGTTTGTAGTTTCAATCCTGATGAACTTTGCCAGCTATTGGTACAGTGACAAAATTGTACTAAAGATGTACGGCGCCAAAGAGGTTACGCCGCAGGACGCGCCCGATTTAATCCGTATGGTGAGCAGTCTGGCCCAAAAAGCCAAAATGCCAATGCCTAAGGTGTATATTATCAATACCGAAGTGCCAAACGCCTTTGCAACCGGTCGTGATCCCGAGCATGGCGTTGTGGCTGTAACAACCGGTATCATGCGTGCGCTCAATTACGAAGAGCTTGAAGGCGTTGTCGCCCACGAACTGGCTCATATTAAAAATCGAGATACCCTGATTAGCACCATTGTCGCCAGTGTGGCCGGTGTTATCACCATGATCGCTAACATTGCGCAATGGACGGCTTTCCTGGGCTTTGGCCGCGGCGACGATGAAGAAGGCGGCGGTATCGGCGGCATTGTTGAGTTTGTCTTCCTGGTAGTGCTGGCACCGCTGGCAGCTACGCTCATCCAGCTTGGCGTTTCGCGTTCGCGTGAATATATCGCTGATGAAACAGGTGGCACTGTATCGGGTAATCCACTGGCACTGGCCAGCGCCCTGAAGAAGATTGAGTACTATGCTCAGCATCAGGTAATGCCTGAAGCCACACCGGCCACCTCACATCTGTTCATTGTTAACCCTTTCAGCGGTGCTGGGGGCATGATTGTCAGCCTGTTCAGCACACATCCGTCAACGGCCGATCGAGTGGCTAAGCTGGAAGCACAGGCAAAAAAAGTGCGCTAAATTAAATACTGACGAATAATCCCTCTGAAAAAATGCTTTCGGAGGGATTTTTTTGCAGGATATAACCGGATATGTATGGAAAAAATAAATGAGCTTTATTGCAGGAGATTACATATAATACTATCTTGTGTAAAGCTGATAAGACAGGGAGTTGATTTTACGTGTCCGGCAAGCTCATTCCTTATAAAAACCTAAGTCCTCACGTAGATAGCAGCACGTTTATTGCTGAGGGGGCTAAAATTATTGGTAACGTTTCCATTGGGGCCAACGCCAGCATCTGGTTCAATACCGTGCTCCGCGGTGATGTTCATCCAATTACCATTGGCCAGTATACAAATATTCAGGACAATTGCACAGTTCATGTCTGGTATGAATTTCCCACTTCCATTGGTGAGTATGTCACGGTAGGGCATGGTGCTATTCTGCATGGGTGTACAATAGCCAATAACTGCCTCATCGGTATGGGTGCAATTATTTTAAACTACGCCGAAATTGGGGAAAACTGTATAATAGGTGCAGGTACCCTTATCCCTGAACACAAAAAAATCCCGGCGAACTCGCTTGTGGTAGGTTCACCCGGCAAGATTATCCGTGAGGTCAGTAACGAAGAGATCCAAGTTATTCGCCAATCGGCTCTTATCTATTCCCAAGACGCACACAATTATATGTAAATTGAGGTAATTATATGGATATAACGCAAAGCACCTTGGTATTGCTAAAACCAGATGCCGTCCAGAGAAAACTCTGCGGCGAAATCCTCAGCCGATTTGAGCGGAAGGGGCTTATGCTGACCGCGCTTAAGCTGCTCAAGTTGACACCTGCAATGGCCGCTGAACATTACCATGAGCATACAGGCAAACCGTTTTACCCGGGGCTTGTCGAATTTATTACTTCCGGCCCAGTAGTTGCCATGGTATTGACCGGTCCGAATGCCGTTAAGATAGTCCGAACCATGATGGGCTCTACCAATCCTGTTGACGCCCCATCAGGAACCATTCGCGGCGACTTTGCCACAGTTATGTCCCAAAATATTGTGCATGGCTCTGATAGCCCGGCCAGTGCCCAACGTGAAATTGCCATTTATTTTTCGGAACAGGAACTTGTTCAATAACTAGCAGGAGGAATTATAATGAGTAAAGTATATACTAAAACAGGTGACAAAGGCACGACCGGTCTCTTAACCGGCGAGCGGGTCAAAAAAACCGGCGCCAGGGTAGAAGCCTATGGTAGTGTCGACGAGATAAACTCAGCTTTAGGACTGGCAAGAGCCAACTGCACCAAGCCCAAAGTAAAAGAAGCAGTATTTAAACTGCAAAAACTCCTCATGCTGTTTATGGCCGATTTGGCAAGTGCTGGCGGCGAACAACAGTATGTGACAGCAGACCATGTGGCTGCGCTTGAACAAATGATTGACGAATTTGATGCCCAGCTACCGCCTTTAAAGAATTTTATCGTACCTGGCGACACACCTGGTGCGGCGGCTCTTGATTTGGCGCGCACTGTCACCAGAAGGGCTGAACGCCAGACTTTGAGGCTCAAGGAGCAAGAAGCCGAAGCGCATATAAACGAACATCTACTTATCTGCTTAAACCGCTTGTCTGATTTATGTTTCGTATTGTCCCGGTTTGAAACAGATAACAGCAAGTAGTATCGAGGGTGATGAATTATGCCAATATATGACTTTACCTGTAATAAGTGCGGACGAGATTTTGATCAACTGTGCCGGTTGCAATGGGAAGGCACTGTCAAATGTCCGTCTTGCGGCCACACCAAGGTGACGAAAGTAATTTCTTTGGTTAGTAGCCACGGCCGATCCGGCGGCGATAGCGGCGGCTCATGTTCAGGCAAAAGCTGCAGCAGTTGCAGCGGCTGTAAATAAATTTGCAGAATCCGGGAGATATAGCACAACTTAGCTCAACCCGCATAAACTATATCGATAGCTTAGGAGTGCGATAGCATTTATAATAGCTAAAATGAGGGGGCGAGCATGGTGAACTTCCGCTTCTATGTCATGTCACTGCCTGGACCGCTGCGTAAACTGATGCGTATGTTGCTGAAAGTATAATACGACTATACATACAAAAAGAGCTATTTTTAAGCAATAGCTCTTTTTGTATGTATAGCTAATACAGGTTGCCCCAAGAAAGTTTCTTCCTGTTGCATATTTACTGGAAAAATTTTATAAATATGGAATAAAGCATTGATATTTTGCTCATTTTAACTTAAACAAATAGACAGAAAAGAAGGAATATTTTCAGTAAACAGAGAATTGTAAAAGTAAGATGTCAGTAATGAAATTAAACACACCACAACAGGAGGGGACTAGCCATGAAAGAGTACAAGAGCGACAAGTTAAGAAATGTTGGAATTGTAGCCCACGGAGGAGCCGGCAAGACATCCTTGACAGAAGCCATGTTATTTAATTCTGGCGCGGTGAACCGTTTAGGACGTGTTGATGATGGCTCGGCAACAACTGACTTTGAACCGGAAGAAATTAAACGCAAGGTCACTATTAGTACGGCTTTGGCGCCTTGTGAATGGTGCGATCATAAGATAAATATTGTGGATACTCCTGGCTATGCCGATTTCGTAGCTGAGGTAAAGGGGGCTTTGCGTGCTGTCGACAGTGCGCTTATTGTGCTGTGCGCCGCCTCCGGCGTTGAGGTGGAAACTGAAAAAGTATGGAATTACGCCGCTGAATTGGGATTGCCCCGCATAGGATTTGTTAATAAAATGGACCGGGAAAACGCCGACTTTTATAGTGTTGTCGAAAGTATGAAAGAAAAATTCGGCAACGGCGTTGTCCCGGTTCAACTGCCAATTGGGGCTCAAGATAGCTTTAAAGGCATCGTCGATGTACTAAAAATGAAAGCCTATTTGCCTCAAAAAAATGGGAAAGAGTACACCGAAACTGATATTCCCGCCGATATGGTGGATAAGTGTGACGAAGCCCGGATGGCGCTTATCGAAGCGGCTGCCGAAGGTAATGATGAACTCTTAACCAAGTATCTTGATGGGGAAGAGTTGAGTAATGAAGAAGTGCGCATCGGGTTATTGGCTGCCATTGCGCAAGCTAAAGTCTTCCCAGTACTCTGTGGCTCAGCTCTCAAAAATATCGGTGTACCGCAGGCGCTGGACTCCATTATCAACTATCTACCCGCCCCAGGAATCAGCCCAGTTATTGGTTATCATCCAGTGACCAAAGACCCTGTGGAAAGAAGCGTAGCTGACCCTTTCTCGGCAATGGTATTTAAGACTACTGCAGACCCCTTTGTTGGTCGTCTCAGTTATATCCGACTCTACTCAGGCAGCATGAAGCCTGATAGCACGTTATATAACGTAACGAAGGAGAAATCTGAGCGTTTCGGTACAATCTTTACGTTGCGTGGCAAACAGCAAGATCCGGTTACTGCAGTGCACGCCGGCGATATTGTCGTAGTGGCTAAACTGCAGGAAACAGGCACTGGTGATTCACTCTGCGATAAAGATAAACCGATTGTGTTTGAGCCAATTTCATATCCGAAACCTATGTTTGTCAGAACCATTGAAGCCAAAAACAAAGGAGACGAGGATAAGATTGGTCAGGCATTAGCCCGCCTCATGGACGAAGATCCTACCTTCAAAGTCCGCAAAGATGTGGAAACCCATCAATTGCTTATCTCGGGTATAGGCGAACTGCATTTGGATATTATGTCCGAGCGTATGAAACGCAAGTTTGGCGTTGAAACACTGCTCGCCAATCCCAAGGTGCCTTACCGCGAAACCATCCGTGGCTCAGCCAAAGTCGAAGGCAAACACAAAAAACAGAGCGGCGGCCACGGCCAATACGGTCATGTTTGGCTGCAGCTTGATCCGCTGGCACCAGGCGCCGAATTCGAATTTGTTGACTCCATCTTTGGCGGTTCAGTTCCGCGCCAGTATATCCCGGCCGTTGAAAAAGGGGTTAGAGATGCGTTAGCCGGCGGTCTGCTTGCTGGTTACCCCATGGTTGACGTCAAAGTCACCCTGACTGACGGTTCGTATCACACAGTTGACTCCTCAGAAATGGCTTTTAAAATCGCCAGCGGCATGGCACTGCGCAAAGGTGTGCTGCAGGCCAAACCAGTACTCCTTGAGCCAATCTATTCAGTAGAAGTCCTTGTACCCGAGTCATATATGGGTGACGTAATAGGCGACTTAAATACCAAACGCGGTCGCATTCAAGGCATGGAACCTATCGGCGGCGGCTTAGGCCGGGTTAAAGCCCAGGTACCGCTGGCAGAACTGTTCCGCTATAGCATTGACCTACGCTCTATTACGCAGGGGCGCGGCTCATTTGATATGAACTTCTCACACTATGAAGACGTGCCGGCGCGAATTGCTGAATCAATTATTGCTAACGCCAAGAAAGATAAAGTAGAAGAAGCATAGAAATAGGCAGGTAAAAAAGCCTTGGTCACTCTGGTCAGTTAGCAGAGTACCAAGGCTTTTACTATTATATGCTTGTCTTTTGTATTAGTAATTTATTATAATATTTTTTAATTTAGGTGTTTGCAATATATTTGAAGTAAAATAGGAGTATCATTATAATAATGAAAAGCTCTCTTACACGGAGGTTCTAACAATGGGAGAATTTGTGTTAAAACACAGCGCGAACGGCGTTTGGTATGGAGAATTCGCCAGCTTTTACGCAAAAGGCATTAAGCATGGTATATCAACACGATTAGGAGGACAAAGCACTGCGCCTTTTGCCAGTCTTAACCTGGGACTTCACGTTGGCGATGATGCCGAGACGGCGTGGCATAATAGGCAGGCTTTTTGCCAAGCAGTGGGACTGCCGGCAGAAAAAGTTGTCACCGCCGAACAAGTACATGGCGCTGTAGTACAACAAGTAACTTTGCAGGATGCCGGGCGCGGCGCCCGGCATTATCATGAATCGATCAAAGGTACTGATGCCCTCATCACTAATGTGCCGGGCTTACCGCTTATGCTGTTCTTTGCCGACTGTGTACCTGTGATAATTCTTGACCCGGTAAGCAAAGCCATTGGCGTTAGCCATGCAGGCTGGAAAGGTACGGTTGCCAAAATCGGGCAACAAACCGTACTTGCCATGCAGCAGCAGTATAATACGAACCCGGCAGACTGCCTGGTGGGGATTGGCCCATCCATCGGCCCCTGTTGCTATGAAGTAGATGAAGTTGTGATAAATAAGTTGCGTGCAAGCTTTAACAAATGGGAAGAACTAGTAACTCCGCGCGGTGACCGCTGGCAGTTCAACCTATGGGAAGCTAATCGTCAGCAGCTTAGAGAAATCGGGATAGCAGATAACAATATAAGTGTCAGTGGCATATGTACTGCCTGCAACACTCAAATTTTTTATTCTCACCGTGCCGAAGCCGGCCGTACAGGTCGCATAGGTGCAATTATTGCTTTATAGTCAATTATGTAACTCAAGGTTTTATGGAAGGACATCTTTGTTCTTGATATTATTACAGTAGCCCGTTATAATAAAAGAAACGTCAAATATCTGACACAGCAAAGACGCTGCTGTTTCCTTATTAAGGAGACAGTGCGTCTTTTTACCTATAAGGAGGTGGTACTACGTGCAACTATTACGCGTAGAAGATGTTGTTGCGAACAGACTCATTCTACTGGACCCCTTAGTACCTGTCGCCGATGTTGCCGCTCGTATCAGGGGCGATAAGCAGGCCGCCGTCATCGTCTGGGCTGATGATAAATTGGGTTATATTACCGCCAGCCAACTACAACGCTCCGGGAATTATGCAAGGGATATTGCCTTGTTTGATGCTGTAATCAAACCAATTGCCCAGTTGTCGCTATTGCTTGACAACCCGCCTGCCGAACTTTTAACACAGGCTGTACTATTTGAGGCAGAAGGCAAAATGGTAGCACTCAGTACTCCTGAACTAGTATTTGCCGCGTTACTTGCCAAGTATTATCTTCAGCAGGCACAAATGGCGGCTGTCTTGGACACTGTTGGTGAATCAGTGTGTGTGATTGATAAGGCCAATCAGGTTGTCGTCTGGAATAAGCGTGCCGAAAAACTATATGGTATTGTGGCTGGAGAAATTTTGGGCAACCGGATTGATAATTTCTTTACAAACCTATTGGTAAAACAAGCGGCTGCCGAGCAGCTTACTGTCAAAGACCAGTATCATAAACCCTGTTCTAATACCCATGTGCTTATTAATGCCGCTCCCATCCTGGTGGCTGGCGAGGTTGTTGGCGGTGTATGCGCCGAGCGTGATATCACGGAGGTTGTAAACCTCAATCAGGAACTCTCGCGAACCAGTCGCAAGGTACAGTCACTAGAAAACGAAATTGATAAAATCAGCACAGGCACTGACGCCTTTGCCAGTGTCAGTGGTCATAGCGCTGGCATATTAGCAGCCGTCGGTATGGCCAGACGGGTCGCGGCCACCAATGTACCACTGTTGCTCCGGGGTGAAAGCGGAACAGGTAAAGAAGTATTTGCCCGCGCAGTACATATTGCCAGCGGCCGAAAAGGTAGGTTTGTTGAGATTAACTGTGGCGCCATTCCAGCCAGCCTGTTTGAGAGCGAGCTGTTTGGATACCAGTCTGGAGCCTTCACCGGTGCTGATAGAAAAGGGAAAGCCGGGTTAGTTGAGCTTGCTGACGGCGGGACCCTTTTTCTTGACGAAATCGGGGAAATGCCTAAAGAAATGCAGGTAAAATTGCTTAGAGTGTTACAGGAAAAAAAGTTTTACCGGGTGGGCGGCGCCAAACCAGTGCAAGTAGACGTTCGCATCATTTCGGCGACACACCGTGATCTGGAAGATATGATTGCCGGCGGCGACTTCCGAGACGATTTGTATTATCGACTCAATGTAGTCACATTACAATTGCCGCCCTTACGCTCCAGACGAGAGGATATTCCAGAACTAGTCTACCGGGGGCTTAAACATTTTAGCGCCCTTCACAATCCGAATGCAGCCATTAATAAAGTAGAACCAGCTCTTATGGCCGCGTTTTTAGAATATGACTGGCCGGGTAACGTCCGGGAACTTAATAATATTTTAGAACGCCTGGTTATTCTTGCTGACAGCGATACCCTAACAACAGGCAGCCTGCCAACCAACTTCAAAACCGGTTATCATCACAGCAAAACGACTGATACTGCTGGGCTGTCAACAATCCCTGAACTGACAACACTTGAACGCTCTTTAATTGAACAGACACTTAAGGAGGCCAACTTCAACAAAGCAATAGCCGCTAAAAAGCTTGGAATCCCCCGCAGTACGCTATATTATAAAATGCGTCAACTCAATCTTGCTTTAGACAGCGTCAAGTATTTGACATCATCGTCTAAAAACTGACTCTTGCTTCTACGCGGAAAATTCATCTTCACTATTTTTTATACACCCAATCAAGTTAATTATCTTAATAAAGAAATCACCGAAAAGTCGAGATTGCCTCGTCGTACCTGCTCGCAATGATCTCTCCTCTAGCATTGCAAGCACCGACGAAGCAATCTCGTTTTTTCTGCGATCAGCTTTTGGCATGCTTCTTGCAGTAATAGAATAGCAAGGAGGTGCAGCTATGCGCATCATCAATCACCCAATCTTAACATTTCCTGAAAAGGACAAAGTACACTTTAACTTTAACGGGCAGCAGCTTGAAGGCTATGCTGGTGAGCCTATTGCAGCCGCGCTGCATGCCGCTGGCATTACAGTGCTCAGACACAGTCACGAGCTTAACCGGCCGCGGGGGCTATTCTGCGCTATCGGCAACTGTTCGTCCTGTTTAATGGTCGTCGACGGTATGCCTAACGTGCGAGTATGTGTGGAACCGCTCCAAGCGGGGATGACTGTCGAAACTCAAACAGGAAGAGGTAAACTGCCATGAACATAGATATTGCCATTATCGGTGCCGGTCCTGCCGGACTTATGGCAGCCATTCATGCCGGAAAACTAGGCGCTCGTGTGTTACTTATTGAGCGTGCTGAATATTATGGCGGCCAGCTCATTAAACAAACTCACAAATTTTTCGGTTCTAAAAGCGAATATGCCGGCGAGCGGGGAGTTGATATAGCCGCGCTACTGGTCAAACAGGCGCTGGACATTCCCAATGTAACCGCCTGGAATAACGCCACTGTGCTGGGTTACTATCAAGAGGACGGCATATTGACTGTTAAACGTCAGGATACCTTTGTTACTATTAACGCCAAAAAAATTATTGTTGCTTCAGGGGCATCGGAAAAAACGCTGGCTTTTCCAGGCAACGACCTGCCAGGCGTTTACGGTGCCGGTGCCGTGCAAACACTTATGAACGTTTACGGTGTTATGCCGGGCAAACGCTTACTGATGGTGGGTGCAGGTAACATTGGTTTGATTGTCGCTTATCAGCTGCTGCAGGCAGGTGTTGAGGTTGCCGGCATTATCGAAGCAGCCCCTAAGATCGGAGGGTACCTGGTGCATGCTGCCAAAATACGGCGAGCAGGCATCCCTATTTACACAAGTTATACCGTTAAGGCTGCTTATGGCTCACCGGCACTTACCGGGGCAACCATCTGCCAGCTTGATACTAACTGGCAGCAAATACCCGGTACAGAACTAGACATCCAGGCTGACGGGCTATGTCTGGCTGTTGGTCTGACGCCGCTGACAGAATTATTGTGGCAAGCAGGCTGCAAAATGGCCTATGTTCCGGAATTAGGCGGCTATGTACCTTTCCGGGATTCCAGTCTTTTGACAACTCATCCCGATATATATGTCGCCGGTGATGTGGCCGGGGTTGAGGAAGCCTCAGCCGCCATGGTTGAAGGCAAATTGGCCGGGCTGGCGGCTGCCGCCAGTTTGGGCCAGACAACAGCCGCTTTGTATGAAGACTATGCCGAGGCCAAAAACCAACTAACTGCCCTCAGAGCCGGCAATATTAGCGCTAAAATACGCACTGGCCTTGCCAAAGTAACCGTTAATAAACCTAGCGAAGCCTTATGCGAGGTGATATGAAATGCTTGAACAGACAGGAGTACCCACACCCGCTGATATCAACAGCGCCCTACCTGCGTCAGAGAGACTAAGTCACGGCCCGGTAGCCATATTTGAATGTTTTCAGAACATTCCCTGCAACCCCTGTGTCGATGCCTGTCCGCGGGGAGCCATCTCGATCGGCTCAGATATTAATGAACGGCCTGTACTTGACGAAAGCAAGTGCAACGGTTGCGGCATCTGCCTGGCGCATTGTCCGGGGTTATCTATTTTTGTTGTAGATTGCTCTTACAATACAGATGAAAGCCTGGTTAAACTGCCTTACGAATATTTGCCCCTGCCTGAGGCCGGCCAGACGGTGGATGCCTTAAACCGCAAGGGCGAACCAGTTGCTGCCGCCCAAGTGAAAAGGGTACAGCAGAATATAAACAAAACAACAATAGTATGGGTGACTGTCCCCAAAACGCTGGCCATGGACGTACGGGGCATTGCCATACGGAAGGAGGGCTAACGTATGACTGAACCGGTCATTATCTGCCGCTGCGAAGACATTACACTCCAAGATATCCAAGAACTCATCAAACAGGGCAAACACACCCTGGAAGAACTCAAACGCGAGTGCCGGTGTGGCATGGGCCCCTGCCAAGGCCGTACGTGCACACCCTTAATAGCGCAAGAACTTGCCAAAACCTTAAAAACCAATACCGGCGACGTTGTCTTGCCCACTTTCCGGCCACCGACAGCCCCGATAACATTAGGTGCGCTGGCTGGAGGTGGCAAGCATGATTAAACAGGCTGATGTCGTTGTTATCGGCGGCGGCGTTGTCGGCTGCGCTATTGCTTACAACTTGGCAAAAGCCGGTACCGGGCAAGTGGCTGTTATAGAACGCGGGTACCTTGCCAGCGGTGCAACAGGCCGGTGTGGCGCTGGCGTCCGGATGCAGTGGGGTACGGAAACCAATTGCCTGCTGTCCCGTGAAAGCGTCAAAATGCTGGAAAACTTGCCTGAGCTGTTGGAAGTCGATGGTGACATCGAATTTAAACAAGGCGGCTATCTCTTGCTCGCTTATACTGAAAAAATGGTGGAACAGTTCAAGAAAAATCTCAAGCTACAAAATTCACTCGACATCCCAGCCCGCTGGACAACACCAGCAGAGGCCAAAGAAATTGTACCTCATTTGAATACAGAAGCGCTCCTGGGAGCTACTTTCTGCCCTAAAGACGGCCATGCCAACCCGTTCAAAGTAACTAGTCTGTATGCCAAAGCCGCCGCCCGGTTAGGAGTTAAGTTCTACACCTATTCTGAAGTCACCGGCTTAACTGTCGAAGCAGGAAAGGTAAAGACTGTTCATACTGACAAGGGCGATATTGCCACCAACACTGTTATTAATGCGGCAGGCGGTTATGCCAAAACGGTTGGCCGTATGGCTGGCATCGAGTTGCCAATTTTTCCGGAACGGCATGAAATACTTGTAACCGAACCGGTTGAACCCCTGCAAACTCCCATGGTCATGTGTTTTTACCATAATCTGTATTGCCAGCAAACACCTCACGGCAGCTTTATTATGGGTATTGGCCATCCTGACGAGCCTGAGACCTTTAATACCACCTCAAGCTGGCAGTTTCTGACTGAGATGGCTAAGCGGATTACCAAGGTACTGCCGCCGCTCGCCAATCTAAATGTCATTAGACAATGGGCCGGTCTCTATGATATGTGCCCTGACCGGACGCCTATTCTGGGACAGGATGCTAACATTCAGGGCTTCTACACAGCTGCCGGTTTTAGCGGTCACGGCTTTATGATTGCCCCTATGGTTGGTAAGCTTATGGCGCAAAACGTTCTTGGAATGTCAACCGATATTCCTATCAACATGTTTAGTGCCGAAAGATTTGCTCGCGGTGAATTGTATATCGAACCATCAGTAGTCTGATTATCTAAATATTAGGAGCATTCC
Organism: Sporomusa sp.; assembly: GCF_035561155.1. GTDB lineage: Bacteria > Bacillota > Negativicutes > Sporomusales > Sporomusaceae > Sporomusa. The sequence goes on along the minus strand of NZ_DATMYD010000033.1, from coordinate 128 downwards.
TGTAATCGCTAAAAATGACCTTTGAAAAAAGAGACGCCAAGCAATAAAATGGCAATGTGCTGATCCGACCAAAGAAAGCACAAAACCAAAAATATTGAGGAGGCGTCTCACTATGAAGCGTACACAAA
>NZ_DATMYD010000032.1:0-8853 GCF_035561155.1 Sporomusa sp. | reverse complement strand
GATGTCGATGCCGACAACTAAAGTTTCATTTTTGATTTGCAAAATCTTCTCGTTTTGTGTACGCTTCATAGTGAGACGCCTCCTCAATATTTTTGGTTTTGTGCTTTCTTTGGTCGGATCAGCACATTGCCATTTTATTGCATGGCGTCTCTTTTTTCAAAGGTCATTTTTAGCGATTACAGGAATGCTCCCCAAACCTATTGACTGTTTGCTACCTTTTCAATGGCATTGATTATTTTGGCGTAGCCTGTGCAGCGACACAAATTCCCTGAAATATGTTTGGCTATTTGCTGACGCGTTGGCTGCGGATTTTCATCTAACAGCGATTTGGCACTAAGCAGCATGCCTGGAGTACAAAAACCGCATTGTACCGCCCCCTCGGCAATAAACGCCGCCTGCAGCGGATGCAGTTTATCATAGGTGCCCAACCCTTCTACAGTAAGCACCTCATGCCCCTCCACCTGCATGGCCAGTATCAAACAGGAATTCACCGTTCTGCCGTCCAGGAGCACTGTACAGGCCCCGCAGTCGCCTTCACCACAACCGATCTTCGTACCTGTCAACCCCAACCGGTTCCGCAGCATATCGACTAGTAACAGGTTCGATTCGACTTCAACTTCCGTCTTTTGCCCGTTTAAGGTAAACGTTATTGTTTTCCTATTCACACCTACACCCCACTTGGACTCGCTCCAACGCTGTCATCAAACTTCTGAATACAATAACCCGTGCCAAGCGGGTGCGATAACTCGCCTTACTGCGCACATCGTCAATCGGCTTAATCATCTGAGCCGCCATCACGCCGGCCTGAGCAAATACTTCGGCATTTGCCTGTTTGCCAATCAGCCACTTTTCCAGTTCGTATAAACGAACTGGGGTAGGAGCTACTGAACCAAAGGCAATTCGTATATCACTGATTATGCCGTCAGCCAGTTTCAACCAGGCAGCACAGTTAATAATAGCAATAGCCAGTGCTTTGCGTTTACCGAATTTCAAAAAAGCCGCCCCTTCATCAGGTTGAATTTGCTGAATCTTGATCTGAGCAATAAACTGTCCTGGCAATAAGCAGGTTCGTCCCGGCCCTTTAAACACATCGGCTAACGGTATTTCCAGAAAACCGCCCTGATTACGGATTTTCACCTTAGCGTCAAGAGCCAACAAGGCAGGCACGGTGTCGGCCGCCGGAGATGCATTACAAATATTGCCCCCAACTGTCCCTCTATTTCTAATTTGTGGTGAACCAACCTGTCCGGCCGCCTCTGCCAAAATTATCGCTTTTTCATTGACTAGTGCCGACTCTGTCAACGCCGTATGGCTGACAAGCGAACCAATCCACAAATAACCGTCTTCGTCGGTTATTTCCTGTAAAGCGTCAATCCCATTTATATCAACCACTGCTTGCGGCATTGGCCGCAGCAGTTTTTCTTTCATTTTCACTAATAAGTCAGTTCCACCAGCAAGTAAAGCATAGCTATGCAGCCCACTTAGAGTGTCTGCCAGGGCTTGAATGCTTTTCGGATTATAGTAAGCAAATTCCATAAATGGTTCCACCCCCTCGATTTTGGACTTGCATAATTATATTGCAATTATCATGCCATCTTGTCGAAAACACTTATTTATATGCAAAATTGCTTGAGAAACCTCATTTTATTAGATATCCTGTTTACTTTTTCCTCACTTGTTAAAATAAATTGCCTCGATAAAACAAAAATGCATTCCAATAATGAAATGCTTTTTAAGGTAAGTACCGTGAAAGACGGTAACATCCGCTTTTATCGCATTTTATTTTTGCAATGCATCTTTCATAATCGCAATTGTCCAACGACCAATTACTTTATATCTACATTTGTTACGATTCCCAGTTCAACCATCTTGCGCCATAGTGTGGTAGTACTAACACCCAGGAGTTTGGCCGCTTCTCTTTTAGCCCCGCCCGTATACTTCAGGGCCCCAATAATTGCTTCTCTTTCCACAGCAGCCACCGATTCAGCTAAAGTACCGATATGTTGATCGTTTTTACCTTGCGGTATTAAACTATGTATATAATGAGGTAAATGGCTCATTTCTATTGTGCTTTCGTTGACACTCACAATGTTCATGATATATTCAATACAATTTTTCAATTCACGAATATTACCCGGCCACTGATACCGGCATAAATGGAATATGGCTTGTTCCGAAATTCCTGTAACAAATTTACCTAACAGATTATTAAATTCACTGATAAATATTTTGACCAACGCCGGAATATCTTCCGAGCGTTCCCGTAAGGCCGGAACTTTTAGTTCAACAACGTTTAAACGATAATATAAGTCATTTCTAAAAGTACCGTTGTTGATCATGTCCACCAGATCCCGGTTGGTCGAGGCAATAACCCTTACATCAACCCGAAAGGGCTGCCCGCCGCCGATGCGGGTAACCTCCCGTTCCTGTAATACACGCAGTAACTTGCTTTGTAAATTGAAGTCCATTTCGCTTATTTCATCAAGAAATATTGTACCACCATTGGCCTGCTCAAACGCTCCCGGACTCCCTCTCTTTTTTGCTCCGGTAAATGCGCCCTCTTCATAACCAAAAAAACAACTTTCAATAAGCGACTCAGGCAAAGCCCCACAATTAATAGCGATAAATGGCTTACTACGCCGTTCGCTGGCATTATGAATTGACTGGGCAAACAATTCTTTGCCTGTGCCGGTCTCACCAGAGATAATGATAGACGATATCCCGTTAGCAACAAAGGCTGCCCTACTTTTCATCTTTTCTATTGCTTCGCTTGACCCGATAATATCAGTAAAATTGTAGCGGGCATATTGGAACTTTTTAACCTCTTCCAATAATTTTTGCTGACGTTGCACGCCTTGTTCATTATTAAACCCGAAGCCAAACTTTCTTGTTATGGGGATTCGCACAGCTACAGCACCCATCCCGGACATAGAATCGCCAATCACCGGCCGCTGACTCTGGATGGCTTGTTGGGCAGCAACACTCACTTTTCCAATATAATTAACATTGGTTTGACCATCAACCCCGACACTGGCTACCCTTCTTCCCTCTTCATTAAAGAGTACCGCTTCGCCGCCGGCAACCCTGGCGATAAATGGCAATGCTTGTTTCAATGACTCCGCTAACTCCTGCTCACATTTCAACCGTTCAAAATTGCTTGCAGCAAGCACATAATCTCCTAAGGGTAAGCTCCAGGCTTCAGCCCCCTCGGTAACTTGTGACGGACCTACACTGACTTTCCCATTACTGCTAGATTCCTTAGCTAAGTTAAATATCTTGCCCTTTAACGTTTCAACCTCTTGCCCCTGCGAGTCCACAGTCCTAATCCGGACACCGTTCTTGTCAGTAACAGTGGCATAGCCACCGGTAATACGTGCTATTGGCAGAAGCGCTTGCAATAAAGATTCAAGTAGTTCAGACATAACAACACTCCATCTCAATTATTTTGTCATATCCCTTTTTCCGGCCAGCAAATGGACTACAGCCAAGTGACCAAAAAAAAAGACCTTCTCACGAATTTTGCGAGAAAGTCTGCTGTGACTAAGCTACATATTATGTCTAGTTATTATGCATTTCTTTTTATTTTAATGTACAATATAACCTCTGTCAAGTGATTTACTTCACTTTTGCTCGTCTGGTCAAGCAATTAAAACTATAGCTTACCGGTTAATGCGGCTTTCATCGCTGCGCAGGCCTCTTCGATCATTTCCTCATCACGCACGTAACATAGGCGGACATAGCCCTCACCGCCTTCTCCAAAACACGAACCAGGCACAACCGCCACTCCGGCCTTTTCCAGCATAAGTTTTGCAAACTCTTTACTTGTAAGCCCAGTGCCAGTAATGTTGGGGAAAACATAGATGGCACCTTTCGGTGTAGCACAGGTGATACCAGGGATGTCGTTCAACTTTTCCACCATAAGATCACGTAATTTTTTATAGCGGCTTATACGTTGCGCCATTAGCTCTTCAGGAGTATTCAGGGCGCTAATGCCAGCATATTGAATGAACGGCGGCACACAAGTGTAGACGGTCTCAAACATTTGGCCCATTTTAGCAATCAGTTCTGTAGGACCGATAGCATACCCTAACCGCCAACCGGACATGGAATGGCCTTTCGAAAAGCCGCTTAGAATGATTGTTCTTTCCCGGCATTGATCAACCACAGCAGGCGAATAATGGCGGCAATCATACAAATTCTCTGCGTAAATTTCATCGCTTAGCAGGTAAATATCCTTTTCCCTCGCGATTTCAGCCACTCGCAGCATCTCAGCTTCTGTCATCACACCGCCGGTAGGATTTTGTGGTGACGTGATAATAATCAGTCTGGTCTTATCGGTGATACGCGACAATAAGTCTTCGGGGTTAAGGCGAAATTCATTTTTTTCCAATACCGGCACCTTGACCGCTTTTATCCCTAGATAACTCGCAACAGCGATGTATACTGCAAAACCCGGATCAGAAAAAATGACCTCTTCACCCGGGTCAATAACACAGCGCATAACAAAATCAATCACACTATTTGCCGGCATAATCGCTACCTGGGACATATCAGGTCGAAAACCCAGTTTCCGCTCGGTGTAGTCGCAGATAGCCTCTCTTAAGGGTGGGATGCCAAGTGAATCAACATATTTGGTATGACCTTCATCCAGAGCCTCTTTGGTAGCGGCAATAATGTGGGGATAGGCATGTAAATTCGAGTCACCAACCTCAAACCGATAAACCTTTTTACCGGCAGCTTCCATTGCGCAGACATTTGATAAAATATCCAGCATCGGCTGACCTAGCAGCCCTTTGGTAAGTTTTGAAAAACCTTTCATAGCAAAAACACTCCCTTATAACAAATAAGCATTATAGCTTGTAGTGCGCTCTAGTTGTTGTGATCTTTTTCACACTGTATCTTCTGATAGTCCCAGGTTTAAAACCCTTTACATGCTGCACCAGTGAAAAAAGATCAAGTTTATCAGTAATTGGAGGCAAAAGTACACGAACCATGATTTGGCTCTAAAGCAAATCATGGTTCTTTTATTCGTTATACTATATCGTTTGTCCTGCATAACTCGCAAGAAACATTACACTTTTTAATATTCTGTTACCCTTGCTAATAGTTGATTGTAACACCCTGCATATCCTTCGGTCTTTCTTCTCGCATCATCGCGTTGGCTTTTTAAAGTTAAATAAAATGTAACATATACTTTCTATTTTACATAAGATAAAACATAAAAGAAAAAGGAGGTGTACCAATGGAGGAAAGTACCAGAAAGAATAGTTGCCACGAAGAAGAAGAGCAAACACATGTGCATGAATTTTTAGGAAGCGTCAAAGTTGTGCCAGAGGAAGATGAGGAGGAATTTCACAACCATCGTTTTGCCGGGGTTTCAGATCAAGTTATCCCAATAGGGAATGGTAAGCATAAACACGAGATATTCACAAGAACAGACTTCTTCGATGACCACTTTCATGAAATTTGCGTTCGGACAGAAGAAAACATTGATGTAGGTGATGGAAAACATGTGCATTTTGCATCTGGAACAACCACTGAGGTTGAGGATCATGTGCATGATTTTGTTTTTGCTACCCTAATTGAAGACCCGATTGGAGATTAGTTGTATTTAGCCCCTGTAATTAGGGGCTTTTTTGCTGTTGAGATATAGCCAAGCAAAGAATCCAACGGCATTCTAAATGGGATAAGAAAGTTTTGTCACTCAATCGGTTCATAACGTATTTCCCAAGTAAGAGTACCTTTACGGCTAGAGTCCTTAAAAAGGCGCCTTTCGTGCATGCTGTACCCCATTACTACAATTTCTACAGCTCTTTTATTAGCTATAAACTTTTTATTTTTTGTACCGGGATACACTTTTTCAACCTCACCGTTTTCCCATACAATCTTAATTACTGATTTTTCCGCATGCTCGCCAGTTGCTTGGAAGTTGACAACAGATATGTCTTGGGCAGCCCGTCCGGCAATCGCTTGCCGCAATTCTATTTTTCCTTCGAACGGCACCTCAGTTCCACGGATAATCCTCAAGGACGGCAGAGGTGTAATCGAAACCATATTAGCTGTGTTATCGGTATCTGCTACTCCATTTTCAGGGATAGTAAAGCTCTTTTCCGTTCCTGAAAACAGCATATAGGCAGTTATTACAAATATAAACATTGAGAGGGCACCTACCACGAAACTTTTCCACGACTTTACCATAAACTCCCCCTACCTTATAAAAAATAAGGAAAACCTGTTATCACTACTGTTTTGAGTATACCATCAAAGTGACAAAGAAGGAACATCCCCTCTTGTAAAGGAACATTCCTTCTTTGCTTCCCGCAACACGTCGCTAGGCCCGCTAGCTGGCGGCCATCTCTCAACAGGCTCTTTATACCGTCTCCCACCCGGACTACTTGTTCTCAGTATTCTTGCTATTACCACTCTCTTGATCTTGAGGCAACTTATTTTCAGCAGTAACATCTTCCGCAATTTCAAACTGCATATCCATTGTTCGTAGCCCCAGGTTAGCCCAATTATTTTTATCCACTACAGTTGCCTGAGCTTCTCTCTTTACAAACTTCTTACTTATATAATAAATTAACGAAAATAATACTACAAATCCCAGTCCAACGAACAGCCCTGCCCCTTGCCCTGGAATTAATGGCATACTGGCAATAATGAATACTATACTTGCCAAGGCCACCCATGAGGTAACAGGAAACCCGGGAAGCTGACATTGTCCCTGGGGCGGGCAACCCTGCTTCTTTCTCAATTTATAATGCGTTAAAAGAATAACCATGTAAGAAAAGAGTAACGCAAACCCACCGGAACTAACTAAGAAGAGGTACACCTGCGCTGGAAGCAGAAGCCCCAGACCGAGCCCGCCAAGCATTGCCGCTCCCGAAAAAACAATACCTTTAAAAGGTATCTCCCCTTTATCTCTCACCCATGCGGGAGCATGACCCTCATCTGCCAGCGAGCGAAGCATCCTCCCTAGCCCGAACATTGCGGCTAACATTGTTGATAGAATTGCCGTGACGAGCACAATGTTAATTACATTCCCGGCCCAATTCAAATTCCATGCTGTTAATGCGGTCACTAAGGGGCTTTGATCTGTCGTTAAAACGGTAGTAGGCACAAGTAATAATACAGCGATGACGGCAGTCACATATAAGCCAACTAAGCCAACAACCGTATATGTGATTGCTCGTGGTATTGTTTTATCAGGTCTGGAGGTCTCAGAGGCAGCCAATCCAATAATCTCAAAGCCAGCATAGGAAAACATAACAATCAGCATACTACCTGCAATGCCTCCGATTCCTGCCGGGAATACTGGCTCTGTTGCCAATTCTCCTGCTCCTACTCGCATTACCCCTGCCATTAAACCACTAACGATGGCTAAACTCAAAACCACAAAGCCTATGATAGCAATAAGTTTTACAGCCGCAAGTCCACTTTCCAGCTTACTTAACTGATCAGCTCCAAACAGATTCAGCAGAGTAACAATGATAATAACAGCCGATCCGAGTAAAGGAAGAGAAAGTCCCGGAAGCCATGCCTGCAGCAACACTGACACCGCTATTGACTCGCTCGACATAGCCAATACTAGCCCGGCCCAGTATACCCATCCTACAATAAAACCTGCAGCAGGGCCATAGGCCTTTTCTGCAAAGGTGCGAAAAGAACCTGGAGCCGGATCAGCTACTGTCATTTCTGATAGTGCATAAAGAATCGCATATACGAGAGCACCACCTATTACATAGGAAATTATGATTGCAGGCCCCGCAGCACGAATAGCAACAGCCGACCCTAAGAAAAAGGAGCCCCCGATTACTGTTCCCAACGCCATCATTGCTAACTGCCATGCCGACAATCCTTCACCTTGCCTTTTCAACCTAGTCCCTCCCTAGTTGACCTTTATTATCTTCATTTACAAGTATCTACCAAGGAGGGTTATGTTATAACTCCATCTTTCACGCGCTGTTAGGCTAAATGATTTCTCATTAGAAAGCGTAACAAAAATACTTGACGAATTATCTGATAACGGGTTATCGTTTGTAAGTGAAGAGGTTAAGATTCAAATGACAGGAGGAATTTTCAGATGAAAGTGTTAGGAGTTATCGGAAGTCCACGGGAAACTGGCAACACAGCGGCGATGGTTAATGCCGTATGCAAAGGGGCGGCTTCTGCGGGACACGAAACAGAGGTTATTAATCTAACTAGCCTGAACATTCATGACTGCATTGCCTGCTGCGCATGTAAAACCGGCAAAGTCGAGTACTGTGCTATTAAAGACGACATGCAAAAAATATATCCTAAGATTCTGGAGGCAGACTGTCTTGTGATTGGCACGCCGGTGTATATGGGACAAATGACCGGACAAATGAAAAACTTCTTTGACCGCTGGTATACGTTCATGGATGCAAACTATCAAATACATCATCTTCCAGGGAAAAAATATATTACTGTTACCGCCAGCGGCGCACCGGCTGAAGTATTTCAATCAGTGTCCGACTACCTAAACCATTGGCTTGGGAGCTTTTTCAAGATGGAGCTTGTACAAAATATAGTCGGTGGGGGATTGGGGCCGGCAGACGCTATAAGCAACCAGCCGGAACTTCTTGTTAGGTCCGAGAACACTGGACGTTCCCTGAAATAACGAGCATGGGGACGGTTATCAGCAGACCTTATTATTCATAACTTGTTGTAAAAAAAGAAGAGTCCGTAATCGGAGGCCACTGAAGAACTTGTGGTTTTGACGGAGCAAAGCTTAAAAAGTACGAAACAGAAGACGACCCTTGTTCCCAATTTTGGGGTGAGGGTCGTCTTTTACCATTTAGGAAACCTTTATAACTTGTCTTCTACCTTATC
>NZ_DATMYD010000031.1:0-61907 GCF_035561155.1 Sporomusa sp. | reverse complement strand
TGTGTATAGACTCAATTGTTTCGGCTTAAGTTTAAACATACGAGAGCCCCAACTTTCGTCATTTATATCTACCTATATTATACCAAAAATGGGACTATATCGCTTTATATTTGACTTTTTCAGTGGTTTCGAACCGTCCCCATGAGTCTAAAGCAACTGCCCATCCTTTTTAACAGGATGGGCAGTTTGTTATAGTGACAACCTTTTGGCAATATACGCTTTCATTGTATCTTTGATTACAACACAGTCCTCAGTATCAGGCAAGGCCGCCAGCTGCCGTTCCAGATGGCCTTCCTCAACCAGCTTTTCCAGCGTCCAGTCAAAGTAGATATCGTAAAACCAGCTCAGCCTGATCAGGCGCTTGTCTGCGAGTGTTTTAACATCGGTGTAGGATAACACACCCCCCGGTTTTAACTGGCTGATCAGTTTGGGTGAATAGTCATGATCCGCCTGGATTGGCGGCAGAATTCGGAAGATATCCAGCTTGTCGGCATCGCGAATGATCTTAGCGAACAGCTCAGTTTGCGGGCAGGCAGGAGGAATCACCATTTTGTTATGATTGATAATGGCAAAGCCGATCATGGCCAGCTCAGCGGCAGTAAATTCATGCAGTATCCCGCTTTTCGCAAATTCCTTAGCTCCGGCATCGCCATGATCAAAGGACTCAGCATCAACGAAAGTACGGTATTCAGTAACTTGACGGAAGCGGGAGATATCATGGAATAAACCTATGACCTCGGCTAGTATCTTTTGCCTGGTATCTAGCTCTAAGTGCTCAGCAAGGCTTGCCGAACTGGCTGCGACCCGTTTGCTGTGCTCCTCTTTGAGCAGAACCCTGTCCATGACAAACCTGTCGTCAGTATAATACGCCCGGACATAGCTCTGGAACCAATCATATAAATAGTCAATCTTAGACAATCCAGTCGCCTCCTAATAGAGGGGGACGGTTTTTGACTAAAACTAGTCAAAAACCGTCCCCGTTGTGCATTCCAGCGGTATTTATCCGATGACCAAATCGCTCTAAGACTCCCACAGGAGTTAAGAGCGACTAGGTCCCTGGAAGTTGGTCGACTAAACTTCAGCCGGGTTGAAACCCAGCTGAAGCTAAGTCTCTCTTTATAATTTTACCACACCAATGGAGCTCAAGAAAACTAAAAACAGCAGCGCTGGGGTGATATAGCGGACAATAAAGAAGAATAAATCAAACAAGCCTGCAGCGATTTTGCCATCGTTGGTTAATTCCTGACGCAGCTCAGATTTTTTAACAACATAACCAACGAATAAAGCGACAAGCAGACCGCCTACCGGCATTAAAATATTAGAGGATATATAATCAAAAAGATCAAAGAAGCCTTTGCCAAAGACAGTATATTGACCCAAAAGCGCAGAACTGTCGGCAGATAAAGCAGCCAGCACGCCAAAGGTTAAAATAATTACCGCATTTACAGCTACCGCTTTTTTGCGGCCATAGCCTTTTTCCTCGGAAAAATAGGCGACAGGCACTTCAACCAGCGAAAGCATCGCGGTAGTAGCGGCAATGGATGCTAAGAAGAAAAAAGCAACTAAAAGCACGCTGCCTAGCGGCATCTGCGAAAATACGAGTGGAATAGTCATAAATAACAGACCCGGACCAGCCCCTGGTTCCATCCCAAATGAAAACACCGCCGGAAAAATAGCAAGGCCTGCCAACATCGAGACTAGAGTGTCGGAGATCGCCACTTTGGCCGCTGTGCCAAACAGGTTATTATCATGGGTAAAATAGCTGCTATAAGTAACCATTGTCCCCATACCCAGCGAAAGTTTGAAAAACGAAAGCCCCAGCGCTGTCAAAATAACCGGAGGCGTAATTTTACTGAAATCAACGTTAAACAAAAAGTCTATTCCAGCGCCAGCCCCTGGCAGCGTCAAGGCGCGAATGTCACACAGTACAATTAACACAAAGAATAGCGGCATAAGTGTTTTAGTAATGCGCTCAATCCCTTTCTTAACCCCCATGATGAGGATAGCCGAAACAGTAGCCATCACGATTACCTGCCAGATAATCGGGCTCATGGGTCCAACGACTACACTGCCAAACTGGGCTTTAGCCGCCGCCGCGGTAATCCCGGCGAAGTCTCCGGAAATGGCTTTAAACAGATACAGATAGACCCAACCGGCAACACAGCTGTAAAAGAACATAATCAAATACACGCCTAATACAGCCATCACACCGGTATAGCGCCAGGCCGTCCCCGGCTTAATTGTTTCGAAAGCGCCAACCGCATTTTTGCGGGTACTGCGCCCCAAATAGAACTCACTTAACATGACTGGCAGACCGACCAGTACGATACAGATAAAATAGACCAGCAAGAATGCCCCGCCACCAAATTGCCCGGTAAGATAGGGAAACTTCCAGATATTTCCCAGACCGACAGCACTGCCTAAGGTGGCAAAAAACACAGCCAACCCTGATGAAAAGCCCTCTCTCTTCTGCTGCGAATCCCCCATTAATAGTTCTCCTCTCAGTATACATGATTCCATATTGTAGTTTACTGCGAAACAAAACTATCTGTCAATGCGAAAACTTGGGATCCTCATATCCTATCCCCTGGCGATGATTCCTCTCTACATGTCCTTGAAGGTATCTCTGATATGCAAGAACTCCTCCAGGTTTTCAAGAAAAAGGTCTACCAGGTTAGGGTCAAAATGTCTGCCCCGCTCGCTGGCAAAGTATTCGAGGATCTTATCCAGCGGCCAGGCTGCTTTATAGACCCTATTGCTTCCTAAAGCATCGAAGACATCGGCGATGGCGGTAATTCTGCCATAAATATGGATATCTTCACCTTTTATGCCGTCCGGATAGCCTGTCCCGTCATATTTCTCGTGATGCTGTAAAGCAATAAGAGCTGCCGCCTGCATAATTTTGCGGTTGGAACTTCGCAGTATCTCATAGCCTAAGACGCCATGCGCTTTGATGACCTCAAATTCCTCAGGTGCCAATTTGCCAGGCTTGTTGAGGATAGAATCAGTAATACCCAGTTTACCGACATCATGCATGGGCGAAGCCAGTTTGATAAGCTCGGCCTCTTCTGACGGTAAGCCATATTTCAAAGCAAGCAGTCTGGAGTATTCAGCAACCCGCCGTACATGGTTTCCGGTCTCTTTAGACCGGGCTTCAGAAAACTCACCCAGGGTAAAAATGATCTCTTTTTGTGTGTCTTCAATCTCTTGGGCAAGAAAGCTATTATCAAAAGTAGCCGCGACTGTCATCCCAAAAATGTTGATCAGATTTTTTTCCCAATCGGATAAGCTGTTTAAGCCTTCTAAATAGATGAAGCTCTCATGTTGATTTTTGCTGTGAAAGTACTGAATAAAGCAGTTATCAAAATGGACCCCTTTTTTGCTCTGGCGTGCTTTGTCAATGACCTCATCAAGATCGCCGGCAGCTATTTGCCGGGCCGGACAACCCACAATACCACAGTATTTTTCGGTACCATCTAATATATAAAATTCGCCGTTAGCCTCTTTGACTGCCACTAAACCGGAAATAACTTCTGCTCTGTGGTTGACGTTAATACTCAAAATAGACAGCAACTGAGTCAGTATACAGGCCGCCAAGCGCTTTAGCGACTGGGCCTCCAGTAAAGCAGCCGCAGATTCCAATGTTCTTTCCAGGCCTTTTTTATTGTTATCCAGGTTGACGATATCTCGATAAGATCTGAGGGAGGCAATTATGGTCGTTGTTAATTTTCGGGCGGTAAGCTCGGTTTTTTCTTTATAATCGTTAATATCATAGTCACGGATCACAGTTTCCTCTGGTGCTTCCTGCGGCTGACCGGTTCTCAAAATAATCCGAACCAAGCGGTTATTCAGTTCTTCCCGGATAAACCTTGCTACTTCCAGACCGGCCTTATCACCGTCCATCATAACATCCAGCAGAATTACAGCCACATCAGGATTACGCCTCACCATCTCCCTGGCTTCTGCCGGTGAATAAGCGCTTAAAAATTGTAAAGGCTTGTCCTCAAACGTAAACTCCCTTAGGATCTTTCTGGTAAGCTGGTGAATCCCTCTGTCGTCGTCCACGATAATGATTTTCCATTTAGCACTGCCGTCTGCTTCGTGTTCAGGGGCAAACGCAAATAGGCTGTCATTGTCTTCAATACCAAAAATTAGCTTGTCTGCTTCATTACTCATTGTCTCAACTCTCCTATTGGAAGCCTTATTATAAAAATGACGCCCTTACCCTCAGTGCTGCGGCACTCAATAGTACCACCAAACTTTGTCGTAATGATCTCTTTAACGATACTAAGCCCAAGTCCAGTGCTGCCGTGCTCCCGGTTAGTTGTAAAATAGGGGTCAAAAATATGCGCAAGTGTACTCTCGCTCAACCCTTTCCCATCATCTGAATACTCAAGAACCGCCACCTGATCTTCTTTTATTAGATTTAGAACGATATTCCCCTGCTCACCCTGGTCATAGGCATGAATCAGTGAGTTCAGCACCAGATTGGTAATGATCTGGGTCAAGAGACCGGGAAAACCGTTTATGCTAAAATCAGCACCGCAAATCAGCTGTATTTTGTGACCAGCCTGTGTAAGCCGGGGTTTGAGCGCCAACAGCACCTGTTTAACCTGTGCTTTCACACTAAAAACCCGCCGTTGCTCTGGTCCGGCTACTGACTTCCGGAAATCGTTAACCATCTCTGCGGCATTTTGAAGGTTGGCAAGTATACTATCGGCTGATTCGCTGTACAGGTTAAGATGTTTTTCAAGATCTGACTTCTTTACAGCCCCTTGTTTAAATAACTGAGCTAATGTTTCCACTTCCTGACCAAGATAAGAGGCTGCCATTATGCCTGTCCCGAGCGGCGAGTTTATCTCATGGGCAAAACGGGCAATTTTGTCTGCTGTGACAGTTACGCCCTCTGACTGACAGGGAGTGCCGGCTACTGCCTGCACTGGTTCTTCCGTGGGGACAGCCTTCTGTGTCTGAACCCCCGGAGGCTCTCTGCCACTAAAGCTGAGATCGCTTCCTGGACTACTTAAGGTTCGCCAAGTCCTTGCCAGAACCTTTCGGCTACTCACATTCTCTTCAAATAATTGCAGTCGCAGCAACAACGAAAATGTCAGTATGATTATGACAAGCCCCCAATGTGAAATGTACAGCACAGACCAAACTACGCCTGCCCCCTTAAAGAGCAGCGAAGTGCCTATCAAAACGACAATTAGGCCAAGTCCGGCGGCAATGAGTCTTGCGGCTGGATTTCCTTGAACCGCCTTGTAAATAACAACACTAACAGCACCTAATCCTGTGACAGTTGTTATACCGACAAAAACAACGTCAGCCGCAGTAGCGGCAAATATGTTAGCCGATACGCCTAATAATGCGCCTACTGCATATATAACATGCAGCCTGGCAAAACGAGCCAGCCAGCTATGGCCCCTCTGACTTACACTCTGTTCTAACAAACCATAAAGCGCCGCAGGTATTAAATAAGAGGCAAGCAAAGCGACATTGTTCCAAAAGAGTGCTGCATCAATGAAAACACTCTTTATTTCCAGTTGTGCGAATAAATGTATACCGGCGCAAAAAGCCAGCCAACTGATAGCAAAAAACACACTACTGTTTTGTTTGCTAATAAGAAAACTAGAAAGCGGCATAGCCACAGCGATAGCAAAAAAAAACAAAACCAGTATGGCTCCTTCTAAGTTGCTAAGCCCCACCAATGCCGCCTCCTTCCTGACTCGGTAAAAATAATCATCAGTTATTCAAATGGATTTTATTCTAGTAAAATTCTGTATAATCCTGCTGCCTATTCAAATAAAATCAGGTCCTCAATTGTAAGATAACCTGATTATTTGCAGGAATATCTATGCAACTCTGTCGAAATTATCCAATATATAGGTATAAATAAAGATTTACAGGCATGCGATTAGGTTAAGCACAAGTCAAGCGCCATTAGTGGAGCATTACTAACAGCCAAAAAGGAGCTACTTGCACCATGAACTTCATCAAAGGTCTCCTGATTCCAACTATCATTATGCTGCTTTGGCTTGTGGTCTCCAGACTTAAGCTTGTCAGTTTCTATATTATGCCGCCGCCTGAGCAAGTATTTGCCACAGTACTCACCCTGTTGGATAAAGGTGTACTCTTAAAACACCTTTCCGTCAGTTTTTATCGAGTCATCTCCGGATTTCTCTTTTCCTTTCTGCTTGCTTTCCCGCTAGCCGTTCTGCTTGGTATAAACCGGCAGTTTGAACCTTTCATTAATCCACCGCTCGAATTTGTCCGGCATATCCCGCCCTTGGCCTGCATTCCTTTGTTGATTCTGTGGTTTGGTATCGGCGAAGCATCAAAACTTGCTGTAATTATCCTTGCCGCGTTCTTCCCGATATTTTTAAATACGATAAACGGTATTCGTCACTGTGATCAAAAGCTGCTGGAGGTAGGTGACGCTTTTGGCTTGAGCGCCTGCGAAAAATTCCTCAAAATCATTTTGCCTGCCACTTTGCCCTTTATCATTATCGGTATGCGCCTGGGGCTAGGGTACAGTTGGCGGGCGCTCATCGGTGCCGAACTTGTTGCGGCGTCAGCCGGTATCGGCTATATGATTTTGGACGCCGAACAGATCTCCCGCTCAGACATTGTTATCATCGGTATTCTTACCATTGGCACCATCGGCTACATTATTGATTATCTGTTTTTGAAAATAACCCAATATGGCATGCCCTGGGTAAAAAGGACGGCAGATTCGTGATCGCTTTAACGCTGAGTGGTATAGGCAAAACCTATACCCTCGAAACCAAACAGGTATCCGCGGTGGCTGACATTAACCTGACTATTGAAACCGGTAGGTTTGTCACCATTGTCGGACGCAGCGGCTGTGGCAAAACAACACTGCTCCGGCTTATCGCAGGCCTGGAGCCCACTAGTTGCGGTACAATGGTATTTAACCCCGCAAATGCCAAAATCGGACTGGTCTTTCAAGAGCCACGGCTTATGCCATGGCTAACAGTAGAAAAGAATATGGCCTTTGCCCTACTAAATGAACAAGATCGTGATCGCGTACAGCAGACAGTAGCGCATTATTTAAAAATGCTGCATCTGGAAGACTTCAGCAAGGCTTACCCTGTCCAAATATCCGGCGGTATGGCGCAACGGACGGCTCTGGGCCGTGCCCTCTGCTACAACCCTGATATCATTTTAATGGATGAGCCTTTAGGCGCATTAGATGCGTTTACCAGAGCCAGCCTCCAGAAAGAACTTATTAATATATTTTTACTGTCCAAGAAAACAATTCTGTTTGTTACTCATGATGTCGACGAAGCGGTACTCTTGGGCCAGCAGGTAATTGTCATGGGCAACGGGCGCATTCTTGAGAACATCCCGGTACCACTCGCCTATCCCCGTATCACAGCTTCCAAGGAGTTTTACGATATCAGAACCCAAGTGCTGCAAGCCATCATGCTAGAGTAACAGGCGAGAGCAACTACGGATCTAAAAGGAGCGTGACCTATGAAAAAAGGTATTGTACTGGTTCTAATAAGTCTCTTTGTGTTGACAATCACCGGCTGCGGCACAAGCCAACCGAGTCAGCCAACAGTAAAAAAACTGGACACCATCAATATTTCCTATGTCAAACTGCCACTCAATGTACCATCTATTGTCGAGAAAAAACTCGAACTTTTTGAAAAAGAATTTTCCAAAGACAATATCACCGTTTCTTTCCCTGAGATAACCGAAGGACCAAAAATGACAGCTGCTTTGGCTTCCGGTTCATTGAACTTTTGCAATGCCCTGGGTGGTACCTCAGCCATTTTAGCTGCTGCCAACGGCCTTGATATTAAGATCATTGGGATGTATAGCCGTGCCCCCAAAGCTTTTGTCATTATGGCTAAAAACCCGGACATCATAACAGTGGCTGACCTCAAAGGCAAAACAGTGGCCGGTCCTAAGGGAACCATTCTTCATCAGCTTCTCTTAGCCTCGCTGAAACAGCAGAATCTGCCTGGTGATGCTGTAAAATTTGTTAACATGGGCATCCCTCAAGGCGTTACAGCCATGATGTCCGGCGATGCCGATGCTGCACTTGTTGCCGGCCCGGCAGTACCTAAAGCCGTGGAAGCCAGCGGTCGAATCATCGCCACCGGTGAGGGCTTCCTTGATGCTACCATTGTAATCGCCGTAGAAGGCAAGTTTCTGCAAGAAAACTTAGGGGTTGTTAAGCGCTATATGAAGGTACACCAGCAAAGCTTAACATTTATGAAAGAAAATCCGGACGAGGTATACCGCATGGCTACGGATGAGACAGGCATCTCGGTAGAAGATGTCAAGAAAATGTACAGTTGGTATGACTTTAACCCGGCTATAACTGACAACGATATAAAAGATTTGGAAAAGACCCAGGAGTTTTTACTGCAAAACGGCTTACTGACACAAAAGGTAGCGATACAGAAGTTAATCAAGGATATGAGCAAAGAAATTTAAAATTTTCTTTTGAAAAAATACTAAATAGGTTATACTGTAAATAGGCTGAATAACAAACGCCCCTGCGCGAACAAGGGCGTTTGTAGGAATAGGGAGGTTATCTCCATAGTTCCCGGATGATCTGGTAAATCATCCAAAGAAAACCGCTTGAAACGGTTAGCTCAAACCATTTCGTTTTCAAGCGCATGAAAATCACCTCCTTATTCAGTTTTAGGGACGAGGTGTAAGCTCGTCCCTATTACATTATACAGGAACTTACTCCCAGCAAGTATACTATTCTAATTAAGTAGTGAATAAAAAAACTGACTAATATGACTTGTTTTGAACTATTTTTTATGATACTATGTTTACAAATTAACATGAGTAATGCGATGACAGGGACAGTACCAAAACGATCTTACCCCCAGAGAGCCGGCTAGGGTGAAAACCGGCGGAAGATAGTTTGGGAAAGCCACCCTTGAGCTGTAGACTGAAATTAGTAAGTGCTACCGTTGCCTAGCGTTAACAGGTCAGAGCGAGCCTTTTCGGCTAATCTAGGTGGTACCGCGGGAACTAATATCTCGTCCTTTTTCTAAGGACGGGATTTTTTATTTTTTATTACAAATTTAGGGAGGATATACTCATGAAAGAACTACTTGAATTATTAGAAAAAGATTGTACCCAACCCATTGAACATCTTGCCGCCCTGCTCCAAACCTCGAAAGAGGAGGTCGCCTCCCAAATTAAGCGACTTGAAGCTGAGAAAGTCATTGTCAAATACCAGCCCATTATTAATTGGGAACAAGTTGGCGAAGACAGGGTAACAGCCGTTATTGACGTTAGAATTACGCCCCAGCGAGAAGTGGGCTTTGACGCTATCGCTGAACGCATTTGCCGCTTTCCCGAGGTTGTCAGCCTGTATCTGATGTCAGGTGCTTATGATCTGAGCGTCATGGTTGAAGGCCAAACACTCAAAGAAGTGTCACAATTTGTCGCCACAAAGCTATCAACGATTGACGGTGTTATTAGCACAACAACCCATTTTATGTTAAAACGGTACAAATATGCCGGAGTCATCATTGAAGACCGCGAGGACGATCACCGGCTGGTGGTGTCGCCATGAGCTGGGCTGATCGCATATCCCCTGCCGTTAAAGCTGTGCCACCCTCAGGCATCAGGCGATTCTTTGACATTGCCGCTGAAATGAAAGGCGTCATTTCGCTAGGTGTTGGTGAACCCGATTTTGTGACCCCCTGGCATATCCGTGAAAGTTGTGTTCACGGCTTGCACAAAGGCTATACAACCTACACCTCAAATTACGGCCTCTTAGAGCTCAGAGAAGAGATTGCCCGTACTATTTACAACAACTACAACGTGGCCTATGACCCCCGCAAGGAAGCCTTAGTCACTGTTGGTGTCAGTGAAGCACTTGATTTGGCAATACGAGCCATTCTAAGTCCTGGAGACGAGGTACTGATTCCTGAGCCCTGTTATGTATCATACAAAGCCTGCGTAATGCTGGCAGGCGGCATGCCTGTACCGGTACCGACAGCCATTGAGCATGAATTCCGCGTCACGGTAGAGCAATTGGAAAAGCTGGTAACACCTCGCACCAAGGCGCTCTTAATCGGCTATCCCAACAACCCGACTGGCGCCATTATGCCGAAAAAAGAACTGGAGGCCATTGCCCAGTTTGCCAAGAAATATGATCTTATCGTCATCTCTGATGAAATATATGCTGACTTAACTTACCATGGAACCCATACCTGTTTTGCCAGTTTGCCTGATATGCGCGACCGCACCATTCTCTTAAACGGCTTTTCCAAAGCCTATGCCATGACAGGCTGGCGTATCGGCTACGCGCTGTCCAATCCGGACTTTATTGCCGCCATGAATAAAATCCACCAATACACCATGCTATGCGCCCCCATCACAGCCCAGTTGGGCGCTATCGAAGCACTCCGGCACGGTAAAGATAAGATGGGAAAAATGGTGGCCGAGTATAACTGTCGCCGCCAGTTGATGCTGGAAGGTCTACAGAGTATTGGCGTAACCTGCTTTGAACCCAAAGGTGCCTTCTACATCTTCCCTTCTATTAAAGAAACCGGCCTGACATCCATGCAGTTTGCGGAAGAGCTTCTGAAGGCTGAAAAGGTAGCTGTAGTTCCCGGTGACGCCTTCGGCGAAAGCGGTGAAGGCTTTATCCGCTGCTCCTACGCCTCTTCCATCAGCAACCTCTCAGAAGCCCTGGAGCGAATCGGACGGTTTGTTAAGCAACGACGCTAAAAAAGAAAATGAGATTGCTCGGCAATCTCATTTTCTTTTTTTGGATATAACTTTAGGGGCAGCTTACCCAACGAAATCGTTACAGCACTTAAATCCAGCTAATGGCGCAGCCTGGCTTACGGCCCGAATTACCGCCTGCTCAACAGCCCGCGCTGCCAGTATGCCAACTGCATTTACATCTGCTGATATTTCCCCAGTAGCCAGGGCAAAGATCGTATCACCATCAAAGAGGGTGTGGGCCGGGCGGATGGTCCGGGCATAGCCGTTATGGGCCATAGACGCCACCTTATTGGCCTGGCCTTTGGTTAAAACAGCGTTGGTGACTACCGCACCAATAGTCGTATTACCGGAAAATCTGCTCCCCTGTTTATTGTGCTGTGAAATCATCCCTTCTTCACAGTTTAAAAAAGCAAAGGGATTTAACTTGAAAGCGCCGGCCAAAATACTGCCATCAGCCGGGTTGACCACATCGCCAAGGCAGTTGACGGCAACAACCGCGCCTACCAGTAGTGGGCCGGAGGCCAGACAACATGTGCCTATCCCACCTTTCATGGCATGCTGAACACCGAACACCTTGCCCACAGTTGCCCCGGTACCAGCGCCCACCGACCCTTCAGCCAGTTCCTGACTACCGGCCGCCAGACAGGCAGCATACCCCATGGCTTTATCCGGCCTTACCCGGTGATCGCCACAGTTTAAGTCAAACAGTACCGCCCCGGCCACAATCGGCACTTTGGTTACACCGACATCAAAACCGGCGCCCTGTTCCTCCAGGTACTGCATAACACCGGCGGCTGCGTCCAGGCCGAAGGCGCTGCCGCCAGCCAACAAAACCGCATGCGCTTTGTCTACATAATTCACCGGATTAAGCAAATCAGTCTCACGCGTACCAGGCGCGCCGCCACGCACATCAACACCGGCCACGGCCCCATCCTGACAAATGATTACCGTACAGCCGGTGGCTGCCATGAAGTCTTGTGCATGTCCGATCTTGATTCCGGAAATATCAGTCAGTCTTGGCATAGTTGCTGCCACCACCCTTTCCATACACCAAATGCTCAAGAATCAATGCTGCCGTCACACCAACAACAAAGCCGTTGGTTAACAGCGGCCTGATTAACGGCGGAATGTCCGCTACCACCTGACTTGGCAAAAAGGCCACCAAGGTGCCCAACATGAGCGAAAAGCCCATAAGCAGACCGGTCTCCATTCCTGACGCCTCGAAGGACTTGCCTAGCATCATCAGCCCGCCGGCTACCTGGGAACACATAGTGTAAAAGAGCAAACTGCCAGTCACCACAGCCGGTATATACGAAAATATACTGATGATGCCTGGCGTAAACGCGAGCAGTATCATGCCAAGCGCCGCAGTCCCAACCGGAAAGCGTGATGCACAGCCTGAGGCAATAATAACCCCACTGCTGAGAGAGTAATTAACAGGGCCGATAACGCCCAGACAACCGGCAAGTATATTGCCCAACCCGGTCACAATCAAGCCCGCATTGGTGCGTTTTTCGACATCCCTGACACCAAGCAGATTGGCTGTACTCTGAATCGACCCCAGATCATTGGCCGTCAGTGCAAAAAAGCAAAATAAGAACGAAATAACAACAACAGGATCAAAACTTAAGGTTACAGCCATAAGTCCCCCATCAGCAGCAGCCTGTGATACAATCTGTGAACGCGGCAAAGCGCCGGCAATTAAGCCATAATAAGCCAGACTGCCCAGGATCAGCGCCCAAATCACGATTGTTGACTTTAGTGCGTCAGGTAAAAATCGCTGACCAGCCATCAACGCCATGATCATCGCAATGGCAAACATCAGCTGCCCAAAAGGATTACTCACTCCGTCAAGTATTAGATTTAAAATAGTAGGTAAGATGGTAAAGGCAATTAACAACAATACTATGCCAACAACACGGGGTGTAAAAAGGACACTAATTCGGCTGAGCAGCCCTAAACTGCTCAAGACAGTAATTAGTAATCCACACACAGCCACAGAGAAATAAGCTGCGCCGCTAGTCGCATCACCCTGATTTGCCACCAGGCCACTTAAGAGCACCGCCGCTGGCCCAACAATAATTGGCAGACGATGCCCCCCTAGAACTTGAACAAGCAATGTTACTCCTGTTGCTAAAAAGACCTTCTGCAGATACTTTAGCTGTAAAACAGGCGAATCCGGGTAATGAATGCCTGCCGCGATTGTGCCGAGAATGATAATAAAAGGAACAACCACCAAAAACCACTGCAAGGCAAAAAGCACCGTTTCGGCAAATGGTGGGCGCTCATCAAGCTGGTACTTAAACTCCAAGTGTTTCCAATCCTCTCTCCATTGCTTTATTATCTTTAGCTTCTTTATGCGGCAGGCTATTTCCTCCAGGAGTAGCAGCATTTTCAAACTCATAGTAATGATTGGAGGATTTTTCTATATATTGTCGAAATATGTAGAATAATATTAATTTTAAGGTGGTTTTACCTTGAACCGCAGAAGTAAAGCTACTACCAGACGTACTCGTTTACTTCAACTAAAGAGCATTGCCAATCTACGCGCCGAAATTGCTTTACTAAAAAAAGAAAACGCGCTGCAGAAAAAAGTCATTGCCTGTTCTCTTGATATGGTTCATCAAATTAACAACGACGGCGTCATCGAATATGTTAGTCCATCTTACCAAGTCAATCTAGGTTATAATACCCAAGAAATACTTGGTAATTCAATGTTTGATTTTATTCACCCGGATGACCTGCTGCTTACTTATGAAGCCTTTAACCGTCTCAAGGCTTGCGGAATTAGCTGGGGTGCCGAATATCGCGTAAAACATCATGATGGCCATTATATCTGGGTCTTCACTACTGGACATTCAATTTGTTGTCCGGATGGCTCAGTGACCGGATATATGCTGTGCAGCCGGGACGTAACTGACAGAAAAAAGGCTGAGGAAGCTTCCAGGCTTTCTCAACAAAAGCTTGATACTGCCTTTCGCCATACTGCCGACATGATTGGTATCACCCGTTTGTCTGATGGAACTTTTCTGGATGTGAATGACGCATTTACAAAATTCACCGGCTATACACGGGAGGAAGCGATTGGCAAATCGGTGAAGGATCTCCAACTTTGGGTAAACCCGGCTGAAAGAAACGAGTTTATTAAAATACTTACAACTGACCGGGTGATATATTGTTATGAAGCCCTTGCCCGTATGAAGTCCGGGGAACTACGTATAGAATCCCTATCAGCCGAAGTGATCTGCATTGATGGCGAAGAATGTATTGTGACAATATGGCGGGATATAACCGAACAGAAAAAGACTGAAGAGAAGCTGAGGCTGCAAAACGCCTATCTTCAGTTACTGCATGAAACAACCCTGGCTTTGATTCACCGTCTCAACATTAATGAACTGCTTGAAACAATCGTGCAAAAAGCTTGTTCTCTGTCCAAGACAGCTAATGCTTATATTAGCCTACTAAATCCTGTTACCGGTTTTCCTGAAATAACGATTGGCTGCGGCATATATGAAAAACAAGTTGGTAGAACGTTCCGGCCTAATGAGGGTATTTCCGGAACGGTATGGCATACTGGCCACCCGGTACTGGTAACTAATTATCAGGAATGGCCAAACCGGTCTAATTCTTTCGCTGCTGACCGGATAAAATCTGCTTTGGGCATTCCACTGCTGTCTGCAGCGGGAGTTATCGGCGTAATTGGTCTGACAACAATGGATACTGAACCAAGCCTAAGTCATCATGAAAAAGAACTGCTTAGCCGGTTTGCTGAACTGGCCTCAATTGCTTTAGATAACGCCAGACTTTATACCGCCTCGCAAAAAGAGCTTGTTAGGCGAATGCGGATTGAAAACGAACTAAGATATATCAGTACCCATGATTATATTACAGGCTTGTATAACCGGGCCAAATTTGAAGAAGAGTTAACGGCGTGGGATACTGCCGGCCTCACCTATTGCCTGCTTGCCTGTGATGTTGACGGTCTTAAACTAATTAACGACAGCATGGGCCATGCTGCCGGTGACGCTGTGCTGGTGGCTGCCGCCCAGGCGCTTAAGGCGGTGTCGCCCGCTGGCAGTCTGGTTGCCAGGGTCGGCGGCGATGAATTTGCCATTGCTGCCCAATGCACCGACAAAAACTGTCCCGAAACTATCTGTTTACGCCTTAAAGCAGCTGTTGCCACATATAATCAGGGTAATCCGCAACATCCACTGAGCATCTCTACAGGTTACGCAATAAGGCAATCACCTACTGATACAATTGCCTCTCTCTTAAAACGCGCCGACGATTCGATGTACCGGGAAAAACTGCATCGCGGCTACAGTGTCCGCAGTTCTATTGTGCAAGGTTTGTTAAAAGCGCTTGAAGCAAGAGATTATATTACAGAAGGTCATGCCGACAGGATGCAGGATATTGCGTCAGAATTAGGCTTTGCGCTTGGCATGACTGACCGTGAACTGGCCCAGCTGCGTCTCATTGCCCATTTTCATGATATTGGCAAAGTTGGCATTCCTGACAGTATCTTATTTAAGCAAGGCCCGCTCACCCCACAGGAATTTACTGACATGAAACGCCACTGTGAGATTGGTCACCGGATTGCTTTGTCAGTACCAGAGTTATCACACATTGCCCTTTATATCCTCGCCCACCATGAATGGTGGGATGGAAATGGCTACCCACAAGGGCTGCAAGGAGAAGAAATCCCTCTGGAATGCCGGATTATCGCGATAGCGGATGCTTATGACGCAATGACCAACAATCGGCCGTACCGTAAAGCGCTCACCCACGAACAAGCCATCACTGAGATTATTAAGTATAGCGGCCGCCAATTTGACCCCCGCCTTGTCGATGTATTTTTGACATCTATCAGTTATTATTCGGGAATTTAAAAGAGACTAGAGCCTGGCAACAGCCATCTGCCGTTGCCAGGCTCTATTATTTTTTAACCAAAATCGCCCCTCCCGCATACAATGCAACAAATCAGCGCTGCATAAGCGTAATAGATTAAGAGGGGGATTACTCAATGAGCTGTGGGTTTGGCAGAGGTAACCATTCAATTATAATAATAATTATTATCATTCTTTTATTTTTCAGTTTTGATAACGATTCATCAAGCTGTTAACCACATCCATACTTAACAAACCGACCGCAGCCCTGTCCGGGCCGCGGTCAGTTTATTTACAGTGTAGCAAATACCTTGGCTGGGTATATTAAGCAGGTAGATCACCATGAGAGGAGTGCCAGTTACACCATGAGTCTGGAAAGTGTGTTAATTACCCAGGCACTAGGTTTTCCAGCCCAACACCAAGAAACCCAGCCTGGAATAGAATCAGATATGAAGCCCCATCCAATTGCCATTGACCCAAACTATAAATCAGCCAATAAACTCACAGGTAAAACAGCCCTTATCACCGGCGGCGACAGCGGCATCGGCCGGGCGGTGGCGTATGCCTACGCCCAAGAAGGGGCCGATGTGGCTATTGTTTACTTAAACGAGCATAACGATGCTGAAGAAACCAAACGTCAGGTAGAAAAATTCGGACGCCGCTGCCTTCTTATCACAGGCGATGTCGGTGACGAAACCGTCTGCCAGACAGCAGTAGCAAAAACAATTGACGAATTCAAGCGACTTGACATCTTGGTCAACAACGCCGCCGAGCAGCATGTCCGAAATGGGCTTGCGGACATCACCCCCGATAAGCTGGATCGAATCTTTCGAACAAACCTATTTTCCTATTTTTATACAGCCAAAGCTGCCCTGCCGCATCTGAAAAATGGCAGTACTATTATTAATACGGCTTCGATAACTGCCTATGAGGGCCATGTCCAGCTGCTAGATTATTCAACCACAAAAGGTGCTGTGGTAACGTTGACCCGCTCATTATCTCAGCTTTTGGTCAGCCAAGGCATTCGTGTCAACGCCGTTGCCCCCGGCCCTATTTGGACTCCGCTTATTCCTGCCTCTTTTAGTGCTCAGCATGTATCCCAATTTGGCCAAAATACGCCCATGCAACGTGCCGGTCAGCCGTTCGAGGTGGCTCCCTGCTATGTTTTTCTCGCTTCCGACGATGCTGCTTATATAACTGGACAGGTACTCCATGTAAATGGGGGCACAGTGATAAATAGCTAATTAATGCTCATATTGTACCTAGTAAATCAGGCTGCCTCTATATATAGGCGGCTTTTTTTCATTATATATAACAGGGTATGCGAACATTGTCGTTAACTTTTTCTTGGTATATCGTATTTTTATGGAGGTTTTTTCAATATTTGGGCGAATTATCCAATACGTTCCAGCAAAAGTGCTGCAATGTGAGGTATGAAAAATGAGTAATGATATTCCAAATAGTTGTCTCCTTGATGAATTAGCGGCAATGCGCCAAGAAATGCAGGCTTTAGTCGAATTGCACCAGTCTAACCTTCGCGTCTCGACAGCCTTTACTGCAAGCCCAATTCCTATGGCTGTTGCAACTTTTCCCGAAGGGCGCATCCTTGACGTCAACGACAGTTTTGCTGCCTTCATAGGATATTCACGGCAGGAAATTATCGGATTTACTGACCTGGAGTTAAACCTCTGGGAACGTCTTGCTGAGCGGAATGCAGTAATTGATAGTATAAATCGGCAATATAAAGTACGTAACGCTGAGGTTAGAATCCGTAAAAGGCCGGACGAAATACGTATTACGCTGTTTTCAGGCGAATGCGTAACCCAAGCAAGCAAAAACTATCTTTTAGTCTGGTGTGTAGATATAACTGAATTAAAACAAACACAAGAAGCATTATGGCAGCAAAAGCAGGAGTTTGAAACACTTGCGGAAAACTCCCCGGATGTAATTGCCCGCTTTGATAAGAATCTACGCCACATGTATATTAACCCAGTAATTGAAGTCATAACAGGCATGCCGGCAGCAGATTTCATCGGGCGAACACAGGCTGAAATGGGCTTTGACAACCAATTCTGTGATCTCTGGCGTTCGCATACCTGCCGCGTGTTTAAAACCGGGAAAAAGTCGCTTTTCGAGGGACAATTTTCTGGAGTTCAAGGACGTAAATACTACTATCAGGCTCACTTAGCCCCCGAATATGCGCTTGATGGTTCAGTTGAGTACGTACTGTGCAGCATCCGCGACATAACTACCTTAAATGAAACTGAACAGGCGTTACGGCTGAGCGAAGAACGTAAACAACGCATCTTAGCTGCCTTTCCCGACCTGTTATTTCTGATTAACAAGTCAGGTGTATTTTTGGATTACCAGGCTGCCACAGGAACACTACCATATACATCACCTGAAAACTTCATAGGAAAAACAGTTAGTGAAGTATTACCGGCTGAGACAAGCAAAAAAGTAATGTATTATGTTGACCGCGCCCTCGCAACCGGCGAAACCCAGTTTTTCGATTATCAGCTTACGCTAAACGAAAGCCTGTTTACTTTTGAAGCCAGGGTAGTCTGGGCAACAGGTAACGAAGTATTGTTTATAGTCCGTGATGTCACTGAACTCAAGCAACTCCAAAGCGAGCTGGTCCGCCTTGACAGACTAAATATAGTCGGCGAGATGGCCGCCGGTATCGCACATGAATTACGCAATCCGATGACCACGGTACGGGGTTTTTTGCAAATTCTCAGCAATAAACCAGAATCCAACTGTTTTAAAGAGCACTTCACCTTGATGATTGAAGAACTAGACAGAGCCAACTCGATTATTACAGAATATCTCTCCCTAGCCAAAAACAAGGCTGTGCATCTAGAGCCCCATAACCTTACAGCCATTGTTAAAGCACTGGCTCCGTTAATCCTAGCCGATGCAGCCATCGCCGGCAAGAATCTTCATCTTGTATTAACAGATACTCCCGACTTATTAATCGATGCCAAAGAAATTCGCCAGCTACTATTAAACCTCACACGTAACGGGCTCGAGGCCATGCAGCCTGGAACTACCCTCACGATTAAAACCTATCTGGATAATGGCGAGGTATTCCTGGTAGTCCGGGATCAAGGCCCAGGAATTCAAGAAGAATTACTAGAAAAGATTGGTACCCCTTTCTTCACGACTAAAGATTTCGGAACCGGTCTCGGCCTGGCGATTTGTTACAGTATTGCCGCACGTCATAACGCAGTCATTTCTCTTGATACAAGTCCTGCAGGTACTGCCATTTATGTCCGTTTTAAAGTACAATAATTAGTTGATTAGTTAATAAAGGCTGAACCTCAATCTAAGAGGTTCAGCCTTTGTCAACTAATTATCGTTTATTCACCAGACTATCAGCAGTTGCAGCTATCTCCTGGCACTTTGCCGTTACTTCTTCGATAGTTGCTGAAATACTGGTTATTTCTGAACTTACTGCGTCCATCTTTGTTTCAAGAACATTCGATATATCAAGGATGGCCTCAATTTGCTTTGCAATAGCCGCTTCACTGGCCTTAGTAGAAGATACAATATCCTTGGACTTATCGGCTAAACTGCGGACTTCGTTCGCAACCACCGCAAATCCTTTACCATGCTCACCGGCACGGGCAGCTTCGATGGTGGCATTAAGTGATAGTAAGTTAGTTTGACCGGCGATGCCGACTATTTCGTCTGAGGCATGGGTAAAGTCTTTCAGCTTAACCTCTACTTGGCGTACACTGTCCCGGAGCTCATTAGCAGTTTGCAGTAAGGACAGCACTTCCAGATTAATCGTTTCAATGCTTTTAGCGTTTTCGCCGCTGCCGAGAGATACCTCCTGAATAGCACCTGTTATATCTCTGACCCGTTCTTCAAGCTGGTTAGCAGCCACAGCCCGCTCCTCACTTAATGTATTCACTTCGGCCATCATCTCTTCTATCTCCTGGGTTTTCCCTATCGTAGCCCGGTGTTCTAAGGCTAATTCGTGACGATTATAGTCAATACAGTTCTGCAGATGGTTAAACCCATTAACTACAGCTTGGGCAAAATTCCGGCAGTTGCCAAAGCCGCAGGCGTAACAGTTTATGTTCTGGGATTCCTCAGTCGTTTTATGAAGATCGGTAAATACCTGCGTAAGCATTGTCTTAGAAAATTCCTGCACTTTGACAGTGCCAGACTCATCCTGATACTTACGGGAAAAATCGCTTAGCTTGAGCTCTTTATCAAACCTTGCAAATAACGCGTAAACTTTTTTATAAAACCTGTTTTTGCTCTGCTCTGCAACCTTATCGGCTTTCAACCCGTTCATCAAATAGTCAATATCATCAATGGAAATATCCTTGGTTGTGCCTGTACCTTTGTTGCAACCATATGTGCAATTTAGGATGTCGACTAGCAATGGCAGCTTCTTTCCGGCCGTCATCCTTGCGGCATATTCCTCAAGATAGTGGTAGGCGTGCTGCGGCCCTTCGACCTGCCGAATCCAGACGTTGCTCCCCTTAGTATGGTGTTCGACGTTCTCCCGTAATCCGCCAGGGCGGCTGAAGGTAAGGCCTATCCCACAGTTGTCGCCGTCAAAATCTGCGTCTTGATACTGCGACAAAACAATATTGTTTCGCGCGAGGTATTCTCCCAATTTTGCGTAGGTCACATTATAATCGATTAATCCCTGAGTAGTTGTTTCATTTATCTCATCGATCTTGCCAATACAGGGCGACAGAAAGGCAAGCTTATCTTTGAGTCCGGCATATTTTTTGAGATACACAGCGGTACACATCATAGGACTATGAATAGGGGCAAGCCTCGGAATTAATTCTGGTTTATACTTCTCAACATAATTGACAATTGCCGGACATGGCTGAGCAATGATAGAATCAAGCCCATATTCTTTGATCGCCTTTAAATAAGCCCATGTAGTAATATCTGCACCAAATGACACATCATAAATTACGTTCACCCCGGCCGACTTTAGGTAGCCAAACAACTTCATGTATTCAAAGTTGAACCGTACTGCTGGGGCAGCTACTACCGAGATCTTTACTCCTTGCTTAAGATCATTAAAAAACCTTTCGGTATCATCTGCGAAGTCTCTGGCCTGATGATCACACACATCGATACATTCACCACAATGGATGCATTTGACTTGGTCAACCTTTACCTTATTTAGCTCTCCGACAGCATATGCAATGTTGGCATTAACCGGACATTTGGCAATACATTTGTTACAACCGGCACATTTTTCTTCACAAGTCATTAGGATCTCTGACATGCCGCTCCCCCAATACGTAGTTTATTCAACAGTATATATAAGTTCATTTTATCACATAGTCAATAATATTCGCTATATTTTGTCAATTTCCTGCTAGATATGGTCTCATATTACATAATTTGGCTAATCCGCTGCGTACCTTGAACTGTCGCGTAGATCTGTCTTACAGGGCAACAATATAGGATGTACTTAATAGCATTATATCAACGCAAAATAAACAACGCGCCATTAGGCGCGTTGTTATTTTGTAACTCATGTAACCTGACATTGTCCAATTCGTGCAATGACTTTCTCATGACTGATTGCTTAGAGCTTAAACCTACTGATCGCCCCTTGCAGTTCCTCAGCAAGCTTGGCAAGACTGTGGCTAGAAGCCGCAATCTCTTGCATAGATGCTGATTGCTCTTGGGTTGCCGCCGAAACCGTTTGGGTTTGCCCAGCCGTTTCCTTACAGATCCCTTCAATATCCTTGACTGAACTAACAATCTGTGTACTGCCGGCAGCCATCTGCTGAATTGCCGCGGAAATCTCCCTGACTTGAGATGATACTTCAGTAATCAAACCTATGATCTCTTTAAAGCTTTCGCCTGTAGCGTTAACAATCTGGGTTCCTGCTCTTACTTCACGTGTTCCTTCGCTCATGGAGTAGACGGCCTTATCTGTATCTCCCTGAATTTCCGAAATAAGATCTGCAATTTGTTTGGCGGCGGTTTGCGATTGCTCAGCCAGCTTACGGACCTCTTCGGCAACGACGGCAAAACCACGCCCCTGCTCACCAGCGCGCGCCGCTTCAATTGCAGCATTAAGGGCCAGCAAATTAGTCTGACCTGCAAGCCCGGAAATAGTGTCAACGATTTGTCCAATCTCTTTTGACCGCTCGCCTAGTTTCGTAACTACCCCCGCGGACTCATTTACCGTTTTTTCAATATTATCCATTTGAGCGACAGCGGTAGCAACTGATTTACCACCACCACTCGCGGCTTCGGCTGCTTTATCTGCCATTCCGGCTACGCCTACAGCACTTACCGCAATCTGTTTGATACCAGCAGCCATCTGCTCAACAGCCAGTGTTGTTTCGTTCGTTGCCCGGACCTGATTCTCGGTACCTTGCGCAATATCGGTAATAACACAAGCAACTTGTGTTGCGGCATGCGCTGACTCCTGGGCGCTGGCTGTCAATTCTTCAGATGCAGCGGCAACTTGTTCTGATGAACGTGCGATATTTGTCACAATAGCCGTTAGGTTTTCTCTCATCGTACGCAGTGAATTCGCAAGATCCCCCAACTCGTCGCTTGAGGTAATGTCAGCGACAGCTCTAAGATCACCCTGAGCATACTTTTCGGTAACGCTTGCCAATTGTACAACCGGTTTTTTGACCATTAGTGTTAAGACTATACTTAAAATCCCCCCCAGTATCAAGGCAGCGGCCCCAACGATCATTGATATTGTTCTGGTATTCTGGGCTGAAATTGCGGTATGATGCAGATTATCTGCTACTATTTTCGCATTGTCATCAGCAACAGTTTTCAGGGTTTTATCCACTTCTACAGACAATGGCACAACTACCTTGGCAATTTCGTTTAGTTTTGCCTTGTGCTCCTGCGCCTGTACATAGTTGCCTGCGGCAATTTCCTTATGGTATGCCCTGGCTACAGGCATATAGTCATTGAGAATAATATTACTGTATTTTTGGGAACTTGCAATCATTTGCTCGACGTCAGTTTTTTTATCCGGCCGGGCTATCTTTAGAAGTTCATTTTCTAGACGAATTGCTTCTTTAAGCTCAGCTTCCACCCGGTCTGCACCCTTAGGATCGCCGAAGGCAACATATGTGCGGATTGTAACAACAGCCTTCTGATACTGATACGCAATATTATTACCGAGCGCGAGTCGCTCATTTGCTGATTCGACAATTTCAGCATTACTGGCTATGCCTGACAGCGCAGATACGGCAAAGAAAACATTCACGGCAATAAGCACCATAACAATACCGAATCCCAAGCCAATTTTGGTTCCAATTCTAAGTTTCATAATGACCTCCATAACAATTTTAGCTGCGGATGCACATCAGTCATATGCAATAACTATGCCACTACTTACATCTTGTGATTGTGGCATTTTTTTCGCCCTGGCTCTATCTAATCAGCTATTCAATCGACAAATTTGTACACATTGTGTGCAAAAACGTACACTAATTTCAAAAAAGGGCGACTTAGCCAAGTGGCAACTAGGCTGAAGTAGTTTCAAAGTAAGCGGCCGCCGCTAGACTCCGCCATCACCTGTTTAATTTTCAAAATTGGGCACATATATTATAAGTACTGCGATTGGTAGCTTGAACCTAAAGTTGATAGATTAATACTCTTTTCTCCAAATACTACCATAGTCCTGTAGGACTTAATTCCCAAATAAAGCCAGAACCTGGAATACACTAGGTTCTGGCTTTAATTTACATTTTATTGGTATCTATATTTCACAAATCGCGGCAGCCACTTTGCCAGCTAAACCAGGGATTTGGGGGGTAGGGATGGCGCACACCGAGAGGCGAATCCCTTTACCCAGTGCCACAGCAAAAATCAACTCTTCTTCCAGCTTCCGGCAGCTTCGCCCAGGATCAATGCATGGGATTGTTAAGAAGAAGCCGGCTTTGTATGGATACATTTCCAGTCCGGCCGCTTGGGCCTCGGCTGTAAAAATGCCTGCCCGTTCATTTATCTTAAGTACATACTGCTGACGCTCACTGTCGACCTGTTGAACCAAACCGGACTCCTGATAAATAGTGGCCAGTGTCCGCATGGCGGCTCTGTTAACGTTAGACCAGGTAGCCCGGCACGAATATTGGTTAATATTATCGAATTCCTCGATAACCTCCCGGAAGCGTGAGACGCCAATCATAGCGCCTGCCCGCTGACCGTAAAGCGTATAGCCTTTTGACATACTGAAGGTTAAGACGGCCAGAATGTTTTCCGGCAGCGCCGACAGTTTTTTCAGGAACTGCCGACTGTCTTGACCGGCATAGTCAATATAGGCGATATCAATGACCAGTATAAATTGCCGTCGGCCACGCCCGGTATACTCCTTGAGCTTGGCCAGTATAGTATTCCAGTCGGCTTCCGACAAACTATAGCCGGTAGGATTATGAGCCGGCGTATTTAAGATAAGAACAAGCCGTTCCTGCTTTGCAAGGATTTCATCTATTTTGGCCGTAAGTCCTTGTATATTGAACAAGCCAGCTTCATCAAACATAGCAAAAGTGGCAAATTTACGCTGAAGGTCCTCACAGATCGACCGGTACGGTCCCCAGCACCATTCAGTGGTTAACACGGTATCGCCAATCTCTGAATAATTATTAACAATATTATGCAGTGCGCCAGTGCCGCCAACAGTGGCTACCGCTTTGGCGTAGGCTTCAGGTCTGTATTCCCGGAAAGCAGCGGTCATAGCAGCATCCAAATAGTCAGGAATACCGGCAATGGGCGCATAACTTACAATTTCACCCGGCGGCAGGCTGCGGTAAATTTTTTCGACCGTTGGCAAAAAACCAATCTGCCCGTCATCCTGTAAAAAGGTTCCCGGCGCAGCATTAACCACCTTGTCCTTGCCATACTTGGCACCAGCCTTGTTGGCTGCCATGACAGTATCAAATATCTTATCAGCAGCACTTTTCCCCTTGGCGTGCGACGCAGCAAAGCTAAGCATATCTCTCCCCCCTGAATGAATACAGCAGCTATATACAAACCTGCCGTAATTTGCTTTTTGTATACATAATACTTTAATTCCCTATACCTGGCAATAGCCTATCTGAAATCCAATACCTCAAACCCACTATTTTTTTAGGTAGCCTTTGCTTATCGAATCCTCAATAATGTCATCAACAAGCTGCCCTAGCTTGTCAGATATCTCTCTGGTCCGTTGGTTACGCTCAATCACCTTGCCACTGGTTATGCCGTTAAGCTGCCATGACTTGCCCTCAGTATTATAGTGCAATAACAGGGGCTGCAGTCTGTCAAGTGCGTCGGCAAATTTGGCCTCAAGGCTGCCTCGCTGTTCAAACTCGTCCCACAGGCTGCGCAATTCCTGCGCCTGGTCCTCAGGCAATAGTCCAAACAATCGATTAGCTGCCGCTTGTTCCCGTACCGCTTTATCCAGTCCGCCTATCTGATCAAAACAGTAGGTGTCCCCGGCATCAATTTCAACAATATCATGAATAAGCACCATCTTGATAACCTTTAGTATATCAAGCGGATAGTCGATGTGCTCGGCAAGCAGGATCGCCATAATCGCCAAATGCCAGGAATGCTCGGCATCTGTCTCATGCCTCTCTCCGCCGATAACAAAGTTTTTCCGGTAAATCTGTTTAATTTTATCCACTTCGATAATAAACGCAATCTGCTGCTGTAATCTCTGTGTAGTCATACCATCACACCTCTCTTGTATATCGACAAATTTCTTTAGTTCCTACTGTACTTTTTTGCTATATAATGGTATACTGGTTTTTCAGGGTATAGTGTCTTATTCACTGGTCAGGTCTTTACTCATTACAACATAGGCGATGTCGTCCCGCTTAAATTGTATTGGCCTTTCCTCAAACCCAAATTTCCGGTAAAAAGCCGCTTTGTCTTTTCTGGCATTACACCAGATGGCTTTCGCTCCGCCGGCCTTAGCGGCTGCAATGATAAACCGGAGTAATTTAGTACCATACCCCTGACCCTGCTTATTGCTTACTGTAGCAAATTTACGAAACTGAATTTCTTGCTTGTTGGCAAATGCAGATACAACCGAGATAAGCTGGCCATCTTCAAAAAGACCATAATGGGTTCCCATTGGGTCGTCTGGCAGTTTTACATAGGCAATTTCCTTATCAGGCCACATCACCGTTTGCCGCAACTCCCACGTTTGCTCTGGCTTGATTATTTTTATTTCCATGTTGAGCTCCTAAATCATTTTTTTGCCAGCATAGTTCTCACCTTCATATTTTAGCATCGCATTTCAACGTATACAACATGTTATACATGGGCGATACTATTTAAAAAGACATGATAACAAAGGAGGCTACCCTCATTGGAAAAATTCAAAGAGCTAGGAATTAGTGATTTGATAATTCGGGCTCTTAGTGATATGGGCTTTGAAGAACCGACACCAATACAAGAACAGGCTATTCCCACATTGCTCACAGGCAAGGATTTAGTCGGACAGGCACAAACAGGCACAGGCAAAACGGCCGCGTTTGGCATTCCCTTATTACAAAACCTTAAAAACAGCATAGGTGCTATTCAGGGCATCGTGTTGACCCCGACCCGCGAACTGGCCATTCAGGTTGCTGAAGAGCTAAATAAACTTGGTCAATTCTCAAACATTCGCTCCCTCCCCATTTACGGCGGTCAAGACATTCAACGCCAGATGAAGGCCTTGCAAAGACGGCCACAAATTATTGTAGCAACACCAGGCCGCCTGATGGATCACATGGACCGTCGCACCATTAGACTTAACGACATAAAAATGGTGGTTTTGGATGAAGCAGACGAAATGCTCAATATGGGCTTTGTTGAGGATATTGAGAAGATTTTGAGCACCACACCTGAGTCACGGCAGACGTTGCTCTTTTCGGCAACTATGCCTAGACAGATTCAGAACCTGGCACAGAAGTTCTTAAAAGACCCGGTTCTCATCAGTACCAAATCCAAGGAAGTTACTGTCCCACTCATTGAACAGCATTATTACGAGCTGCATGACCGGCAAAAGTTTGATGTTCTTTGCCGTCTCCTTGACATCCAATCTCCTGAACTGGCAATCGTTTTTGGCAGAACAAAACGCCGGGTAGATGAGCTGACAGAGGCGTTAAAGAAACGCGGCTACTCTTCTGAAGGCATTCACGGTGACCTCACTCAGGCCAAGCGTGACGCTGTCCTCCGGCAATTCAGAGAAGGAATCATTGATATCCTGGTTGCCACCGATGTTGCGGCCAGAGGCCTTGATGTCAGCGGCGTTACCCATGTGTATAATTTTGATATCCCGCAAGACCCAGAAAGCTATGTACATCGCGTGGGTCGTACTGGACGGGCCGGACAAACCGGATTGGCTACCACCTTTGTCATCCCCCGTGAGCTTGAACAGCTTCGGTCAATTGAACGAGTTACCAAGCGGAAAATTGTACGTATGACTGTACCTACCGTGAATGAGGCCATCGAAGGCCAGCAACGCTTAGCAATCGAAAAACTGCTTAATCAGATTGAAGAAGGAAACCTCGAACAATATCGGGGCCGTGCTGAAGAACTGCTCGCTGAAACAGATTCTGTTTCCCTGCTGTCAGCCGCACTTAAGCTATTAACCAAAGAACCTGATACCACCCCAATCAAAATTACCGAAGAAGCGCCCCTACGTACCCGCTCGTTCGGCAACAAGCGTAGACCGCAGGACAACAGAAAAAGTGCCCCTGCCGGCAAACCACGTTATAAAACAGGCGGTTACAAAAAATAGACAAAACAGCCTATAGTGCTGAAGCAAAAGAACCGTCCCGCGCTCTCGAAGCGCAGGGACGGTTCTTTTTTCTTGGTTTTACTCAAGATTGAAATTGCCGTTCTTAAATACCGTTAAGGACTCACCAGTTGCAGTAATGCCTGTGATTTCAAGATCGGCGGTACCAATCATAAAATCAACATGCACGATAGAATCGTTTACCCCAGCCTGTTCCAACTCGCCGGTATTCATGCTTACGCCTTTTTCGATACATATCGGGTATGCCTTGCCGATAGCAAAATGACAGGAGGCGTTTTCATCAAACAGCGTATTATAAAACAGGATATTTGAGTTGGATATTGGTGAATTATACGGAACAAGCGCTACCTCACCAAGATAATGCGAGCCTTCGTCAGTTTCCACAAGCTTTTTTAGAACCTCATAGCCTTGGTCAGCCTTGAAATCAACAATACGCCCGTCTTTAAAGGTTAACGAGAAGTTATCAATCAGCGTACCATTGTAGTTTAACGGCTTAGAACTGACTACAGTTCCATTAACACCTGTTTTCTTAGGCAGTGTAAACACTTCTTCAGTTGGCATGTTGGCAACAAATTCAATGCCACCTGCTGTGTGTTCCGGTCCGCCAAGCCAGATATGACCCTCTGGCAGCTCGACCTTTAGATCTGTTCCCAGCGAGTTCTTATAATGAAGTACTTTAAAATTGCGGGTGTTTAAATGATTCATATTCTTCTTCAACGCCTTGCTATGTTCCTGCCATGCGGCAACCGGGTCATCAGTATCAACCCGGACGGCTTTCAGAATAGCCTCCCATAGTTTTTCAACAGCTTCTCCCTCAGATACCTCAGGAAACACCTTTTTGGCCCAGGAGTGGGTTGGAATGGATACAATACACCAGGCATTTTTGTTACTCATGAGACGCTCCCGGTATTCTTTGAGTGCATTATTGCTGGCTTTTTGCACGCGTACTACCCTGTCCGGGTTAACCTCTTTTAGGAGTTCAGGATCAGAAGCGGCAATACTGACAAAGGCGGCTCCCTTACGCACATAGGATAGATAAAACTCTTTCTGCCACTCTGGGAACTCATCAAATATTTCTTCAGGGGCCTGTAAAAATCTAATCTTAGAAGATAATTCATCCTTCCAATTCATGACAACCTCTCGGGCGCCAGCTTGGTAAGCCACCTCAGCGATTACCCTGGCAAAGGGTGCACACTCAATTGGCGAGGTGATTACAAGCGTTTGGTCCTTTTGAATGTTTATGCCGGTCTTAACAACAAGCTGGGCATATTTTTCAAGGGGTGTAGTATTCATTATGTCTCCTTTCATGAGTTCATCATTTCTTACCTTATTCTTATCATATACTATGCTCTTTATTATGATACCAGTAATAAAGAAAACATAGCTTATGGCCGACCCTTTAGGGCAAAAAGACCTGAACCCCTTGAGAGGGCCCAGGCCTTCTGTCAGAAAACTATGCCTGCAGCAAATCTGCTGCTACCGCGCTCACCAGCGCCACAGCCTTAGTCAATACTTCTTCATCAAAATCAAAGCGGAAATCATGGTGCCCGGCCATCAGTTCAGCCCCGAGCATTATGTAGGCGGCTTTACCGCCATGCTGCTGCACCCGTTCCATAAAATAGGTGCAATCTTCACTGGCGCCAAAATAACAGCTAGGCAAAATTTCTTCAAAAATACCTAATTTTCCAGCTACTATCTCAATCTGTTCAACAAAGCAGAGATCATTTTCTGCGCCTGCGGCCCCGCCCATCTCGCGGATTTCGACCTGCACGCCATACATATCTGCAGCTGCCTTGATAATCCGTTTGGCTTCGCTGCACATATATTCATTTATTGCACTGGTTGTACCGCGGGTCTCCAGCTTAATGACAGCATTGGCAGGAACAACATTTCGCCCTGTTCCTGCGTCTAACTGACCGACATTAATTCGCGACGGCCCCTGACTATGCCGGGCAATCGCGTGCAGGTTGAGTGCAGCCGCAGCCGCAGCTAAGAGTGCATTGCGGCCGGCTTCAGGCGCTGCGCCGGCATGAGCTGCCACCCCGGTGAACACAGCGTCAAGCTTAGTGGTAGCTAAAAAGCCCTCAATACGGGCAGCGAGCTGTCCGCTTTTTTTGGTATTAAACCCGAGGTGAAGTCCCAAAAGATAATCGACGTCGTCAACAATCCCTTTGACAACCATCGCCCGTGCCCCGCGTACCCCTTCCTCGGCTGGTTGGAAAACAAGTTTCACTGTTCCGCTCAGTTCGTTTTTTAACGATACAAGTACCTCAGCCACCGCTAATCCGATCGCCGCATGGCCATCATGACCACAGGCATGCATAGCGCCCCGGTTGACTGAAGCGAAACCATCGCGGGCAGGGCGATGACCCTCATCGTCTGCCTCAACGGCATCGTTAGCATCAATGTCAAAACGGAGACCGATGGTTGGCCCGGGTTTAGCGCATTTCAGCACACCGACAACGCCGGTCTTGCCACCCTGCATCTTTTCAACCCACTGCGGGTTAGCCCCTTGCGCCAATGCTCGTTCTTCATGCCGTTTGAGTTCAGCCGTTGACGGTACACCCATCATGGCCTGTTCGTCAATTACCTCAGAGCCAACAAAAACTTCATAACCCAAGTCTGTCAAGATATCGGCAATCGTGGCGGCGGTGCGGAACTCGGTCCAGGCCGCCTCGGCATGTTTATGGAAGTCCCGGCGTCTGGCAATTGTTTTCTCTTTAAGGCTCTCAGCCTGTGCTACAATATTTATTCCCATAAGTCCTCCCAAATGTTTCTACATTAATACTAGCATAGTAACAATCGCGCCCAGAATCATCGCTGGCGCATTGCGTTTCGTCAGTTCGATAGGATTGACACCTGCAAGACCGGCACAAACAATGGCTGCCCCGGCAACAGGCGACATGGACCGGCCAAGTGCTCCAACAACCTGTGCCTGTTGCCCCATCTCGACAATGCCAAAACCAAATTGTTTAGCATGTGGGGTAATGGCGCCATTGAAGGCCAGTGTAGCGGCGTCGCCTGACCCGGATAGAACAGCAATAATGAAGGGGCCAAAGGTAGCAGCCAGTTTAGCAATGCTTTCCGAGTGCTTCATCGCTTCAATTAGAGCTCCAGTTAGGCCAATCAGTTCCATGCCTTTATTAAATACAGCAGCAGCTATGATAATACCGATAACGCTACCGAAGGCATCACCCATACCGGCAAAAAACTGTTTGGAAATCTCCTGCGCGTTAGCCCAGGTAACAATAAAGCCGAGGATTACGCCGAAGATCATGGCCTGGGGCACGGTTACTTCCGGAATAAGGTGTACCTGCTTACTGCCTAATACCAGCAGCACGAGCGGCACGACAGGCACAAGAGCTTTAATAAAATTGACTTTAAAATCATCTACGCCACTTGTATTAATGGCAGACTGTGTTTCAATATGATGCTCTTTACGGATATAGGCTACTGCAGTCAGCGTAACTACCACAACAGCGAGAGCGACTAAGTCAGCCGGTGTTAAAACAGCAATAACTGTCATAACGTCAACATTGGCCAGCTTGGCGATAAAAGGGTTATGCGTTGCGCCAGGGCTTAAGGTGCTGCCCCAGGTACCTGCCAACACGGCGCTGCCTGCAATAGCCGGATGCACCCCGGCTCCAATCAGGGCCGGAATCATGATGGCGCCAACAGCTGCCGCACAGCCAGCCGCGCTTGGTAAGGCAATATTAATCGCAAATGTAATAATAATGGTTCCAGGAATCAGAATCGGCCGGAACTTAGTTAGTCCGCCGGCCAGCAAGTGTACCAAATGGGCATCACATTTAGTTAGTTTCATAACATAAGCAAAACCCATAACGGTACAAATAACCGTAACCAGCCCAGGATTAACCATTGCAGTGCTAAATGCGTCGATGGCCACTAGCGGTTTTCCTGAAAACAATGCCATTGTGAGACCGGATAAAAATAAGACCATTCTTGTTTCGTAGCGTTTGATAATTGCAGCAAAAGTCAGTAAAACAATAAGACTACCTAACCAAATCACAAATACTCTCCCCCGCATTAACGTTATTTCATTGCAATCTCAATAATTGCTAATGTATATTATATCTTCTCTAAGGAGACACCCATCTCCTTCTGTTTTTATAACAGCCCTTTACGCAACTTTTGCATAAATCTGAATTAGCTCTATGACTTAAATTATGCCAATCGCCGTAGCAAGCACATAGGAAAGCATCGCCCCTATGAGCGGCCCGATTACAGGGACAACATTGCTACTACAACTGTTAGTTTTTAAGCGGAAGAAAAGCTGGGAAATGAACAGAAGCGCTATTTGGCTTTCTCAAATAGCGCTTCTAGTAACTGGTTAATTAAAGGAAATCGGCACGTATCGGCGTAAAGGCATCAATAATAATGGAATCATCCTCAAGGGCTACAACGCCATGCACTGTATTGCGCGGAGCATAATAGGTATCGCCACGCTTTATTATTTTCTTCTCATCGCCGATGGTCAACTCAAAACTTCCTTGAGTAATGTAGCCAATTTGTTCATGGTCGGCATGACTGTGAGGCTGGCCGATACCACCTTTTTTAAAAACAAATTCAACTAACATTAGACCTTCGCCGTAGCTTAACACCCGGCGTGTTGTTTTGGCATCCAGCTGAACATACGGTAACATAGTTTCACTCATAACTATTACTCTCCTAATCATATTTAAAAAACCCTATGATTAATATTAAAGTAAGTAGAAGGCTTTGTCCAGTTCTTGGAGTCATAATGACAGACTGGCTTTTAGTGACCGCCGCAGCAGCAACCGCCATGATTATGCTGAGGCTCACCGCCGCAAGCCTGCTTAGCCCCGTTTTCCAGCTTCATTTTCTTCATGCTGCCGCATTTAGGACAGGCAATTTCGTAGCCATGTTTTCCACCCTCAGTACAGGGGACCTCTTCCCAGACATGGCGGCACTCGACACACTCAAAAACTCTGTTTTTCATAACATAATTCCCTCCTTCGATAATTATGGCCCGCCCTTCTACCAGGGCTATCGCAACTTTGTTTCTAGCTGCTTGCAAAATCCTCTGAAAAGTAGGTCTGGACAGCCCCATGACAGATGCGCATGTGGCCTGTTCCCAGCCCTTCTGGTCTTTCAACCGAATTGCTTCCAATTCTTCTATTTGTAAAACGACCGGCTTCTCGCCGCCCTGCATATGGGGAGAGAATTCCCGGCAAAGCGGTACTTCATCGACTATCCCGCAACAACGTCGCCTTGACACTCATTATCAACCTTTCATTTGGGCATATGCTCAATTTAAGTATACACCAAATAATCCCATAAATACAATAGAGCATAAAAAAAATGGTCTGACTCACTCTCGCAAGCTTCAGACCATTTTATATTTCTTACCAATTTACGCTTTTACGCAACTTAGGTGACAAAATCATAGCAACCACCAGTCCTACCCCGGAGGTCATGAGCGAACTTGGCATATTGGCAAACGCCGTTGCTAGACTGCCGGTTACTTGCCACCAGGCAACAATATAACCGCTTAGCGTCCAGGCAGCCGCAAGCACACAGCCTAAAACGGCCCGCCAAACCCAGCCGCCGGCAGCCCA
Organism: Sporomusa sp.; assembly: GCF_035561155.1. Classification (GTDB taxonomy): domain Bacteria; phylum Bacillota; class Negativicutes; order Sporomusales; family Sporomusaceae; genus Sporomusa. Next base: position 28,926 of record NZ_DATMYD010000031.1, on the reverse strand, counting down.
GCTTGATACACGCACAGGCCACAATCCTTTAGCGACTGTCCCGACAATGAGCCCGGCTATTCCTTTAATAACAAAAGACCATACAGTGTAAGGCGAAAAACCCATGATAAGGTCATAAAAAGCAGACCCAATGGCGCCGGCTAAACCGGCATACACACCACCAAAACAAATACCGACAGTAAAGAGAAAAGCTGTGCCAAGGTGAACCATAGCCCCAACACCAAACGGAATTTTGAAGGAGGTAGCAATAGCGCACATGGCAGCCAGTACTCCTATAAACACGATATCTCTTACACTTAATCTACGTTTTTCAAACATTATTCGACTCCCCCTCACTCAAAAGTACCCCTGCGGCAATTGGCCCACTCCTGTCCCAGCCAGGGCAGCGCGTTTTCGAGCAGTACGCCTTCCCGGGTAGGAGTCCCGGCTGCAAAAGTCGTTGCAATGGCAGCTGCTACAAAAGCAGCTGCCAGCTTCATGGCTAAAGGCAAACTGTGCTTATAGAGTAACGCGCCAGCCAATACACTGGCAAAAATGTCGCCTGTTCCAGGGTATCGTGCCGGAATATGTTCACAGGCCACTTCCCAGAAAGAGCCACTTTCCCGCTCATAACCAATGTTCATAATCTGCTGATCGGCCAAAGGAATTCCTGTCATGATTACAATTGACGGCCCGAAATCAGCCAGCCTGATAAGCCACTCTTTCAACCTGTCCGGTTCAGCCACTTGATCCTCATACCGTTCCCCTAATAAGAAGCAGGCCTCCGTAAAGTTAGGGGTTATAATGTTAGCTTTGCTAACAAGCCGCTTCATCTGTTCCTGCATTGTGGGCGTATAGACAGAATACAGCTTGCCCTCATCACCCATCACCGGATCAACCAACACGAGCGGATGGTTTTCTGAAAATTCATCAATAAAATGAGATACTGTATCAATTTGCTGTTCTGATGCCAAGAAACCACTGTAGATACAATCGAAGGTAATCCCTTCCTGCTTCCAATGGCGATAAAACTCAGGCATGCGGTCAGTAAAATCACAAAAAGCAACATCTTTAAAACCGCCCAGATGTGTGCTTAATACAGCAGTAGGCAGCGGACATACTTGAATCCCCATGCTTGATAAAATGGGTATAATTACTGTTAAAGAACAACGTCCAAAACAGGAAATATCATGAACAGCGGCCACCCGCGGAACTACTGGTATCATTTTTTTCTCCCTTCGTAAATTGCTGCATCGTAGTGGCTGATAATATATTGAAAATAGAATAAATCTCCAAAACAATAGTATTCGATATGAGGAATATTATTCCTGCCGGGCAATAGGTAAATTCAGTTAAATATGCTCTGAATTAAAATAAGCCAGGCTGTTGAAGTGACCCCGAAAAGTTAGACAAATATTTTTTTAAGCCGCCAAGAGGGTTTGCTGCCTGTGTAGAGCAGGTGGCAGACCCTTTAGCTTTATCTTGATACGACGATTATTGTAGTAACTGAGATACTCGATTAGTTCCTGTTCGAAATGCTCCATGGATTCAAACTCTTGTAGATATAGCAGCTCGGTCTTCAGCAAGCCAAAGAAGTTTTCCATAACGGCATTATCAAGGCAGTTCCCCTTACGGCTCATGCTTTGCCGGATGCCCTTGGCCTTTAGCATACGCTGAAACGGCTTCATTTGATATTGCCATCCCTGATCAGAATGAAGAATCAGATTTGAATCGTCCGGTACTTTTTGAAAAGCTTGATCGAGCATGCCTGTCACCAGCGAAAAGCATGGACGTTTACTGATGGCATAGCTGACAATATCACGGCTGCACAAGTCCAGAATGGGAGACAGATAGAGTTTCTGTCCGAACAGCGAAAACTCTGTGATATCCGTAACCCATTTTTGATTGGGCTTGTCGGCCTCAAAGTTGCGCTCTAATATATTGGGAGCCTTTTTCCCTACCTCCCCACGGTACGAATTGTACTTCTTCATCCGTACCCGACAGAAGAGGCCCAGTTGTTTCATAAGTCGCTGTACGGTCTTGTGGTTGATGGTGATTCCTCTGACTTTCAGTTCCATTGTAATACGACGATAGCCGACGCGTTGCTTGTTTTCCGTATAGATTACTTTTATCTCATCCTTGATTTTACTATATTTATCCGGCGTCGCCAGCCTTTTATGATGATAGTAATACGTAGCGCGCGACAGCTTCGCTACGTTTAGGAGTACATCGAGCCTGTGATTGTGCCTTAGTTCCGTTACGACTTGTGCTTTTTCTCTCGCTGTACCCTCTCGGTCACTAAGGCATTCAACTTTTTTAGGTAGTCAATCTCTGCCCGCAGTCGTTGGTTTTCAGCAATTAAATCTTCTTCTACTTTCTTGTCCAGCTTTGGCTTACGTCCTTTTCGTGTGCCACTATCAGCACTGGCACGTCCACGCCGATCAACGAACAATCCTTCAGGACCTTCCTCTAGGTAAATACGTTCCCATTTCATAATTATCCCATGGTTTGGAATCTCGAACTTCCTCGCTGCTTCTCGATAAGCTAGCCCATGCATTCGCATAGCCTCTACTACTTTTTGCTTAAACTCTCCGGTGAAAGGTATTCCTTTTGGCATGAAAACACCCCCAGTTTTATCCAGTATATTATACTGTCTAACTTTGGGGGTGCAGTTCATACAGCCTGGCTTATTTTAATAATTATTCAAGCTAAATCCGGAATTTACCGACTGCAATCTGAAGGTCTTGAGCCAGCTTAGCTAACGCCTGACTTGAAGAAGCAATTTCTTCCATTGAAGCCGACTGTTCTTCTGTTGCTGCCGATACTGTCTGGGCTTCGCCTGCTACAGCTTTACTCAAATCGTCAATTCTTTTTACTGAATTGACAATTTGCCGGCTAACACCCTCCACTTGCTCAATCTCAGTGGAAATCTCCTGTACTTGATCTGACACTTCAGCTATCGTATTTGCAATTTCCATGAAAGCTTGTCCTGCAGCATGAACCACATTAGCTCCCATCTTGACTTCCCGAGTGCCGTCATTCATAGCTACCACCGCTTTATCTGTATCGCCTCGTATCTCAGTAATGAGGTTTGCGATCTGTTTAGCAGCCTCCTGAGATTGTTCAGCCAGCCTTCTTACCTCTTCAGCCACCACAGCAAAGCCTTTTCCCTGTTCCCCGGCCCGGGCAGCCTCGATAGCAGCATTGAGCGCCAGTAGGTTTGTCTGCCTCGCAATGCCGGAGATAGTATCCACGATTTGTCCGATCTCGCTAGAGCGTTCCCCCAGTCTAGCCACTACCTGCGCCGAGTTGTTTACCGTTTGTTCAATCTGCGACATTTGGCTGACAGCTTGGTCTACAGATTTCCTTCCGTCCTGCGCCTTGCCTGCGGCCTCAGCTGTTCGTGAAGCTACTTTACCGGCATTTGTTGCCATATGCTTTATACTTAACGACATCTCGGCAACCACGCCTGTGGTGTCAACGGCTGCAGCCAGTTGCTCCTCAGCTCCTTTTGCTACATCGGTAATGGATGCCGCCACTTGGTAGGCTGCCTGAGCAGACTGCTCAGCACTTGCAGTAAATTGCTGGGATGCGGCTGCGATCTGGTCTGCCGATTGTGAAACATGGGTGATAATTTTCCTCAAATTACCATTCATGTTACTAATCGCTGTTGCCAAATGGCCTATTTCATCCTTGCGTCCAAGTACGTTACCATTAATGCTGACAGTCAAATTACCTGTTGACATTTCACTAACCGCTTGTTGGGTATGGACTAATGGATTGATTAAGGAACGCACCGCCACAAAGGCAAAACCGCAAGCGAATAGCAGCGAAACAAGCCCGATCATCCCCTGCATCAGCATCGCTTTGGTCATGGCGTTCTCATACTCGCGCTGACGTTCTAATACTGCTGCATCAATCGAGTCAAACCAAGCTCCAGTACCAACCGTCCATCGATAAGGTTCAAACATTTTAACATAGCCCCGCTTAGGCAAAGGCTCAGTTTGTCCAGGTTTAGGGAACCAGTAGTCGTGAAATCCCCCACCCCCATTATTTTTCGCTGCATTTAAAAGATCCTGGATAATCAGACTACCCTTTACATCTTTAAACTCCCACCGCGACTTGCCTTCGACATTTTTATTACCTAACAAAGCTATATTGAAGCCGTCATATGTATCAATCCACAGGTAATTACCGTCATTGTAACGGATTTCACGAATAATGTCAGCCGCTTTCTTTTTGGCCTCTTGTTCTGTCAATAACCCCTTTTGCTGGTCTTTGTAAATAGCTTCAATAATACTGACAGCACCCTCTACCTGAAGTTTTAGCACCTGTTCAAACTGCGCCATCGTTGCTTGGCGCATTAGAGCTATGTTCGCTTGCGCATCCTGTTTCATACGGTATAAGTTGTAACCGACTAAAATAGCTGCTACAAAAAGAATAATCGCACAGATGACGGCTACCACTTTTGTACGTATGCTACCCATACAATACCTCCCCCATAAATTTACATTTCTTATAAAACCATTGCCTTTCCTATCTACATTTTATAGCCCATATTCCCGGAAAGCAATCGAATTCTGTCGATTTTAGCGAATTTTTCGCAAATATCATATCATAGCACGACAAATAATCAACTTACACCGATTTCATCAAAAAAAGCAGTGGCAAGTCTTATCCTCAAGACTTGCCACTGCTCTTATTAACCCTTTCTGCCACACACTTTCACTGCTAATTGACTAACAGCCTCATGCAGAACTTGTGCTCCGGTAGCAATATCCTCAATACTTGCCCATTCTGCCGGGTTATGACTAATTCCGGCTTTACAGGGTACGAAGATCATCCCTGTCGGGGCCATTGCTGCCAGATGCATCGCGTCATGACCGGCGCCGCTTGGTAGCAGCATACTGGGATATCCCTGTCTCTTCGCTATATCGTGCAGAAATTCGACTATTTCCCGGGAAATTTCAACTGGTTTTTCGTCAGTAAGTGTAATAATTTCAATCTCGACGCCACGACGGTCTTTTATTTCAGCAATTGCTGCCATTAATTCCTGAACCACCTGCTGCTTACTCTCCTGAGAAATGCCGCGGATGTCAATCCCCAGTTCGACGCGTCCGGGGATAACATTCATTACTCCTGGCTCGGCCTTAACAATCCCGGTTGTACCTACAGTACCGTTACGCCCTTCCTGCCCTGCCAGTTTTTCTACCAGCAAAATGATTTCCGCTGCCGCCGTTAATGCATCCTGACGCATATTCATAGGTGTAGCGCCCGAATGATCGGCCTGCCCGTTTACAACTACCTGAAAGCGGGTTGGAGCAGCAATACCGGTGACGATTCCGATTTGTTTTCCCGTGAATTCCAGTACTTTTCCCTGCTCGATATGCAGTTCAAGAAAGACTTTAATGGCATCAGAGTACCGCGCCAACTCAATTCTCTCAGGCTCAAGCCCTCGCTGTCTCATGGCCTGAGCCAGTGTTACACCTTGTTTGTCCTTAAACTGTTCCAATTGGGCAGGCAACAGTTTACCGCAAAAAGCCTTACTCCCCAGAGTGGCCATGCCAAAGCGGCTTGACTCCTCCGCCATAAAAACTACAACTTCAATAGGATAAACCGTTTGGACCCCGGTTTCCTCCAGATACTGCAAGACTTCTATGGCGGCTAATACGCCCGCCACGCCGTCAAAATTACCACCACTTGGAACACTGTCAATATGTGATCCCAGCATGACGACCGGCGCTTGGGGATTAGTCCCTTCCCTCCGGCCTATGAGGTTGCCGAAGGCGTCAACCCGAACGACAAGCCCAGCCTGCTCCATAAGTCCAATGACAAAATCACGGGCCTCCCAGTCGGTGTCACTGAAGGCCAAACGTGTAATACCACCGCCTGCCTGCGCACCAATCATTGCTAATTTGCAAAAATTTTCTTCAAGTCGTTTAGAACAAATCATATAATTACTCCTTTGCAGTAGATATAGGTATGTAGTGCACTTAGCTGCAGTTTTTTTCTGTAGGTTATGTATTATCCAGCACCCTTTGACCCGGATGATCGGGTATCTTGCCTGAGCGGTCAAAATTCATAATCAAAATAGCCAGCAGCGTTAGTAACCCACCGGCAAGCTGGATAGGCAGCACACTTTCACCTAAAATGAAATAGCCGCCCATCACGCCAACGACGGGAACTAAGTTAAGATACAATGTCGTAATAGCAACATCTAAATACTTCAGCGCATACATGTATAATAAATAACAAACCACTGAACAGCACACTGCCAGAAATAAGATATGCCAGAAGGCTGTCAAAGAAAATATGCGCCACTCAGTCCATTCTGTCAATGACAACGGCAGCAAAAAGAATGTTCCAATAACTGTTTGATAGGTAGTCATACAGAGTCCCGAGTATTTATTTTGTAGTGACTTATTCACAAGTGTATAAAACGTCCAGGACAGCATGGCCCCAATGACAAAAAGATTGCCGACAAAATGTGCAGAGCTAAAATCAAGCTCGCCGTTTGCCGTTACCGACAGATACATGCCAATCGCAGCAATGGCTATTCCGGTTATTTTCAGGGGCGATAGCGGGGCACGGAAAAACAGTACATCAAGGCCTATTGCAATAATCGGAATGATTGTTACAATCAGTGAGGCATTGACAGCTGTTGTCAGTTGTACGCCGATATTTTCAAAATAGAAGTACAGGGTGATGCCTAAGCAACCGGCTAATATCATTCTGGGGCAATCGGCTTTATCGATTTTTGCATTAGACTCATTTTTTTTGAGCAGCCCCCACAGCATTACAGAGGCAATGACAAACCGAATTAGCGCCAGCGTGACCGGCGGCACTTCGGCAACAGCAATTTTTATGCTTATGAAAGAAATTCCCCACAATACAATTGTCACAAGCATCATTATATTCGCGATTAAATATTTTCTCTCCCGTACACTAACACACTCCTGTGTTTCTACAATATTCTCGTGCATAGTACCCTCCCGTTTTTTTCTCCATCATATAGAAAAAACAAGCAGGTGTATTGTAAAAAATTGCTTTGCCTGTTATCTTAGCTTTTGGTATTTTTCCGGTGTCACGCCGGTATGGCTTTTGAATACTTTATTGAAATGACTTTGATCGTAGAAGCCTGCTTCATAGGCTACCTCTACAATATGCTTGCATTGACGCAGCTGTCTTTTGGCATAATTAATTCGCAGCAGTGTTTGATAGGTATGCGGCGGTATCGCAAATTCTTCTTTGAAAGAGCGAATAATATTAAACTTACTTAACCCGGATATCTGCTCTAATTCTTCCAGTGTAACCTTCTTCAAAAAATTATCCTGCAAGTAGTCTTTGATAGCTGTTAACTTAGGTAATTCTTGGGGCTGGCTATTTTTTGGCACCTGGTTCATATCTTTGACTACTTGCTCCAAAAGAGCCATAATACTCGCTTCTTTTTCCAAAGGACTTGACGGGCTTGTCAGGCTTTCAACCACCTCATTCATAGCAGCGAATGCCTGTGCATCTGACATATCTTTCACGACCGGACAGCCAGCTGCGCGCAGTCCCTTGTTCTCAAAGAACGTCTTAATCCAAGCTGCGTCGATAAAAAGCATTTTATATCTCCATTGGTTTTCCGCCTGCGGGTTACAGGAATGTACCACTCCTGGCGGAATAAGCACAACCGTCTTAGGACAAACCTCGCTGACTTTTCCTCCATACCAAAAAGAGCTCTTGCCATAATCGACAATGCCAAGCGAATACTCCTCGTGAGCATGCTTTTTATAGGAAAGGTGGCAGGCATCACACAGTTTTAGTTCAAAAAACGGCAAATCAGCGTCACGATAAAACTGGACTGCTTGCATGACATACCTCCATTTGCGAACTAGCCGGAGTCCATATCAGCCAACCTTTCCGTTTGGCTCTTCTGCTACCACTGGCGTTGATCGCATACTCTGCAGTTGAGTTAACAGCATCCCAGCCAACATCAGGGCACATCCGACTAATTCTTTAAATCCTAAGCGTTCATCAAGCAGCAGAAAGCCGCCCACAGTCGCAAAAACGGTTTCCATGCTCAAAATAATGGCAGCATGCGAAGGCGGTGAGTATTTCTGACCAATTACCTGCAGGGTATAAGCGATTCCTACCGAAAAGATACCCCCATACAAGATGGGTATCAGTGCCCCGGCAAGCCCCTCTACCGTCATGGTCTCAAGCCAGAACGCAGTAACCAGGCTTAGTATCCCACAAGTAATAAATTGGAAGAAAGATAATTTCAATACATCTACTCTATTAGCAAAATGGTCGATAAGCAAAATATGAACAGACCAAAACACCGCGCCCACTAACTGCAGAAAGTCACCATACGAAATTGAGAAATTTTCTTTCACACATAATAGGTACAAACCTACAAGGGCCAGCACTGAGCTAAGCCAAGTTGTGATGCTGACATAGTGTTTTAAGAATATCCCTAAAATAGGCACAAGCACAATATAGAGGCAAGTGATAAATGCGGCTTTTCCCGCAGTGGTATAAATAAGGCCAATCTGTTGCAAAGACGCTGCCGTAAAAAGGACTAAACCGGCTAAAATACCCGCCCGCACCGCTTCCCTGGAACAGTTGCCTTGTATCTGCTCAGGCTTTTTGCGATAGTGGAAGATAAGCGGCAGTAACGAAAGGCTGCCTAGCGCAAATCTTATCCCATTAAACGTAAAAGGCCCTACATGTTCCATACCCACCCGCTGGGCCACAAAGGCAAGCCCCCATATGGCTGCCGCTAGTAACAACAGCAAATTTGATTTTAAAGCACTCATTGTCTACAATCCCCTTTATATTTTGTGTTAATCAAGAAATACGCACAGGTTTTACAATATTTTCACTGTAACCTTTTGCTGCAGCCGAATCAGTCGTATTAATAATACAACCGCCCCTACGGCCAAGCCTGCGATAAACCCCACCCAGTAGCCATATGCCGTTAAGGCTGTAAACTTAGCAAGCAGATAGCCGATAGGCATACCAATGACCCAATAGGATAAAACAGCCATCAGAAAGGTCACCCTAACATCCTTATAGCCGCGCAATGCCCCCTGAATAGGAGCGGCAATGGCGTCAGACAGTTGAAAAAAGACAGCATATACGAGGAAGTTCTGAATTAGCTCCAGGACGCCTGGTTCCTGGGTGTAAAGGCCGGCGATCTGACGATTAAACGCAAATAACCCGATAGCAAAAAAGCCAGCAATCGTTACCGCAATACCAATACCAAGCTTGCTATATTGCCGGGCATCGCGATACCGGCGGGCACCGACTTCAAAGCCTATGACAATTGTTAGGGTCATCCCGATACTGAGTGGCACCATATAAACTAAACCGGCAAAGTTAATGGCGGCCTGATGGGCAGCGATAACGGCTGTTCCATATTCGGCCATCAGCAAGGCAACAACACCAAAAATGCTGACTTCACAGAATATCGATAAACCAATCGGCAAACCAACAGTTAGCAGTTCCCGCCATGTTTTAAACGAAATGCCGGCAAGGCTGCCAAACACATTGTAATCTTTGAACGGTTTCAGAAAATGAATAACCCCCATGCTGATCAAAGCAAGGCACCAGTACGTTATAGCTGATGCATACCCTGCCCCCACCCCGCCAAGCTTCGGAAAGCCGAAATAACCAAAAATAAGCAGATAGTTTAGCGCAATATTAATTGGCACTGCACAAAGCGTTATCATCATTGTTATGCGCGTATAGCCCAGTGCATCAATAAAATTCCGGAAGACAGCAGAAACAAATAAGGGCAAGATCCCCATAGCCAGCGCAGCCAGAAAACGATAAGCAATGTCGTGGACAGCCGGTTCGAGATTCATGGTGTTCAGTATCGGGACAAGCATTACTGAACCGCCAGCAATTATAATGAAAGCAAGTGTTATAGCGATATATACACTCTGTATTAACAGAAACGGCATATCCTTTTTCCGTCCAGCGCCGTGGAGCTGAGCAAGAATAGGCGTAATCCCTGCCAAAACTCCGCCAATCCCGGTGAAAACAGGCATCCAAAGATTTGAACCAATGGCAACTCCGGCCAAATCATAGTGACTTACCTTGCCTGACATCACCGTATCAAAAAAGCCTGTTGCCATTAGCGAAAGCTGGGTAATAAATATCGGAAAAAAGATAATAAGAAATTGCTGTACTTTGTCCTGTAGTGAATGGGTTTCTCTCACTTGGCACCTCAAAATTAAGAAGCCAGACAGAGCCTGGCTTCGTCTCCATATTCTGTAACTATCTTATCATTAATCTACACATCTCGTCCAGTTAAACCCCGATTGTAACACATTTGTCTTATTTTCTAAAACATAATAACTATACTGGGCACCTGGGTGTGATGTTACACTGACCTGATCGCGGTTTATTAAGTCAACTGCATACAAGCCCAGGTTAGCAATAAAGGCGCACAAATGGTGATGAATGAACTCCACGCTTTTCAACTCGGACGCAAGTGCCTTGTCAATATATTGTGGAATGTCTGCCGGCTGCAGAATGCTACTAACAGACTCTCCTTTATCGTCAATGTACTCCATCCACTCCCATTTGAGCGGCAGCGTTTGCTGATACCGTTTTTTTATGAAAGATCGAGCCTGGCAAACCCAGGCAAACGGGCTATTTATCCCATTTTGTTTAGCCCACTCAGCTGATTGCTCCGTCTTTTCACTATATGATAATGCAACCCCTAGATGTGCAGGCAGCTCTGAGTCAACAACCTCAACCCATATCGATTGGGCAAACGGTGATAAGTTCCCATACTCCACATCACGGGCAAAAGAATTAACAGCGGGAGACGCCTTCGAAAAAGACGCCAGCAATGATGAAGCATCGAAGATTTTAGCCTTCATATTATTGTTATTAACATTCTGCCAAAAGGAAGATAAGGTATCGACTACCTGGAACTTTGCCCGCTTCTGCTTATCGGTTGCCGCAGTCGCTTGTTTTAGAATATCTTTGAATATTTTCATCTGTTCATTTGCTCCTGTCGCCTTTTCCTCTAATTTTCCCACCCGCATGTTTGTTTATGTAGGTATGCCTTAATAGAGGTAAGATGACGAGAGCAACTTCTGTATCTAGAGCAGTCAGATATTATTTTTTTAGTACAAAACTATACATTTTTTGTTCAATATTGCAATCATCCAAAACCATTTCCCCTATTGACGGTATATGAAACAATCTCTATAATGATTAGCAAGCACTAATATCTTCGTACAGAGAACACGATGGGAGGAAATCTGAAATGCAAACAACGCGAACAGCCTCTGGTGAAACTGTAGAGTCTGTGCAGCCGACAAAACAGCGGGTAGTGTTAGTGGCAATCCTGCTCTTAACCCTACTTGTTGCTTACCTTGACAGGGTAAATGTGTCTGTTTTACTTGCCGACAATACTTTTCTTACTGACATGGGGATTAAAGGTCAACCAGTTCAAATGGGACTTTTAATGACATTATTCTTAATTGCTTATGGTGTAGCTAACGTGGTGCTCAGTCCGCTTGGCGATTACATCGGTCCCCGAAAAGCCATGTCGATTTCCATACTGCTGTGGACAATCTCGGTTGTTATCGGTGGTTGGGCTGCGACTTTTGGTACCATGCTTGTGGCTAGGGTCATCCTGGGCATCGGCGAAGGCATGCACTGGCCGATGCAGAGTACTTTCGTCAAAAATTGGTTTCCACCCAATGAACGTGGCAAAGCCAATGGCGTCTGGTTGATTGGTCTTATGGGCGGTCCGGCCCTGGCAATGCCCTTCTTCACCTGGATTGTTTCGACATGGGGCTGGCGTCCCAGCTTTTTTGTCCTTGGCGCTCTAGGGCTTATCCCCTTAGCATTGCTCTGGTTTTACGTAACCGATCATCCGCGCCAGCATAAACGGATCAATAAGGCCGAATTAGAACATATCGAAAGCGCGTTAAAAGTCGAGGCTGAAGAAGAATCTAAAATTAAAACCGAAAGCCTCGGCGAGCGCCTAAAATCCTTTGTTCTGAACTACCGTTTCTGGCTGCTGACAATTAACTATTTCTGTATTGCCTGTGTCTGGTGGGGCACTATGGCCTGGCTGCCTTCTTATCTCAAAGCGGCTCGTGGGTTTTCCTGGGCCCAAATGGGCGCACTGGCCTCGCTGCCTTACATTCTCGGCACCCTCAGCATCCTGTTCTTCGGCCATCTTGCTGACAAATATGGCCGTCGCGCTCCCTTTATCGCCATTGCCCATCTCGGCTCAGCTTTAGGAATTTACTTTGGCGCAACAGCCTCTGATAACATGACAGCCGCCTTGCTGATCTCGGTCGGTATTGCCTCCATTGCAATCGGCTTACCTTCGTCCTGGGCCATTCTGCAGCGCATTGTACCTGGTAAAGCCATTGGTGCCGGTGCTGGTATGATGAACGGCTTGAGTAACGGCGGTTCGGCGTTTGCTCCTGTTTTAATCGGCTTTTTCATTAGCCTGACTGGCAGCTATGTAGGCGGTCTGATGTTCTTGGTCGGCATTGCCGCGCTCGGCTGTGCTTGTATGACAATACTTTCCTTGCAAAAATATTAATTTGGGAATTTACCTCATTTCTTGCAGGAAATAGTGAATTGAATCTAGTATATGCTTACCTGGAGGGATGAAACATGGTAAAAGAATTTGTTTTAGGTCTTGGTGACAGCCAGGTCAAACTCGCTCTGCCGGAAGAACAAGTGATTGAGGTTGTCGAAGGCAAACACGCTGACGCTATTACCGATGTACCTGCTGCAGTAAAAGCGGCAGTAAATAGTCCGATTGACTCACCGCCTTTAAACGAAGTGGTAAAAGCTGGCGACACAGTTGCCATCATTGCCAGCGATATTACGCGCCAATGGATTAAATATGATCAATTCCTGCCGACACTGCTAAATGAACTTAATGCAGCAGGCGTGGCTGACAGCAATATCAAACTGGTCGTCAGCCTTGGGGCTCACCGTCATCACACTGATAAAGAGAACATACTGGTATACGGCCAAGAGGTTGTCAGCCGCATACAAATTGAACAAAGCTACGCACCAGCTAGCGAAGACTTTGTTCTTGTCGGCAAAACCTCACGCGGTGTTGAGACATATATCAATAAACATGTTGTTAACGCCGATAAAGTCATCCTGACAGGAGGTATTGTTTACCACCTCATGGCTGGTTTTGGCGGCGGCCGCAAAGCCATCATGCCCGGTGTTGCCGGTTATTCCAGCATTCAGGGCAATCACAGCTTCTGTCTGCATGACGTTGTCGGCCAGGGCATTAGCCCTAGCTGCATTTCCGGCAAGCTGGAAGGCAACAACATGCATGAAGATATGACCGAGATGGCTGCTATGGTGAAGCCGGCCTTCCTGCTAAATGCCGTTTTCACCCCAGAAGGGAAATTCGCCCGCTTTGTGGCCGGCCACTGGTATAACGCCTGGCTTGAAGGCTGCAAGACGGTGGAAGAGATTTTCGGTGTACCCATTAGCGCTAAAGCCGATTTGGTTATTGCGTCTGCCGGCGGCTTCCCCAAAGATATTAACCTTTATCAAGGCTCAAAAACTACCGATAACGCGTATATGGCTGTTAAAGAGGACGGCGGCGTTATTATTATCCTGTTAGAATGCCGTGATATTATGGAACCGCCTGATTTCAGCGGCTGGTTTAACTACGAATCCCTCTACGACCGGGAAGTAGCGCTGCGCAAAGCCTTTACTGTGCCTGGTTTTATCGCCCTTAAAACCGGTCTTATGGCCAGTAAAGTTCCCTTCATTATTGTCACCCTCCCGGAAAACAAGGATTTCATTGAAAAAGCCGGCTTGATTGCCGCTACTACCATTGAAGAAGCCATGGCAATCGCCGAGCAAAAGCTTGGCCGCAAAGACTACACCATCACCGTTATGCCGCATGCGGCCAATACTGTGCCGCTGCTGCAGGGATAGTTTTACAAGAGGAAACAGCCCGAACCTGAAAACCAGGTCGGGCTGTTTTTTTCTGCTTTCGCTATTACTTCCGGACTGCCACTTCCATGATGATGCCGTTAGTTTTGTCCAAAAACTTGCTGATACCAGCAACTTTATCGGCCATGTTGGTGATAACAATAGGCGTTATCAGTGATTTTCCCTGACTCTGAATATAGTCCCGGTTAAATGTCAGCAGCTTGTCGCCGCGTGTTACTTTGTCTCCAGGCTGTACATGAGCAACAAACCCCTGCCCGCCTAGTTCTACCGTGTCCAGGCCCACATGAATTAATACCTCCAACCCTTCACAGGTCTTGAGTGCCACAGCATGCAGGGTTTTGGATACAAGCACTATTTCGCCGTCGCACGGGGCAATTATCACGCCCTCTGCCGGCTCAACCCCCAGGCCATCGCCCATCATGAGTCCGGCAAAAACGGGGTCAGGCACCTCTGTTATATCTATGATCCGCCCTTTTACCGGGGCATATAATGTTACTACTGTCTTTTTGCTTGTAAATAAATTAAACATGCTGTTCCCACCTATTAGTATGCTATACCCGCATGGCCATACGCCGGAAAGTGTGCCTACGTCCGCGCACAGCGATCGAGTAGTCCATGATATTTTCCGGTACGGCTATCCCCATGTAGCCTGAGTCACCAATATGATGAATGTCAGCACCAGCCATTTTGGCGTTGAGAGCAATTGTCCTGATGGTCTGCGTGTCTGCACCTTCTTGGGATGTGCCCACTGCTGTCATAACAAGTCTGCCGTGACCATGCACATAGGCAGCCACCGCCCTGGCACTATCTACCGTTATTCCCGGTACTGTTCCAGGTGCTGGCATCAGGATAATGTCTGCACCTGCTGAGAGAAAGCCATCCACTTCGGCTTGACTCAAAAAAGAGTCTCCCGCCACGCCGTCGATTCCGGCTGCATGCATTTTACCTGCGGCAATAATAATGTTCTCACCTAACTCAGCGCGAATCTGTGCTACCGCTTGTCTGATCTGGCTGTTAGTTACCCCTGTCCCAGGATTCCCAGTCACGGTTATCATACAGGCACCCTGTTCATAGGCCTGCCGGGCGTTGTCCGGTGTAGCCATTCTGCCTTGCTCTACCTTAACCCGTTTTCCCTGCACATCGCTGTCCCAATCAACAGCCTCTAGGTTAACCCCAATCGGACGTCCTGTCAGTCCTTTGACTGTTTCAATAACGCTCTGCCCTACCACCGGCGAGAGTCCGAACACGGCCGGTTGCTGTGCATTATAAAGGTTAAGTAGAATAATATCAGCCCCCATCGCTGCCACAAGCTCGGCGTTACCGACATCATACAGAATGGGCATAACCGGGCAAATCACCTCAGCAAGAATTGTCCGCCCCTCGGCTGCCCTTATTGCCGCCAGCAGGTCTTTTGCGGTCGCCCTAACTAATTCTTCAGGCCGTAAATCCAAGATTCTGGCAATACTCATGCGATCTTCTCCCTAATATATTCTGACGCGCTTTCCTCCACAATGACGGTAACATCCTGATGCAATTGCAGAATAGATGCCGGCGTTTCTGGTGTAATCCCCTGGTATATTGCCCGGTATATGGCATCTGCCTTGCTCTTGCCATTGGCTAAAAGCAATATCTTTTTGGCATGCATAATGGTTTTAATACCCATGCTGATGGCAAAGCGCGGCACTTCACTAATATCAGCAAAAAACCGGGCATTAGCACTCACTGTTTCCTGGTCTAACTTTACCTTGTGGGTTGTCGCCTCGAATTTTATGTCAGGCTCATTAAACCCGATATGGCCATTGGTGCCAATACCCAGAATCTGCAGGTCAATCCCGCCACATTGCTGAATCTCCCGGTCATACCGGCGGCATTCCTGGTCAATATCCTGAGTCATGCCGTTTGGGATGTGAATGTTGCCACTGGCAATATTAATATAATTAAAAAAATTATGGTACATGTACCAGTAGTAGCTGTTTTGATCCTCTTTAGCCAACCCCAGGTATTCATCAAGGTTAAACGAAATAACATTAGAAAAATCCAGTCCGGCCTTATGGTGCATCTCAACCAGTTTATTATACATCAGCAGGGGTGTACTGCCTGTTGCCAGGCCCAGCACACTGTCAGGGTTAAGGCATACCTGACCGGCGACAATCATGGCAGCCCGCATACTCATATCCTCATAACCTCTGGCAATCACTATCCGCATGCGGCCACCTCCGGTAAACAGTCCTACCTTTAACAATTGTCTCAAGTATAGTAATATTCTCGTCAAAAATGACCATATCAGCCTGGTTTCCCGGTACAATACTGCCTTTACAATGATCCATCCTTAGTTTTCGGGCAGGATTCATTGTCACCATATTGACAACCTCATGTAACGCTAACCCGGATGTCTTTCTGAAGTTAGCCACAGCTTTGTCAAGCGTCAGCACACTACCGGCAATAACGCCGTTATCCAGTTGGGCTGTGCTGTCAGCCACACTGACCTGCTGCCCGCCTAATTCATAGTACCCATCAGGCATAAGGCAGGCCCGCATAGCATCGGTAATTAAGATCAGGCGCTCACCGCCAGTCAGCCGGTAAAGCAACCGCTGGCTGGCAGGATGAACATGGATATTATCGGCAATCAATTCGCACGTAACACTGCTGTCCAGGATGGCCCCCAAGACACCGGGACGGCGGTGATTAGAGGCTGCTATCGCGTTAAACATATGGGTAACATGAGACGTTCCGGCGGTAATAGCCGCTAAGGCCTGCTCGTAGGTTGCGGCACTATGACCGATAGACACAACAATGTTGTGGTCTACCGCCTCACGAATAAAAGCAAGGCTGCCCGGCAGTTCCGGGGCTATTGTGGCGATTTTTATGACATCGGCAAAACCGGCAATCTTCGCAAAACTCGGAGTTGTGATATATTGTGCATCCTGCGCCCCCTTGTAGTCGGCATTGATAAACGGCCCTTCAAAATGGCAGCCTAAAATCTCAGCACCGGGGCAATGCCCTATTTGGGCTCTAACCCGTTCAAGCGCCGCTGTTACAAGCTCAAACTTCATCGTCATGGTTGTCGGCAAAAAAGCCGTCACACCGCTCTGCGGCAGAATTCGGCTCATAACTGCCAGGGCATCTCCCGCTACATCCATGGTATCGGCTCCGGCACCGCCGTGAATGTGCAAATCTATGAAACCTGGGGCAAGATAATGCCCGCGGGCATTCATCCTGTCTGTCAGAATATAGCCGGCAAGCGCCGGCTCGGGAACAACAGCAATAATCTTATCTGAATAAACTACTGCGTACTTTTCAAGTATGCCTGCTGTTGTGATGATTCTCGCATTATAAATAGCTTTCAAGCTGATCGTCCTTTATCGCTATTTTTAAGTAACCCTTATTTTTCTCCAACAGCCTTATGGCTGCCGCAGGCTCCAGTCCGGTAAGCAGCATCAGGATAGCCGCTTTGGTGTTCCCGCCTGTTTGTGCCAGCGCCTGCCGCGCCGCTTCGGCACTGCACGCTGCAGCCTCCTGGATAATGTCAAGAACCCGCTGTTTTAACTTCGCGTTTATTGGCCTGACATTTACCATCAGGCTGCCGTAGGTTTTCCCCAGCTTAATCATGGCACAGGATGACAGCATATTAATCACCATCTTCTGCGCCGTGCCAGCCTTAAGCCTTGTCGAACCCAGGATGATTTCGGGACCAACATCCACCATTATGGATATATCAACTGCAGCGGCGAGCTTACTCTGGGGGGAGCAGCTGACTCCAATTGTTCTGGCTCCCTGCTCTCTGGCAAATTGTACAGCAGCCAATACATAGGGGGTGTTGCCGCTGGCGCTGATACCGACTACAATATCCTGCCCGGTTACCGTTTTAGCCGCGATATCCCGCACAGCCTGGCTTTCATCGTCTTCGGTGTCTTCACACCAGCCGACAACAGCCTGTGCCCCCCCTGAGATGACCGCTGATACTAAATCATCAGCCACACCAAAAGTCGGCGGACATTCGGACGCGTCCATGACACCAATCTTCCCGGCAGTACCCGAACCGATGTAGATCATCCGGCCGCCGGCAGCAAGCACTTCACTAACCGCATCAACGGCCTTGACGATAGAGCCAATGCTGGCCGCTACTGAGGTGGCAACCTTTTTATCCTCACTGTTAAACAATTCTATCAGTTCTATTGTAGACATCTCGTCTATCTCTTTTATCGCTGTAATCGACTGCCGCATATACCTGTATTCCCCCAGGCAATTGAAAATGGGGAGCCGGTCAGCTCCCGAATTTTCAACTACATATTGATGTTCTTATTTACTGCAAGTAGTTTCTTGATTTCGTCAGCAATGAGCTCGGCTTTGGTACCAACAATAACCTGCAGATTGTTGCCTTTGCGAATCATGCCGCTGATGCCCAAGGCTTTAAGCTCGCTTTCCTGAATGATATCAGCATTTTTTACTGTCATCCGCAAGCGGGTGATGCAGGAATCCAGGCTTTCGACATTGGCACTGCCTCCCAGCTTAGCAAGCAGCGCTGCTGGCAATGTGCCAAGATCGGCGTTTTGCAAAACAGCCTCTTCGCTCTCGTCATACCGTCCTGGTGTCAGGATATCATATTTTTTGATGGCCCAGGAAAAAACACCATAATAAACGCCGGCAAACACCAAACCCACAGGAATAATCATGCCTGGATTTGTCGCCAGTTTCCAGTTAAGCAGATAGTCAATTAAACCGGCCGAAAAACCGAAGCCGTGTAAAATCCCAAAGGAATAGCAAACTGCCATAGCCGCACCGGTGAGAATGGCATGGAAGAAATACAGCATGGGTGCCAAAAACATAAACATGAATTCAATTGGTTCGGTAATCCCTGTCAGAAAAGCGGTAAACGCCACCGAAAACAACGCACCACCAATACTCTTACGGTTTTGAGGTTTCGCACAGCGGTAAATGGCAAACGCCACCGCCGGCAAGGCAAACATGAAGATCAGGTAAAAACCGGCCATAAAGTTTCCGGCTGTCGGGTCGCCGGCGAAGAAGCGGTTCAGGTCACCTGTCACTACTTTACCGGCCTTATCGGTATAATTGCCAAAAACAAACCAAATAAAGCTATTAAGAATATGATGAAGGCCAAAAGGAATCAGCAACCGGTTACATACCCCGAAGATAAATGCACCGACTGCGCCGGCACCGATAATCCACTCGCCGATGGCATGAATCATATTCTGCAGCGGCGGCCAGATAACCCCAAAGACACCGGCCAGCACAATGGCTGAAGCTGCCGTCACAATGGGGATAAAGCGACGCCCCCCAAAGAAGCCCAGGAATTCAGGTAATTTGATATTATAGAACCGATTATAAAGATACCCTGCTAATAAACCACTAATAATACCGGCGAGGACACTCATATTGAGTTTAGGGTCAATGGCTTTTACTCCATTAGTAAGAACAAGGTAGCCTACACTACCGGCCAATCCGGCAGCACCATTGTTGTCATGGGCGATACCGACCGCAATACCAATGGCAAACAACAGCGCCAGATTGTCAAAAACAGCAGCCCCGGCCTGCATGACAAACGGGATATTAAGGACATCGTCAGCACCAAACCTGAGGAGCAGGGCTGCTGCCGGCAGTACGGCGACAGGCAGCATGAGCGCCTTGCCGATCTTTTGGAGTTTTCCAAACCAACCATCCATTACCTATGTACCTCCTGTTGTAGCTCTATTTGTCACGCGGGATATCCCGCATGCCACTACCGGCGTAAGGTGATTTCAAATTTGTATCTGTCGCCCCGGTAGATGGCTTTAGTAACCTCCATCGGGACATTGCTTTTAAGATACGTCCGGCGGGAAAACAAAAGCGCCAAAGCCCCCTGCTTAACCTCCAGCAGTTCACTTTCATAATCGTTGACAGCTACAGGTTCTATCGTCTGATAGGCATAGTTCATCTGCAGGCCGAATTCCCGGTTGAGCACCTCATAGAGGGCTTTGCCTTCAAGCCGCCCGGCAGTCAGCTCCTGACACAGGAAAACCGGCAGATAGGCAGTTTCAAGTGCAAACGGCTGACCGGATACATAGCGTAACCGGATGATTTCAAATACCTCCTGGTCTTTGTCTAATAGAAGCTCCTGCTGCAGCCACTTATTGGCCATTTTTTTGCGGAAGGAAATCTGCTTAGTAAATACATCCAGGCCGCGCTGCTGCATCTCTTCGGTAAAGCCGAGCAGACTGGATAGCGAGTGCTTTTCCTTGCCCCTGGCGACAAACGTGCCCTTTCCCTGTTCCCGGTACAGTATGCCTTCGGTTACCAGACTGGTAATGGCCTTGTTGACTGTCATCCGGCTGATGTCATGCTGCTCGCACAACTCCCGCTCAGAGGGGATAGGGTCATCAGGCTGTAATTCGTCATCTTCAATCATCTCACAGATAATATCTTTCAATTGATAATATAATGGTAGGGGTGAATCTTTATCTATCTTTTTCATGCACGTCACTCCAAACAAAGTAAATGTATTGATATGTTGTCATGTTGTATATACCACCACATTCATTATAACACCAAATACTGTAAAAACAATGATATTTTTATAATATTTTATTTATTCATCTAACCTTGCCGGCAATCGGCTTATTACTCAACCATAATGCAACTGCATCAGCCGGTCTAATGCATTAGCCACACCGTGGTTTTCATTTGTATCTGTTACCATATCGCAATTTGCCTTAATATCAGCCCGGGCATTACCCATGGCTACACTAAACCCGGCGGTTGCAAACATTGACACATCATTATAGTTATCCCCGATAGCCGCAGTACTATCGACCGAAATTCCCAGCTCTCCGGCCAGGGTTTTCAAACCATTGCCTTTGCTGGCCTCCCGGTGCATAAGTTCAAAATTATAATCCATTGATGAAACGACAGCCAAATCCTCACTATCCCCGAATTTGGTGTAGCCAGCCTTTAACCGCATGGCATCTGCAGCAAAGACGTACACCTTATAATAGCTATCATTCTTCTCCAATATCTGTTGATAACGGTCAACCAGATTGATTGAGCGGTAAATTTTCCCTGACTCAAACCGAAGCCGGGATAAATCCTCCAGGGGATTATTTTGTTCAAACTGCTGGATCTCCTGTTCTAACCACTGCCGTCCGTGCATGGGGCTCCAAATAGCCCCTTCGGCAGACACTTCATAATAATACCGCTGCTCTTCGAGCCAGCTAACAATGTGCGCAGTTGTTTGTTTATCAAGCGTTACCGCTAATAGCCTGTCACCTGCCTTCGAGTGGACTAACGCCCCGTTTGAGCTGATCACATGGGTTGTAATACCTATCTGTCGGCAAAAATCAACAGCCTCACGATATGTTCTGCCAGTCGCAATAGCTATTTCTATCCCCAGTGTCTGTGCACGCTTAAGAGCAGCTGCATTTTCCCGGCTAATTTGGTCCTCGCAACCTAACAAGGTACCATCCAAATCAATCGCAATAAGTTTCACATACACCACCTCACATAGCTAATACATTCGTCCTGACACAAAAAAGACCTGCCAATGTATCCTAGTAAATTATATCTGTGAGCAGCTTGTAAAGCGGACATATTTGCTCAATCATTATACTTCACTGCCAATCGGCTGTTTATTGAAACAACTTTTTCAGCAATCATGCAGGATTTTCCTCATTTTTGTAGTAAATATTACTTTAGAAGCAACTGCCGGAGAAAGGCATTCCGATCAACTTGTTAATTATGTAAAAAATTTTTATAAGTGAGGGAGACTACTATGAAATGTTTAAAAGGAACAAAGACTGCCGAAAACCTGATGAAAGCATTTGCTGGCGAATCACAGGCCAGAACCCGTTACACCTACTATGCTTCAACAGCTAAAAAAGAAGGCTATGTACAAATCTCCAATCTGTTCATCGAAACAGCTGACAACGAGAAGGAGCACGCTAAGCGTTTCTATAAGTTTCTTATCGCAAGCTTAGACGGTGAAATGGTTAACATTCATGCCGATTATCCAGTTGCCTGGGGTGACACCAAAGCTAATCTCTTGGCCGCTGCTCATGGCGAAAACGAAGAATGGGCTGAGTTGTATCCCCATTTTGCCGATGTTGCTGACCAAGAGGGCTTCCCTGAGGTCGCCGTTGTTTTTAGAAAAATAGCTGAAGTGGAAAAACACCATGAAGCCAGATACAGAAAGTTGTACAATAATCTGGTCAACGACACTGTGCTCAAAAAGGACTGCACAGTTGAGTGGAAATGTAACAACTGCGGCTATATTCACACAGGCGACCAAGCACCCGAACTCTGTCCGGCCTGTATCCACCCAAAAGGCTTCTTTGAAGTGTTTGTTGAAGCATATTAAACGATGCTAAAGCAAAGCCGGAACCCTATAATCTAGGGTTCCGGCTTTTATTATATCCGCAGGCTGAGCTCTAAAATGGACGATTTCACTGTTACAACATTTGCCTTGCCGGTTAGAATCGTTCAGGGAGAACCTCCAGCCAATAGCCATCCGGATCGGAAATAAAATAGATCCCCATATCTTTGTTTTCGTAACAAATACACCCCATCTCCTTGTGGAGTTGGTATGCTTTTTCAAAGTCACTAGTGATAAAGGCCAGGTGAAACTCGTTTTCGCCAAGCTTATAGGCTTCCTTCCGCTCCTTAATCCAGGTAAGCTCTAATTTGTGCGGCGTCTGCCCATCTCCTAGATAAACAATGGTAAAGCTAGATTTTTCAATACGCCGTGTTTCTTCTAATTGCAGCGCCTCCTTGTAGAAGGCCATACTTTTTTCCAAGTTTAGAACATTAATGTTATTGTGTGCAAACCTAAAATCCATGATTTTATCGCTCCTTTTTTGAGTTAGCATTTGCTTCGCGGCTTTGTGTTCCACTCAGCCACATATTTTTTATGAAAGCTTGGATATCATCACAAAGGACGACACCATGACCGGTGCAAAAGAAATCTGGTTGATAACCGAGCAGTCTACTTAAGCCTGCTATAAAATGCTTAAATTCCGCACCGCCGGCAGCAGCCTGCGCAGCAACATACTGACAAGACCCCCGCCGGACATAGTCACTATTAGTGACCAGTTCTCCTTCAGGCAAAGCTTCGCCAAAGTAGCAGAAAAAGTCGCCAACAAACAAAGCCTTTGATATGTGGTCATATATTGCGACCGAACCAGGGGAGTGCGTATTGACAAATATGATGTCCAAATCGCCGACACCGTCCGCCGACAGCTTATTTTCATCGGTCAGTGGCGAATAGGGAACAAACTGTGCCGCCAGCGGCGCCGTCAGCAAAGGCAAATCCGCATGATGCACAAATTTTTTGGCACGCCCAAATAGGTCAGCTCCCTCAACATGATCGTGATGTCCATGGGTCAGCAGGATATGAGTAACCTGCTCAGGCGTCACACCAATTTTGGCAAGCGCCTCGACGATGGCAGGCTGGTATTGTTTCAGCCCTGTGTCGATCAAGATGGTTTGCCCGCTCCGTTGTAATACATATAGGTTGGTATAAGATGCACCGTCCCAGGTGAAAGTATCTTCAACAGCTATTACGTAAGCTCCGGCAGTCAGCCGGGACACCAAATAATTCATGTTCCCACCATCCATACTTTATGTATTTTGGTTAATTTATATTACCACATTTTACTAAATCGAGCAACAGAACCACCTTCCCCTGCGCTATTCCACAACCGGAAACAAAATTTTAAATACACTCCCCGCTCCTATAGTTGATATGATCTCAATTTCTCCTTGATGCCTTTCAACAATACTGAGACTGACCGCAAGCCCCAGACCCGTATTATTTGCTTTGGTAGTATAAAACGGGTCGAAAATCTGTTCTATTTGCTCCGGCGGGATGCCTCGACCTTCATCTTGAACATACAAGATAACACCATTCGACTCACGGACGGCACCAAGCGTTAATCTACCGCTTGTCCTCATAGCCTCTATCCCGTTGTAGGCCAGATTCATTATCAGCTGTTCTATCTCTTCTGCATTTAAGTTCAGCAATGGTAAATTATCGCTTAGCCGTAGTTCAGCCACAATACCGTTCCTGGCAGCAGCCCTCCGGACATCCGGATAAACCTTTTCAAGTATGCGGTTGAGGTTCTCAGGAGTTTTTTTACTCACTTTATTGTGGGCCAATGATATAATATCGGTTACTAATTCCTCGATCTTATGTAATTCCTGCAAGATAATATCTAGCGATTCTCCTGTACAGTATGCTGACTTTTTTCCCTGTAGTTGCAAATATCCTTTTATCACAGTCAGTGGATTTCTAATTTCATGCGCTACCCCAATAGCAATTCGCCCAATTAAATCCCGGCGAGAAATCCTAGCTGCTTCGATATCGTTTGCCCTTGGATACATACTATCCACCGAAATGCCCCCTCACATGTATACCTTTCCCTCTTGCCAGTGTCTTTAAGACACTTAATTCGGCAGTTATTTCAAAATCCCTTTTCAACAAATGTCTTATAGACACAATAATTGAACCGGGGACATAAGCACGTTATCGTAGTAGTAAGGAGTGTGGGCTTATGGAAACCCTAGGTGCAAGAATCAAACAACTGCGAAATAATTTAACGCAAGAAGAATTAGCTGCCATACTTAAAGTAGACCGCTCAACATTGGCTTCCTGGGAGGTTGACCGCCGGGAACCGGATATAGCAACCTTAAGCCGCATCGCAGCATTTTTCCAGGTAAGTATTGACTGGCTTGTGGGCCATAAGCTTGACAAAGCAGGCAGTCCGTCAAAGGCAGTTTTATTGCATGAGGCTGTCGGCGACTACCAGATATATATTGATAAATCATGGGAAAAAGTAATCGCCACCGCTCAAGCCTACGGCGTTGGACCTGACGCTGTCCAACAACTACTGGAATTAAACGCAAAAATAGCGTTATCATTAAAAAACGGCAAAGCAAAATAGCAATCGCAAACGGGATATTCGATGCCAAAACGGCTGGATATCCCGTTCACTGTTTATTGATCTCTTGCATTTCAGAAGTTGCAGGTATCGCAGCCCCCATATGGAATACATCAGGGAGTTACATTTTTTATACAGGAGTTGTTGACGTATATGCTTGCCATACTAAAAGTGCTGATCACACTCGCCATTATTGTACTCTTGCTTAACCGTAAAGTAAAAATGGGCAACGCTATGCTAGTCGGCGCAAGCGTTTTATGGGTACTATCCGGTCTTAACCTGTTACACATAAAAACGGCAGTATTAACAACCATTACTAGCCACAGCACCTGGGAGATCGTGCTGGCCTTATATTTTGTCATGTGCCTTGAATACCAGCTGCGTATCGGCGGCATTGTTGACGGATTAATGTCAACCGCCCGCAGAATATTGCGCAGCGAGCGTATCCTGTTGGCCTTAATGCCTGCTTTTCTCGGCTTCTTGCCCTCCTTGGGTGGTGCTATCTTTTCGGCTCCCTTAGTAGAAAGCGCCAGCAAACCCTATCAGTTGACCGCCGAAGCCAAAACAGCGGTTAACTATTGGTTTCGCCACATTTGGGAATTTACTAACCCAATTTTCACAGGCATGCTGCTTGCCAGCCAGCTTTCCGCTATACCGCTCAGTGCCCTTATCGCTAACATGGCTTGGCTTACAGCGTTTGCGACGATTATCGGCTGGTTGTTTTTCTTATCGGCCCTAAAAAAACAGCAGGGCACAACCGCTCCCACCAGCACCACTGACGACACCGAGCGCGGGTATTATTATATTACACTGGCGGCAGGCCCCATACTTGTAAACTTTGTTCTTGTCGTTTTTTTCAAACTAGCCGCTTCTATTTCCATGGCCCTTGTTGTCGCAGCTATGGTACTGATCTTACGGCAAGGCGTACCTGATATTCGCGCCATGCTTTCTCATGCTTTTGATCGTAAGCTACTGTGGGGCATAATTGCCATCCTCTTCTTTCAAAACATTCTACGCCAAACCGGCGCGATTGAGGATATTGCTGTACTGCTTAACAGTTTAGCTGTATCTAACGCTATCGTTATCGGCGCAATTGCCTTTGTATCCGGGATTTTAACAGGTACCTCCCAAGGCTTTGTTGCCATAACCTTTCCCTTTATCGCCGTATTGTCACCCGGCAATGTTACCCTGGCTATGATTTGCTTTGTCCTGGGTACGGCTGGGCAGATGCTGTCCCCGGCCCACCTCTGCTTATTGGTAACACTGGATTACTTTAAAGCCGATTTTTTAAAGACACTACGGCCTATTGCCTTTTTAGAACTTATTATGGTGGCTGCTGTCTATTTTGTCGTAACAATCTAATAGACTAAAAGAATTGCCTGCGGGACGCATATTTTATGCAGGCGAAGAAACCGGCAGGGTTACATATCCTGCCGGTTTTGCTTTTTTAATACTATTTAGATTTATTCCAGGAAATCATCCCGCCTTTAAGAACATATACCCTTTCAAAGCCCGCCTTTTTTAATATCTGAGCGCCGGTAGTCGCTCTTGCCCCTGAACGGCAAACTACAACAATATTTTTCTGTTTATGCTCTTGAAGCTCTGTAAGTTTGCCTGTCAATTGGCCTATCGGGATATGGAGTATACCCTCTATTTGTCCAAGCGGGCCAGTCAACTCATTTTTTTCCCGCACATCAATGAGCAGCACTTCTAATCTGCTTGTTTGAAGCCAGTTATTCAATTCCTGGGCCTCTATATACTGGACCTCAATCTCGTTTACGCCCTTCTCCATTGTACCCTTGATTTCACAGGCCGGTGTGTCTATGGGAATCCAGGCTGCATTCGGATCTTTGGCACACGCGTAATTAGCCTGGAGAACATCTTTCATCCAGTCAGCAGGACCAAGCCGAAGATCTTCCAGGTACTTTATAAACTCTTCTTTACTTCGTTTTTGCAGGTGCGGATTGCTCTGACGCTGCCTGCCAAGCGTAGACGGCTGCCGGTTTCTGTATTCATGCGCTGGATATATCATCAGATTGTCTGGCAGTTCATTCAATTTATTCAAGCTCTCCCAATGGTCGGCCGGATTGCCGCCGGGAAGATCATCCCTGCCTGCACCGGCATCATCAAGAAACAGGAAATCTCCTGTCAGAAGCTTATCCCCTACGATCAGACTGATCGAATCCCGAGTGTGCCCAGGTGTATGCATGACTTTGATCTCTATGGTGTTAAATCGTAAGACATCACCATCCTGCACACGCACACTGACACATTGGGGCGGCGCAGCTTCGTGCATTACATATTCGCACCCGGTTACATCCTTTAATGATGAGCCGGCAGAGATATGGTCTGCATGGATATGTGTATCAATAACATGGGTAAGAGTTAACCCGTCTTTCTTTAATAAATCGAGGTAATCCGCAAAATGATCGATTACAGGATCTACGAGAATCACACTATTATCGTTCTCATTACCGATAAGGTATGTACGGCAGGAATGTGGGTTTATTTGCTTAAATATCATACATTCACGCTCCTTTAACCGAAGATCTAATTTAGTCCGATGACCAAGTCGCTGGATAAGTTCGACTAAACTTCAGACGGGGTAAAACCCCACCTGAAGCTAAGTCTCTCTTTATTATAGTATATCATTTTGGTTAATAATTCCATTAGAGATTGCATTTAATATTGTTAGGTAATATCAAGCCTCCGATATGGTATAATAAAAGAAATACTTAAAGGAGGCCCTTTACCTTGGTTGTCATTAAATTAAGAAATAGCGTCCATCAGACGCTGCCTGATAAATATAAAACCTTAGAAGATTTTTATGAAGATATCAATACTTATGAGGAAATTATCTTTGAATATAACGAACAAAAGTATGTAGTAACTTATTACGACAACAAATTATCGGTAATAGAATATAACGCTGCCGACACAGAACAACAATACACATCCCCGCAAGACTTTGCCGAAAACTTTTCTATTAGCGGTAATAGATTCAAGGATATTATAACCAAAATCAGTGTACTTGTACGGTAAAACCAGCGTTGCACACCAAAGCCGGCCCCTCATAACACGAGGAGGCCGGCTTTTATTGAATTTATCTCTTTGCAGCCAAGTATATCTTCTCAACGACTAATCTCATCAAACATGGCATAGCGATATAGATTGGAAAGCTACAAATATGATGCCATTTCAAAGGAATATATATCCCTATGGCTTCCAAGATTGGCTCACAAATAAAGGAGAATACTGTAGCAGTCAATATACTAATTTTTATAAAACTCTGCCAGGAAGTAAAGTATTGATATTCCAGCATATAAATAACAGGCAGTGGACTGGTATCTATAAAAGCAGCAAAAGAACCAAACGGTAATAGTTTATAAGGGTATATCCAACAGCCAATTTCAAAGCCTATCGCATCAAGCTTAATAATTATTATATGGATAAATAGCCCATATAGCCAAAGCTGGGGAAGTTTCTTCCTGTCCGCAGTGTAGTAAAAAATTATCCAAGGTATGATGAGTAATGCTAATAAAAACCACCATTGCCATGCGAAAAGATCATGCACTAACCAGTGTTCTATACGCGCCTGAGTTAATTCTTGGGTTAATTGCGCCAATTGCTCCTCTGAGAGAACACCGGACATTGGACTCCTCCTAAAGCTTATAGAAATATTACCATTCTTCTTCCGCTCATTGTTCCAGGCAGTTTGTCCAGCAATGCCAAGTCCCCTGTGTTGCGTTAGCATAGTTATCCCAGAAATATCAGTACACTATTCACCAATTTCACTGAAAAAGTTGCCATTGTTACCGGTAGTGGCGGCGTATTGTGCAGCAGCCAGTGCCCTGCATAAAGTCCATAACCCGGACGGCCGGTCTTTGCTAATTTTTCGATTAATCAAAAAAGGGTAATATTAAGAAAAACCGCTAACGCGGTCCTTTGGTATCGAGCACATCCGAAATCCGGTACTCGAATCCATGGACCCCTTTATAGTAACGTGGATGCATTACCCCGCCACAAGATTCACAGCTAAACTGCGGTGGGTAGCTTAAAT
>NZ_DATMYD010000030.1:0-4612 GCF_035561155.1 Sporomusa sp. | reverse complement strand
AAATTAGGCTTTATCACCATAAGTGAAAGATATTCATTAATACACTAATTCTATTGAACCGCCGTATACCGAACGGTACGTACGGTGGTGTGAGAGGTCGCTGAGTAAATAATTACTCAGCTCCTACTCGATTTTCATAGTACGTGGGTCCTGGCGACATTTTGACGACACAATGCTCTAACTCCGAAGTTCTGCTGTCTATCGTGACGATCGTATTTTAGTTTCCGCACTTTTTCTATTCCAAAAGGCGGGTAATTTTTCAGCGAACCCCTCCTGCATTTTCGCAGTATCGTGTGTATATTTATCCATTGAGAAAACAGAGTAGCATGCCTCGTTGCCATAAAATATTTGTGAATTAAATAATTTATGGCAAGTAAAGGATTAAAAGGCAATCCGTAGAATTGTGAAACTAATCAGATTACAGGGGTGCTTCCGAAGATTCGTAGCACTTTCTCGACCTACGCGAATTCCCTTATCTGATTTGTTGAGGACGAGGAAAATTGGCGAATGCTTCCGGAACTAGGCGTAGATTGTGGACAAGGTTATCATCTATGTGGCCTAAGTTAATGAAATCTGTACTGGCATAGTATAGCTAATCATAGAAATTAGTTTCGCTTTTGGACTTATACAGGATTAAGAGGTAAAATGTGAAAACGATAAACACTTATTATAATAACTATATGGGCTTGGTAAGTTTTGTCCAAAATAATCATAACGCGTTGTATGGTTCAGATACCAAAGCTATAGTAGTTCAGATTTTTAGTGGCAAGTATGAGAAGGATTTTCTTGAGAGGTTATCTGCAGAGATTATGGGGTTAATCCCTAATGCTTGCATTATCGGTACTACTACGTCTGGCGAGATTATGGACGGACAAGTGAGCGGATTAAGGACGGTACTATCTTTTTCTATCTTTTATCATAGTACAGCTAAAATTGGAGTATTTCCTAAGTGGGGACAGGGCGATTTCGACTTAGGCCGAACGGTAGCCTCAAGACTTGGTAGTGACAAGGCAAAATT
Source organism: Sporomusa sp. (assembly GCF_035561155.1). Taxonomy (GTDB): domain Bacteria; phylum Bacillota; class Negativicutes; order Sporomusales; family Sporomusaceae; genus Sporomusa. The sequence goes on along the minus strand of NZ_DATMYD010000030.1, from coordinate 3,594 downwards.
ATTGATATTGTTTGCCACTAGGCAATCAGTAGACGCTAATAATCTTTTGACGGGTATTCAGTCAATTTACCCAAACCTACCTATTGCCGGTGGCAATGCGGGAAACAGCTTCGTTGAGCAACAAAGCCTATTGATTTGCGGCGGGCAGGTTATTGATAGTGGGGCCGTAGGAATTATTTTAGAGGGTGATAATCTCACGGTAAATTGCCACTACCATCTTGGGTGGCAACCGATAGGTAAAGAGATGACGATTACCAAGAGTGAAGGGTCGCGAGTGTATACGATTGATAATTTGCCTGCCTACGAGATTTATCGAGAGTACCTGGGCCTTGAAGAAGCTAGAGACTTTTTCAACGCTATTGAGTATCCATTGATAGTTGAGAGGCATGGAGTGAAGATAGCAAGGACACCTCTTGCGTATTATGAAGATGATTCACTAAATTTCGCTGGGGAATTGGCCCAAGGAGAAACAATTCGGCTTAGTTTCGGCCATGTTGAGATGATATCGGAAGGAATTATTGATCTCTGTGAGGCAATAAATAGGCAGCCGGTCGAATGTATATATGTTTATTCCTGCGAGAGTCGAAGGGGGTTTCTCCAGGAGCACAGTAAGATAGAAACTGAACCGCTCCAATCAATAGCTCCGACCTCCGGTTTTTTTACCCATGGGGAATATTTTCATACAGGATCAGCGAATCAATTACTAAATGCCACGATGACAGTGTTGGTGCTTTCTGAAAAAGGCGGGAAGGCAAGTTCCGAACCTACAGTTGATTTCAAAACACATATAGAGCACCGTAATAACTGTATTATACAGGAAGATAAGGTGGTCGAAAGAAGTACAGGCGTTCTAAAGGCCTTAACCCATTTGGTGAATAAAGTCACTACAGAGTTGGTTTTCGCAAATGAGAGACTGAAATATGTCAGTCTTCATGATGCTCTTACGGGACTTTATAACCGAGCTGCTTTTGAACAAGAAATGAGGAATTTGGAAGGTTTAGAAGGCCAAGTAGGGGTTATCGTGTGTGACTTAGATTATCTTAAAATATTGAATGATGTGATGGGTCACGATGCTGGTGATAAAGCACTGAAGTTTGCTTCCGAGGTCATTACAAGGTCTTGCTCAAAAAATAGTATAGTTGCAAGAATCGGAGGAGACGAATTTGCGATAATAGTTGCCAATGCTGATTTACCTATGATCACAGACATTCGTAACAGGATTTTGCGGGAGGCAGCCATCCAAAGAAAACTAAATCCTGAATTACCCTTGTATTTGTCCGTAGGCTTAGCCCTAAAGGAACATGGCGGGGCAGAAAAGATGCGGGATGTTCTCAAGATGGCCGACTTAAACATGTACAGACTTAAATTTGCGAGGAAAGAAAAGGTTCGCCAAGCAATAATTAAAAATTTAAAAAACAGTCCACATTTGTGCTTCTAGCCTTCTCTAACAAACGGCCCAAAAACTGGTCAGAAATATTACCTTCGTGGGGAGTAATGCCCCCACATTAATTTTAAAATAAATTGTGAATTTAATAATTTATGTAAACTAAAGGATTAAAAGGAAATTTGTAGAATTATGAAAATAATCCGACGAAAAGGTGGTGCGTTGCGAAGATGACGTAGTCGTGATTAATTGATCATTTCCCAGGTATTTTACTCTTTTTGTCACGATCAGAAAAAAATACATGTATCGTTAGATAACATGCAAAATTAGGAGGAACATCAATGAATCAACAGCAGCGTACTAAGAAAGTAACCGAACTAAATTTAGATGATATTAAACTAACAGATGTGATTGATATAAATTTCCTGCAAAGGTTTCAGGATGATTTTGCGAAGGGCGTAGGTCTGGCTAGTGTTACCGTAGATCCAGAAGGCAAGCCTGTTACAAATCCCAGCTCTTATACTAGATTCTGCATGAACTATACTCACTCAACAGAGTGTGGCGATAAACGTTGTGCCGAGTCACATCGTAAGGGTGGAGAAGAGGCTGCACGTACTGGAAAACCTGTAGTGTATGAATGCCATGCCGGATTAATTGACTTTGCCGCTCCGATAATGGTCGAAGGAAAACTGATTGGGACGATATTGGGAGGACAGGTTCTTACCGCTAGTCCGCAAGAAGAAAAATATAGAAGAATCGCTAAAGAAATTGGTGTAGATAGCGACGGCTATGTAGAAGCAACTAAAGAAATACGTATTCTGTCCAAGGAAGGCATTGAATCTGCTGCAAATGTACTTTTTATTGTGGCTAATAACATGTCAAAAAGCGCTTACCAGCAAAGAAAACTTCGGGCTGTAGCTGAAGTCCTTGATGATAGCTTACACCAAATCTCCGCAACTATGGAGCAACTAGCGGCGTCAGCTGGTACTGTTAGTGATAACCAGTCGAAGTTAAATGGTGAGATTAGTAACGTAAATTCAGTTACCGGTCAAATCAATGATGTTATGGACCTGATAAAAGAAATAGCAGACGAAACTCGTCTGCTAGGCTTAAACGCAGCTATTGAAGCGGCTAGAGCCGGGGAGGCTGGACTTGGATTCGGAGTAGTAGCTCAAGAAATCAGAAAGTTATCTACCGATTCCAAAGCCACTGTTGGAAAGATTAAAGAATTCACGAATGTAATAAGAGATTCCGTAGACCGCACTGTTTCAATGGGTAGCGAAACGGCATCGACTGTTCAGCAACAAGCGGCCGCTATTCAAGAAGTAACTGCTAGCTTGGAAGAAATAACTAGTATAACCGAGCAATTGAGCGCTTTGGCAAGAGAGATATGACCTGGATTAAAGGAGGAGTAATCCTATGGCAACTATCCAGCTAGTGGTCTTTGAAATAGATGAAAGCGAGTATGGAATTGATGCTTTAGCTGTAAATGGGATTTTACGGTCAAAAAAGTTTAAGGTACAAAAACTCCCGGGAATTTCAAATGTAATCGAAGGTATGATAAATCTTCGAGGCCATGTAAATTATATTTATAATCTACGAACTAAATTTGGCTTAAAAAAAGCAGAGCTGGCTGACGAGAGCAAATTCGTTATGATAAATGTCGGTTCTCAGGTAGTAGGCTGTATTGTGGATGAAGTAACAGATATTGTGAAATTTGATGAAGCTGATTTACAACCAGCGCCCAGTTTGTCTACAAATCAAAAAGGTATGAGTTATCTAAAGGGTATAGGTAAAGTAGAAGATAGAATGATTATTATTTTAGACCCAGTAGAACTGCTGTCAACCGAAGAGACAGTGGAAATAGACTTAGCATTTAAGGCGTTAAATAACTGAAACTAAGGTGAAAAACTGAAACGGCAAAATAGAAAGCCTTATTTTCGTAAGTAGGACACTAATATAATTTTTGCGTTTAAATAATATATTAGTGTCTTTTTCACCGTCTATAGGTTTTGCCTTAGTCAATTACTGGCTAAGGTTTTCTTTTTTTCATACCAGGTGACATGGTCGTAAGCGTCAAGCCAAGCCCACATGGGAATAAAAAACCACCTGGGGTAATATGAAAATACTACCTCAAGTGGTTGCTTTGAATGTATCCCTATTATGATTTTGTTTGCGGCATCTTACAATGTAGAGGAATTTCCGCTGCC
>NZ_DATMYD010000029.1:0-2844 GCF_035561155.1 Sporomusa sp. | reverse complement strand
GAGCCCGTCAATCAGCAACTCTATTGATTTATCCAGCATTGCTCCTTTTAAAGGTATTAAATGCGGCGGAATAACAGCCTGATTGACAATTAGGCTCGCGATCCCCTGCGTGTGAGCCCAAATGCTGAAAGCAAGCAAATCAGGTTCGCAATTTGTTATCTCCTGATCTTTCATAATCGTTGTAATAAGCTGAACCACCGTATTCCAACACTCTATACCTGCCTCGTAAAGTTCCGGATATTCCCTGTAATCGGGGGCTGTAGGACCAAAAATCAGGCGGAACAGTTCAACTTCCCGTTGGGCAAAACCCACATAAGTTCTCGCTAACTGAAGCAGTTTTTCTTTAGAATCCTGGTGAATATCGGCTACGTTAAGCAAATCCTTTGACAAGATCCGGAATCCTTCTGCCGCAACCGAGGCAACGAGGGCGGTCTTATCTTTAAAATGATGTGCAGGCGCGGCATGAGATACGCCCGCTGCCTTGGCTACTTTTCTCAGCGTCAAACCGACAACACCGTCAACAGCAAGAATTTGCAACGCGGTTTGAATGAGAGCCTCCCGCAAGTTTCCATGATGATAAGGTTCTTTCGGTGTTATCATAATTCCAGAATGCTTATTGTCCATTGTATCTCCTTTCAATATTTTGGTAACGGCAATCTTGACACTGTCAAGATTGCCGTTGTATTATATAGGCATATAATGTATTGTATCACGCTTATTTAAAACCAGGAAAAAAGCTGCAAAAAAAATCATTATATGGGAGGTGGAAAAGTGTTTACCACTATTGTCCAAGGAATCCCTGTCGCAACAGATCAATCGTTGCTACCGGAACAAATTAATCTGATTATAGCAGAGTTGAAGCAGGCCTGGGCTTGGGAAGGCCGGCAGGTCAGAAGAGTAGAGATCATTTGCGCCGGACAGATGATTCATATTGAGTCATACGAAAAACCGGTTTTACAGTGCATACCTTTAGACTTTTACGAAATAAAAGGAGCATGATTGACTTTCCATCTTTAGGATATGCAGAACAGAGGTTGATATATTGTTGAAAATACAGAAAAAAGGGCTGTATTACAGTGTAAATACCCCGTCCCCATTGAAAGCTCCGTGGCTTTCACCGACAAATATTTGCCAACTGTCTAAACTCTAAATAATTTTGGTACCGAAAACTGAAACCAATGTCAATATATATGAAAAGCTTTTTCTAATAGACTCATCGTAATATTTTGATTTTCTATTGGTTTACACCGAATATAACCGTCTTTATGATGCGGAATACAAAATAATTCTTTTCCTATCGTTCTCGAAATACTACAATTACTATTAGCGGGAGGGAAAGTAATGGGGCGAAGCAAAGAATTTGAGGAAAGTGTAGTTCTCCAGAAAGCTATGGAATTATTTTGGAAACAAGGCTATGAAAAGACATCTTTGAGTGACTTAGTAAAGCATATGGGAATCCATCGTAGAAGTTTATATGATACCTTCGGTGATAAGCATACATTGTTTTTAAAAGCGATAGATTGTTTCGGTGAATTAATAAAAGCCAGACTAAAATCTGAAATTTCAAGCGCAGAAACAGCAAAACAAGCTATACAGCGTATTTTTGACCTTATGCTCGAAGGAAACGGGGATAGGCCATTGGGTTGCCTATTTATAAACTCAGCAACTGAGATGGCACCCAGAGATAAAGAAGTAGAAGAAAAGGCGAAAGATGCATTTATGCAATTAGAGCATCTTCTTGCGGATCTTATTCGTAAAGGACAGCAAACAGGCGAATTCCCGTGTGCATATGATGCTGAAGTTTTAGCAGAAAACTTGCATAATACTTTAATTGGGATTCGGGTACTTGCAAGAACCTCAGCTAGTAAAGAAAAGTTACGTCGTATAGCGGATTTTTCCTTAGCAATATTGAATAAATGAAGTTTTTTTATTTAGATTAGAATGATCGTTCTCAAAAAACGTACTTACACTCTTGAAAATCGTGTTTCACAATAAGCATGTATATTCAACTATATATTCGTTACGCGAAGGAGCGAGTTTACTTGAAAACATTATTTGATCAAACAGCAAAGGAGAACCACTGCAAGGATATGAATGACCACCCTTCAATAAAGCGCTTATAACGAAAGAAAGGCGTCAGCGGTACCCCACGCGAGCGCCCCTAGTCTCAGCGCCGTTCAATTACGTGAGATGTGCCTTGAATTAGGCGCTGATGATGTGGGTTTAGCGTATCAATTAGGTTATGAAGATTAATTGCGCATATATATATGGAATTTTGATTTGGGAGAGGTTAAGGAATGAGTAATGATTCTAGTGCAGGTTTTAGACAATGGAAACGATCTAACTCAGTACGTCAGGGCCGATGCCAAAATGTAACCGGTCGCCGCTTTGCTTTGTTTGCCATTATTGTTCTGTTATCGCTTTTATTGACTGCATGCAGCGGAAAGGTACAGACTGATCCGCGTACACAGGCACCGTTGGTCAGGGTCGCAACTGTTCAAAATGCCGCATCGACGTCCCGGGCTTTTACAGGAATCGTTGCTGCGCAGGTGCAAAACGACTTGGGTTTTCGCGTCTCGGGTAAGGTGTTGGAACGTCTTGTTGATATGGGCCAGACGGTCAGGCGCGGACAACCGCTTATGCGAATCGATCCGACTGATCTGGGTCTGGCGGTGCAGGCGCAGGAAGAGGGGGTCGCGGCCGTACGAGCGCGGGCGCGGCAGACGGCACAAGATGAAGTCCGGTATCGCGCTTTACTGGCGACCGGAGCGGTGCCGGCCTCGACCTACGATCAGATGAAAGCGGCGGCGGATGAGGCTAAGGCGCAGCTCAGCGCCGCTACGG
>NZ_DATMYD010000028.1:0-12291 GCF_035561155.1 Sporomusa sp. | reverse complement strand
GCTAACTTAACTATACCGCACTTAATTATCGATATTCAATAGCTTATCAGTACTTTTTTATTCGTCTATTTGATAGGCTTATTTTGTTGTGCGTTTTTTTGAGACCTTCAGTATATTTTTTTTCACAATAACCGTCCCCGTGAGTCTATGGGTTTATTATATATAGGATTGCCAGGATGACTGGCTGGTGCATAAGATAGATGAGCAGAGACCGGCGGCCCATCCAGCTTAGCCAGCGGACAGAGCGATGGTTAGCCAATGAAGGCCACAGCGGTTGTCTGGCAGGATACAAAAGTCTTCCTGCTGCCATGCCATAGAGGATGATACCCAGCCACGGAAATAGCGGATAATAGTCAAGAGAAGTAAAACTGGGTGGTTTGATGCCGAAGGGTACCAGGCAGGCCGTTGTTGCCGTTATCTGGGAGAAGCCATTGCCAATAGCAATGATTGACGTACCTGCTATGATGAGCAGTAGAGCGCTGCGCTGGTTAAAGAAGGGGGCGGCAAGCATGCCAACACCCAGAAGGTGTAGGATGCCAAACCGGATATATACGGCCGGGCTATAGAAATAGGTTGCCGCCGTAATGAGAAGTCCTGTGCCAAACACCGTAAGCCCGCGGCGCACTGGATGACGGCTAAGGAGACTGCTTACGCCTGACACCAGCATGAATAGCACTGCTGAGGCTTTACCCTGGTAGTACCAAAAGCCGTCCAGGTAATCAAGCGGCCAGTTATAATAAAAAGCCAAGTCAAATACTGTATGAAAAATGATCATTAAGAGTATGGCTATTCCCCGAAACAAATCTATTTCAACAAGCCGGACAGCTTCTGACAACAGTATTGCCTCCTTAGCGATGGTATAGTAACTCAACCTACGATAACAATAAATGACAATTGCGTTGCCGTCAAGTAAGCGAATGCAATTCATAAACTGAGGCTTAATTAATTTTAGAATCGGTAACTTTTACGGCAAATTGTGATACACTAGGATACTGGTGACATTAGGCACGCGAAGGGAGCTGGTTAAATCAAATTTCCAGTGATGCTTGTTGCATCTGGAAGATTGGCAACAGCTTGCAGGAATACCACAGTCGAAAGGGAATATACTACCAAAGACAGGCCTTGGCTGATCCAAGGCTTATTAACAGGACGGTGTGGCTGCGATGAAAGATATCTATATAATACTATTATCAGTTTTCCTTGGTGCTGTTGGGCAAGTCGCCTTTAAGTATGGTGCTACGCTTATTCCCGACACAGGTTCCTTGATGGAAAAGGTGATAGCGGCTTGGCCTATTACCGCAGGCTTGGCCCTGTACGGTGTGAGTACGCTGCTGTGGATTTATGCTTTACGCACCGTCGAACTTAGTTATGCATACCCACTTATTAGCTTAGGATATGTATTGGTGTTTATCGCTTCATACTTTCTATTTCATGAGGCCATTGGACCGCTCAGATTGGGTGGCTTGGCCTTAATATTGAGCGGTATTGCACTGGTAGCTAAGTCGTAACAATTAGTGCTAAATTAACTGAATCTTAACATTTATTTACAATTAGTTAACAAATATCGAAGGTATATGCTATAATCAGTTTGAATCCGACAAATTGAGGAGGCTAAGTATGGGATTTGGCTTAAAGCCCCGTGAAGAAAAGTTTTATGGTTATCTTCTGGAAAATACTCAACTTATTCGGGATGCTGCCGAGGTTTTACAAGAGGCGTTAAACAGAGATGGAGACTTGTTTGAATTAATGGCTCAGATAGACGAGCTTGAGAAAAAGGCCGACGCGAATACGGCTAAGATTGTCGGCTTGTTACACAAGACATTCATTACGCCGCTTGACCGCGAAGACATCTATAGCATTGCTCACAAACTTGATGATGTTATAGACTGTATGCAGGGCACAATTGAACGTATGGAGCTCTACAATGCCGGCGCGGCATCAGAGGGCGCTAAGGAACTTGCCGAACTGGTAGGTAAAAGCGCCAAGCAGATTGATAAAGCGTTCAGTCACTTGCCTGAGATCAGAAAACAAAAAGATAAACTGGAAGAGCGTTGTGCTCGGATCATTGAATATGAGTCCCAGGGAGATAAGTTGTACAGGCAGGAAATGGCCAAACTGTTTAGAGAGTGTAACGACCCTATTGAAATAATCAAATGGAAAGAAATCCTGCTTCATTTAGAAGAGACACTTGATATCTGTGAAGATATCGCCAATTTATTAAAGGGAGTCATCGTGAAGTATGCCTGATATGACGCTGGTCTATGTTGTGGTTTTTTTCGCGCTGGCGTTTGATTATATCAACGGCTTTCATGATACAGCCAACGCGATTGCCACGTCGGTATCTACCCGGGCCTTGGACCCGCAGTATGCTGTAGTACTGGCAGCTGTTCTTAATTTTGCCGGGGCGCTTTACAGTACCGGGGTAGCCAAAACAATTGGCGGTGATCTTGTTAAAGCGGCTTCTTTAGTTAACCAGCCTGTAATTATCTCGGCCTTATTCGGTGCTATTGTCTGGAATCTGATTACCTGGTGGCTTGGTATTCCGAGCAGTTCTTCGCATGCGCTTGTTGGCGGTGTTTTGGGAGCGGTAGTGGTTGGTGCGGGTTTTGACGCCATTAACCTTGCCGGTGTTCAAAAGATTATTCTGTCACTTGTGCTATCACCACTCATTGCGATGGTGGGCGGGTACATTATTATGATTGCCATGATGTGGATTTTTGGCCGGCAAGAGCCAGGGAAACTCAATTTCGGGTTCAAAAAAATGCAGCTTTTGTCTGCTAGCTTGATGTCTTTTTCGCATGGCTCCAACGATGCACAAAAAGCTATGGGGATTATCACGCTGGCGCTTTTGAGTTCGGGACAGATAGAGTCCTTGGAAGTTCCCTTATGGACTAAACTAGCTTGCGCCACTGCTATGGGATTGGGTACGGCAGCAGGCGGTTGGAAGATTATTAAGACTATGGGCGGCAAGATATTTAAACTAGAGCCCATTAACGGCTTTGCTGCTGATATGAATTCGGCAATGGTAATTTTCGCAGCTACAAACCTACACCTGCCAGTCAGTACTACCCACGTGGTTTCTGGCTCAATTATGGGGGTGGGTTCTGCCAAACGGATTTCAGCTGTACGATGGGGTGTGGCCCAGCAAATGCTATTTGCATGGATTTTGACCATTCCATTCAGTGCAATAACAAGTGCCCTAATGTATAAGTTCTTAGCATTATTCTTATAATAATCAGGCTGTAAGTCCTGATTATTGGGGATCATGATCTAGCAAAAAAGCAGGAATCTAATACCTTAGTCCCGAATATTCCGCTTCAGTAAGAAGTTAGCTGTGGCAAAAAAAGTATTTATATTGGCGGATCTACCGGCCATAGCTAAAAAAGCGGGGTAAGGAAATTGAGCATTGGGTACTGCTCGGAGTGCAGCAGCCTTGCAGTTGTTGGTGTTGGCGGTCTCTGTCCTGCTTGTCATACACGGGAAATGAATGAAGCCGATCGGGTATTTAACTACTTGCGGCAATGCAATGACAGTGTATCAGTGGACCAGATAACCACGGCAACAGGCGTAAGGCGCCAAACCGTTATGAAAATGCTAAAACGCGGCTGGTTTTTAGGTGAGTTTAGTGTCACTTATCCATGTGAACAGTGTGGCAAGCTAATTGCCGATGGCCAGCTGTGCTCCCATTGCATCTATGATATCCGTCAGGAAATGAAGCGTATTGGTTGGTGGACTCGGGGAAGAAAAGACACTGACAGTGGACGTTTTACCCAGAATGACCTGGATAAGCAGAACAATGGCTTTTACAGCAAGAAAAAGATATAGTTTAAAGCAGCAGCTCCGGCATACGCAAGGGCTGCTTTTTGTATACTGGCTTGCTATAGGCTGATGCATACGACGAGTAGCTCGTACATTTTACAGTGCTCCTGTAATCAAGTTCATGAATTTTTGGGCTGCCACCGGCAGCGGGACGGTGCTGTTTGTAACAGCTCCCAGATACCTTGGGGGGATAGTCTCTTTGATAGGTAAGATGAAAAGGTGTTCTTGCGCCACATGGGTGGCAATATACTCCTCAGGCGCGAAAGCAATACCAAGCCCGATCTTTGCCAAATCTATGAGCAAATCAATACTGCCAAGTTCTATCTCGGGGGTTATGCATACATCATATCGCTTTAGAATGGCGTCAAAATAACTGCGAGTAACCGTGTTTTTTTCTAGAACGAGAATTGGATAGTTTTCCAAGTCCTTTAAGGAAAGATTTAGTTTTTGCAGCTGCCTGTAATCGTTGCCGGCTACAAAGACGTCCTGGATTACATTGAGTCTTGTGATAGAAAGTTTCGTATCACGTTCGCCTTGGTGAAGCTGTGATTCGTGGAGCAGATTAACAAAACTGACATCTACCAGTCCTTTGCGGACAAGTTCGGTACAAACCGGCGACGTTCGGTTTGTAATATTGATCTTAATGAAGGGATACAATTCATTAAATTGTTTTAGATAAGACAGTAAATAATATCTGCAAAGGGTGTCGCTGGCGGCAATTCTAAGTTCGCCCTTCGTCAGGGAATGAATATCCTGGATGTTACGTTCGCCTGTCTTAATAAATTGATAGGCTTGTTCTACAAAGGAGAATAGCATGGTTCCTTCCGGTGTCAATTTCACCTGCTTAGTAGTGCGGGAAAACAGGCGGCTGTTAAGTCTATCTTCCAGTAAGCGAATGGATTGACTAACGGCGGATTGGGATATGTGAAGCTGGACGGAGGCTTCCGAAAAACTAAGCGTTTTGGCCACATGATAGAAGACCTTATAGAGCTCAAAGCTAATATCCATTTATAAGTGCTCCTTATTAGTTAAATAATTAATATTAATTTTTATGATTAATTATAATGTGCTACGATAGTCATGTAAAGTTTATATACAGGGGGCGGATAATTTGAACTCAGTGAAAAATGCGGTACGCCGAATATTTGTAGAGAAGAAGCCGGGATTTCAAGTTGAGGCAGTAGGTGTTTATTCAGATCTTAAAGAGAATTTAGGAATAAAAGGGCTAAGTGCAGTTCGAATGCTTCACCGCTATGACGTAACCGGTTTAACCGACCAAGAGTTTACGGACGCCATTCATACCATTTTTTCCGAGCCGCCTGTAGATGTTGTCTATCTGGAAAGCGTTGTTATAGCAGAGGCTGACCATGTATTTGCCATAGAATACTTACCAGGGCAGTACGACCAAAGGGCGGACTGGGCGGCACAAAGCGTACAGATTTTAACGCAGCAGGATCCGCCGACAGTAAATACAGCTAAAGTGCTTATTCTTGAGGGGGCCATCAGCGAGCAAGAATTAGCAAGAATCAAATATTATTGTATTAATCCAGTTGAAGCGAGGGAGGCATCCCTTGCAAAGCCGGAATCACTAAACATGTTAGGCAATGCACCTGACGATGTAACCGTATTAAACGGCTTTACTACAAAGACCGAACAAGAGCTTATGGATTTTATGAACACGCATGGGCTTTCTATGAGTTTTGGGGATTTGACTTATTGCCAGAAATACTTTAGGGATACCGAACGCCGGGACCCGACCATTACAGAAATAAAGGTAATCGATACGTACTGGTCGGATCACTGCCGGCATACGACGTTCTTAACAGAGATTCAGGATGTTTCGATTGAAGAAGGCAAGTTCACTAATCCGGTCAAAGCTGCCTATGAAGAATACTTAAATTCCAGGGCATTCGTCTATGGCGATAAAGAGAAAGATGTCAGCCTGATGGATATAGCCACCTTGGCTATGAAAGAACTGAAAAAACAAGGACAGCTTACTGACCTGGATGAGTCTGAAGAAATAAATGCTTGCAGTATTATTGTACAAGCCGATATTGATGGTCAAACTGAAGATTGGCTTGTCATGTTTAAAAATGAGACCCATAACCACCCTACCGAGATTGAACCATTTGGGGGAGCGGCTACTTGTCTGGGCGGCTGTATCCGTGATCCGCTGTCAGGCCGTTCCTACGTTTATCAAGCCATGCGTGTCACCGGCAGCGGCGACCCGCGCGCTTCTTTAGAAGCAACGTTGCCTGGCAAGCTACCCCAGCGCAAAATTACCACAAGTGCGGCATCAGGGTATAGCTCCTACGGTAACCAAATCGGTTTGGCAACAGGCCAGGTGACTGAAATCTATGATCAAGGATATATTGCTAAACGGATGGAAATCGGGGCTGTCATGGCAGCTGCCCCAAAACAAAATGTTGCACGTGGTATTCCGCAGCCAGGGGATGTTGTTATTCTAGTAGGCGGTCGTACCGGGCGTGATGGCTGCGGCGGTGCAACAGGCTCCTCCAAAGCCCATACAGAGGAATCTCTCATGAGTTGCGGTGCCGAAGTACAAAAAGGTAATCCGCCTACTGAACGTAAAATTCAGCGCTTGTTCCGTCAGAGCGCTGTCAGCACCATGATTAAACGCTGCAATGATTTCGGCGCAGGCGGTGTGTCAGTGGCAATTGGTGAACTTACTGACGGCCTGAATATTAATCTCGATGCTATCCCCAAAAAGTACGAAGGCCTTAATGGCACCGAACTTGCTATATCAGAATCGCAGGAGCGGATGGCAGTCGTGGTGGCTGCAGAGAACGCCCAGGAATTTATCCGCTACGCCGATACCGAGAATTTGGAAGCAACCATTGTGGCAGAAGTGACTGCCGAGAATCGCCTGATAATGGTATGGCGTGGCAAGTCAATTGTCAGTATCAGCCGTGATTTTTTAAACACTAACGGTGTCAAACAGCATACAACTGTAGCTGTGACTGCTCCGGCAGAAAATAGCTATTTTAAAGAGTTGCCAGGCCCGGGGCGCATCAACCCTCGGCATATTAAGGAAGCATGGCTAAATACGCTGCAAAACCTCAACATATGTAGTCAGAAGGGACTTGTTGAGCGCTTTGACAGCAGTATTGGCGCAGCCACTGTACTGATGCCGTTTGGCGGCAAATACCAGGACACTCCTGCAGAAGGCATGGCAGCTAAGCTACCGGTGCTGTCAGGTGAAACTACAACCGGGACAATTATGACCCATGGCTTTAATCCCGGTCTCTCGGCTTGGAGTCCCTTCCATGGTGCGGTCTATGCCATTATCGAGGCTGTTGCCAAGGTAGTAGCGTTAGGCGGAAATTTTCGCACAGTACGGCTCACTTTGCAGGAATATTTTGAAAAGCTGGACCAGGACAGCATAAAGTGGGGCAAGCCCTTCAGCGCGTTATTAGGCGCATTCCATGCACAAAAACAGCTGGGCATTCCGGCTATTGGCGGCAAAGACAGCATGTCAGGTACTTTTAAAGAGCTTACGGTGCCGCCAACGCTGGTGGCTTTTGCGGTAACAGCAGTTGACGTGCGGCGTGTCATCTCACAGGAGTTTAAGCAGACTGGCAGCAAAGTAGTGCTAATCCGGGCTAGACGGGATGAAAATGAGCTGCCTGACTTTGCAGCCCTAACCATGGCCTATGATCGAGTTGGGCAGCTTGCCCAAGCAGGAAAGATTCTGGCCGCTTATACTGTCAAACTTGGTGGCCTTGCGGAGGCTGTCAGCAAAATGGCATTTGGTAACCGCATTGGGTTCGAGTTTGCTGCCCCAGTTGCGGCAAATGACCTGTTTGCTCCAGACTATGGCTCGCTTGTGTTGGAATTGCCTGCTGAAGTAACGCCGGAACATGTGCTTAACGGCATAGATTATATACTGATCGGTCAAACAATAGGTTCCCCTGTTATCCGCGTCAGTGACGAAGAGATAACCCTTGACGAAGCTTTCGCCGCCTGGGAACGGACTCTGGAGAAAGTATTCCCTGTCAGACCTGATCTGATTGAAGGTGAGCCGGAAAGCTTTGCCGATTACACAAAGCGGAACAGTCACCGGCCAGCTATCCGTATAGCTAAACCCAAAGTGTTAATTCCGGTATTCCCCGGTACCAACTGTGAATATGATACAGTTAAAGCTTTCGAGCAGGCCGGAGCCTTGCCGGAAACACTGGTGATCCGCAACTTAACAGCAGCTCAGGTTGAAGAATCCATTGCCACACTGGCTCAAAAAATTGCCTCTTCACAAATTGTTATGTTGCCTGGTGGGTTTAGTGCAGGGGACGAGCCTGACGGCTCAGGTAAATTTATTGCCACCATGTTCCGCAATCCCCGCGTAAAAGAGGCGGTGACTGAGCTGCTGCAGCAGCGTGATGGTCTGATGCTTGGTATTTGCAACGGTTTCCAGGCGCTTATTAAGCTGGGGCTTGTGCCTTATGGCGAAATCCGCGACTTGACTGCGACCAGCCCGACGCTAACCTTTAATAAAATTGGCCGGCATATTTCGTGTATGGTCAATACCAAGGTTGTATCAACCCTGTCACCTTGGCTAAGTAATACTAAAGCGGGTGAAGTGTTTGTTATTCCGGCTTCCCACGGTGAAGGCCGGTTTTACGCCACAGACGAGGAAATCGCCCGGCTGGCAGCTAACGGCCAGATTGCAACCCAGTATGTTGATTTTGACGGCCGTGCGACTTATGATGTTAAGTTTAATCCAAACGGCTCCTTCTCTGCCATTGAAGCGATTACAAGTCCTGATGGACGGGTACTCGGGAAAATGGGTCATTCCGAACGGATCGGCAACAATGTTGCAATAAATATTCCCGGTAACAAAGACCAGCAGCTATTTAGTGCCGGCGTTAATTATTTTAAGTAAAAACTGGAATAACAGCAGGAAAAATGTCTTCCACGGCTAATTATTATTAACAATAATTGTCGGATGGAGGGATATTGTGTCAACTGCTAAACGCTTTCAGTTTGTTGTTTTTGCAGTATTCCTGATAATAGCCTTATTAGTCTCAGGCTGCCTCGATCGTCAGCCGGTTAAAATCGGGTTTGTCGCCGGTTTGACCGGACGGCAGTCTGATATTGGGGTTGCCGGGCGCAATGGGGTAATGCTGGCAATTGAGGAGATCAATAAGTCTGGTGGTATTGCTGGCCGGCCAATTGAACTTGTTGTTAAAGATGACAGAAATGATCCTAATGTAGTTCGCGCTGTTGATGAGGAACTTATCAATGCCGGCATAAGAACTATTATCGGGCATATGACAAGTGTTGCGGCCGTAGCTTCGCTGCAGGTAATTGCCGGTGGCAAGGCCCTTATCGTTAGCCCAACGGCGCGTGCTGATATCTTAAGTGGTCGCGATGATTCATTCATCACTGTGATACCGCCGCTCGGAGTTTCGGCAAAAGCGCAAGCAGCCTATGCGGTCAATAAGCTTGGTCTTAAACAGATGGTAGTTATTTATGATATTTCCAATGCCGATTTTTCTCAGGCATGGGCGCAAGCTTTTATAGCGAAATATGAAGAACTCGGCGGTAAAGTCACAGCAAGATTTACCTTTATATCAGACAAGGGTGTAAACTATGAGGGGCTAACAAACGATGTAGCCGGCTATTTGCCTGAAGGCGTACTGATCATAGCCGGAGCCGTAGATGCTGCTGTTCTTAGTCAGGGGCTCAGAAAGAGTCAGCTTGCGGTGCCAATATTCTCCAGCAGTTGGGCCATGACGGACGATTTCATTCAGCACGGTGGCCTAGCGGTCGAGGGTGCAATTTTTAGCAGCCCGTTTAACCCTGATGATCAAGGTTCGTCTTATAGACAGTTTATTCGTAACTACCAGGAGCGGTTTGGCAGTCAGCCGAACTATGCAGCCTCTTATGGTTATGAGGCTGCTCAGATGGTAGTGGCAGGCATTAAGAAAGCTGGCAATAACGATGCGGGAGCAGTTAAAGCTGCAATTATTGCCCAAAAACAGTTCCCTGGGCTATGGAGCGATATTATCATTAACGCCACTGGTGATGCCGAGCGTCTTTGCCGGCTAGTTACTGTGAAAAACGGACAGTTTGTCACAATGGATTAATAAAGTGAGCAGATAATATATGAACAAGATTGCAGTCAGCCTAAGAGGGGTTCTGACCCTTAATTTTATCGTGGCAGTCGCGTTGCCAATCCTTGTTATTAGTGTCATTACCATTACTTTGTTGTCTCGCAGTATGGGTGAACAGGTAATCAAATATAACACGCAAATGGCGAGTGACTTGGTGACAGGTACCCAAGATTTCCTGGTGACGGCTGACGCTGTGATTAGGCAGGCTGCCGTCACGGTAGATACAGGTGGATTTGACAACCGCCAAATTCAGCATTATCTTGACACGCTTATTACTAGCCACACCTATTTGGACGCAGTACATATTGTCGATAACGACGGGCACTCGACCTTTGCCTCGCCCCATCACCCCAGCTATTCAACGCTTGACCTGTCAAGGCAGCCCTTTTTTCAGATAACGAAACAAACTGGCCAGGTGCATTGGTCAACCACCTTTATCTCTCAGCATACAGGTCAACCAACATTAACGATCACCAGGCCGACGAAGAACGGGATGATTGTTGGTTATATCAATTTAAGTAAACTAAACGAGCTAACGGCAAAAGGTGATATCAATCAGCATAGCTGGGCTGCTATTCTTGATACTGAAGGCACGTTTATCGGCCACTCTGACCGGGGCCAGGTATATCAACGCAATCATATTGGTGACTGGGATTTTATCAAAACAGCGCTGGCAGGCCAGTCGGGTACTGTAAGCGTCAAGCAGGGGCAAGATGATTATCTTATAACGGTAGATGTAGTTAAGCCAACAGGCTGGCCGGTTCTTGTCGCCCAAAGGGCCGATGTTGCCTTTGCTCCGGTGCGTAATACCCGGAATATTTTTATCGTTGGTTCAGTATTGGCTTTAGGGCTGGCAGTGTTTATCGCCATGCGCAACCTAAAGAAAATTTTTGTGCCACTTGGCGCACTTACCCGCAAAACGCAGCAAGTAGCCGCAGGCAATTATAACTTGCCGCTAGAGTGCTACGAATATACTGAAATTAATACAATATCAGAGCACTTCCGGACTATGGCTGAGGCTGTGCGTCTGCGTGAAGATGAGCTGCGCCGCAAGCAGGGGCAATTGGCTAAATACATGCGGACACTGGAGCGCAGTAACCAGGAGCTTGATCAATTTGCCTATGTTGTTTCTCACGATCTGAAGGCACCGCTTCGCGCCATTGCCAACCTGTCACAGTGGATTGAGGAAGACTTAGGGGGCAATCTTGAGGTTGAAACCCAGCATAAAATGGAGCTTTTGCGGGGCCGGGTTCGAAGGCTGGAAAACCTGATTGAAGGCATATTGGAATATTCGCGGATCGGCAGGATTAAAGCGGCTACTGAGCCGGTTAATGTCAGCGAACTAATTGCCGAAGTGATTGAGGATTTGGCGCCGCCTGACAGGTTTCGCATGTTGGTTGGACCAGGCATGCCGGTGATTCACACCGAACGGATTAGGCTCAAGCAGGTATTTGCCAATCTTATTGGCAACGCTATGAAACATCATAACAGGCCAGACGGTCAAGTGCTGATCACGGTGAACGATTTAGGCGGATTACTTGAATTTAGCGTAGTCGATAACGGGCCGGGAATTGCGGCCGATTATCATCACAAGGTCTTTGAAATGTTTCAAACCTTACAGCCGCGCGATACCCTGGAAAGTACCGGTGTCGGTCTGGCTCTTGTCAAAAAGATTGTTGAAAGTCAGGGAGGATCGATTAGGATCATATCGTCCGAAGGTCAGGGAGCTAATTTTATCTTTACCTGGCCTAAGGTTTTGAAGGAGGAATAAAGTATGTTTGAAGTTGCCCATGTTGGTGTAGTAGTTACAGATGCAGATAAATCCTTGGATTTTTACACTAAAGTATTAGGCTGCCAAGTCGAAGACAGTTACCAGGATGAACGTATTCGCCTGATATTTATTAAGTCAGGCCAGCTGACAATCGAACTCATCCAACATAAAGCAGACCCTGCCGGGGAGCGTAGCGCCGGCAGGGTTGACCATATTGCTTTTTCCGTAAATGACCTCGCTGCCGAAATTGAGAAACTTCGGCACCATAACGTAACACTGCTGTTTGACCAACCGAGGGTAGTCGGGGATAAAAAGATTATGTTTTTTGCCGGTCCGGACGGTGAGCGCCTGGAATTTGTGCAAAAAATTTAATGAAAACAAAACAAAGAGGGACGGTTCTTGCTTTGCATTTAGCCATGCAAGTCAAGAACAGCCATGGCAATACTGGCCACAGCAGAACCAATGAAAACAAAGATAATTGTGATATACTCAAATAAGCAGGAAAAGATCGAGGGACGGTTTGGAGATAACTCCGCTTGTTAGAACATGATCAGATTGTCTTTGAGT
>NZ_DATMYD010000027.1:0-11181 GCF_035561155.1 Sporomusa sp. | reverse complement strand
CTAAGGAAATTAGGCTTTATCACCATAAGTGAAAGATATTCATTAATACACTAATTCTATTGAACCGCCGTATACCGAACGGTACGTACGGTGGTGTGAGAGGTCGCTGAGTAAATTAATTACTCAGCTCCTACTCGATTGAGAAAAGAGCAGGCACAGGTGGTTCAGCAAAATTCTCATTATAATATCTTCTTTTAGCAAGTTTTGGTATAATAGGAATATAGCGCAATATTCCAAGCGTATCCAGAATTTTAGGAGGCAATGTGATGAGTGAATCTAAGGATGTAAAACAACACCAGGCAGACCGTTTGCAGATTGTATTCGGTAATACTGACCGTACTGCAGAGGAAATAATCGCTCATATTCGCCGTCATACTAATGAATTTGCCGGACTTACCATTCAAGCAGCAAAGGCGATTCCTCAGCGTGTTGGCCAGGTTGTCGTTGACGTTCAGGCACCGGCCGCAGATATAGATACGGCAAAGCTCCGGCGCGTTCTAAATGAGGCCGGTTCATGTATGTTTCAGGTTGATTCCATTGAAAAAATCTAATAAATGCATATTGCAGTGACTAATGACCTAAAAAGAGCAGACCGGCCGGTACTGCTCTTTTTGTCATTGAGATTTATAGAGTGCAGGGTGAAATGGCTAGACAGATTGTTTGTGCTTTAAACTATCTAATCAGCTCGTATAGGGCGTAAAGGACAACAAGCCACAGAATGGCAATGACGTATGCTGCAACCCAAATCTTAGGCTTCATAACAGGCGGATTATTTCTTGCTTCTTCGCGGCAAGCATTGAAGACATTTGTCGGTATCAGTTTTATTGCTAGGGCTATCCCCAGTGGCAATAGGATTACATCATCTATATAACCAAACACTGGTATAAAGTCTGGAATTAGGTCTATTGGGCTTAGTGCATAGCCAACAATAATAGCAATAAAAACTTTAGCATACACCGGTGTCTGTGGATGTTTTAGTGCAAAGTAGATAGTAATTATATTGCTCTTGAGCGTCCGCGCCCAATGCTTAAGTCGTTGATTTAATGTAAGCTCTTGCTCGTTTGTTTTCTCATGCTCCATCTAGTGAGACCTCCGTATTCTTTTACTCTAATTGTCACATGCGATACGAAAGGTTTCAATATTTTTTTGGTTCCAGCACTGCATCATCTGAACAAGCCCAAAAAAAATAGCGCCGGTTTAATCTACGGCGCTTAATGGGAGAGAGAGAATTATATATTTAGTTTACCCAAACATTAGGCGACTATGCTGTTTGGCGCTGTTATATTGTTCAAAGGCCATGGAATTTTATTTGCGGATTGCAGCAGTCGAAAGGTCGACATATTCGGTATGGACGACAGTAATAAGGTCGGCAATGATAGGGGCGGCAATTAAACGGGATACAACAATAGCGACTATGCTGTTCTTCGCTCCAATCAGTTATTTCGGGGGGGTCCTTCAATTTTATTTTTCTTTTATTCTTCATAATAACAATCCTCCTATTTCAGTGGGGTGATATTACATAATATGCAGCCACGAAATAATGGAGAGATTCATATTTAATCCGGTTTTAGGACGCATGTCCTGCGGGTAGGCGGCTTTTCAGATGAGTGGCAGATCACTAGTGATTTACATATAGTAGATTAAAGAGCAACATGGGAGGCATCCTTGTGGATCACTATTCTGGTGTACCAAATTGGCATTTGGCGAAGTCCACTAAAAAGTGTATCAAAACCAATACTTCGATCTTTAAATTATATGAAGTTTGTTACTTTAGGTTATATAAGGTATGCTCGTGGTGTGGTTGCGAATTCGATTATTACTTCTTTCATGGCGTATGTCCTTGCTGTGGCGATAATCGGAATATTGATAATAGTAACGATCCTCCTCAACCTGGTTTTGTGTTCTTTCCGGAACTTTTACTTGAAACTTCTACGCTTGCGCTTTTTCCAGAACTCGCGTTTTATCCATAGATTACCGCTCCCGCAGGGGGCGACTTTTTTTCTCTCAAAAAACCTCTTCCCAAAACGATAGTGGGTATAAAGAAGGATGCCATATAAGGTTTTCACTTAGCGTGTACAGAAGGATTCCACCCGATTGTCTTTCGTCATAATACCATTTAAGCTATAGGTAATCTGGCTCAGCCTGGAGGCAAGATTAATTTCTACCAGTATGACATGATCTGGAACCATAACAGGAATTGGGGATAGGTTGGCAATCCCAGTAACGCCTGCTTCAACCAGGCAGTTGGTAACCATCTGACTTTGTGTTTGCTCAACAGCCACAATGCCCATGACAATATTTCGTTTCTGAACAATTTCGTAAATATTTTTAAACGGCTCAATCTTCAATTCTGAGCCGCAACCGACAGGAACTCCGTGTTTGTCTCCTGCTAAATCACAGACAGCAGCAATATGGATTCCTGGCGGAAAAATACCACCAGAAGTGTACATGGGCAAAACTGGCATACATGCGCCTACTACTACAGCATTCCAGGATGCAGTATACCCCAAAATTTTTTCGATTCGCCAGATCATATAGTGAATTTGGTACCCAACGCCCTTTGTGCCGAATTCTCCAAAATTGGCGAGATCTTTGCGTACAAGCGAAGAAGGAATGTTCATGCGTCGCCCCAGATCTTCAGAAGTGCATATCACTCTATCTTCATTACGCAACTGTTGCAAAATATTATAATATAATGCTAGCCTGTTGACGGTACTCTTAGATATTTCGCCTTTGCCAGCAAAACTCATATCTCTCATCCTCCCGGATATAATTTTCACTCGTAAAATAGTTCAATTTTTTAAACCCGAACTATATATTTTGAAAAACAAAAAAACCGTCTGAACAATAATTATTGTCCAGACGGTCGACATACTCTGAAAATTGCGCTTCATGTGGTAAACTCCACTAATCCGTCAGTTGCGCAACTTTGTATTACGTTAGTATGTGTATAACATAACATATATTTCCTAAATTGGTCAATAGCGTTGAATAGATAAATCCGCCGTTATTCCGATGATTATGGTAACGGCGGATTCGCTCTATTCACTATCAATATTGATATCCTTATTATTTATTGGCATTTCTCTCGCGCGGCTCCGACTCATTGCAATATCAAGAGCCTCTTTAGCCGTATTTGCGTAGTCAAGTTTAACCCACTTTCGTTCATCAAGATAGGAACCGTCATAGGCCATCCCACGAACTCTTGAGGCCCATCCACCGGAGGCTTCGACAATTACGACAGGCTTACGGTTTAAATATGCTGCGGATAACTCGCCCAGCGTACCATTGCCTCCCGCTATCATGATTATTACATCGGAAGAATGCACTAATATTAGGCTTCTGTAGTCAAAACTCAATCCCGTGGTAATAGGAATATCAATATACTCATTTGCTACTTCCACGGTATCGCCAGGGAGAATACCTACGACCAAACCATTTGCTTGCTTCGCTCCACGGGAAACTGCCCCCATTACCCCGCTCGTTCCGCCAGTAAGAAGAATTGCGCCGCGTAACGCGATTTCCTTGCCTATTTCTTCAGCTAGTAGACATGTTTCTGCCGGTATCTCTCCAGACTGTCCAATTACCCCAATTCGTATCAAAAGCATCCAGTCCTTTCAGATGAATATTGCTTCCTGGTAATAGACTTTTTATTAATTTACCCCTTTTGCCTTATTCTTTAGTACACTATTCCACATTATTCCCAACAAAACCTGCAAATTGCGTAACATACGGGTCAAGTGCTGCTTCGACTTTACTCACGGGTAGCCACAGATGATCAAGGCAATTACTACAATTGAACCCCGGCTAGACGCAATATAATCATGGATTCCAACAGCATTTATTCATATCCACACGCCCATCCTCGGTAAATTCAACTCCCTCTGCTTCAAGTAGTTGCCGCTGCACATCTTTACCGCCAAATACAAAGCCAGTAGCGAGTCTGCCATCTTTAAAAACTACTCTGTGGCAAGGCACTTTACCTTGGTACGGATTGCGGTGTAGCGCATAACCCACCGCGCGGGATGCCCGCCAAGTTCCAGTCATGAAAGCGATTTGCCCATAAGATGCAACTTTTCCTTCTGGAATTTGACGAACAAATTCGTAGACTTTATCATTAAAGTTCATTAAATCACCTTATATAGATTTATATTATTTTTAATTATACATTACAGCACCATATATACAACTTTTTTTATTGCATGCAAGGCATCAATGGCCTCCATTTTTATTAACCATTTAAAAAATAGCAAATACTAGCAGGAATTTATGAACTTTCGACGAAGTAGAAGACTAACTGATACGGACAAGTAGACAACCGGATAAGGAAGTTGAGAATAAAAATGTTACATAAAAATGATGCGATTCCTTTATATGTTCAACTGGCAAAAATATTACGTGGGGATATTCTAAACGGTATATACAAAGAGGGCGATCTAATTCCGTCGGAAGCTCAAATGTCGCAAAAGTATAAAATTACCAGAACGACAATTCGCAGGGCTATTGCTGATCTTGTTAATGAAGGCTTATTGAGTCAGGTTCATGGTAAGGGCACTTATGTTTGTTTTAAAGAGGTAAAATATAATATTTGGAACTTCGGCGGTTTTACTGACTATATTATGAATCGGGCTGAAATTCCGTATTCTGTGGTATTGAGAAAAGAAATTATCACTATAGACAATAAAAAATATTTGGCGCTTGACAGAGTACGAGGGGTGAAACAAGGAGAAAAGATTGTTTTTTTAACAATAGATTATTCGCAAATTCCCTTGGACCTTTTTCCGGGCCTTGAGCAGTATGACTTTAGTGTCAATTCTCTTTATAACCTTATGCGAACTGAATATAACATTTTTCCCAAGCGAGCCGAGCTCTCGATGAACGCAATGCTAGGTGACAGGACTATGAAAGAGACTTTTAAGTTACAAAAAGATGTTCCGCTTTTACTGGCATCAGGTCAAATATTTGACAGGGAAAACCGGGAAATTGAGGTCCTGCGCGTTGTCTATGGTCCTAATATACAGTTTAAAGTTGTCGCCAATATGGAAGTATAGCGGCTTAAATAAAGCGGGCCTTAGCGCGGTGGGTCACCGGATAAGGGTATAAAATGGAAACAGCTAAACATTATTGGAGGGGGAAGAGGTTTAAGATGAACAAAAAGGATTTTCTAAGAAAGGCAATGGTGACGCTTCTGGCCGGAGTGATGGCAGTGGGGGTTGCCGGTTGCGGTCTGAAGTCAAGCCAGACGGAAGCAAGTAAAGAGACGAAAACGTTGGTGGTAGTCAATTGGAAAGATTATGGTTCCGATAAGGCAGAGGTCGTTAAACAATTTGAAGACAAGTACAAATGTAAAGTAGTACATATTTATATGTCTTCGGAAGAGGAACTGTTAACAAAGCTAAGAACTGATGGTGTGGGCAAAATTGATGTAGTATTGCCAAATGCTTCGGTGCTGCCGGTTGCTGAAAAAGAAAACTTACTGGCAGCTATCGATACCGGCAAATTGGAGAACTATCAGCATGTTGCCGATAAGTTCAAAAAATTGCCGGAAAACAGTATGGATGGCAAGACCTATGCCATTCCCTGGGTTTGGGGGTCAACGGCTATTGCGTATAATACCAACATGATCAAAGAAAATGTAGACACTATTAATGCTCTGTGGGATGAAAAATATAAAGGACAAATTGGCTTTAGAGATGATTTTAATGATGCGGTAATGAATGCTGCCATCGCCTTGGGACAAAATCCCAATAAGCCGTCTGATTTGAAGGCCATTAAAGCGAAACTGCTGGAGCAAAAACCACTTAATAAAACCTATTGGAAGACAGGTGACGAGTGGTCTAAACTTTTCGCTAATAATCAAATTGCCGTTGGCGTCATGTGGAGTGGACAAGCGGCTTTAATGAAGAAGGAAGGTCAGCCGATTAAGTTTATCATCCCTCGCGAGGGAGCTATTGGCTGGGTGGATAATTGGGCTATTGTAAAAAATGCGCCTAACGTGGATTTGGCCTACAAGTTCATTGATTTTATGCTGAGCAAGGAGTTCCAGGAAAATTGGGCTAAATCCGGCGGTCCTGCCCCTGTTAACAAGTTGGCTACGGCAGCCCTTGACCCACAACTGGTAAAGGATAATTGCATGGATGAAGCATCTTTGAATAAACTGTATTTTATCTCGTATCAAACAGACGAAGTAAAAAAGGCTTGGAATGAATTATGGCAGGAAGTAAAAGCCCAGTAACCTATTAACAGTAAAAAAACAAGCCCCAAAGTACTTTGGGCTTGCTTTTTTCTCTTGTATATGAGGAAACGGCGCAGCCGAGCAGCGTTGACTGGAGGAAAAAATGAAGAGAAAAATCATGCTGATGAGTCCGGCGCTATTTATGCTCATTGCATTTGGCGTTGTCCCTCTTTTTATCATGCTCTATTTCAGCTTTTTAAGTAATGGCCCCAACGGTAGTTTTACTTTACAGAACTATACTGATTTTTTCTCGAAAGAACTATATCTTAAGTTAACAGCCAAAACTGTTCAAATGAGTTTGATAGTCACCTTTATCTGTCTGATAGTTGCTTATCCAATGGCGTATATTATGGCGAAAATCATTAGCAGAGGTAAAGGTCTGCTATTGTTGCTGATTATTATTCCCTTTTGGACCAGTGCCCTGGTCCGGGCGTATTCCTGGGTTAATCTTTTACGTGACGGCGGCATGCTGGAACTGTTTTTGCGCAACCTGAATCTTCTTGAGGGCAGTCTCGGCATTTTGTTTACCCAGGCCGCAGTTATTATTGGGCTGGTACATATTTATTTTCCTTATATGGTAATCACTATTTTTATGTCTTTGGAGAAGCTGGATGATGCCATTCTTGACGCGGCTCAAAGCTTAGGAGCCACTCCGTTCACTACGTTTAGAAAAATTACCCTCCCCTTGAGTAAAGTGGGGATATTGACAGGCTCAGTGCTGGTATTTATACCCTGTCTGGGAAGCTTTGTCGAACCACGAATTCTGGGTGGCGTCAATGGTTCGGTTATAGGCACCATTATTGAAGATCAGTTTTTTGAAATTTATGGCTGGAATTTCGGGGCAGCAATTGCCTTCATCCTGCTGGCGATGGTATTGGCGTCGATGGGTATGGTAGCGAAATTTAACAAGGAGGGTTAGCAAAATGAAAAAGCAAGTTTTAGGATGGCTTTACGCAATTCTTATTTTTTCATTTTTGTACATTCCGGTTTTTGTACTGGCGCTGATGTCCTTCAATCAGTCACGCTATAACACGTTACCATTTTCCTTTAGCACGCATTGGTATGGTGTACTGCTTAATAATACCAAGCTGATGGATGCCGTTATTAACAGCGTATATATTGCCACCATTACGGCCGTTATCTGTGTGGTGCTGGCAACCGCGTTGATGCTCGGCTTGCCGGAGGGACGGACCCGGATTAAGAGTCTGGTTAATTCACTAGTGGTTATGCCGCTGACTATTCCCTGGCTGATTATGGGCTTATCATTATTGCTGTTTTTAATGAAACTGGGGTTAAGCAAAAATCTGTTCATGTTATTAATCGGGCATGTGATTATCTCGCTGCCTTATGCGGTGCTGGTCATCGGTGCAAGACTTGCCGATATGGATAAATCGATTGAGGAAGCTGCGTACAGCCTGGGTGCCAATGAGTGGACAACTTTTTACCGGATTATTCTTCCTAATATTTGGTCGGCGCTTATTGCCGGCGGCTTCTTGGCATTTATGATATCCTTTGACAATTTTGTCATTTCCTACTTCCTCATACCTTCCGGGAGCAGTACGCTGCCGATTGAAATCTATTCATCAATAAAATTCGGCTTTACACCGGAGATTAACGCAGTTGCTACCATCATCCTGGTGGTGACTATGGCTATGATTATTTTGATTGCAGCGTTGATGCAATCCTCGATTAAGAACGTCTTTGGGAGGTAATGCGGATGTCCTATTTTTCGCTTAATAATTTGACCAAGCGATATGATTCCAACCTGGTCTTGAATAATATCAATCTAAGTATTGAACAAGGCACCTTTTTGTCGCTGCTGGGCCCTTCCGGCTGCGGGAAGACAACAACGTTAAAGATTGTCGCCGGTTTTGAAAGCCCGGATGCTGGTGAAGTGGTAGTGGCAGGCGAGGTATATAATAATCTGCCGGTGTATCGCCGCAATGTGGGAATGGTTTTTCAAAGCTATGCTTTGTTTCCACATATGACAATTGAACAAAATATTGCTTTTGGCCTGGAGCAGCGGAAGGTTGATCCCGGGACAATAAAAAAGCAGGTGGCTGAAGCCATTGAAATGGTTCAGCTAATAGGTCTCGAAAAGAGAAAACCAAAGCAGTTGTCAGGTGGACAACAGCAACGGGTTGCTTTGGCCCGGGCACTGGTAATCAAACCGCGGCTGCTGCTCTTGGATGAAAGCCTGAGCGCTCTGGATAAAAAATTGCGGGTGGATATGCAGGTAGAGCTGCGGCAAATTCAAAAGAGGGTAGGAATTACAACCATCTTTGTGACCCATGATCAGGAAGAAGCCTTAACTTTGTCGGATAAAATCGCGGTGATGAAAGATGGTAATATTGTCCAGATGGATGCTCCGCACGTTGTTTACGAAAAACCTTGCAATCGGTTTGTTGCTGGATTTTTGGGACAATCCAACTTTTTTAAAGGTATCATTAAAGATATTGACAACGGCAGTTATTGCCTGGAACTGAAAAACGGCGATCAAATCCAGGGTGCAGCAGGAGCGTGTGAAGCGCGGCGGCCAGGTCAAGAGTGTATTCTTGCGGTGCGGCCAGAGAGAATCCGGCTGGAGACTACAAGACCCGAAGGGAAGCCCTTTTTGTGGGGCAGGGTTAAATTTATTACATATGCCGGTAACATTTCCAATTTCCGGGTAGAGGTTATGGGGGAGGAAGTGATTGTTCAACTGCAAAATTCGTTCAGCGGTGAGCGCTTCAATACCGGCGATGAAGTGTATTTAACCTGGGACCAGGCGGGCAGTGTCCTATTGGATGAGTAGGTGATGGTGTGAGTGCAACTAATATTAAACAGAACAAAGTGTTGGTTTTGGGTGGGCTGATTATTGATAAATATTTGTTGGTGGGCGAGTATCCGGCAAAAGGGGAGGATGTGCTGATCAACGAATCTTTTGAACGGGTGGGCGGTTCGACGATTAATGTGGCCTGCACGCTGCGGAATCTGGGGGTATCTGCCTATCCGGTTTCAACAATTGGTGATGACCAGGACGGGCAGGGAATAGAAGCCTATTTAGCAGCAACCAATATCAACCGGGACTGTGTCAAGGTGCAAGCCGGCCAGCGTACCGGTTATTCGTTGGTCATTGTGGACGCTTCTTCTGAAAGGACGTTTATGACCTTTAAAGGCTGCGAGAGCAAGTTTTCGCCTGATTTGGTTGCAGCCTCACTGGTGGCGTCAACCGGTCTTGTTTATTTAACAGGCTATTATCTCCTGGCTGAAAATGCCGGTGAAATTGTAGAATTTGTTCGAGCCACAAAGGAACAAGGCGCTGTCCTTATGTTTGATCCGGGGCCGCTGGTTCATGAAATTAATCTCAGCATCTTGTTGTCGGTATTGGCGCTAAGCGATATTTTGATACCGAATGTGAAAGAAATCAATAAGATCAAGGAACGGCTGGCAATTGCCGGCGATTTTACGGAATGGACGACTGCGCAGGGAATTCAGTATGTCATCATTAAGAATGGCAGTGAAGGGGTTACTGCTTATGTTGGGCAGAGAAAATATTACATCCCGGCTTTCGCGGTCAAGGCCGTAGATACAACCGGGGCCGGGGACTGTTTTGCCGCCGGGTGCATTTATGGATTTTTGGAACATCTGAATATTGAAGATGTGTTGAAAGTAGGATCAGCCTGTGGCGCATTAAACACGACTTTTATTGGCCCGAATGGCGATTTTGGTCTTGACGATGTAAAAAAATTAATCAAAGGGGATTAATATTATGTTGGATCGTGCTTATGGATGTTTAATCGGTGCAGCTATTGGCGATGCGATGGGAATGCCGGCCTCGTTTATGACGCCGCAGCAAATTGAAAAGTCTTACGGGCGGATTATTGGCTTTAATAAACCGTCAGCAGCACAGGTTGCACACGGCATGCTAACAGAGGGTGCAATAACAGATGATACTGAGGAAAGTCTTATTATTGCAGCTGTTTTAATTGAGCACTCCGGCTTTAGCAGGCCGTTGTTTGTAGCCAAAATGAAAGAGTGGGCCATTAAGAATAAGATGCTGGCATCTACGGTGATTGGACCCAGCACAAGAAGATTTCTAACAGCCATTATTGAAGGCGGTGATTATATAGAGGCTGCCAAAATCGGTGATACCAACGGCGGTGCCATGCGGGTCGCGCCGATAGGCATTTTTTATCATGGCGATATTAAACAAGCCGTTCAGGCGGCTTGTGAATCAGCGCTTGTGTCTCACGGCAGTA
Organism: Sporomusa sp.; assembly: GCF_035561155.1. Classification (GTDB taxonomy): domain Bacteria; phylum Bacillota; class Negativicutes; order Sporomusales; family Sporomusaceae; genus Sporomusa. The sequence continues at coordinate 705 of NZ_DATMYD010000027.1, read as the reverse complement.
AACCGGGAGTTGGCTCAACTTGCGCGGTAGCGGCGGCGGTAGCCTGCTCAATGGCTGGTGGCAGGAATATCAATGAGGTTATGGAAGCTGCTATTTATGGCGCACGGTTCGGTGAGGAAAAAGGCCATGACATTCCGGCGCCTTCAATAGAAGACCGAATAAAGTTAGCGGTAGAAATGGTTGACCGTCATGCCGGTAAAAGTCTGGCTGAGATTGGCAACATATTATACAGGCTGATTGGTGCTGGTATGAAAAGTTATGAATCAATTCCGCTCAGTCTTGGTGTCTTTTACGCCGGCAAAGGGCATTTTGATGACTGCTTAACCACAATTATCAATATTGGTGATGACGCCGACACTAATGCCGCCATCGTCGGCGCGTTGTGCGGTGCTTTTGGCGGCGCGGCGGCAATTAAAGCGGAATGGAAGCAACATATTCAAGAGGTTAATAACATTGACCTAGAGAAATTGGCAGCTCAACTTATCCACGTGACAAAATAGTTCATAGGTGGTTTATTCTTAGCATTTGGGAAACCTTATAGCCGGCCGATGGCCGGTTTTTTTTTGTATATCAGAATTTATAAGTTTAAAGAGCCTGTAGCAGGAGAACTGGCGTGGGTTTGCGGAAACAGAGCAGAATGAAAAAGAACATCTTATGGCAGATCTTTTTTGATGGAAAACAGAATTGGAAGCGGTTCGTGGAAAA
>NZ_DATMYD010000026.1:0-7417 GCF_035561155.1 Sporomusa sp. | reverse complement strand
GAATAGAGGAGGAATACATATGACGAAAAAGAGAATAGGGGTTCTTGTAGGCAGTCTGCGCAAGGAATCGTTTTGCCGGAAAATTGCGAAGGCATTACAGCTGCTGGCTCCTGAAGCCTTTGAGATGGAAGAAATCGAAATAGCCGGGCTGGAAATATACAACCAGGATTTCGATGACGAGGGTAACCCGCCTGCAGCATGGACAGCTCTCCGTGAACGCGTGAAAAGCTATGATGCAATTCTTTTCATAACCCCTGAGTATAACCGCTCTGTCCCTGCAGTGCTCAAAAATGCTATAGATATCGGCTCACGGCCATATGGCAAAAATGTATGGGATGGCAAACCCGGTGCGGTAGTGAGTGTATCACCTGGCGGAATAGGTGCTTTTGGCGCTAATCACCATCTCAGGCAGTCACTTGTCTGCCTGAATGTTCCTGTTATGCAGCAGCCTGAGGCCTATATCGGAAATGTTGCTACCCTTTTTGACGCTGATGGGGTTCTTAGTAGTGATAATACTCGCGAGTTTTTACAAAAGTTTTTGCAGGCATTTGCAACGTGGATTGTCAACAATGCCCCAAAACAGCCGCTGAAATAATCATTATATAACATATCTTCAGGTATCGGATTGTTTAGTCTGTAGATACTATCAGTGTAAAGGGCTGTTCAAAAAAGGGGGCATTCAATGGAAAAAATTAAGCTGCCCAACAGGCCAATTGGCCCATTTCCAACCGTGCTTGCCGGAGTAGAAGTCAATGGCAGGCCCAATTATGTTACAATAGGGGCCTGTGGAGTAGTAAGTCTTGACGCTGTACTTTATATATCCCTAAAAAGTACCCATTATTCGATCAAGGGGGTCAAAGAGACCGGTTTTTTCAGTGTCAATATACCCTCGGCAGAGACGGTTCGAAAAACAGATTATTGCGGTGTAGTATCAGGAAAGAATATAGACAAGTCAAATTTATTTACATCCTTCTATGATGATCTTGGCAGAGCACCAATGATCAAAGAGTGCCCGATGAACATGCTGTGTAAAGTCATTAATCAGGTACCAATGTTTGGGTTTGAGATGTTCTTTGGCGAGATTGTGGCTGTATATGGCAATGAGCAATGTCTGACAGACGGAAAATTAGATCCGCTAAAAGTTAACCCGATAATTATGATGGGGTCAGCTTACTTTAACTTGGGGCATGAAGTGGGCCAGATATTTAAAGAGGGTAGAGAATTTAAAAAAGAGTTAACCTGAGATGTAATATATTTCCAGGTATTAACTAGCTTAATCGGCAGATACTATCAGTGTAAAGGGTCTGTAATGGTTGAGCCAAGACTGGTATCGGGTCTGAAAGGGCTCGGTATTGGTCGGCCAAAGATTGGCGTCGGGTCGCAAGGTTCGGCGTTAGTCGGCGGGAAGACTGGCATGGGTCTCGAAAGGCTGTACGGTAGCCCAACTGTTGCCGTGTGGTCCCAAGGGATTTATGTTGGTCGAGCTAAGACTGCTATGGGTTGCGAATAATAGGGGTCGTTTGCAGTCGTGAGATTGCAGGCGGTTCAGTAGCTATCTGTGGTAGTCGAGCAAAGGTTTGCATCGGTTGTGTAATGCTTGTGGGTAGGCGAAAGTCTGCGTATAGGTATGTAATGATCGGTGTAGGCTGTAGCGTAGATCATTGCGGGCTCTTTACTTTATAGCGGATTATCTGAGTCACTCACAAGGAGTGACTTTTTTAGTTTGTGGAATGCATATAAAAAAAGCAGGCACCTTACGGTACCTGCTGAGTTAAGGACGTCTATTCGGTATAGGTTCTTGCCAGCTGGCGGCTGGCGGCATTAATGGAAGCTGTAATCTCCCGGGTATAATCGGTACTGCCGCTAATAATGTCAAGCAACGTTTTTTGTTTAAACCGGACGAGATCGAGTTTGGACTGAAGGCCAATTGCCTCAGTCATCATTAGGTATTCATCTGAAATATCTGTGGGAATACCAAGGCTTGCCGCGTATGCCCGGAGTTTTCCGGTCTCCTTTAGCACTGTTTTACTTTCCATATCGTTAAGCGAGGAGCCCAGATCATCCCAGAATTCAACAGGCTTATAAATTGAGTATTCATATTCCATGAATCGTTGGGTAAAGGTCGCGGCACCATCAGAGAATCTGAAACCAAATTTATCGGCCTCCTTATACCAATTTGTTTCCGGGAAAGGTCCGGGAGGATTCACAATAACCGTATCCGGCAGTGCTGCATCAATTAAGGTTATATTGGCCTGAAAGACTTCTTCCATAGCAATCCCTGGTGGCAATGGGCAGGGATAAATCAGCGAGAGTCCGACCCGGCAAGGCAAACTGACTGCGTCAGATGCCAGGCGAATAGTAGCGATCGTATTAATAATATCTTTTCGCTCGACCCCCTTATTCATTATTTCCCGGTTAACTCCGTCATGTCCGGTTTCACCGCCCATAAATACAGCCCTGAGACCAGCCTGAATCAGGAGGCGATAGGTTGCCAAAGTCTCCTCACTTACGTTGGCGGCACGAACAAACATAGAAAAACGGATATTCAGGCCATGTGTTAAAATAGCTTCGGCAATTTTCCGCCCATGAGCCATCGGCGTTTCTGAACTGCTAAACCGGAAGAATGATATTCCGCGTTGGAGCATTGCTTTAATCTCAGTAATAATATCCTCCACAGGTCGTGGCGTAAAAGGAACAGCGCAGCGGGTATGGGAGCAAAAGTTGCAATTATTCCAACTGCAACCAACACCGTCGACAATTGTGTGAAAAAGAATTTTGTCGTCAAGATCGGCGTTGTGATAGTTGGGAATTGTTTGGGCCGCCAATCCCCGGATAACATCGTTCTGATTGCCGGCAAATCCACCTGTTTTTAGCAACCGTCCCCCCAGTTGCTCGTGGACTTGCTCAAGAAAAACGCTTTTAGACTGGGTTTGCCGATATAAAGTAATAATCTTTTCAAGAATTTCTTCACCAGGACCCATGATGGCGAGATCAAATTCTGAGTGCGAAAGTACGAAATCTCCATATACTTTAACCTGCGGCCCGCCTGCTATAATGACTGTTTCCGGGCTATGCCGCCTGATTTCAGTGGCTAGTTCACGGCACCAGGTATAGGCTTCACCATACCATAGCTTGAGGCCGACGATTGGAATGTGCCTGTTCTTTAGGTCGACGGCGATATCGCGCAGCCTGTTACGCAGATATTCGCGCCTGCACTGGAGGGCATAGGCCTGCAACGGCCAAGCCGCAAGTAACAGACCGGCAGCAACCGGTTTGAGTCGGTAGGTTTTCATTAACAACCGCGTCATGACTTTTAAGAGCTGCAGGCACCACTGTGGTACACCATTCTCCAAAGTGGTTACTCTTTGATCATCGATAATCTCAGCCTGAATCCCTTTACTCTCCAGATAGGTACGAAGAATAACCAAGCTGTTTTCAAGGGCAGCATCTGAAACCACCCGCTGACGTGGGGCATAACTGTTAATCAGAAGTATATCCGGGGTGGGTTTCATTTATTTTACCTCCTTATATTGATTAAGACGCAGTTTCGTACCAATTTCCGGCCAGGAACGCTGAAGCTTTTCAAAGGAAAACCTGGATATCGTCAATATTTCACAATCAGTAACAGCCGTTGCATCAAACTGGTGATGAGTCTGGGCAAACAGTCCTACTGTGCCAAAGGCATTACCAGCCTTAGCATAGTGAACATATCCTGTTTGATCGGTAATACGCATTTTTCCCGCAATAAGCAGGTTAAGTTCGTTGCACACATCACCCTGACGGATAAACTCACTGTCTTGTCGGCATTCGACCGGAGTAGCTATACGAAGCAGGCCCTTAGCTTCGGCTTCATTTAAATTAACCAGAACATCTAAACCGGATAAGGGATCACCAACATGCTGTGTAACGAAATCCCATCGTGCCTGGTCACTGGTAAAAAGGTTAACAGGAAAGCGGGAGGCCTCAGGGAAGTTAGTTAGATACCAGTCTCTGGCCGCAGTTGAATTAGTGTACTTTTTGGCGATGCGTAAATAGGGTGAGCGAATAGCAATTAGATGTTCGATATCTTCAGGCATAAGTAAAATGGGAACAACAAATCCGTACCCTGGATCTTGAAAGCCAGCTGCAAAAGATTGATATCCCAATTGCTCATACATGGGGAGAAGGTATGGATTGCAGCCACTCAAATTAAACTGAATATTATGCTCTCTTAGAAATTCATAGCATCTTGCTAACAGGCGAAAAAATACAGGGGTCTTTCGATATAAGGGATCAACCATCATTTTGGTGCCAAAGCAGATATTTTTACTATTCGGATTGAAATTCTGGAAGCGATTGAGTTGAAAGGTACGTGCTAATTCGGTCGGAAAGTCACTAGCTTTACCAAAGGTTGCCCTGACTGTACCGATAATACGTCCATCTGATAATTTGGCGTAGGCTAGTTGACTCCATGAGTCTAGTTCATCAATTATAACTTTCCGGAAGTGATCGGTACTGGGAATAATACGATTCATTTCTTTAATATGAATTTGGTAACGAAAATGATAGATAGCCTGTTTTTCTTCTTCAGTATAAGCGTCAAGGATTTTAATATTTTCCCATTTCAAGTCAGATTCTAGTTTCAGTTGTTTGTTTAACATTGTTTGTCACTCCTTCACTTTTTTAATCGACGTGTAATAACGGGCAAGATTAATAGCAAGTTCACATAAAAATCACCTCCATAACGTTGTTAACCTTCCCGCCCCATCACTCATGTCAGATGAGTGTGAGGCGAAAAAAAAAAGGCCTTTCGGCCTCTTTCTTACGGTGTACTAGGTGCTTGGAAACCTTATATGAATTGTCGTCCCGGCCGATCCAGTGTCAATTTCAAGTTTAGCATTATGTCTATGAGCAATACGATAGCAGATGGCCATACCCAGGCCAGTACCGGTTTCTTTGGTTGTGAGAAATGGCTTGCCCAGGTTATCCAGAACCTGTTGGGGAATGCCTGTACCCTGGTCAGAGACGCTCAGTGTAATTTCATTACCGTTGACAGCGGTTTTAATGGTTAGTCTTCCTCCAGACGGCATAGCTTCGACAGCGTTACGGGTAAAATTGAGTATAAGCTGTTTTATTTCTTTGGCATCAAGATACAGGTTCGGAATTTCGCCAAGCTCAAGGATTGTTTCAATATTAGAGGAAACAGCATCAGCCTGAACCAAAGGATAGATCGTTAATATAATCTCATTAAGTTTACATTTTTTCATATCAATACTTTTATTTTTACTTAACGCGAGATATTCGGTAATAATATGGTTGGTTCGGTCAAGTTCGTCAAGTAACAAGGTAAACTGCTCTTTATAATGCTGAAACTCACGTTTGTTACCAAACATCTGCAAGTAGCCGCGCACAGTGGTCAGGGGATTGCGAATCTCATGCGCGAGATTCGCAGCCATTTGGCCAACAATGTTCAACCGGTCAAGACGCGATACATCCTGTTCCAACAAGACTCGCTTAGTAATATCACGCATAATTCCTTCAACTGCAAGAAGTTGACCATCTGAGCCAGTGACAATGTTCTGCTTTGGTTCTACCCATAGAATGTCACCGTTTTTATGTACCACCCGTAGTGTGGCAAACTCATTAAGAACGATTGGTGACTTAATCAGTTTCTTAAAATTTCCGTGGTCTGCTGGATGAATGATGCGTATAACATCGCGCAGCGTTTTTATAGAAATAGGATCATAGCCAATCAGCTTTTTCACAGAAGGACTAATGTATTCGAATCCAACAGGACTAGTCAATTGATACCGGTAAATAACATCAGTAGCGTTTTCTGCTAACAGACGATAGTACTTTTCTTTTTCTGCAAGTTCAACTCTGACTTTTTCAAAATAAATAAATACGATACCGATTGCAACTGTTGAACGAAGTAATGCATCTATCAGATAGCCCCAGGGAGCAAACCACCTAATTTGGAATAAAAACGGCATGTCAAATGCGTGGACGCCAAGCAGAAAAAAGCCTCCTGCAGTAAGCCAAATTCCCAGACCACTAATGTTCATTTGACTGACAACTTTCCCGGTACTGACATATGCAAATGCAATATAAATTGCGCCAGGCAGCAAATAGACCTCAGCCGGTAAACCAATTAATCTTCCAATTACAGAAAAGATCAGGACGAATACGCATCCTGACAACCAAACAATAGAGAATCTTCTTCCTGCCAACTCCATTGTACCAGCCGTTAGAAGCAGGCAATGTGCGAAAACAAAAACTCCATATAAAACTCCTAGTATCAGTGAGGACTGTTCGATAAAAGCAATTTCAAAAAAAATGATCCGGATTTCATGTATAACCCATGCAGCCATCCATTTTGCCAGGTAGCTATGCTTGTATTGGATGTAAAGATAGGTGTAGGTCAAAACCATTAATGTACTCGCGATGATATTCGTGGTTAAAGCGGCGTCCATAGACATGGAAGGACCTCCCGTAACCTTACTCTATATTGTGTAGAAGAGCTCTTACAGCATAGTACCAATTTATTTGGAGTATAAATCTATTTTTCTAGATAGGTACTGAATCTCCTTCTACATATTCCCATAATTTCCAATACTAACCGACAAGTTTTGTGAAATAATAGAAAGTAAATTATAGGGATGAACTCCTATAGTTCCAGCGTTGACTTTCACCATTATGTGAAATACAATTTACCTAACAACTGGTCGTTATGGAGGTTAATGGTGAGCAGTCAAACCAAAGTCAAGATTAAAAACATTGCTCTTAGCCTATTTGCTAACAATGGCTATGATGCAACAAGTATGGAGAAGATTGCGGCTGGAGTGGGAATTAAAAAATCATCACTTTATGCATTTATTACCAGTAAAGAAGCACTCTTTTGGGAGATATACGAAGATCTTGAGAGTCAATATCATAATTACATGGAGCAGGTTTTGTCAGAATCAGAAAACATGTTGCCACCAGAGCGACTGTATTATCTCTTTAAGAAGTATCTGATGGGCACTCAGAACACTTCTAATCAAGAAGGGCCGGCCGCGAGAACCTTTTGGATTCGCGTAATGTTTTTCCCGCCGGTTGCCTTAAAGGATAGACTGTTGACGCGGGCGCTAAACCATGAAATGGGACTTGGTGAGAGATACAAAGAGATAATCCAGGATGGCATTAGGCAAGGATTAATCCAGAAAGACCCGCCGGAAGAAATTTTGCTTTCTTACTATAGCTTAAGACAGGGTCTATATTCACTCATGAATGTATTCATGTCTGATCTGACGGAAGATCAGAAGCTTGACAAGATTGATAAGGTTTGGCGTAAGTATTGGCAAGGAATAAAAGGGAGATAGTATTAAGGATTCCGGTGTTTACCGGCATCCTTAATTTTTTTATTTTTGCTTATGGTATTAACTCGATGATCTTTTGT
>NZ_DATMYD010000025.1:0-3259 GCF_035561155.1 Sporomusa sp. | reverse complement strand
CTAAGGAAATTAGGCTTTATCACCATAAGTGAAAGATATTCATTAATACACTAATTCTATTGAACCGCCGTATACCGAACGGTACGTACGGTGGTGTGAGAGGTCGCTGAGTAAATAATTACTCAGCTCCTACTCGATTTTGCGAGAACTATTTCGGCATATCAGCTGGATCTATGATAGCGATGTCGCCTTCTTCGCCAGTACGGATGCGGACAGCGTTGGCAACAGGGTAAACAAAGATTTTGCCGTCGCCGATTTTGCCTGTGCGGCAAGCTGTTTTAGCGGCCTCCAGCACCCGTTCAACCGGCACTTCGCAGACAACAATCTCAACTTTAACCTTAGGAACTAAATTAATGTTGTATTCCTGCCCCCGGTATACTTCCCTGTGGCCTTTCGTTAGGCCACAACCATATACTTGGGTTACTGTCATTCCGGTTACTCCAATCTGGTTCATGGCAGCTTTAAGTTCTTCGAGTTTCTCCGGACGAGTGATAATATCAATTTTGGTTATTGGTCTCATTTGGTTTTCCTCCTAAGTGAGAAGTTACAATTAGTTATAGTGTAAGCTATCGATAATATTTTGGCAACTATTTCCTAAATAAGGGATTTGTAATGAAAAAATCCCCAGGGTAAGTTTGTTACTTAACCCTGGGGACCTGCAGTGTCTATAAGCTATTTCGGCATATCAGCCGGGTCAACAATGGCGATATCGCCTTCTTCGCCAGTACGGATACGAACTGCATTGGCGATTGGGTATACAAATATTTTTCCATCGCCAATTTTCCCGGTGCGACAAGCCTGTTTAGCGGCTTCCAGAACCCGTTCCACAGGTACCTCGCAAACAACAATCTCAATTTTTACCTTAGGAACAAGATTGATGTTGTATTCCTGACCCCGGTATACTTCAGTGTGGCCTTTCGTGAGGCCGCAACCGTATACTTGAGTTACAGTCATACCGGTTACGTTAATTTTATACATAGCCGCTTTGAGCTCTTCTAATTTTTCCGGGCGGGTGATAATCTCAATTTTTGTTATAGGCATCGTGGCGTTCCCCCTTTTATTAGAACGTAATTTTTTAGCAACTACGCAAGTGTTGTTTTCTTAGAAAGAGCTTCCTGAAGGGCAGGACTGGATGAACCAAAGCCGACAGGTGAACCGGTCATAAAGTCTTGATATGCATAGCCGCGTTCGCCATGTTCAGTGACATCCAGACCTTGTACTTCTTGGTCAGTATTAGCACGAACCTGCATGAATAAGCCGATGGCTTTTAAGATGATAAAGGTCATGACTGCAGCCACTACCCAGCTTACACCAACACCGATGAGCTGAGTGGTAACTTGACTTGCATTACCGTAGAACAGACCGTCAGCACCGGCTGGGTTAACAGCTTTAGAGGCAAACAAACCAGTTGCAATTGCACCCCAGGTACCGCCAATGCCGTGTACACCAAAGGCGTCAAGAGCATCGTCATAGCCAATTTTAGCCTTCAGTACAGCTACTGCCAAGAAGCAGATAACACCTGCGGCAAGGCCGATAATCACTGCGGGGATTGTGCTGACAAAACCAGCAGCCGGGGTAATGGCAACCAGACCGGCAACACAGCCTGAAGCAGCACCGAGGATGGTGGGTCTGCCATGGTGTACCCACTCAGTGAGTACCCAGGAAACCGTAGCAGCGGCAGCGGCTACATGGGTAACAACGAAAGCGCTGGCAGCAAGACCATTTGCAGAGAGCGCACTACCGGCGTTGAAACCAAACCAGCCGAACCAGAGGAGCGACGCGCCGATAACAGTCATTGGGAGATGGTGAGGCATTATAACTTCAGAACCGTACCCTTTGCGTTTGCCAATCATCAGAGCAATAACCAAGCCAGATACACCTGAAATAATATGCACTACAGTACCGCCAGCGAAGTCAAGTACGCCTAATTCGCGCATCCAACCGCCAACGCCCCATACCCAGTGAGCGATAGGATCATAAACTAATGTTGACCAGACCAGGGTGAATATAACAAATGCAGGAAACTTCATGCGCTCAGCAAAAGCGCCGGTAATTAAAGCTGGAGTGATAACTGCGAACATTGCCTGAAAGATCATAAAAGCTTGATGTGGAATTGTTGCCGCATAATCAGGGTTCGGATCTTGGCCAACCCCGCTAAGTCCTACCCAGTCTAAGGAACCAATGAAGTGGTTGATATCAGGACCGAAAGCTAATGAGTAACCGAAAAGCACCCATTGAACAGATATAAGACCGAGGATGAAGAAACTTTGCATGATAGTGCTTAGAGCATTCTTTGTTCTTACCATACCACCATAGAATAATGCCAGACCGGGAGTCATAATCATAACAAGAGCAGCACTTATTAGAACGAAGGCAGTGTCCCCGGTGTCAATTTTCGGCGGCTCAGCAGGAGCGTCACTAGCAAAAACTGCTGGTACTAGGATAAACATTAATAATAGGCACAAAGAAAAAATAGTCCACAATTTTCTCATAGGTAATCCCTTCCTTTTAATAATATTTTTTAAGGTAAAAGCATTTTGCTGGAAAATCCATCCCCCCTCAAAGTGCCCAAACAGAAAGCGCCCTAAAGGTAATAACCTCTAGGACGCCATTGTCCGGAAAAATAGCTATTAGACAGAAAAAGCCTTCGCATTAGTTGCGAAGGCTTCATTGCCTAAGTGATTAACTTGTTGTAGTCACTATACCAAATTGAACAAGCCTGTGTCAAGCAGAATTTCGAAAAAACCCAAGAAATGTTTGCTGCTAGTAGAAAAAAGGTGGCTATTCAAAGCAATAGTCTCCCTAACTTGAATAATCCGACAGCTCATGATATATTATATACGTGAAGTACATGGGAGCGGATGGGGCCTGGTGGCTCCTGCAGTCTTCAAAACTGTCCGTTGGGCGTTAATCCGTCCAGGGTGGGTTCGATTCCTACACGCTCCCGCCATAGCGGCTTCTGAAGGTACCCGGTGTTGTGTCAATGGAAGCATAACTTTGCCTGTAGGCAAGGTTATGCTTCCATTTTTCTATCCTGTTAGAAAGTATAACTTTCCGTCTGGATAAGGGCAACATCGGCTTCCGCTTTCGCCAGAGGCTCGGCGCAAGCCGTGTTTTCTTTAATGTATCAGAATTTATAAGTTTAGAGAGGCTACGGCAGGAGAAATGGCGCGGGTTTGCGGAAATACGGAGGCATGAAGAAGAACATCTTATGGCAGATCTTTTTTGATGCAAAACAGAATTGGAAGCGGTTCGTCGA
>NZ_DATMYD010000024.1:0-31025 GCF_035561155.1 Sporomusa sp. | reverse complement strand
TCTCCAATAAAAACTTTTATTGAAGCCGTTTTATCGGCTCGTTGTAAATCAAAAATTGTTTTTGTTTGTGCTACAAGTAGCACAACGCACATCTGGCATTTTATGATGCATTACTTTACATTGTTCAGTTTTCAGGGAACGTTGTCACAGGCGTACCATGGATGGTACGTCTTGCCTGGGACCGTTGTTGCTGCGGAATATCATATTAACATCAACAATCAATTATGTCAATTGTAATATAATGGCAGGGGCAGAAGGACTTGAACCCTCAACCAACGGTTTTGGAGACCGCTACTCTACCAATTGAGCTATACCCCTATGCTACCGCAGATATTTATAATATCATACTTTTCATTAGTATACAATGGGTAATTTATGGTTTTTACGTGAAAAAACAAATCATTGTAGAGAAAATAGGAAGATATCATACATCATAAAACAGACTTTGCCGGCACTCTCCCCTGTCGGCAGAGTCTGTTTTTTCATATTAAAAGCTGTCACTAAGTGCGTTATACCTTACGAATCCAGAGAGTTATCATTGCGAATGCACCAACCAGGCAAAATATCACCAAACACATCAGTCCACCGACATAACTATTGGTTGCATCAATAAAATAGCCAACAATAACCGGGGTGATAGCTCCCCCGGCGCTGCCTAAGCCGCTTTCGAGTCCACTACCTGTTGCCAATGCTTTCTCTGGCACAACTTTTTGGATCATGGACCAATGGCCTGGCAGCCCGATTACCAGCGCCGAAACAGCGACAACAAGCCAAAGTGCGGCTACTATCTGGTCTGTAGCATGAGCGGCAAAATAAATCCCTACAGCTCCCCCGATCATGTGCAGGATACCGAAGGTCGCCTTCCGTTCCACCTTATCTGTCAGATAGCCAACAACAACAAGCGCAACGACCGCAGCGGCATAAGGCGCATTAGCCCAAAAGCCCATACTTTTCCAAGAGAAACCCATGGCCTCTTTCAAGTATGACGGAATCCAGGTCATAAGCCCCCACCACGCTGCAGAGCTGCATACATAAAATATAACGCACAGCCAATAATCAAAATTGAGTAAGAAACCTTTCGATGCCTCCCAGGTCGAAATTGGTTCTGTCTTCCTCTGGGCTAATGTCTCGGCTTTCAGGCCGTTTTCGATATATTCCAATTCCAGACGATTGATTCTTTTGCTCTCCCTAGGGTAGTCGGTAGTAAAAAACCAAATTAGGATTAATGGTATTATCCCGATAGCTGCTAATGCGAAAAAGCTTGATCGCCACCCCCAATTCCCGACAATCCATACGAATAAGGGCATGGCTATCGCCGGCCCAGCTGCCAAACCTAACAGCCAGGTGGAATTCGCTCTGGCCCGCTCATTCGGCGGAAACCAATTCCTGACAAACTTCATCTGCATAGGCCAATGCATACCTTCGCCAAGGCCAAGAATACATCTGGCAACAATCATTCCCGCAAAAGTCGATACCAACCCGCCGTAAATACAAGAAAGTCCCCAAAATACAATCGCCAAAGCCATTACCTTGCGGGGTCCCCACCAGTCGCCCAGTGGACCCAGTATACTATTTGCGATCGCATAAGTGGCCAAAAATAAAGACATCAGCGATCCCATCGCCACTGCATTTCCCTTTATCCCCATCTCTGCCAAAAAGATTTCATCGGCAACCAACACCGATACGTTAACACGGTCAAGGTAAGCGACTAGTAATGTCACTAACAGGACAACAATTACGACCACCCGCTGTTTGGTCGGATTCTCTGTCGCCGATGCCTGTTGCATCAATACTTTTTCGACACTCACAGCTGTTGCCTCCCTGTTTTAAAGTTACTTTTAATATGAGTAGAATCCAGATTGTGCAAAAGATGGCCCCGAACAAGTCGGGGCCCCCAAATAATACTGCGCATACTGGTTAGATTTTAATAGAAGAACTCAAATTTAGTCATGTAGGTTTTCCCAAGATTTTCAAACCCAGTCAAACTACTATTTTTGATTTTCAGATCTTGCCCCTCAATAGTCCAGATTACATTCTTGCTTACAGTACTTTGAAAGGCAACATAAAGTCCTTTGACATTGTCAGTACCCTTGCCAAGTGTCGAATAGGCCTCTGCTGGATAACTAACTGCCTGAGCGTCAAACCCGCCGGCACCAGATGGAATCGCCCCGGCATCTACACTGCGATAAGAAACCGACCAGCCAAAATCACCCGCCTTTTTGGCGTCTACAAGGTATTTACCTGAAAAGTAAATCGGTGGCTGTTTAGTAGCGCTACTTAGTTCAACAGACCAGCCTTTAGGTGATGTAGGAAGATTACTTGCCCCTTGGAGTTGAGTTGACACATAGTCACCAATCAACATAACACCGCCCAATTTAGCGTCAAAACCGGCCGCCCACCCTTTAGATTGCGAGAAAGAGCCAGTCCGGGTATTTAATGAGCCTTTGCCGTCAGCAGTGCTGGTACCAGAAACATCAGACCAATAGTAACCTGCTTTCCAGCCAAGATTATCGTTGGCCTTCCCTGATAGTTGAGCGGTAGTCAAAGTGTTTGCATCGCCGCTTGCGCTGGCAGGTCCAGAAATATTAGTAGCTATGCCATTGCCTTTAATGTTATTTACCGAACCGGTAAACGTAACATTACCGAAGCCTTCATCTATACGAATTCCATCAACACCAATCGCTTTACCGAATAGTCCATGTGTAAAGTTGTCATAAGGAAAACGCCCAATACGAACCTTATCAATACCAATGACATTTTTTGCAGTCACAGCAAGAAGATCAAAGGAAGCATTACTGCCATCGGTACCATTATTATAGTTGCCAAACTTAGAACTTGCTGATAGCCTCGCCATCCAGGATATATCGTCATTTATAGTTCCCTGGAATTTAATACGCTGACGAAAATCAAAGCTGTCTGAGCCATGTAACTTGGTTGTGCCAGGAGCCTTTGGTTCATTGCCGAAGTACCGAACCCGAGTCTCACCACTGACCCAGGTATTAGTCTTACTTTCCACTTTAGCAACCCGGGCCCCCAGACGGTTAAGTTCAGTTGCAAACTCAATAGAAAGTTTATCAATCAGCTTCTGATTGGTCTCATCGGCTTTTTCAAGCTTATCAATGGCTTTGGCCACAACAATGGCAAATTCATACCTGCTTAAGGTCCTATCACCCTTGAACGCTTTATCGTTATACCCATCAATCAACCCGGCTTTTGCTAACTTGCCCACAGCCTGATAGGCCCAGTGATCGGCAGGAACATCGCTGAAGGATTGTACTGCTGCAGCATGCACCGTATTGGTCAATGCCGGGGTTCCAGCCATGGTAATCGACAGTAGCGCCAGTGGTACAATTGCCAGCCATTTTTTTGCTTGTTTCATTCTTCTCATCATTATCGCTCCCTTTTTTTATATAAGTGCTTTTACATCTGAATTTATTTGTTGTTATGCTTTAATTGTTGAATCAGCAGTTTTCTTCTGTGGCATGGTGGCAAAAAATAAGGCAAATATTCCTACTAAGCAGATAGCGACATTTAAGTAGAAGGCAGGTGTATAGCTTTTAAACATATCAAATAGTTTACCGCCAACCATCCCGGCCGGCGAGCAGGCAAGCGCGGATAAGAGCAGCATCGTACCATTTACTTTGGGAAAGGCTACCGGGCCAAAGAAGTTACCTACCATGGTGTTTAAGCAGACAAAGGTCCAGCCAAAACCGGCACCGTAGAGAATAGCGGCAGCAAAAGCGACCATCAGCGAGCTTGCCGTAACATTAATAGCCAGGAAAGAACCTACGAAGTAGCAGCAAATCCCCATCATGAAGGCAAAACGAGCAGGCATTTTATCCATCAGCCAGCCGCCGATCAGCCGTCCGCCGATGCCGCCCATGGTAAAGAGCCCCATCGCCCACGCGGCATCAGCCGGGTTAATACCTAAACCTCTTAAGTGCAAGATCCAGTGGGCGGTAAAAAAGAAGAAAGGAAACTGACAAGCGAAAGAACCAACAACAATCATCCAGAAAGCACGAGTCCCGTAGGCTTCACTGGGAGTCCAGTTAAACTTGGTAGCCAGCGAATTGGCCGGACCGCCTTGGGCGCCAGCGTATTCCTCAATTCCATCAACCAACTGCCCCAAATCCTCTGGTCTTTCTTTTACTGTCAAAAAGGCAACTACTGCCGCTACAATTGCAATCCCGGCAACCATCAGCCAAGCTTGACGCCAGTCACCGCCGTTAGCGGCAAGCACCTTGTTCATAAGCGGCGCTCCCAGAAAACCGGCAAAGCCTGAAGCGGTTAAGGTAATTGCCATAGCCCGCCCGCGATACCGTTTGAACCAGCGGGTTACTGCTGTGGATAGCGGTACAATGGTACCAAAGCCAATCCCTGAACCAATAATAACGCCAAAACCCACAAGGTAATGCCACGGCTGGGATGCAACAAAAGCCATCCACAAAGTCCCTATGAGAATAAGGGCTGAGCCAATGCCAAAGGTTGATCTAATTCCCCATTTACCAATAGCGGCAGCAACCAGAATAGACGGCACACCTACGAAAAAGTTCAATAATGTAAAGCCCATGCCGTAAACACTACGCTCCATGGTGATTTCCTTTAGCATGTACGTATTAATGACTGCGCCGCCGTACAGCGGAAATCCCATGTTTAGGAGATACAAAAACCACAACGCCCCTACCAGTTTCCAGCCATAGAACTGTTGCTTGTTTTCCATTTTTTTAATCCCCTCACACAAAATAATTGCTAATTACTATTCCCAGTATTTTCTTATAGTTCTGTCAATTTTACCGTTATGTATTCAGCCAAGTTTTGGCCAAATACATACGGTATCTACTCTTTAGATTGCATTAACCACAGCGGAAGGCAACACCAAAGGTACCACGCGGATAGGTCCACTTAATAATCCCTTTGTCTTTGCACACTACCCGGCAAGTACCACATTCTAAACACCCTGCATAATCAAAATTCATCTCACCCTCTTTCAAGGTGTAGAGCACTGCAGGACAAACGACAAGACAGGGCTTCTCCTGACACTTGGCACAAATAGTCTTATCTAGCACAATATGCGGTTCTTCTTCATCAACAACGAATTTGTTCAATCCCAGAAGCTCTTCGGGTGAAAGCTTTTTTACAGTCATATCGCCTTAAACCCCCTCCAACCGTCAGCAATGAGCTGGGCGAATGTTACATGCTTTTTCAGGACCTTCAGCATGGCCTTGTCCATGCGCTCCGGCAGGTTACCGTCCACAGCAAACAATGTTTTCATCATGTCATTGGCCATGGCCGGATATACAGATATCATCCGCGGGTTGCTCATCAGCTCGTGGAAATTGGCATAAAGCTTCATGGTGGAGATAAGAGAGAGGTTTTCTAATGCTTGTACATAAGCCGGACCCACATTGCTCTCTTCGGCATTTTTCAGGATTGCCTGCGCTGCGGCTACCCCGCTGACAATAGCCAGGTCGATGCCCCGGAGGATGGTACCGCTATTCACCACCATACCGGCAGCATCCCCTACCAGCACCAAGCCGTCCCGGTAGAGCCTCTTCGGCATGGCGTGATAACCGACTTCCGGCACTAGATGTGCACCATACTCTACTGTTGTACCGTCTTTGATCAGCGGATAGATCGCGGGATGCATTTTTAAATCCTGAAGAATTTCATGAATTTTCTTGGTCTGGCTAGCAAGATCTTCCGGGTTTAGCACCACCCCCAAAGAAATACTTCCTTTATTAGTGTAGAGAAATCCACCACCGAGCACGCCATTAGAACAACCAATCAGCACCCGGGCCGCGCCTTCTCCCGTCTGTAAGTTGAACCGGTCCTCAATGATCTTTTCCGGCAGTTCGATAATCTCTTTAGCCCCAACACCTACGGTATGGGCGGTAATGTCGTCCCGTAACCCGGCCTTCTGGGCGATGAAGGAATTAACTCCGTCAGCCGCGATTACAACTGTTGCGTAGATCTCATCGTCACCGGCCTTAATACCGACAATCCTGCCATCGGCTTCAATGAGTTCATCCACTACAATTCCGGGAGCCAGCATGGCGCCTTGAGCTTCTGCCTGGGCAGCAAACCATTCATCAAAGGAAGCCCTAAGTACCGAGTATGATTGGGGAACCCCCTCTCCGAAACTGTAGTCGGCATAATCCATGGTGACTGCACTGTTTTGTCCGAGCATCATGATTTGCTCCCTGACCACTTTTCGTTCCAGTGGAGCCTGCTGATACAGACCCGGTTCTACCAATTCCAGTGCATAGGTATACAGGCGCCCGCCAGTGACGTTTTTACTGCCTGCACTCACACCCCGCTCCACCAATAAAACACTTTTCCCTGCTTTAGCTAACACGTAGGCGCAGGCAGCGCCGGCCGGACCGGCACCGATAATTATGGCATCAAATTTTTCATCAGCTGACATAGTGAAATCCCCCCATGGTAAACGGCATTACGGCCTATTTTTGCATCGCTTTGGTCAGTAAGGGCACTACTTCGTAGAGATCCCCTACTATGCCATAATCAGCTGCTTCAAAAAACGGGGCTTTTTCATTAGTGTCAATAGCAACAATAATCTTGGAATCTCTAACCCCCACTACGTGTTGTACCTGACCGGAGATTCCCATACCGATATAGAGTTCGGGTTTGACCTTCTGGCCGGAAATTCCGATATAACGTTCATTAGGCAGCCAGTGATAATCTTCGGAGATACCGCGGGTGCAGCCGATTTCAGCACCAACTGCCGCTGCCAAGGCTTCGACCAGTGCCAGATCTTCTTTTTTGTTTAAGCCGCGCCCTACGCAAACCACACGGTCAGCGGCAGCAATATCTGCGCCTTGACGAACAATAGGGCAAACGTTAGTTACTGAGACCCGCTCGTCATCATTGGCGACTTCCACAGACACCACTTCTCCTGGTCCAGCGCCTTGATCGGCTGCCTCAGCGAAGGTCCGGGGTGGTATGGTAACAAGAGCCGGCAGTGCTACAGCTTCAGTACGCACAGCCACACCACCATACACTAAGCGGGTGGTTTCAATGGCGTCGCCGGCATAAGCTACACTCAAGGCATCGGTAACAAGACCGGCCTTCAGACTGGCAGCTACTTTAGCGGCAAAATCTTTGCCTCTCATGGTTCCGCCTACTAATAGTACGTTGACCGCTTCTTTGTCCAGTAGTTCGGCCACAGCATTGGCATAGCTTTCAGGCCAAGGATTGGTGCCTTTAACTATACACACCTTATCAGCGCCAGCGGAAATAAGAGCCTGGGAGTCTTCGGCACTTAGCGTAAGCACTACAATAGGCTGATTCATAGTTTTTTTCAGGTCAAGGCCAGCAGTTAAGAGTTGTCTGGCAATCGCGCTATCTTCTGAATAGATCCAAATTCCTGGCATGTTCTTTTCCCCTTTCCTCTAGCACAGGCCCTCTTGGGCAAGGCTGGCAACTAACTTGGCAACATTATCGACCTGATTAGCCTCTTTAAAGATGACTTTTTTCCGATCCATGACATAGCCTTTCATCGACAAACTGCGTACCTTGGGTGCCATCTCGTCGGCGGCAAGACCTAAATCAGCCACCTTCAATTCTTCCGAAGGTTTTTTTGCAGCGCCCATAACCTGCTTTAAGCCAGGTATCCGAGGCTTGTTGATTTCCGGCAAAACACTAATCACGACAGGACCGGTTACTGTCACTTCCTCAGTACAGTCGCCCAGTTTACGGGTAGCCGTTACACGGCCGTCAGCTACAGTAAACTGCTGCACAAAAGTGATGGCAGGAATGCCAAGTAAAGTTGCCAGACGGGAAGCTGTCTGCTGACTATAGGAGTCGGCACTACCCTCCCCGCACAGGATAAGATCAAACTGTCCGGCTTTTTTGATAGCGGCGGCCAGTACATTAGCGGTCACAAAAGCGTCTGCCTGTTCTGCCGCTGCATCGCCAATCCAGTACACTTTGTCCAGACCTCGCGACAGAGCGTCTTTCAGGGATTGTTTTGCAGCAGCGGTACCAAAAGTGAGGGCTTCAACGCTGACTCCGTGCTGTTCTGCCAAGAGTGCTCCTGCTTCTATTGCATTTTTGTCATAATCGCTGATTTTGTATTTAGCCCTGCTGGTGTCGAGGGACAAATCTCCGGTAATCTTAATGTCTTGTTCGTCTAGTACCCACTTGTAGCAGACAAGAAGCTTTTGCATGGTTTTCCCCTTTCTCTTATAGAGAGGGTGAAAGCACCCTCTCCCGGTTCAAATTAGTAAAGTATAGTATTTAAATTAGGCAAGCAACGCGCTGGCAATTACTTTTTCCGGAAAATCGAGCGAGCTTTCCTTAATAATCGCTCCCTTGACATCGCGATAGAGCCGGGAAGCAACCATCTCCTGGCTATATCCATAGCCACCTTCAATCTGGATGACGTCGATCAAAGCGTTTTGGCCGATCCGGGCGGCAAACAGCTTCACCATAGCGGCTTCAGCTGCAAAAGGTTCACCACTTTCAATCAGATTGGCAGCATCATATACAGCCAACCGGGCCAGGTGAATGTTAGTAGCCATTTCCGCCAACATCGTCTGGATGGCTGGGAAGCTGGCAATAGGGCGACGAAACTGGATTCTTTGTTTGCCATACTTCACAGCATCATCCATAGCGGCCTGAGCGATACCAACCACCATGGCGGCTTCAGCCACACTGGCAACAGCTTGAGCAGCTGAGGCAATAGTCAGGCCTGCCCCTTCAATTCCTAACAGGCTGGCTGCTGGGATTTTGACATTCTCAAATAGTAATTCTACGGACGGACAACCACGCAGACCCATTTTCTCGATAGTCCTGGCTACCGATAGGCCGGCAGCTTTACCATCAACAACAAAGGCGCTCATCCCTTTGGCTCCAGCCTCGGGATTGGTTAGCGCAAATACAATATAAACACCAGCTGCTCCACCGTTGGCAACATAGCACTTACGTCCATTTAATATATAGCCGTCATGGTCTTTAACTGCCACGACTTTGTGCTCGCCTGCCCCTGCAGCAGCTCCAGGCTCAGTAAGAGCAAAAGCGCCCAGCTTCTGACCATTACACAAAAAGGGTAGATAGTTTTGTTTCTGTTCAGCCGAACCCCACTGGTTAATCGTGTAGGCTGCCAGGGAGGCATGGTTAATAAGGATAGCAGCCACTGCACCGCTCACACGTGACAATTCTTCGACAAGTAACGCATAGCTGAGATATCCCGCCTCAGCGCCACCGTATTCTCCCGGCATAAAAATTCCGAGAAAATCGTGTTCGGCCATCTTCTGAACTATTTCTTCCGGATACGTGCTAGTACTGTCAATACTGGCTGCTGCCGGTTCCACGTACTCTTGAGCAAATTCCCGGGCATTTTGCTGAATCAGTTGTTGCTCTTCTGTTAATGCGTAACTCATGCGTACCCCTCCTATTCTCTCTGCTGCAGCTTACTTACGAGTTAAGCAACAGCCCGGATATAACAATCCGTTGAACCTGATTAGTGCCTTCATAAATTTGGGTGACCTTGGCATCACGCATGAGCTTTTCCACGAATGAATCTTGGGAATAGCCATAATGTCCCATCAGTTCTACTGCATCTGCGGTCACACGCATGGCGGTATCTGTGGCATAAGTCTTAGCCATAGCCGCTTCCTTGGTATAAGGCACCCCAGCGTCTTTCAGGCGGAGGGCGTTACGAACCAGCTGTCTGGCAGCTTCCACTTGGGTTGCCATATCGGCCAGTTTAAAAGCGACAGCCTGATGAGTACCGATGGGCTTACCATTAACATCCAGATAGTCTTTGGCAAATTTAATAGCTGCGTCGAGTGCCCGGCGGGCAATGCCTACCCCCATTGAAGCCACGATAGGTCTAGCCATATCAAGTGTTTTCATGGCGAGTTTCATGCCCTCGCCTTCTTTACCCAGCAGGTGATCTTTAGGAATTCTCACGTTCTTCAAGATAAGTTCTACTGTGTTGGAGCTGCGGATACCCATTTTATGCTCCACTGCGCCGACGATAACACCCTCGCGCTCTTTCTCCACAATGAACGCGCTCAAGCCCTTAACTCCCTTGCTGGGATCAGTAGAAGCAAATATAACCATAATGTTAGCGTAGCCACAAGTAGTAGCAAAGCATTTTGTCCCGTTAAGCAGCCACTCGTCACCGTCTAATTTAGCAGTAGTAGCGCAAGCACCCGCATCCGAGCCAGCACCCGGTTCGGTGAGAGCAAAGCCACCCATACCGCCGGCGACCAGCCGTCCGTAGTATAATTTCTTTTGTTCTTCGGTGCCGGCAATGGCCAGCGGGTAGGAACTTAGCCCGTTACCGCCAAGAGTAGTGGCAAATGCAGCGCAGCCATAACCCCATTCTTCGGCGACGATGGATTGAGTGACAGCATCATAACCAGGGCCGCCGTACTCTACCGGCACTGCCATACAATTCAACCCGGCCTTTTTAACCTCTTCCAGGATGAATTCATGAAATTCACCTTTCGCATCCCATTCCTCGGCTACTGGAATGATATGTTCAGCCGTAAATGCCCTTGCCAATTCTTGCACCTTCTGCTGCAGAGGGGTAAGCGTCATATCAACCATGGTTTATCATCCTTTCGTTTTAGCTTCGACAATCTGCCTGAGCTGCCCCCACTTAGGCTGGAAAATCTCACTAGGCATGGTTTTCAACGCTGGGGAAATGGCAGGTTTAAAATCCATAAGCGCCAGGACATCTTCTTCCAGGTCAATACCAGGAGCAATCTCAGTCAGGGTCATTTGTCCATTCTCTAAAACAAATACAGCACGTTCGGTAACATATACTACCGGCTGCTTAACCTGTTGTGCATATTTGCCACTAAAGGTGATCTGTTCAACAGTATTGATGAACTTCATACTTTTACCTTCTTTACCAATGACCAGCTTGCCGTCCTGGGCCGTAACTTCCAGTCCGCCAGCGGTAAAAGAACCACAATAAACTACTTTTTTAGAACTCTGGGTAATATTGATAAATCCGCCGCACCCCATAGGACGGCCTTTAAATTTACTTACATTTACGTTACCGTGTTTGTCGGTTTGAGCCAGTCCCAGAAAAGCCACATCTATGCCGCCGCCGTCATAATAGTCAAATTGGGAGTGGTGCTCGACTACGGCCTCACCGTTATAAGATTGACCGAAATGAGGCAGACTTGCGGGAACACCCCCGATGCCGCCAGCTTCTGTAGTTAATGTCAATAAATCTGTCAGGTTCTCCTCAGCGGCTATTGCTGCAACATCACTGGGAATACCGACACCTAAGTTGACGATAGTATTAGGGGCTAATTCCATGGCAGCGCGCCGGGCAATAATCTTCCGTTCATCCATAGGCAACTCGGGAATGCTGTTTAACGGAACTTTAATGTCACCGGCAAACGCTGGGTTAAAGTACAGGCCCTCGGTCTGCCAGCAGCACTCCTGCTTGGTTGCCACCACGATGTGGTCAACAAGAATGCCGGGAACTTTCACTTGCTTAGGATGCAAGGAACCGGCCTTCGCCAGATATTCGGCCTGTACGATTACAATGCCCCCGGAGTTTTTCGTTGCCTGGGCTAAGGGAAGCGCTTCCATAAGAACTCCCTCTTTATCCATGGTCAGGTTACCATGTTCATCAACCGTAGTACCCCTGATTATTGCTACGTTAATGGGAAAGGTCTTATAGAAGAGCCACTCTTCGCCCTCAAACTCCACGACTTTGACAATATCCTCGGTGGTAGCCGAGTTCATTTTAGCCCCATCGACACGAGGATCAACAAAGGTCCCCAAACCAACCTTAGTAATAAGTCCTGGTCTTTTGGCCGCTATCTCCCGGAATAGTTGAACAATAACCCCCTGAGGCAGACAATAGGCCTCAATTTTGTTCTCAGCCAAGAGTTTTGACATCCCTGCGGACGATCCAATATGAGCACCAATCCATCTCTTGACAAGACCCTCTTTACCCAGGCGGGTTGTTCCCCGTTCTTTCCAGTCACCAATTGCTGAAGCATGGGTTAGCGTTATATTCCGGGGATGACCTGTTTCCACAAATCTCTTTTCGATAGCTTGCGCGACTTCTTCAGCCCAGGCGGCAAGGCCAAAGCCGGTGGCAGCGACGGTCGAGCCATCTTGGATCAAAGCCGCAGCTTGGTCGGCGGTTATTACTTTTGACACACTAAATCTCCCCTTTCCATTTCTTAACATGCAGTTCACAATAATACATAAGCAACTTTTATGCCAACAAAGATTTTACCTGAATTTCCAACAGAATCAGCTGACTTTTCCCTACTCCTTGTTCTTGGTAAGTTGTGTTAAGTACCATTTTTGCAACATTTTATAAAATTCAAAAAATTAGATGTACCTAATTTGGTACATCTAATTCAACTTTCGAAAAAGCAATAAAGTGAGACTTAGCTTCAGGTGGGGTTTTTACCCCATCTGAAGTTTAGTCGACCTTATCCAGGGACTTAGCCGCTCTTAACTCCCACTTGCAGAAGATGGGAGTCTTAGAGCGGGTTAGTCATCGGATAAAATTTTTTCAGGTTTCTGCCCGATACACACCCTAAGACACCTCTCAAACTCAGGGAAAAGCAACATAAATAAAAAAACTGAATGTACCTTAAACAGTACATCCAGTTTCCCATTATTTTGTCGCGCTTCTTTCTTTTTCAAATGCCTTTAATTTGCGGTAAAGAACAGTACGGTAAATCCCCAATTTGTCTGCTGCTTCTCCCATTCTTCCCCCACATTCATTCAACACTTGATAAATATATCGTTCTTCCAACGCTCTCGTGACTTGTTTTAATGTCCCGTTAAGTCCAGCTAACCGGAAAGAATCGTATTGAGAAACTAAGCCGTGAACTTGGTTGTCAAGAACAAGCTGTTCAGACGGATAGGTTTGCAGACTACTAATCACCAGTCGTTCTACAGCATTTCTCAATTCACGTACGTTCCCCGGCCAATTATATTTCTGAAATGATCCTAGTGTATCAGGAGTCAATTGAATCTCAGGTCCATACTTTTTTTTGAAATCTTCAAAAAATTTAAAGGACAGGGCCACGATATCCTCAGGTCTATCCCTAAGTGGCGGTATATGGATCGGTATAACATTTAGGCGATAAAATAAGTCCGTTCGAAAAGTCCCATCTTGGGTCATCTTTTGCAGATCTTTATGAGTTGCGGCGATCAGCCTGAAATCAAGTTTTCTGTCAACATGACTCCCTAAGCGCCTTACCTCATAAGTCTCTAAAACCCGCAGGAGTTTAGATTGAAGGGATAGTGGCAGTTCCGCAATCTCATCCAGAAAAAGTGTGCCTCGATGGGCAGCTTCGAATAAGCCTATTTTTCCTTCAGCATTTGCGCCGGTGAAAGCGCCCTTTTCATAACCAAATAGTTCTGATTCAACAAGATGTTCAGGTAGAGTAGCACAATTGACGGCTATAAACGCCTCGCCGGCCCGCTTACTGTGGCGATGCAAATACTTGGCCAGAATTTCCTTACCTGTACCCGTCTCACCAAACAGAACAACCGTACTATCTGTCTGCGCAACAGTATGGGCCTGCAGCAACAGTTGGCGCATAGATTTACTTTCAGCTACCACTGTATCTCTATCTAGCACATAGCTGCGCAGATACTCAACCTCTCGCTTGCGGCGATTAATCTGTTCACGTTTTTCCGGACTTACGCACATACTTCCAGGATCAATCGTTCTACCAGTTGTTAGAACAAGGATAACGTTTCCTTCCTCGTCCATGATCGGTGTACTTGTTGATAACTGTCTAAGATTAAGTTTAGTAGTTAGCTCCCCTTTAATTACACACTTTCTTTCTACAGCTTCTAACGTATATGATTTAGTATAATAGTTGTTGGTAACAAGATCACGCACATTAGATTTCAGAAGTTGGTCCAAAGACATGTCAATCGTCAAAGCAGTGGTAGAATTAGAAAGCAAAATATTACCGTGTTGGTCGGTTACAAATATCGGATCAGGTAACATATCAAAAATCTGATCCAAATTCTGTTTGGCAAGTTGATAATTACGCCCCGTTTTCTTGGATTTACGCGGCAATAACATCACCCTCTCTGATCTTTATTGTTGTTACATTGTTCGACACAAACCAACAGTGTCCCTGCTAATCTATTGATTTTGATTGTTCTGAAGAGTCCCGCAACCAAGGTCACACTCCTATTTAAGAAATAGGCAAAACAGTCTCACACATTCGCGAAACTGTTTTGCAATAATCTAATTAATTATATCTTCCGTATTTCTCCACTGCATCGAAGAAGGCTTTGACATTCTCGTGCTTTGCATTCATCGGCAAATTGCAACCAGATGAATACATTAGCCCTTCACCATTGCGGAATGTAGTAATCAGCTTTTTAGCGTAATCATCTAGTTCACTAGGAGAGGCCACCGTAAACAATGCCGCACCTACATCTCCTTTGATGGAACAATGGCCTTTCAAAATCTCATGTGCCTTAAAAATATCGGTGGCACTGTCCAGTTCAAGCACAAATTTACCTTTCGGCAAATCGAGGAAATACTCTAGATTTTTTGTCCAATCGGCATCAAAATGCAGAATAGGGACAATGTTTTTCTCAACCATCCGTTCTACCATAGTTTTAAGCTGCGGCCAGACAAACCGTTCAAAATGCTTCTTGCCAATGAATTGCCCTGATCCTCTGACCCCGCCGACAAATACCCGATTAATGCCCGTTGACTTTACGGCTGCTTCACTACCGGCAATAACAGCATCATTGATTATCCATAATAATTCTTCTACTTGATCGCCAATCTGGAACATATCTTTATAAAATCGGTCCATGGAACGGACAATGGAAAGAGCGTCAAATGGAATGGTACCCATAATAGCGCCCCAGGTTAGACTTTGTCCCCGGGCAAGCGAATGGTCAATCTCCTCTTGGCGAAGCCGGGCCATTTCTTGCATGCCATTCACCACTTCTTCCCGGCTAACCTGATGAGCCCGCTCTAAAAATATCATCCTGAATTCTGGCCATCCCTTTTCTTTGATGATAGGATAGTCATCACGCGTCATTGTTTCATATTCATGAATCTGATACTGTGCATTGTCTTCCAGTTCTTTTCCTGGCATCTTAAACCGTCCTGGGCCGCATTTAGTAGCCACAGGCCCAATACGTCCATGGAGCATATAAGCATTGCTGTCCCAGATGGGAAAAGCCTCCCAAACTTTTTGCATAGCACTCTGAGCCTTATCCCAGTTCCACAGAAATTCTTTGTTGGTCATCCCGGCAAATTGTCCGGCATATTGTTCGATAATTGGCGCACAGACCACCCGGTCCACCGGTTCAAGATTAATTGTTGCTACAATTCTTTCCTCTGCAGTCATTACATCTGCCATCTAAATCACTCCTAATTAGAATTTTATATATTTTTTTATTGCCACCTATAATTATGGAAGCCCCCTATACTGTCTCGGCTACCCTTTGCACATCACCGGCAGTTGAGGCTAGCTGTTGAATGGATACTGAAATCTCACTGGTAGCCGCCGCCTGAAGACTGCCTAATTCAGCGGTTTTGGCTAATGTATCCACAACATAGCTAGTATCATGCTGTATTGTTTTTAGAATGTCTGCGATATCTTTTACTGAATTGCTGCTATTCACCGCCATCTTTCGAATTTCTTCTGCAACGACAGCAAATCCCCGACCATGATCACCAGCCCTTGCTGCTTCAATTGCAGCATTAAGCCCCAACAAATTGGAATTGGCGGCAATCTCACTGACAAAATTCAAAATGTCTGTAGTCTTGTTGATATCAGCTAATACTCGTTCGCCCCCCATACGTACTCCGGTCAAGTCGTCCGCTAGTTTAGTAGCAGACACCGTAAGGTTCTCTGACGTGACGCTTAATTGTTGAGTAGTAGCTGCTATTGTGTAAGCAACATTTTGGAGTACTTCATGTGTATGCATGCTTATGGCAGTACCGACGATGCCAATAAACTCGTTATTCTCACCAAACACGGGCTTTACAATAGCCTTTACAGGGATACCATATACCTCTTTCGGTAACTCTTTAATAATCTTTTGTTTACTTTTAATACATTCCAATATGGCTCCGCCCTGTGCAATCTCACCAATCTTTACATTGGCATGAAACGTAACTGCCGGTACATAATGAAGGATTTTTCCTTGAATGTCACATATCATCACAGAACAATCGAATGCATTAAGATCGCGAAAAAATTCGGCAGAGTTAATAATCTCATCCAAAGTCATAATCAGCTTGTACTCCTTTTAATATAGCCCCTTTTTACTTATCCATAAAATGATGATCTACACTACCCCTATAGATGTACAAGCAATTTCTATGCCAATATCTCAAAATTGAGAATAAATCAAATACACAAGCATATTAAGCTAGCTATAGTTGCCTTTCATGTACCTATTTTGCAACATTTTTTAAATTCAAAAAACCAGAGGTACCTAAAATGGTACATCCAGTTTCAGGTTGTTGGAGAAGTCCCAAAAGGGAGAATGCTTGTATTGACCAAATCCAAAATTTTGTTGGCTGTCTTTTTGCTGTCTCCGTTATTTCGATTATCATTAACGCAATATAATAAATGCAAAAACGGGAATATACCAGAATTGGTAGATTCCCGTTTTACTGCTTGGAAACTCATCACACATCTATCTCGATTTCGTAGCCTTTGCCGTTATTCTAAGAGAACGGCTCCCTTGTTCAACGGTGAAACACAACGCTGGTAGATTGATAGCCAGCCCCGTTCTTTCTTAAGGAAACTCTGCCGGCGGGTGTTACGTTCGGCAAGAACGTCATCAGACACATCAAGGTTGACAACACGATTTTCTACATCGATGGTAATCAGGTCGCCGTTTTCTACCAGTCCCAACACACCATATTCGGCCTCAGGTGATATCTCGCCTACTAATAAAGTTTTATTGACCAGTCCTGAAAGTAGTCCATCGGTAACCACTGCCACCTTGCCGGTTAGGCCTGCACCGTCGAGGGCGAATATGAAGCCAGAAGCCTGCCCCATGCCGGGCGTGCCTTTGGGGCCAAGCCCTCTTAATACGGCTACCATGCCTGGTTTGATTTCACCCTTCTTCAGACCTTCAATGCCTTCCTGCATCGAATGGTAGATAATAGCATTACCAATAAATTTCATCGGCCTATCATCTGTAACAGCAAGCTTGATGATGCCGTAGTCTGGAGCCAATGTTCCCTTAACAAGTACGATCGACGGCCGGTATGCCAGCGCCCGGTCTACTGGCCGGATGATCTCCTCATCCGCAACCTTCACATCTTTAAGAATCTCGCCCAGCGTTTGTCCAGTGACCGTCTTGGCATCCTTAAATAAGAATCTTTCTAGCTGCTTCAGCATCCCTTGCGCGCCGCCGGCCGCCTCGAACTCCTCAATAGTATGTTCACCATTGGGACGAACTCCTGTCAGAAGAGGAATCTTATCGGCATACTTCTCAAACAGCGCATAGACATCCACGTCACACTCTGCCTCCGCAGCGATTGCCTGTAAATGTTTTACAGTATTGATAGAGCAGCTGCCTGACAGCATTAACATTGTGGCATTGGCAAAAGCTTCTGGAGTCAGAATGTCACGCGGCTTCACGTCATCCCAGACCATTTGGACAATTCTCTCGCCCGCTTTACGCACTGTATCCCACATTTTACGGCTGTTAGCCAATACCGGTGTGCTGCCGGGAAGGGCTAACCCTAATGCTTCGGTCATGATATGCGTAGAATTAGCAGTTCCCATTCCTGGGCATACCCCCGGCCCTTGGATGGCAACCTCGGTCATCTCAGTCAATTCTTCCAGGGTAATCTTGCCGGTGGCATGATGTCCGGCTTGCACAAAGATATCCTCAATATCTATGTGCTGACCGCGGTATTTTCCTGCCGGCTGGTAGCCACAGGCAAGGATAAGAGTAGGGATATTCAAACGGCCTGCTGCCATGATTTGACCAGGTACCGTCTTATCGCAAGATGCCAAACAGATCATACCATCGAAATACGCGCCCTCGACCTGTACTTCAATATCGTTCACGATGAGATCGCGGGCAGACTGGATGTAGCCGCCATGGCCGCCTACAACGGTAATGAAATCACTTGGTGCCACTGTACGCACCTCGAATGCCAGACCCCCGGCAGCGTGGATGGCCTCCCGCATTTTCTTGGCAATCTCGTCAAGGTGGCTGAAACAGACTGCCAGATTAGAAGACGAATTTACAATGGCAATCTTGGGTCTTGCCATTTCCTCGTCGGTAATTCCCAGTGCCCGCCACATGGTCCGCCGCGTCGCCCATCGTAAGCTGCCAATGGCAAAGTTACTGCGCAATTCTCTTTTCATTTTTTCTTTTCCCCTTTACCTTGTTTAATATTTCTGGAGCACGCCAGAGAGTTGAGTATGTTAGCCCTTTATCGTCATGAGGTCGTCTCATAATAATAAGCGGCCTCCTTTGCTAACTAAGCAAGTCTAGAATAAATAGTCAATTTGGCAACGGGTATAATTAGCAATGTCAGCATTGGTGGATACTTTTTGGGCATTAAATCCATAGAAGGCAGTAAAGGTGGTATTCTTAGCTACTGCTGTACTGCCAATGACTGCCCAGCCTTTAGCATCGCTCACAGACCCAACCATAGAAGTAGTATAAATACTGTTATTGACACCAGGTTCGAACTTGCGGAACTCGGCTGCCAAACTCCAGGTACCAGGTTTTGCAGGGCTCACAGCACCGTAGGTCAGGCGAGTTTGTTGGAAAGTCGGCTTTTTGCTGTTAGTTTCAATGTAGTTTTTGCCATATCCAGTAGCCAATGTGAAATCAGGCGATAACTTAGCGGTAACATGTACCGATTTCACATCAAATTTGCTGTCATCACCGGTTTGTTCCTTAAACCACCAGCCACCAACAGTAGTAGCCTTACTCACCGGGTAAATGCCTTGGACAAAGAAAGCGTCTTTAATCTCGGCGACGCCAGTAATGGGGTCAGCAACCGTAATGCCTTTTTGCATGGCAGAATAGGGACCGAAGTTAGCAAAACCGGCAGTCACTTTGAGCTTGTTACCAGCCGTAACTTTAATACCATCAACACCGCCGGTAGTATTCATCCAGTAACCACCTGGGTCCATTTGCTGGCTGAAACGGCCAACGGTAACGGTAGTACCGTAAAAGTTCTTGGTGGTGAAGGCAGCGTCAGCCACATTCATCCGGTCAGCATCGTTACTGGTTTTATATGTACCCATCTCACTGTGATTGAGAGCTACGATACGACCATAAAAGCTAGTGTCAGCATTAATGTCAGCATTCATATTGATACGGAAGCGCTCTGCAAACTTTGTGTTGCCGCTACCATCGTCAATCCATCGCACTCGGGCGTCACCGCTAATTGCAATACTGCCTACCTTTTTTTCTAGCTTGCTAAGGCGCACGCCAAGATTCTCCAGTTCACTTGCATACTCTTTTGACAGTTTTTCGATCACCGCTTTGTTCTCGGCATCGGCTTTATCGGCATTCCACATAGCCCGTGCAACCATATGCGCCATTTCATAACGTGTAAGAGTTTTATCGCCTCGGAATGTTTTATCTCCATAGCCGTCAATAATGCCGGCTTTAACCAACTTGCTTACTGCATCATACGCCCAATGTTTTGCGGGCACATCACCGAAGGGATTATCCGGTGCAGCCAGCGCAGTACCAGTTATGCTCAGAACAAACATAAGTGCAAGGAGACCTACAAGATTTTTCTTCATTAGCAATTCCTCCATTTTTTATTTTTACAGGAATACATGGGGACATCACGGTTATGATTTTTCTTTACTGATCTGTATAACAGCTTGCCTTCCAGAAGATCACCCTTGGGGAACCTTTGGGAGATCACCTCCTTATTGTCTTTTGGCGCTCTTGCCAGATGCATTACTCTCATACCTGGAAGCCTTCTTGTTATTCACTGTACATGTTGCTGGCTACTTCACTAAGCTGAGCAGCTAGAACTGCCAGTGTTTGACTGGCCTGAGCCATTTCATGAATGGACGTCGTCTGACTCCCGACAATAGTGTCAAGCATGTTACTTTTATCTGCCAGTTTACTGATTGAAGCCCGAATGTTATGTAGTGCTACAGTTATTTCTTTTACAGAAGTAGCACTTGCTGTGGCTAATTTGCGAACTTCTTCTGCTACCACGCCAAAACCTCGGCCTAAATCTCCAACCCGGGCAGCTTCAATAGCGGCATTAAGTCCCAGCAAATTGGTTTGGTCGGCTATATTTTTAATAAAACTTACAATCTCATCGGTTTGATTACTTACCCTGGCCAATTCCTGACTTAAAAGTTCCAGGTCATTGCTCGTATTAGCAACCGTTTGTGCGCCTGCTGCCATTTCTTCCATACCTGCCGTAAACTCTTGGGCAGATGATGCCAGGTTTGTAGCCACTGCCATAATTTCATGCTGTTTATCAAGCAGTTGGGCTGTAGTCACACAGCCGATCACTTTGTCACCATCTTTAATCGGCAGCGCACAAGCCACATAAGGTACTCCATACGGAGATTTGTCCTGTGGCACTACTTTTATTACCCGCCGACCAGTCTCTAAACGCTCAATGCTAATCTGTCCCTTGACAGGCGTACCGACATGACTCGCAGATTGGTTCTGAGTTAGCCCAGTTATTGAACCAACAATAGTTCTGCCCTTGATTACCATAACACTTATCTTCCCTACAATGATTCCAGGTAAATAGGGGGATAGTTCGACAAACTTGTCGATAATCTCTGACCCGGATTGTATTGATGTTGTTAATACTTCTGTTGTCATTCTTTGCACCTCAACTTTTACTAGAAATCGAGCACTACATATTTCGACTAGCTAATGTACTACACCATTTTCTGACTCTTCAGCGACTGTATAATGGCGTTTGTACATGCGGGTGAGAAAGAAACAAAGAATTGCACCAAAGACAACTGGGACAGCTACTACGAAAAAGACTGTTTGTGTTGGCAACTGCAATGCTACCAACAAGCCCCCCAGTGCCGGGCCGAGAACTGCGCCGATTTTTCCGATTCCCAGCGCTGCTCCATCTGCCTGGGTACGATATTCAGTCGGATAAAACAATGGTGTACATGCGGTCAGAATATACTGTGTACCAACAACAGTTAGCCCGCATAAAAACACCATAACCATCATGCCGATTCCGGACGAAAAACCGAGGAAGGCGGTAACAATAGCGCCGAGTAGCGGATAAATGGTACCAAGCACCATGCCATATCTGTCCATAACCCATCCTACAGACAAGCCTCCAATCATTCCGCCTGTTGAAAACCAGGCTGTTGCCAGTGCTGCTTGCGATGGCGTAAGACCCCCACTGACAAATAAAACCGGGAACCAAGCTTTCAGGAAGTAGAGAGCAACCGAATTTATTATATAGAAAGACCAAATCAGCGGCGTAATTAAGACCAGAACACCTGCAAAGAGCAATTTTATTGAATATTTTCCTTGCTGTTTTTTGTCTTTCTTTTCGTCCAACATGACAAACTCGGCATTCGGATCAATCTGCAGGCCAGGTTGCAGTTTAGCGGCTATTTTAATAATCTCGCTGCGATTCTCCGGTTTTAGCGCAAGAAATCTGATGGATTCAGGCAACATTAGGTATCCCAGTCCCCCAGCCACGATTGGCAGAAGGCCGCCCACCACGAATATTGACTGCCAGCCATAAAGCGGCAATAGCCAAGATGCTAACAAGGCGCCAGCGATACCACCGACAGAATAACCAGTAAACATTCCGCTCACCCACTTGACTCCCGAGCCTTTGGGCGCATACTCACTAACCAGTACGATAGATCCCGGTAACACACCACCAATAGCAATACCGTTAACAAACCGCAAAATTAATAAAATATCTAAGGAGTTTGCCAAAATTGTGGCTCCTGTAGTAACCCCCACACACATAGTACTAATAAACAGAGATTTTTTCCGGCCGATTTTATCGCCAACATAACCAAAAAGAGGCGCACCCAGCATCATCCCAATGGTACCGGCCGAAAAAATTACACCAAACGCTTTAGGAGATAGATGCCATTCCTTCATCAAATCAGGAGCTGCAAACGAAATCGCGGCAAAATCGAATCCATCTAAAGTAACAATAAAGAATGTCCAAAATAGTAGATTAAAAGCAAATTTGCGCGATGGCTTTTGCAAGAGTTCGACAACATCCATCCTTTGTGGTTTTTGGATAGTCTCCTCAGGCATTTAATACCCCCCTTGTTATTTGTGCTACATAATTTGTCTAAATCATAACAAATAGGCAAACCAAAATCTGCAACGTTATTTACAAATTCAGAAATATTATATAATTAATTAATTGATTTTTCCGGCTAAATTGATAGCTTGATAAGACATACAAAAACCCCTATGGTTGGATCAAATTGATTACCATAGGGGCTTTTGCGACACGAGTTGAACTATCTTTTTGTTACTTCAACAATTCCGTTATCCGCATCAATCTTAACCCAATCACTAGTTTCAATAATCTCCAGCGGATCCAGATCAAACTCGGTGACTGCAGGCGAATGAATCACCACTGAACCTAAGGCAACCTTGGTATTCATCACATTGAAGATCAGACCTATTGGTGCATTACCATTGCGTCTGGTATAGTGAAAAAAACTAGACCAACCTGATGATCCCTTGGCGCCTGGAAATACCAGTATTTTTCCTTTGAAGCTCTGTCCGTGCAGTTCATGCCGTACATCAATAATCGTACCTTCTGCCGGATTGATTCCGCCCCAGCCTGAAATCATCTCCTTGGTAACAAGAGCCTCCCCTTCTACGCACCCTCCTACCACTTTTCTGCCATGCAGTACGATTTTTTTCATTTCAGACCACCTCTCCATTGACCGGTTATGGCAGCATCAATACACTCCCCAGTTGTTCCGTACCAGGCCTGAACGCCCATGACTGAAGGCAGGTAATGCGCTTGTTTGCCGGAATTTGTGGCCATTACTTTGGCTCCCTTGGGCATCAACTGCCCCAGGGCCGGGCAAGTGTCACTCATTAAAACGCCGCCAGCATCCTGAATTATTTTTGAAAAGCCGTTTCGGTCGGCTATCTCGCGCAACCCTCGCGGCGTAAAGATCCATAGAGCAGTATTCTCATGGATGCGTTTACCCTCTAACAGCTTGCATATCTCCCATATCTCTTCAATAGAAGCATGGGGACAACCAAACATAACAAAATCGACATTAGTATCTTTGCCTGTGGCATTTAAGGCCTCATAGGCCCAATTTCTTTCCGCTTTCCCAAATCTTAGCTTTTCAACAGGCTGCTTTTTGCCGAAAGCTTCTTCTACCGTACGCGCTTCTGCCGTTATTCCAGGAATATGATACATTTCCACACCACCTGACGATGCAGCAGCTGCTCCAAGTTGTTTCAGTTTAATGAGATTAGGCAACTTTTTGATACCATTAATGACTGGCACGCGCTCTTTAACCATTCTGCCGGCATAATAACCTAATAACCCCCACTCCATCTGATTCTCCACAGTACATTCAACATCAATCAGGTGAGTGCCCAGACGGTTCTCGTCAATATGGAAACCCCAGTACGGAATCTTACCGGTTAGCATGGCCGCTGTAGCGCTGGAATTACCTTCTGCATTAGTACGGGCTCCTAGCACTGAGTTAATATATACAACGGCTGAAGATTCCATCCAGGCACAATGCTCTCCTTTTATCGGCACATTGCCAACAAGGTAGGGAGTGCAGGTACACATAAGCGCCACGCCGCCACGGGCAAGATATTCTTCATTGGCCATCATAAGCTGATAATCCTCATGAGTTTTGCCTTGTAGTTCCCAAAATTCCGGGTCCGTTGTTGTTTCAAACTGGCAACTGAAAACCTTGACCTTATCTTTGGCAAACTCAACAACTTCAGAACTGTCTAAATTAAATTCAGAAAATAAAGCATCCAGGCTGCCAAATTCCTTCATATGCTGTTTTTTAGCAACCATGTAGCCGCCAACATTATTGGTATCAACCAGCCGCTCAGCTCCCAGAGCCTCACCGTACCGAACAAGCAGATTCATGGCCTTTTTTCTGGCAAGTCCCTCTTTCCCTTCCAGCATGGCTTTTTCGTCATCAGTTAATCTCATTTTGTTGGTCCCCCTTTCGATTGCATTCGCAGAGTTGTCCTATGGAGTTAGCATAGCCCTAAACTGCTGTGCTGTCAGCCACATTCTTAGATTTCGTAAAGACATTTCTCAGGATTAGCAGCACGCAAACAACAAAGAAGGTGGGCGCAACTACCATCCAGGTAGCTTTCGGACCCTGGAATCCTAGAACTTGCGAGGCGTAGACCAAAAAGGGAGCGCCAAATTTACCAACGCCCATAGACGCGACAAAGAAAGACATCGCAAGCGTAGCAGCTGACTTATGAGCACTCTTAATTGTTCTTATGGTAATCTCAGGGTTATACAGCCCAAATCCCAGTCCAAATATAGCAGATCCTACTACATACAAAGGGTAACTGTCGGCATTGACAAGTACCGTGAACGCAATACCTAACACGCCGGTAGAAAGAGCCAGAGTATATGCCTTGAATAACCCCAATACCCGTGAATATAGAATACCTGCAACAAACGCGCCGCCAGTGAATGTCGTAAGCACCACGCCCGCCTGAGCTGGACCACCAACCTTGGTTGCGGCCATAACGATAGCGGCGTTAGTTACAAATGAAAACTGCAATATGTTAAATACAATATTAAAAATATATATCAACCATGTCTTAGGAGTTAGCCCCCCAAAATTAGCGCCTGTTCCTTTTACTGGCGGTCGCTTTTCCGGCTCAGGCATTCTGAACATTACCAGTAAAAAAATGGGGACAAGAATAAGTAAGCCTAAGAAATTATACCGCCAGTCAATAGCAGCTAAATATCCGCCCAGCATCTGAAAAATCACTCCGGCGGCAGCTCCGACGGAACTCTTATACCCCATCAGGGTATCTCGCTCTTTTCCATCAAATAAATCGGCTATCAGAGATGAAGCCAGAGGAAATGTCATACCAAAACCTAAACCGAAAATAGTCCGTACTATCAAGATAAAAGTCATATCGCCATAAAATGAGGGGGTTATACCTGCAACTATTTGTATTAATATCCCTATATATAATATTTTCTTTTTGGGCATGATGCGTTGGAGCTGTGCTGTTACTAATGAGCCGAATATCATCATTATTGCCGGAATAGAAACAATTTGTTGAATGGTTACTGAACTAACGTTGGGAAATGCCTGCTTTATTGCCCCTAATGCCGGACCAGCCATATTATTGGTATATAGCATAGCTGCTACCGATAACACAGCTACCTTAGCTACTATGTTTTGTTGATTATCATTCAAATTAATCACCCTCTCACTTTGTTATACCTGTTACTATTGTTTTGACTATGTACCCAGCAGATTTGTTCATATCAGATTGTCCCTTACTCGTCCTTGCAAGGCAGCAATGTCAATATCATGCACACTGCCCTCACCAGCAAGATCCAAGGTATGCGCAGCTGCCGCCCCTGTAGCAATACACGGGCCAAGTACGCGTACGCTTGATAGTGCGTCCACATCAGCATCAATACAGCGGCCAGCAGCCACTAAATTATCTACATCTGGAGGCGTTAGACTGCCAAAAGGAATAAAATGTACGTGATCTTCAGGAAATATCTGCCACGAGAAACCCTCCGACTTGGCATGCAATTCCATCGGCCATGCTGTACGGGCAATTGCATCAGCAAAACGTGTGCCTGCGCGCACATCATCTGCTGTTAGTTGCTGACGTCCTACCATCCATCGCGTCTGGCGAATCCCAAGTAAACCATACGCACGAATGCGCGCCTTACCGAAAGCAAGCGGATATTCTTCTTTTAGAAATTTAAATACGGCATCTGCCTGCTCCTTGCCAGCCAGATCTTTGGCCGTAGCTGCTAACGGTTCCAACGGCGTCTCCACATGTGTCATGTTGATAAAAGCCATTTCTTTTTCAGGGAAAACGAATACCAGACCATCGGTACGTTCCAACCCATACTCCTTGGCTTTCGCCTTTTGCCTTGCAACAAATTCTTCCCTTGCCGGTTGCTGTGCAACATCGATTCCGTCAATCACGATCATATGAGAGCCATAAATAGAACCATTTGACGGCTCACGGCAGGGAAGGCCTGCCTGCCAGACGAGTGCAGCATCACCGGAAGCATCGATAAACCCGGTGGCTTTAATACGCACATCGCCATATCGAGTAGCAACATCTACGGAACAGATGCGTCGGCCTGCCCGTGTAACATCCCGTAAAATACCGCCAAGAATTACGGTAATCCCCGCAGCACGCACTGCTTTTTCAATCCAACGCGCCAACGCCAGGTCATCATAAATAACTGATCCTAACCCGCCGCGAAGATAATGAAGCGCGCCCTCTGCATCAAGATCACGCAGTATATCGTCGGCAATCCCATGGGTGAATTGGCTAGTATTGGGATAATTAGCAAACAGACCGCATAAAAGTCCGATACGTGAATTTACTGCCTGACCACCCAGGGTCGGCAACCCATCAACCAGAATCACTTTACGACCAAGGCGTGCAGCCTCCAAAGCAGCAGAGACGCCGGCAAGGCCCGCACCAACAATACATATATCTGCACTCACTTCCCGGGCCAGTCCCCCAACCTCCTTGCAAACCGTGCGGGTTACCGATTTATTGTCCTGAACATCTATCATGTAAACACACCTCTTTCCACAGCTTGGGACTTTATTCCGATATTTCTTACATTAAAAATTCATAACCAGTGATACAAATTTTACAAGTATTAAACCCTCCCATCTGTCATCCTAGTGCAAGAGTTTTATGGAGATCGACCGCCTATTGAATCACGCATTATTTTGCAAATCTACCTAGTGCGCCTCAATTTTAGTTTTTTCTCTATCTCACTACATCACTCAAGCCTACTTGCCTATAGAATAGTAAAATCTAAAAATAAAATCTGCAACATTAATTACAAAATGTAAAACTTTAATTCAAATAATAAAGAAAACTCAATCAACAAAAAAAAAACTGACTGCATCAGTCAGTTTTTTTGACATCAAAGAGGTACGGTT
Source organism: Sporomusa sp. (assembly GCF_035561155.1). Taxonomy (GTDB): domain Bacteria; phylum Bacillota; class Negativicutes; order Sporomusales; family Sporomusaceae; genus Sporomusa. The sequence continues at coordinate 3,909 of NZ_DATMYD010000024.1, read as the reverse complement.
TGGCTACTAATTTTTTTATTGCTGAGTATATCTCAACAATCGCTCTACGTCATTTATTAACAGCCGACGTTTGCTGATATGCCCTATGATCCCTTCACGTTTGAGCTGGCTAATGACGTTAGTCAAAGTCACCCTGTGTACCCCAAGAATAAAAGCCAGTTCTTGCTGGGAAATCCCTTTTGAACATCCTCTGTTGCCGCTAACCAGGCTGTCACTTTCCCGTTCCAATATATAATGTAGCACCTTACATACCCGCCTGGGCAACGCCTCCAGATCACCGCCGCGGTTCACCCCAAGAAAGATTTTGTAGGCCATACTTTGAATCAGGTTTGCCACCAGTTCAGGGTAGTTCACAAGTATTTCATTGTTAAAGCAGGTACGGGAAAAAGTATAGATTTCACAATCTTCTATAGCAATAAGAGCATTACACATATTTTTGATTGGCCTTCGATCAAAGAAGGGAGCTGCACCAAAAAGGTTCTTTTTATCTAAATACCAGATAATTTTTTCGTCGCCTTCCGAGTTTAGCTTGGAAAATTTGATTTGACCAACATGTAAATAGTACAAATGATTTACAGGCTGACCATTACCAAGAATAAGACTGCCTTTTTTATATAAATGTTTTTGTCCTAAATGCAGAACTGATTCCCAAACATGATTTTGCGCACAGATCCAAGGCGAATTGAAATCCTGTATTTGATTAGTTTGCATAATAAATATTCCCTCCCTATCCTTTCGACACTTCTGTACCGTTTAAGCTAATGATTGATCCAAATGAAAATCAATCAGAATTTTGGCAGCGGCATTAATTTCTTATACTTCACTTGAATGCCTTGGGTAATTTTTGTTAGCCGGTTTCAGATTATCCAGTGATAAGAGTGATATTATTTCTCTAGCCATGGTTTGGCGATACTGCTGTATGCCCAAGATAATATTGTTATATTTGTGAATTGCAGCTTAGTTTTTGGGGATTATAAAGAAATTGCCGATAAACTATATAGGATATAATTATAGGAATAATACAAAATAGGCAAATTGCTTGGTAGCCTACTCCAGCAGCAACAAAACCCCAAATAACAGTGCCGCCTCCAATTCCCAGGTCAAAACCAGTAAAGAACGTTGCAGTAGCAGCCCCTCGTCTTTGCGACCACTTCTCGTACTGATAGTGCCTGCATAGTAGGCATGCAAAAACCAATGCCTGTTCCGTAAATTAACCCGGCAACTATGAAATAAGCAATCCCGGCAGAGTATGCTAGTATTAGCATACTCGTACCTGCAAGACAAATTCCAGTTGTTACGATTCTATCAGCACCGTATTTATCTACCCAACGCCCTGCCGTAGGTCTTGACACAATCATTGCTAACCAGTGGCTGTAAAAAACAAGCCAATATTATTAATCCCTCCCTTGCTAAATCTTGTTCTTCGATACATACTTCTTTTTTAAATCTTCAATTAATTTAATCGATGCCACCACATGTCTTCCGCTCTCACTATGTGGCAGTATGGATGGGTAACTGCCTTAGTAGTTTTTTGTATTTTCTACATAATTCGATAGCAAATAACATAAATCCTGTTTATTTTCATTTTGACGACATAGAGCAAATAGTCTCACCTACCTGCGAAACTGCTTTGCCTGAAATCAATTAATTATACCGGCCATATTTTTCAACAGCATCAAAGAAGGCTTTTACGTTTTCGTGGCGCGCATTCATTGGCATGTTACAGCCAGACGAGTACATTAACCCTTCACCGTTACGAAAAGTAGTAATTAATTTTTTGGCATATTCCTCTAATTCACTAGGTGAAGCTACAGTAAACAGTGCCGGACTTACATCCCCCTTGATAGAACAATGGCCTTTCAGTATTTCATGTGCCTTAAAAATATCGGTTGCGCTATCTAATTCGAGTACAAATTTCGCCTTGGGAAGATCTAGGAAATATTCTAAGTTTTTAGTCCAATCAGCATCAAAGTGCAGAATAGGTACAATCTCCTTTGCTGCCAACTGCTCAACCATCACTTTTAAGTACGGCCAGACAAATCGTTCAAAATTCTTCTTGCTAATAAACTGACCAGCGCCCCTTACCCCACCAACAAACACACGGTTAATGCCGGTAGTTTTAGCAGCAGCCTCGCTACCGGCAATAATTGCGTCATTGACAATCCACATTAATTCTTCTATTTGATCACCAATTTGATACATATCCTTATAGAACCGTTCCATGGAGCGAACGATAGATAGCGCATCAAAAGGAATTGTACCCATGATGGCTCCCCAGGTCAAACTTTGCCCGCGGGCAAGACTACGATTTATTTCATCCTGCCGCAGTCTAACCATTTCCTGTTGCCCTTCAAGCACTTCCACTCGGCTTACCTGGTGGGCTCGTTCCAGGAAAGTCAGCCGGAATTCCGTCCAGCCTTTGTCTTTGATGATGAAGTAATCATCGCGAGTCATTGTTTCAAATTCATGGATTTGGTACTGAGCATTATCTTCCAGCTCTTTACCAGGCATTTTAAACCGCCCTGGACCACACTTGGTGGCAACTGGTCCAATACGTCCATGCAGCAGATACGCGTTGCAGTCCCATACCGGGTAGTCTTCCCACAGTTTGTGTATGGCGGTTTGCGCGGTCTCCCAGTTCCACATGAACTCTTTGTTAGTTATGCCAACATGTTGCCCCGCGTTTTGCTCAATAATCGGCGCGCAAACGACCCGATCCACTGGTTGAAGATTAATTGTAGCAACAAGTCTTTCTTCTGCAGTCATTGCATCATTTCCCATTTTTCTATCTCCCCCAAATTCTATATTCTTTTGTTACCAGCGCAATTTAATTATTTAGCCACACATATAGTTAGTTAATTGATATTAGGGTAACTAACAGAGTCTGCAATTTGTATCTTGGTCGCAGTTGTGGCAATCTGCCAGTGAAACTAAAATTTCCTTGGTCAAGTAATTTGCCGGCTGTTACAATGACAATTTCCATTGCATTTAAATATAGTAAATTTTAAAAATTAAATCTGCAAATTTAGTTACAAAATGCAAAATTATTAACTCGGTTCCTAAGCCGATCTAAAAAACAAAAAACCACGGAGGCTATTATTCCTCTCCAATAGGAATAATAGCCTCCGTGGCTAGTTATAGTGTATAGTGTATATCCTCATGTTTTTGACAAACCTTAAATCTTTTCAAACAAAAAACACCTGTTTACTTACAAGTGTTTTCATCTAACCAGCAACTTCCTAATCTCCCAGGCGGTTTCCAGCCAAGTACCTTCGGCGTTTGTGGGCTTAACTACTGTGTTCGGTATGGGAACAGGTGGAACCCCACAGCTATCGTCACTGGATATGGCTCATCGAGTAGGACTCGAACTAGCGACCGATCGGTCAACAGCCAAGTTACGACAGTTGATAGCATCCCATCTGTGTTGTTGTCAGTCCGGGCGTTCCCTCCGACGTACTTCCCAGTACGACTACGGTCACGTCCTCCTTCCGCCTAGCATATGGAATACTCTGAACTGTCTGAGCCTTATATTGAGTTAAATTGGCTCCTCGAGTAGGACTCGAACCTACGACCGATCGGTTAACAGCCGATTGCTCTACCAACTGAGCTATCGAGGAATGTTTAATTAGGTGAACATCTCAAAAGAGTATATTCCCTAAAAACTTCACAGAAGAAAAGCATTGCGCATATTAGATATCAATGTTTGCGAACTGGTCGCTGATTCAGAGCTAAAAGATACATTAATGAAACGCATCGTTCCACTCTGCATAAGCGACTCACTCAAGTTCTCGTTTCGCCTATCGGCTCGCGACAACTCGGTTCGCTGCTTAAGTCAAGTCCTCGGCCTATTAGTACCAGTCAGCTGAGTGGATTGCGCCACTTACACATCTGGCCTATCAACCTTGTCAT
>NZ_DATMYD010000023.1:0-10585 GCF_035561155.1 Sporomusa sp. | reverse complement strand
GTAATAATACATTGGTAAATGGAGGTAATGCCATGACAGTTGCTTCTCAGGTCAAACAAACATTAGCTAGTTTAAAAGGTAGTCAGGGTACATTAAGGTTATATGCACTCCAGGCAAGTGATGAAGAAACGATGTTTATTTATCATGAAGCGGTGGACGCTATAGGAATAATTATCAATGATCTTGAGAAAAGAATTCAGGCCTTAGAATATCAGGAGCCACAATATAAAGGGAATTAGTACTAGTCAGGAGATAGCAAACATGCAGGCATGGCTACAGGTTCTATTTAGCTCAATTTCAGTATTCTTTCTGTTACTGCTCTTAACCAGAATCATGGGCAAACGGAATATCGTCCGTATGACACCTTTTAGGTTTGTAAGCTATATCGTAATTGCAGTAATTGCCGCATTAATATCTTTAAACTTAATTCAAAACCTTGCCTTTGGCTTTATTTCGCTCGGTGTTTGGGTACTCTTTCCTATCGCCTTGGAGTATTTGTCTTTAAAAAGCAAGTGGCTTCATGATCTTATCAATGGGAAGGAGACCGTGTTAATTAAACACGGAAAAATATTGGAAGATAATCTGCTGCAGACCAGGTTAACCGGAGAACAGTTGCTGCGGGAGCTCCGTTCTAAAAATGCATTTAATCTGGCAGATGTAGAATTTGCGGTGATGGAAGATACCGGTGATATCAATGTATTTATGAAATCGAATAAAAAGCCTGTATCGGCAACTGATTTAGGGATAAAAGTGGCCCCATTGGCTGAACCGCAGACAGTTGTCCTTGATGGTACCATTTTAAATGAACCCCTATTTTCTTTAGGATTTAACACAGAGTGGCTTGGTATCCAATTGGAGACACGGGGAGTATCACTAGACAATGTGTTTATCGGACAGGTTGACTCCTCCGGCGACTTATACCTGGATCTGTTTGACGATTCTGTCCAACTCCCCCAGCCTAAGGTCAAGGAAATGCTGTATGCAAATTTCGAAAAAATTCAGGCTGACCTCACGACCTTCGCGTTGGAAACACAAAATAAAGCAGCTAAGAAAATGTATTCAAAGCATGCCGGCAAGCTAGAACAACTTATGGAAAAATTGAAGCCCTATTTATTGCGTTAGAAGGTGGATTATATTGTCAAGTAGTAAAAGAAAGAATCTAACCCCTATACAGCAGCAATATCAGGACTTTGCCCGGGCCAGGGAACCGCAGCGTCCCATACTGGCAAACTGCCTCCGGGCATTTGTCGCAGGCGGCATTATCTGTACGATCGGTCAGGGAATACAGTGGTTCTTTATAACCTATTTTAACTTTGATGAAAAGACAGCCGGTGACCCAACGGTTGCAGTTCTGATTTTGATTTCTGTAATACTTACAAGTCTTGGCTTCTATGATCACATTGCTCAATGGGCAGGTGCCGGCAGTGCCGTTCCGGTTACCGGCTTTGCCAATACGATCGCGTCTGCGGCCCTTGACCACAAAAGCGAGGGGCTAGTATTAGGTGTCGGCGGCAATATGTTTAAAATCGCCGGACCGGTTATTGTTTTTGGCGTCTTTTCCGCTTTCATTGTCGCAATTATCAAGGTACTCATCACTTCGTTAGGTGGAATGTGAATGCTGCAAGGTCATCAAACATGGGTTTTTAACACTAAACCGGTAATCATTGGCTCAGCCGCTATCGGCGGGCCTTTTGAAGCCCAGGGTAATTTAGCGGACGATTTCGACCTGCTGCACGGTGATATCTGGCTTGGACAGGACAGTTATGAGCAAGCAGAAAAAAAATTTTTGGAACAAGCTTGTGAGACTGCGATTAAAAAAGCCGGTCTCAAAAAAGAGGATATCCAGTTTTTCCTCAGCGGTGATCTGATTAACCAGATTATGCCCAGCAGCTTTACTGCCCGTACCCTTGCCGTTCCCTACCTTGGTATCTATGGGGCCTGCTCCAGTTCAATGGAAGGTCTTTCTTTAGCCGCTCTTATGATCGATAGTGGTTTTGCACAAAACGCACTTATTGGCACGTCCAGTCATAACGCAGCCTGTGAAAAACAGTATCGATACCCTACTGAATATGGTGCCCAGAAACCTCCCACTGCCCAGTGGACTGTTACAGGCGCAGGCGCTGCAGTTGTTGCCAGGCAGGGTAAAGGCCCGCGTGTTGCAGCTGCTACGATTGGACGTGTCATTGATATGGGGCTATCCGACCCATTTAACATGGGGGCCGCCATGGCTCCGGCTGCAGTGGATACAATCGAGGCTCATTTTCGGGATATGAACATAACCCCGGCACACTATGACCTCATTGCAACTGGAGACTTGGGCAGGGTAGGTCACCGAATTGCCGGTGATTTGCTGACAAAACATGGCCTTGCCATCCCGGTTGAAAAATTAACTGACTGCGGGATTTTAATGTATAAAGAAGACCAGCCGGTTCTCGCCGGCGGCAGTGGTTGTGCCTGTGCTGCAACAACAACCTTCGGCCATCTTTTAAACAGGATGCGCCGCGGCGAACTGAACCGGATTCTAGTGATAGCTACCGGTGCTTTACTCTCACCGATGTCTTACCAGCAAAAGGAAAGCATACCCTGCATTGCCTATGCAGTGTCAATAGAAATGTAACATAGGAGGCTTACGTTGGAGAAGTTTATTCTGGCATTTATTGTTGGCGGAGCTATCTGTGTGCTTGGCCAGCTCCTGATGGACGGGCTGAAGTTAACGCCTGCTCATACTATGGTCACACTGGTAGTAACCGGCGCTGTTTTAGGCGGCTTTGGCCTATATGATGACTTAGTTAAATTTGCCGGAGCCGGAGCTTCTGTTCCAATCAGCAGCTTTGGCAATCAATTAGTAAAGGGAGCCCTTCAGGAGGCAGAAAAAAGCGGCCTTGTCGGAGTATTGACAGGTATTTTTAAAATTACCAGCGCCGGTATTTCTGCGGCGATCATTTTCGGTTTTTTATCAGCTTTATTATGCAAACCGAAAGGATAGCAAGAATCCTTTAAAGGAGGTGAAGTAATGACAGTAGGTACACAAATGACTCAGGCCATTGCAACCGTACAAAGCGCAGCAGCCTCAATGAAGACATTCTCATTGGAGACTCAGGACCAACAAGCAAAACAAACATTTGAACAGTTAGCAACAACCCTGGATAATGCGGTTGAAACATTAAAGAGCAGACAGAAGTACGTTGAAAATCAGGAACCTCAATACAAACAATAATAAACATTAGCAAAACAAATAGAAACATGACACTTCCTATCGATAGGAAGTGATCATGTTTCTATTTGCTATACCCGTTCTACTGCTCTTGCTGATTTAATGTGTTTTGGGCTGCAACCCCCAGACGGCTGTTCAGCTGGCTGATATGCCGGTCCATGTCTGAAGACATTTGTTCAAACATCTGCTTGGCAGTATTGTCATCAGTAGCCTGAGCAAAGGTAGCATAAGAGCCTTTGGCAGACTCAGCAGCAGCAAGGGCTTTTTTTAAGTCGCTTTGTACTGTCATCGTATCGCCTCCTGTTAGTTTGTTTTAAACAATATCATTATCCGATAACTAACCTACTCTAGACTCCCGCTTCCTGTTCCCTTTCGGGCATATAAGTGGGAGTTAATAGTGGGTAAGTCCCTGGATAAGGGAGACTTAATCTTAGTTGGGTTAAAACCGCACCTGAAGCTAAGTCTACTTTATTGTGGCTGCTATTATCAATTAGATATATTATATTGGCGCATTTTCCGATACATAGTGCTCCGGGCAATCCCCATCTGCTTAGCAGCATAGCTTATATTGCCGCTTGCCTTGAGCAAAAAATCCAGTATCTGCTGACGCTCCCTTTCATTCAAATTTTGCTTAATCATTTCTCTTGCACATATCGTTTCGTTTGCCAAAGAAGTAAGATAAGAAATAGGTAATTCTTTATGATGTACAATATGTTCAGGTAAATGTTCGGGCTTAATTGTATCCTCATCTGCGATACTAATAACCCTTTCCACAACATTTTGTAATTCGCGGACATTTCCGGGCCAACGATATTGTTGCAGCAAAGTAATTACTTCGGGGTCAACTTTCTTAATGGTTCTTCCCCATTCGCGTCCCATCGTATTTAGCATATATCTGAATATTAATGGGATATCTTCCTGACGCTCGCGTAACGGCGGAATTTTTAGGGAGATTACGTTTAAACGGTAATATAAGTCTTGGCGAAAATTACCCTTCTCGACTTCTTGTGCCAGATTCTTGTTTGTGGCGCAGATAATTCTTAAATCGACAGGAATAACTTTATTGTCCCCCATACGTGTTATCTTTCGTTCCTGTATTACCCTAAGTAAGGCCACTTGCAGTTCGAGCGGTGTATCTCCAATCTCATCAAGAAAAATCGTCCCGCCGGAAGCAAACTCAAATTTCCCGGGTCTTCCCCCTCGCCGGGCCCCGGTGAAGGCTCCTTCCGTATAGCCAAACAATTCACTTATCATCAGCTCTCTGGGGATTGCTCCACAGTTGACTGCTACAAAGGGTCCTTTGCGTCTTGAACTCTGATTGTGGATTGCTTGCGCAAAAACCTCTTTCCCAGTACCGCTTTCCCCCTCGATGAGCACGTTGGATATTCCTGCTGCGGCTTGAGAGGCCAGTTGAACCGTTTTGAGTATCGCAGGACACTGACCGATAATATTACCAAACTGGAAGGTAGCTTGGGCGCCACTAAGACGGTTAACTAGATTATGCACTATTTTCATGGGGCGAAGGATGATGATACCACCCGATATCATGCCCTCATCATCGAAGATAGGTCTTCCAGAGGATAGACAGTGGAGGCGACCTAAGCTGGCGTCAATAAAAATTTCAAAATCATTGTAAGCAGTTTGTTGTTTATAAATATTCTCAATAAAGGGAGCTTCGCTTCCCATAAGTTCTTTCACAGACTTATTTAGAAGATCACAACCGGGTCTATCGAAGATCTCTTCAGCGATGACATTAACTTGTTTGACGATGCCATTATCATCAATGATTAAGACGCCATCTGACATAGTGTTGAATATATTCTCGAGACGGTTATAGGACAATACTATTTCGCGGTTATTTTCTTTCAGCTTCAATGTTTGATAGGCGTTCTTAGACAAAGTGTTAGCGACCGAGAAAAGGACCTTTGCAGCGGCCTGGACTTTTTCTTTGGCGACTACTGGAATTTCTTTTATGGCAGCTATATATTTGTCAGCATCGACACCTAGTTCCCGAGCCATTCTGCGGCAACGATCTTCTGTTGGTGCTTCAGTTAAAACCTGACCGCCAAATATTGTTCCAAGTACTTTGCCGTTAAGTATAATGGGGGCAGCAAAATCGATTAAGCCTGTGTGACATTCGTATACCGCCGGCTTGGCAGTTCGTAGTGCTTCTGCTGCTCCACGCATGTCGGCATCCAGGCAGCGTTTTAGCCCAACAGTGCTAGTCCGGATAATTTCCTTACAAAACGTGGAGAAACAGCTAGGACAGGTTAGTGCTTGTCCTTGATTATCCTCTATCAAACTAGCCACACCTACACTTAAGGCGAAGTTATCCTGAAATTCCTGTAAAAAAGACGAATCAATGAGGTCTTGTAATTTCACGGTACTTATCTTCGTCATCATTGGCCTCCCTAAAAATTCAAAGTAATGACCAAAGTTGGGGTAGATGTGGTAATGATTTCCTTCAAATATATTGTATCGCAGAATTGTATTTTTGTCTGCGAAAGCGGTATAAAAAGTATTATAAGATCATTTGGAAATTGCAATTGGGGCCGGCCTAAATTACCTTAGACCGGCCCCGGTACACTCTGCTAACTTACAACATTAATTGGTTTTCCCTGAATAAAGGCTTCGATATTGCCAGCCATCATATTGATAAGCCGCTGTCTAGCCTCTAGCGGTTTCCAACCAATATGCGGGGTGAGGATTACGTTATCCATCGCAAATAAGGGGTTATCCAGTTCAGGAGGCTCAGGGTCTTGAACGTCCAGGGCGGCGCCAGCAATGTTTCCCGCCTGTAAAGCTGCGATCAAATCTGTTTCTTTGATAAGGGCCCCTCTTGAGGTATTTATAATGAACGCCGATGGTTTCATCATGTTTAAGTTATCCTTGTTTATAATATGCTTTGTATCAGTGGTAAGGGGGCAGTGAAGGGATATAAAATCACTCTGGGTAAATAATTCTTTGAGAGAAACAGATTGTATGTTTGGATCATTCCATGATTTTGTCGTTCTGTTGTATACGAGGATATTCATCCCCAGCGCCAGGGCAATTTTTATTACCTGCTGCCCGATGCTGCCTGAACCAATAATGCCAAGTGTTTTATTCTGGATCTCGGCATGGGATACCATAAGGTGTTTGGTAAAGTTGTCGTGATTTTTTTGCTTGAGCATAATCTGCTGCCGTGTTAATGAAGCACTGAGGCTCAATATAAAAGTAATTGCTAGCTGAGCAACCGCCTCAGTACTATAGCCGGGAACATTACAAACAGTAATGTTCTTTTCTTTGGCAGCGGCGATATCGATGTTGTTGTAGCCGGTACCGGCCTCACAAATGAGTTTAACAGAAGGCGGGAAGTGCGCAATCAAATCTTTGCCTACAGGTAACTCCTTGGTAATGACAATGTTTTGATCTTTAACCCTGTCTAGAATTTCTTTGTCGCTGCTGGCATCGTATTTTGTGACAGTTGTGAGTTTTGTTAATTGAGAAAAATTTAGTTTGTTGTCAAAGTCCAGTTTAGCTGCGTTAAGAAATACTGTTTTCATAGCTACCCCCTATTGTTAGAACATTTACAAATTTAAGTATATTCCCGTCTCAGAAGCCTGTCAACTTATTGGTAGCTTTAGGGAATATGTTCATGTTAATATATTTTATGTACGAACGAGGTAAACTTTATATTAGGGTTGGTTTGTGTTAGAAACTTAAAGAGGACGTGATTTAATGAAACAATTTTTGTGGTCATTTGCACAGGCACTTTCCAGGTATCGAGATTTGGCTCTCCTTTTCTTTCGTTTGGGGTTAGGTGGTATGTTTATGTGGCATGGCTGGCCCAAGATTATCGGCGGGCCTGAAAAATGGTCTGGGCTTGGTAAGACTATGGGCACCTTCGGTATTGAGTCTGCTCCAGGTTTCTGGGGATTCATGGCCAGTTTTGCCGAGTTTGGCGGCGGTCTGTTGTTTGCAATTGGCCTATTCTACCGTCCAGCCTGTTTCCTGCTATTTAGCAATATGTTAGTTGCTTTTACAAGTCAAATGATGGATGGTAAGGGTTTACAGAAAGCCTCGCAATCCGTGGAAGATGGTTTAAGCTTTTTTGGAGCCGCCTTCATTGGGCCTGGTAAATATAGTTTAGATTACTTTCTGGGTATTGAAGAATCTGCAGAGAAATCAGCCAGAATGAACAGAAGATAGCAGGGGGTTGGCAATGGGATTTTGAGGAAATTAAGCTTGACAAAAAACATGTGTACTGTTATATTAAACTAAAAGTAACAATAATGTTTTAAAAGTACAAAAGACATAATGAAGGATTACAATTGATATATAGCTATCCTAAAGACTGTGAAGAGGAGAAGTAGCATTCAATTGCAGCGCAGAGAGCCGGCGGCAGGTGCGAGCCCGGCCTGGGGTTGAATCGTGAAGTACACCTCGGAGTCGCTAGCTGAAGAGTTCAGTTAACTAAGTTTCTGAATTTGGTAGGTGTGGTCGGAACTTCCACCGTTATCAGGAAGGGGGTATCGGTAAAACATTGTTTTACCCGTACTCTGCAGAGGAGGAGTCGGTTAGCGATTAGCTTAACGACTCTACAAGGGTGGTATCGCGGGAAGTAGAACTCCCGTCCCTTATTATTAAGGGACGGGAGTTTATTTTTTTATAGGAGGTGACTACGCATGTTTGGACTTACTGATCCATGGATTGCTCTAGCCTATATATCTTGCCTTGGTTCTACTGCTCTGTGCATGGGGGTAAATACACTGGCTACTGCTCCCTGGACGTATATCGATCCGCTTGTTATCACATTGCCAATCAGTGCTTTAGTGCTTGTCGCAGCAAGTTTATTGACCCAGCCTGTACCGCAGACTGTGACTGAAGGCAGATAATAATATATTGAGAGAAGGGTTAGAGGTTATGATATGGGACAATGAAGCTGAGTGCCTGGAACGAAGCAAGATGGAAGAACTGCAGCTAACCAGGCTACGCCACGTAGTACAGCGAGTTTACGAAAATGTTCCTTTTTACCGCCAAGCGGTAGATAATGCACGAGTAGGACTAAACCATATTCGTTCTTTAAAAGATGTTAGTTTGCTCCCGTTTACCACTAAAGACGACATTCGAAACAATTATCCGTATGGCTTATTTAGCTCACCCCTGAAAAAAATTGTGCGCTTACATGCCTCCTCCGGGACTACCGGAAAACCTACTGTGGTTGGTTATACCAAACAGGATATAGAATTATGGGCCGACATGGTGACCCGTCTGGCTGTTGCCGCCGGCGCGAGGGAAGATGATGTAGCGCAGGTGGCTTTTGGGTATGGACTCTTTACCGGAGCCTTCGGCCTGCATTATGGACTGGAACGGCTTGGAGCTACTATCGTACCTGCATCCACCGGGAATACCGAAAGGCAGATTATGATGATGCAGGATTTCGGCACAACGATTTTGGTAAGTACGCCGTCGTATTCCCTCTATCTTGCGGAAACTGCCCATAGTATGGGTATAGATGCAAGATCCCTTAATGTTCGTTTAGGTTTGTTCGGGGCCGAAGGCTGTTCCGAAGAGATGCGTCAAGTGATAGAACGTATCTGGGGCATCAGCGCTGTCGAAAACTACGGTATGAGCGAATTGATCGGTCCTGGCGTATCTGGAGAATGTGATTGCAAGGAAGGTTTGCATATTAATGAAGACCACTTTTATCCGGAAATTATTGATCCGGTGACCGACACGCCCCTACCTTACGGTGAATTGGGGGAATTGGTCATCACCACCATGACTAAGGAAGGATTTCCGTTGCTGCGGTATCGTACCCGTGATATCACCAGTCTTAATCCTGAACCCTGTAAATGTGGCAGAACGCTGGTACGTATGACCAAAGTGCAAGGGCGCACTGATGATATGCTTAAAATCCGCGGGGTAAACGTTTTTCCTTCACAGATTGAGAGTGTATTAGTAGGTATCCGGGAAATTGGGCCCCACTACAACATCATTGTTCGCAAAAAAGGCTATCTTGATGATATGGAAGTTATGGTTGAGCTGGCAGATGATACTTTATTAGAAGACTTTCGTAAATTAGAAGGTCTGCAGGATACGATTCGCCATAAGCTGCGGGTAATATTATCAATTGATGCCACTGTAAAATTAGTACAGCCGAGAACTATCGCCCGGTCAGAAGGTAAAGCTAAGCGAATTATCGACTTAAGAGACAAAAAAGAATAAATTGTCATATATTTGTCATAAGTACATGATATATTTTAATCTGTAAAGTTAACTAGATAACGTACCGGTTTAGATAAAGCTCTAATATTTTAGTAATGGCATACCAATAATCCGGTGCGTTGTCTATTTAAATAACTTTTTATTCCTTGCCGCTGCCGATTGGTAGTGGTATTTTATTTTGTTTGATTTGGTTGTTAGTAGAAAGGTTGCAGAATTTTCTATTGCATTAATAGGATAAAAATGGTATTTTAGACATAGGGTTGAGCTTAAAATACGTAACAGGAAGGAGTTTTAATCAAATGAAAGGAAATCCCCAATTAATTGAGACTTTAAATTCACTTCTTGCTGATGAACTCAGCGCTATTAACCAGTACATTGTTCATTCAGAAATGTGCGCCAACTGGGGCTATGAAAAATTACACAACCAATTTGAACATCGGGCTATTTCTGAAATGAAGCATGCCGAAAAATTAATTGCGCGAATCTTGTTCCTTGAGGGCACACCCATCGTTTCTAAGTTAAATGACATACATATTGGCAGTGACATTCCTAAACAGCTTGAGTACGACCATGCCGCAGAGCAGGGTGCCATTGAAGCCTATAATGCAGCTATAAAACTGGCAGGGGAAGTCAATGATTTCGCTACACGTGAGATACTTGAGGAAATCCTCACCGATGAAGACCGCCATATTGACAGTATTGAAGAACTACAAGATCAGATTTCACATATGACACTTCCTATATTCCTGACCACACAAGTAAGGCCAAGCTAAAGTCGGCCTGTTGCGGCGCTCTTCCAAAAGGAAGGGCGCCGTTTTTTATCTGGTTAAAAAAATACGTTTGACATAATGACAGGTTCATGATAACCTATAAAAGTCGCTATGAGCGGCGGTAATAAATGGCAAGAATAATAGTGTTGACATAAATAAATGAAAATGCTATTATAATGTTCTGCCGGTTAACAAAACCGCAACAAAACAACGTTCCCTGAAAACTGAACAATGTAAAGTAATGCATCATAAATGCCAGATGTGCGTTGTGCTACTTGTAGCACAAACAAAAACAATTTTTGATTTACAACGAGCCGATAAAACGGCTTCAATAAAAGTTTTTATTGGAGAGTTTGATCCTGGCTCAGGACGAACGCTGGCGGCGTGCCTA
>NZ_DATMYD010000022.1:0-38970 GCF_035561155.1 Sporomusa sp. | reverse complement strand
TTCCAGCAACGCTGTTTTTTCTGTGGCGCAATAGCTTCGGCGTGTTTGTTTTACCTTTGTTTCCATGATTGATACCCCCTTACAAACATTATCTCAGTTCTCAGGGGCGCAAACTATGTGGCGTTACTTTGACGCTTACATATTTTTACATAAAAACATAAATAAAAAAAGCAGGCTTTTAACCTGCTTTCAAAATTAGAATATACACAACTTTATATGAATTACATTCTTCTAGGAATAAGTCCGACAATAGACCTAATCATATTTCCGAATTTTATTCCGCTATTTTTTTTATTGTTAATTATGTCTGTCAATATCCATGTTTGCCTTACCGAGTTAGCCACTTTTATCCGACTTTCTACTTCGTCCGTTATACACGATGCTACTAATATTGTAAGAGCATTGGGATGCTCCGAGAGCGTTTCTTCAAAAGATTTAAACATTGCACCTAGTCTTTCTAAAGCCCCAGCCGGGTCAAGCCCAGCTTTTATCTCTACCGCACCAAGAACACTACCCTCTTTATTAAGTAACTCAACATCGGGCTCAGATGAAAAAATTATTATTGCCCCGTTCTTTACTACAATAGACATACTCTTTTCCGACTTCTTGTTTCTGGTAGTATTTTGCCCAAGTCTCTCAAGAGGGTCAATATTTTCAGCCCTTAGTTCTTCTATTGTCTTCGATTTTCCCTTATTATCGATGATGGATAATACTTCATTATTATCCAATAGGGTCTTCAAAATAAGTGTCTTTATTATCCTTTCGCCTTCAACCCCAATGGCGTTTCGCCAAGAACCATCAATAGTAGTTCCAGCCGTAGCAAACATCATACCCTTTAGACTTTCTTCGTCCAACTTAGTACTAAGACTAACTAATATTGACATTACTTCATTTATCGTTTTTATCAAGGCGTTAACTTTCTCTTCGCCTAAAGCTTTTCGCTCTTTTTTATTTTTTTTAGTAGGCTGCTCCTCAAGTGGTTCTTCTAGTTTTTGAATGCCACTAATACCTGAAATGTATTGAAAACCTTTTTGTGGCATTAGAATAATCGACCTATAATAGCGAATAAATTGGGGTTGAATACGAACAATATTAGGATGCGCAAAAACCAGAATTGGATCTAAGCCGTAAGCATTAACCTTCTCCCAAGCCTCTTCAGATATTCCCCATTCTCCTCTCTGCTCCCAACCGAAAGCACTTGAATTATCTTCAGATATCTTTTTAATATCTTGAAATAAGTCAAAAAAACCGAGAGAATTTAATTTGTTGTAGAAAAAAGTAGATTTTAAAACATAGCTTTCGTAAATTACTTCTTTCGGAACTTTAGGCATCTTATTCATCTCCAAAAAATTGTTTCTTTATCTCATTAGCCAACGCCTCTGCCAATAATGGCGGAACTGCATTCCCTACCTGTCCGAATTGGGTCATAGTTGTCTTTCGTTTTGAGCTATATGAGTCTAATCTTACTCCTACAAATTCCCAGTTCAAGGGGAAACTTTGTAGGCAGGCTAGTTCTCTAACCGTTAACATCCTATCTTCGTAAGGATGAATAAAGTCCCTATATCCGCTACGAGTAACAGTGGGCGAAGGGCTATTAGGGTCTAACCGCCTATAAGTTGACCCAAAAGATTTTTCTTTAGTGCTTAGTTTTTCACCAATTCTTACTTTCTTTATTTTTTCAATAGTTGTAGGTGCGTGCGCCGTTACTTGATGGTTCTGTATTTTTTTATCAATATCCATGACTAGCGATTCTCCCCTTTATCGTCTGGGCAACCCTTTGTGCAGTTTCGGACGGCTCATCTGGGTGAGGAAGGGCTCCTATGGCGTCCCAGACATTCTTGTGTTGGGGCTTATTCAATAACATTGCTTGCTCACATGGTACATGGCTAGGTTCGGGATATTTAAATGGCAAGCCTAATCTATTCCCAACAAAAAAAACTCGTTCTCTCTTTTGAGCCACGCCATAGTCAACTGCATTCAAAACCTTGGGGTCGGCAACTTTATACTGGTAGACCTGTCCATTAAATTCAATTGGCTTTGATAACTCTTCCAACAATAACTCTTTTGCGCTTCCATTATCCCAATTTAATAGCCCTCGCACATTTTCAAGAACAAATCCTATCGGCAATGTTTCTCGAACCACTCGAATGAACTCTTTCAAAAGATGTCCCCTTGGGTCATCTAAACCAAGTCTATTACCTGCTAAACTAAATGGCTGACACGGAGGTCCTCCAATAACCAATGCCGCTTCAAGAGGCTTAAGTCCCGCCGCTTGCAGAATCTGTTCAGATGAAAAATCCTCTATATTACCTTCCAAAACTATTAAATTAGGACAGTTTCTTCGTAATGTATCACAGCATGACGAGTCAGCTTCAACGGCAACTGCAATTTCAAAGCCAGCTTCTTCAAAACCAATGTCCAGTCCGCCAGCTCCACTAAATAAGCTTATAATTTTGTGACTCATATATATAATAGCCCTCCAAAAATGACATAAGTAACTATTCATTCGACATACTTACCTTCTTTCCCTACAAAATATATAGGCAAAATTATATGTTATATTAGTCAAAGTGTGTCAATGTTTACGCCTTGCATAACGACGAGAAAAAGCCGTTTTGGTCTACAAAAAATTACCCTACCCTTATCTAGTTCCCCTATATTGGGGCATAATTCAGCTAACTTCCTTTACTGGCTAGAGCCATTCAAATAGAACCTTGCCATCTTTCCATTGGCGATATACTGCCATAAAGTTATCATTAACCTCTATCCTTGACCTACCAAATTTTATGCCTTTGGCCTTTGCAATATCGATACCTTCCTTTTGTCGTTGTTTTATAGTATCTCTCTCCAATTGTGCCAATGCTCCAAATACAGTTAGCATAAACTGACCTTGCGGAGTTGTTGTATCTATGCTTCTTTAAGGCTAACTAGGCCTACATTTTTACTTTTTAGTTGCTCAACTATCTGCAAGAAGTCAACCGTATTTCTCGCTAGACGGCTAATGCTTTCTATGTAAACAAAATGAGAGGAGCATAGTGTGCTCCTCTTAGCTTTCTTGCTTTATACTAATGTAGTATGATGTGTTTTTGGAACAGCTCTCCCCTAACTACCCTAGAAGCTCGGCTATTCGTATCTGCGTACATATAAGAATAATATCTACTGAAATCGTTCTCTTGTTTTCCAAGACCCTTATTCTGGAATACTTGAGACTCGAACCAATCTAAGCTTTCCCTCATTTTTTCGAGGTTCACATCCAGCTTCTTGATATGCATCATCTTGTAAATCTCGACGAAGAGGATAAAGAAGTTAGAACTACGATACCACATTGAGTCGAGTGGTATATTGA
The DNA here is from genome assembly GCF_035561155.1 of Sporomusa sp. GTDB lineage: Bacteria > Bacillota > Negativicutes > Sporomusales > Sporomusaceae > Sporomusa. The sequence continues at coordinate 35,624 of NZ_DATMYD010000022.1, read as the reverse complement.
GATTTTTTATTAGTTCAAATGTAGCAACCATATTACTTTTTACTTCTTCGGCTCTCTCGTAGTTATCATTATATTGTACTATATACCGTTCGATTTCCTTGTCCCTATTGAAGTACCCCCCATTCTCTATCGTTACCATTATAAGAATTAAGTAATAGAGGTCTTCCATACGAGTAATTTTGGATTCCGTTAAGAAGGGTAGGTCTGAGTGTTCAATATGCTCTAACACGGCTTTCGCAGTCGAAATGAATTGACCATCATAAATGGCGTTATGTAGCTCAACTTGATTGAGTGAATACTGTGTTAGGTTGATTCGCTTAAAAATCTCTCTAATTGTCTCGCTATCTACATCCCCTAAATCCCGAATGACGATATTGTAATTTATAAATTCTCTCTTTTGGTCGCCAAGGTCTTTGTACTTAGGAACAATGTTCCCAAATACCGTCGAGTCTTCCGGCTCATCAATATATTGAACAATAGTGCTTAATCGCTGTTGTCCATCTACTACGACTTCCTGTGCTTCAATTTTTTCAACATCTATACCGGTCTGGGCAATATATATCTCTGGTATGGGCAATCCCATCAGTATTGTCTCGATAAACCGCTCCTTGTGTTCGCTGTTCCATACAAACTTCCGTTGAAACGGAGGCTGTAGTATTAGCGTTGGGTTAGCACCTGTAATTCTTGAATATAAGTCGGAAATCTTTTTTGTGCTTGGAGTCGCTATCAATTGTTTTGCCATGCTAGTTACCTCTCATCTTCAAAGTCTTATAATGAGCGTCAACCGCTAACCTATAGTACTTTTCTAAGTAATAATAGTTACGGTATAATCCACCACTAACTTCGTAGTTTCCAACCTCCGAGCTACCGTACGAAATCGAATTGAAGAAGTCAAACCATTCTGTTTTTAATATACCAACTTGGAATGAAATCGGGAGTTTATCTGGTCTCATCCAGCCCTTTACCATATATTGCAGAAAAGAATTGTAAAGCTTCTTTTCATTAAAATCAATATTGTATCTCGCTCTATCCAACTCATACTGATAGTCACATATCTTTTTTGTGTAGTGCTCGAATAAGCTTTCGTTTACGATAACCACATCAATATCGGAATTAAGGTTAAAATCAGTTCCCTTATACCAACTAAAACCAAGTTTGGCTGAACCAACGATAAATACTTCTTGAAAGCTTACCTGGAATTGGTTGGCAATACGATTTCTGAACTCAAAGTATTCGCTCTCCTTATCCTTAAATACAAAGGGCGTACCATGGAAAAGATACTTCCTTACTAGTTCAAGCCGTTGAGAATCATCTTGTGTTAAGAGCAACATTCCATCGAATGTCTGAATGTCCAAGCCGAAGCCCTCCTTTTCAAGCCCTTTTCACTATTTGGCATACAGTTACAAATCTCCTGCTTTTTGGCAAAATATTACCTATCACTAATAATGAAAGCAGGGTAGCTCTGTCGCTAATACCCCCCTGCCATGTAATCATTAAGTCCTACCTCACCGCCCACAATCTCACTCGGTGACAAATTATGTCTTGATATAGTAAAACCTGCTTGGGTGTAATCGATAGCCCCTAGAGGATGTTGATTACACCGTCATCGCAACGATGACGAATACACTTCGCGAAATACCTGCTTTATCTAATATTACCTTAAAAGTTTTAGAACAAAAACAACTTGTTTCTACCATACGACCCCAAGCCGAAGCAAGTACAAGATCATTCTCTTGCCACTTATCACCTAATAAGTTTTTATGCTGGCCTTGCCATCTTTTATACTGTCGCATCTCTTTTGCCATCTCTTCCGGCAGTGGTATCTGTCTTCGAGATTTCGCTGTTTTGGGTTCTTGAAACTCTTCTTTAGTTCCATGGCTAGTGATAATGGATCGTTTTATATAGATGATACCTTTGTCCAAATCCACACAATCCCAACGTAAGCCAAAAAGTTCTCCTAGCCGGACTCCAGTCGAGATTGCTAATAAAATTGCCATATATGCCATTTCACTTGCTTGTTTTGCCACCTTAATTAGCTCAGCAGACTACTCCTTGGTAAGTGCTCGTATTTCCTGTTTAACAAGCTTTGGCGGATCAACAATCACGTGAAATATTTCTGATTATAAGCCCTTCTTTAACTGCCTGATCTAAGCCATGATTAAATAGCGTCGAGTATTCCTAACCGTTATGCTCGATAATCCTCGGCATTCTTTTACTTCCTGTCCATCTACTACGCTAGTTCTTTCCCTCTCACCTTCTGCTATTAAACACTGGATTAATCGCCGAATATCAGCTGTCTTTAATTTTGCCAGCGGCACATCACCTAGAACTGGTTTTACATAGAGCCGAAGACAGCTCTCATATTTATCAAAGGACTTAATCCTAACTCTAGGCTCGCATAATCCTGTAGCCATCTAGATACCCATTCCCAAAGCGTAATTTTATCAGAATCAGCAGTAAAGCCATTTCAGTTTGTTCTAGCCACTTCTGCCCAATTTTAAGAGAAGCCGATTCACCTTTAAGGCTTTTTACTTCAGCACCCTTTATTTTTTTCGTTTAGATTTCCCGGTCACAGGGTCTCGGTAGACCGTAATTGTGAGCATGCTTTTTCTCCATAAAAGCTCATGCTATCAATCTGCCCTAGTCTTAAAAATCTATATACTCTATACAATACTTTGCTATATTATTTAGTAAACGGTCCGCAAATCGGTCCTCAATTTACTGGAGCGGGCAAAGGGATTCGAACCCTCGACCCACGGCTTGGGAAATCGATCAGCAATAATATGATAACTGCGGAGAAGGTGGGACAAGTCCGTTGCGGTTCTATCGAACTTCTCTTCAACTGCAAAATTTCGTTTACACTATGCTTCCCCACTTTCCCCAAAGATAACGTGCCCCCCTCTATACAATAAATAGGCAATTGAAAATGGTTGGGGATAAAGGGAAGTCCGTTACATATACCATTACAAAAGTACTACTGTTTCTTTTTTCCGTAACCACTTGTCCGGGCAATATAAACCAGCATGTTAGATGAAATGCCCCCTTGACGCAGTTGCCTTAGTACATGGCACAAATCAATTAATCCCAACTAGTCGCTACGTACTTTCGGTTTAACCCCTTAAGTTTGGAGTCTTGTCGCATTATCGTGCGGTAGTATATCCACAAGTTTGCAGGTTCATTATTATAATATATTTGAGTAAATAATGGAGAATTAGGAGAACATGCTGCATTTGACATCTCCCGGTATAACTTTGATTCACAACCGAGTTGTTCTAAAATCCCTTCATAGAAACGCCTGGGATCAATTGGAAATCAGACAAATACATAACTGAAAATTTACTGCATCCTATAAGGCTTTGAAACGTCAAATAGTTGTTGCCTTGCTTGTGCCTCATTTGCATAATCTATCTTCATTCGCATGTTTTATGTATCTTCAGATCCGCATCCTGATAATCAGGATGTAAGCATTTAAATAGTTTCTTTTGCATCTTCATCTCTTTCCACTTACAGTACTGTCTTAATTTATCTGTCCCCATAATACTTTCAGCTATTTGGGTTATATCTAAGTATTTACGTGATTCTGTGTCCTTCAAAGGTGTGACTCGTCTTAGGTATATATATAGTTGCTTTTTTATCTCAAGCTTTGTTTTCACCAATTTATCAGACTCCTGTGCGAGCAGGGAGTTTAATGTATTTAAAAAACAAATTATTTCGTATAATTCATTTGCCTTATCTCTAATCATGAGGTCTGGAGATATATCCTCTTCCCTTAAATCACGTAATATCTCTAAAAACCTTTTATTTTTCCGATTTGTTTTACCGCCATTATAACCATATCTCAATGCAACTCGGTGAAACTCACCTACCTTTCCAATTTTTTTCATTCTATAGATAATGCTTGTCACGCAACCTAATGGTTTTTCATGAAATTGACATTCTTCATAGAGAAAGATTATCCAAAATAATTCATGAGCAGTAACTACATATGGTTCATCTGCCATGTTATAAAGAAGGAAAAGTCGTACTAATTTTACATAATCCGCAGAATGCCGTTGAACAGCTATGGGATATACCTCACTACCTAAGCATTCAGCGATGTATCTTTCATTCTCCTTAATGAAGTCTTCTACCGGTTCTAATCTATTAACAAATTTCACCCAAACGGTATTACTTTTGCTATCACTTTTTTTCTGCATATCTGAATACTTTGTTAGTAAAAGCTCATTCAGGCGTAGCCTCTTCTTCAAACTATCTAAAGCTCCAGCGCTTTTATCATTAATGTAATCTAGTGATATCTCCAAACGAGGTTCCTTTAACGAGTCTGAAATTCCCAATAATCGGAAATTATAAAAGGCACGCAAAAACAAGTTGTCAAAACCCTCAAATGTCACTTGTTTTCCCGTATTTAGCTCCTTTAAATATACCAGTATCATAGTTAACAAATCATCTCGGACACTAATTATGTCTTCCTGCGAAGGAGAAATAAGTTCTTTTAGTACACTATCGACAATCACTTTGGTTGTATAATTAAGACAAAACCGGAAATTTTCCACAAAATGAACAATATTCAATGCATCAATAAAATTTATACCTTTTAAAAGCTCTTTCTGGATAAAGAACACGGAATCTTTATAAGGATTATCTTCTTCATTCCTAAATCGCCAAAATGATGATTCACTTATATTTTCTAAAATCCCCTTTTTCCCCTTTAATGCGCACCTAAAAAGAATTAATAATAGCTGATGAATCTGAAATTCCTGTTCTGGTAACCAATTTTGTTTATAATCTAACCCCAAAAATTGTTTCAAATATTTCTTCTTTTTATCTAAATAATTGAAAATATTTCCAATGTCAGTATTTTCTTGTAATTCTATTTCGCGAATTAGTTGACTAAGACTACTTTCACTTTGATCACTATTAAAGCGATAGTGATTATGCGCATCAAATAAATTATTACTGTCACTAAACAAGCGCAAGGAAAAATTTTTCCTAATTTGATCCAATTCTTTTGTTCTTACTACTACTTTTTTAGAAACTTTTACTATCTTATCTGTTGTCTTCTCACGCTCTACTAAATGACCAAGTTCACGACAATATTCAATAAATTCACTAACCATATCATCCCAACTCAAATCGATCTTTTTCTTTGAAATCTGACTACCCTCCATACTGATTCCCCCTATAAATAAAGTAGCGTATTTTCTCGGCCACAAAAGTACTCGGAATTTTTAGCCACAAATTTAGTGTGAAATCATTGATGCAGCGGCTTGATTTCTCACGTCGGAAAAAATTCAGATATTGCCGTAAGTCAGCTTTAAGTAGTTAACTAGAGTAACTCTTGTAACACCACGAAATTGCTCTCAAGCATAGCCCGCATGAGATAATGAGTCCGAATACACGCTGTGGCTACTGTCGCCAAATACTGCTTAATCCGTTCTAACGGTAACAAATAAAACCGGAAACCTTTTCCATGAATTGCTTCAAGCTAACACAGCTAATTCCTATATTATAGAAGTGCTTTTCAAGACGCTGCCAAATAATTATCTTATTTCCCCATTTTCCCCTCAAAATTAGTACTCTCCAATGCTTTATAGGTAAGGAGTACTAAAAAATGGTGGGGAATTTGGGGATAGATTTATCATATAATCGTCAGTACTACTATTACAACCACTGGCACCACTTTACCTATTAGGTTATAGTGGTGCTTTTTTTTATCTAAAATTCAACTCGTATTATTATTTATAGGATATCGTTCTAAATTTTGCTACAAAAAAGCTAAGCACTTAAAAGACTTAAAAAATCGTTTTGCATGTCCAAAATTGGACAGTTGTATATAACAAAATTGACTAAGGTTAAGTTCTATAGGCCATTCGTTTTTTTAGGTATTATTTAAGTAAATTTACTACAAAAAATGCCGTAGTAAAAATTAGACAACAGGAGTGAATTGGGCATGAAAAGTGATTCAAGAAAAGATGCAGTAATCGTACTCCGTACCACAACTGAAAAAAAAAATTATCATCGGAAAAATGCCGAGTCAATCGGCAGCAGTCTTACTGATTACTTCCTAAATAAAGCCGAAGAGCATATCATTGTATCGCCTTTATGTGGGCGTCAAATGGTAAAAGTATTGCACTCGCTTTACTTACAACTTCTGCAAATAGAAAGTAGGCAAGTAGATACCCGAGAAATTCAATCAATCCTAAGTGAATATGCCCGCCTTTTGCGTGACCATATGAATATGTTAAAAAATTCCAACTAAGAGGTGAATCTAATGTCAATTTTAAAATTTGTTAACCACAATAATCGAACCCTGGAAGAGCTTGAAACTTATCTCACCAATCCTGATAAAACTGCTCCCGACTTAATTATCGGATTTGGTGTAGATCCTTACAATTTCGTGGAACAAGCGTCTTTCGCTGCATCTTTGTATGAATGCAACATTAGTCTTTTATCCTATTGGCACATTATTTTATCATTTAATAGCGACGTCCTGGAAAAAGTTTCAATAGACTCAGTCAAAGAAATTGTAACCAGAGTCGGACATTTATTCTGTTCAAATCACCAAGTCTTAGCTGTTATCCACACAGATAAACCGAACATCCATGCTCATTATTGCATTAATGCAGTAGGTATTGACGGCAAACAGTTTCGCCAAGGACAAAGCCTGTATACCTATAAACAGATCGTAAACCAAATTTTGCAACAATACGGGTTAAGCCCTATTTACTGTTATAGCGGTCAACCAGCTTAACGTGTAACTCATCATAAATCAAGGGGGAAAAAAACTGTGTACCAGCTTCCTAAACCATTTCAACCGAATGCATCACTACTTTCAGAAAACCCATTCAAACCGGGTCAACCAGTACCAGATCCTTATGACTATGAGCCACAGGCTCATAGTCTACCTACTACCTGTCTTCAATTGAATACTGATGAACAATACCAAAACCCGTTCGAGTCGTCCGAAACTTATTCGAAACGAACGGGGGCTCAACTGGTCGCGTTTGTTGACCCGGCCTTAAAAGCAAATACATTGCCAGTACTATCTGCTAAAACAACAGATTCTCGTGTACTTGGCGATAAATTTGTTGAATCCAACAGCAACCTATATGTTCTTATCAACGATCAGAAGGTATTTCTGGCCAATTTTGTTATGAGGGTTACCGATAGGATTTGCCGTAAAACTATTAGCAGCTCAACAGAACATGTTACCGTTAATATCCTTAATGGTACATCTGAAGCTACATTGTCACTTCCCTTGATTAAATACAAAGGACTGCTGGCAGAAATAAAAAGCAAGTACCCAGAATTTCGGCTGAATGCCAACTTTAGTAACTCCTATGCATTCTTCTCTGAATACGCTTCTCTGGTTTATGAAGAATCTTTAGGAACGCTTACTTATGCAACAACTTATGAGTATGCTGGTTGGGAAAATGTAAACGGCAAAATGGTTTACTTGTCACAACGTTTACCATATTGTTGCTCTACAAGGTACGTGTGGGAAGTATCGCCCTGCGATATTCTGTCTATCTATCGCCAAGGACTAAACTTTCTTTCTGTAAGCAAAGAGCCTAAAACCATTTTGCCACTGTTTTTATATGCACATGTCGGCTACACCGCTCAATTATTTGAAACAGCCGGTCATGAAGTCCAGTTTATCCTTATGGTTGTCGGCAAAACAGGCAGTTTTAAAACATCTGTATGCAAAGAGCTGTTTCAAGCCTTTAACACGGAAAAGTTTCTAAACTTCCAGTCAACCGCTCGCGCCATTGAACTACAGCGCAATGAGTGTCGTGATATGACATTATTACTGGATGATATTTTTTCTAGCAAAGACACAGATGCAATAAAAAAATTCGCCGACGTACTCCGTGTTTTCGGCGATAATGCATCCAAAGCTAAGTCTAATGCAGCGTCTACTAAAATAGAACGATTTGATGTTCGCGGTGCAGCCGTCGTTACTGGCGAAAACGACCTAAACACCCAACAGTCATCTCGTCTAAGATATTTAACCGTTCCAGTAGACAACACTAGCTTTGATGCTGAAAAACTAAGAATGTTCCAAAACAATACAGTAGCCGCAAAAATGCAGAACCAGCCATCAATAATTCAGCATTACTTTAGCGCCTATATTCACTATCTGGAGGATAACTATAATGACATAGTATATCTTATCACTCAAACCGACAACTACATAAAGCCATTAGATATTAAATTCCCACGCCTGAACATGATTTACAGGGTTATGATTGCTACCGCCCACATTGTAGTCCGTTTTGGTCTCACCTATGGCGCTATAAGCGAGGCAGATGCAGAAACCATGCTTTCTTGCTGGGAGGATATAATTCGTACCGTAATTCTGGAAAATCAAGCTGACAGTACTACTTGCGAACCCCACATTGCTTACTTAGAAGCATTAGCGCAGGGATTTGCCTCTGGGGATATCAAGTTGGCAAATGACAAAGAAAATTATTTTCAGAACGGGCGCGATTATATCGGCTTTATTGATAACCAGCACGGCAAAATGTTTCTTGACTACCAAAAAGCTTTCCGGTTTGTCGAGAAATATTATTCTGAGTTGCGTGTTCCATTTGCGTCCACAGCTACTGAGGTTCATAAGGTTCTCTATGAGAAGGGTTTTAGCGAAGGCTATCAAGAAAGCAGTGGACGTCCCCGCTACCTAAAAAAAGTATCATATGACAACCAAAAACTTCAAGCATTGTGTCTAAAATGCGTTACCTTTGAAACATTAGTATCTAAATAAAGGGTGTGTATAATCATGTACAATCAAGCAAATCAGAGTATCGAAGTACAAAAGTCACGAAATTTTGCACTTATCGGTGAACAAGGTGCAGCCATTTTCAAAACACCGGAAGAACTTTATCATGCCTTGCCATTTTGCAAAAGTGTTTGTTGTAATGTTTTCGCGCACGAAGAATTACAATTGCTGATGTTTATAGTACATCAGTACCACCCATACTACACTTTTATAGATGATAAGGCTAATCTTTCCCCACTAAAAATTCCAGCTTCTGCTTGTTATTTTGCAGTTCAAAATCAAGAGTTACTAGAAGCTGACCGAAACAATTCGCAGGGAGATTTATGCGTTAACCAAACTAATGTTTCTCCCCTTGTAGGTTATCCCTCTTTTTGGGGGGTAACTGGATTAAATGGTTTTTGCATCGTTAATGGCTCAGAGCAATTAATTGCTGCCGTTTCTGATCCGTCATTCCTTGTAGCTCCACATGCCTGTTGTTTTTTTAGTGATATAAACGGAGCCTATCATTGGGCTCGGCACGATTATATAAGGCGATTCTATCGTCATTACCCGGCAACACAAGAAATGATTAGTCTACCGTTTAATTGTAACCCCGAAAACCAACCTGTGTACATTGACCCAGCGTTTCAAGAACGCGAAGAGCGCTGGAGAAATAATAATAGTTTTGAATGTTTTAACGACTTGTATAAATTTGGGTTTTAATTCCCCAATTATGTAAAAGTACCTTTACATAATAATATATCATATAAATAAGAAATAATATTTAACCGGAGGTATTGCATATGAAAATTTTTACTGAACGTGAACTGGCTAACGAATTAGGTGTATCGCCATGGACAATTCGTCTGTGGCGAACCAAAGTCAATTTGCCTTACTTTAGGACAGCAGGTCGTATCTTTTATAGGATGGACTCCATACTTCAATGGATGCAAAAAGAAGAAGAACTCAACGCCATCAAAGATGGATCTTGATAAAAAACTTAACTAGATTCATTATCTATTTAAAAATTAAGGGGAGCTATAAGCAGCTCCCCTTAAAATATGGAGGAGGCTAAAAACCCATGCCCAGCTTTGGTAGTGTACAGAAAACAGGCAAGAATTCATGGAAACTTGTAGTCAGCAGTGGCTTTGATGGTGCTGGTAAACGCATACGCCATACAAAAACTATTCATACCACTAGTGACAATGACGAAAAACAGGAAAAGGAAGCACGTCAGCAGCTGGCCTTGTTTATATCTGAAGTAGAAAAAGGCAATACTTCTAGCAGTGGTAAAATCAACTTATCGCAGTTCTGTGACTTATGGCTTAAAAACCATGCTGATCGTCATCTTGCCCCTAAGACAGTTCAAAGATACAAACAATTCATATATTCTTGGATATTACCTACTATGGGACAAATCCAACTTGTCAAATTAAAGCCCATTCAAATACTTTCTTTCTATGGCAAACTTGAAGAAGATGGTATCCGCAAAGATGGCAAAGAAGGCTCCTTATCACCTCGAACCCGCTTACACATTCACCGGCTATTGCATACCATATTGCAGACTGCTGTTCAATGGGAATACCTAAACACTAACCCTGCAAGCAAAGTAAAGGCTCCCAAAGCTGAACGGGCTAAAATCCGCATACTAGACGAAGAACAGACAGTAACATTTATACTGCACCTTGATAACGAAGATTTAAAATGGAAAATGTTGTCTCTTTTAACCTTGGCTGCAGGTCTGCGACTCAGCGAGGTAATGGGGATTGAATGGCAACATATCGATCTTGATAAACAAACCTTATCTATTGAACAAAGTAGTCACTATATAAACCGCGTTGGAATAATCACAAAGTCAACAAAAAACCAATCATCCGAAAGGCTCATATCACTGCCAAAAAGTATCATTGAGTTATTAAAGCAGTACCGCTCCCATCAAAACACTGAGCGTTTGCGACTTGGTGATAAATGGCGGGATAATGACCGGCTTTTCACTCAATGGGATGGCAAGCCTATGAGTCCCAGCAGTTTCAATATGTGGTTAACCGGCTTCTGCTCCCGAAGTGAACTACCTAAAATAACACCACAAAGCCTGCGTCATTTATCAGCCACTGTGCTACTAAATAGCGGTATATCATTAAAAAATGTATCAGGGCGATTAGGCCACGCCAGGACATCAACCACAGGTGATATTTACGCACACTTCTTAAAGTCAACTGACAAAGTAGCTGCAGAAAAAATGGACGAAATACTAAGCCTCGGCAAAGAAAAAAAGCAGACCTAAATAGTCTGCTTTTTTGTTTATTGGCGCTGGTTTTTCTAGAGGTGTCACTGATACTGTCACTATATTTACATAACAAAAGGCCTCCAGATGTCTGGAGGCCTTTATTTTGGTGCGCCCGGGAGGACTCGAACCACCGGCTGACGCGGTTTAGGAAACCACCGCTCTATCCACCTGAGCTACGGGCGCATATCCCTCTTACGAGGTTTTTCACCATTTCTAGCCTCTGCTCCATACCAAAATTCGTCCAAATTTGTCGTCATTTATAGCCTAAAATGGCACTAATGGAATTCGAATCGCAGTTTCGAAGGAGACGGCAAATCGGCAATATTGACAGGCTCGGCAGTCATGGCAAAAGTAAAGATAACGTTAATTAGTATAGCATTTTGGGTGCGGCGTGTCAATTGTAAGGTTGTGGATGATTCCTTTACAATTGTGCTACTGTCATATTACACCACATGCTCAACCTCTTTTTATTCTTCGTTGCAGGAACTACCCAATATCAAGATAAATATAAACGATATAGAATAGCTGATGTTGGTTAATTAAGGAGCTGCTATGTTGCTAACAGAAATTTACATTTTTATTGTTCTTATACTATCTAGTTTTTTACAGACAACTACTGGCTTTGGCTACGCCATCATAACGGCACCTTTATTAGCACTTGTATTGGGCGCAAAAGAAACCGTTATGCTTGTTATGCTTACAGGTCTCATTGTAAGGCTCTTTCTAATTCGAGCTATCAAAAATGAGGGAAGTTTTAAGGCAATATTACCTTTGATAACCGCAAGTGTCTTTGGGGCAATCCCAGGTGCGTATGTTATGACGATAATTAGTAGTGATGGGCTGAAAATTTTTATTGGCATAGTCCTGCTCATAGCTACAGCTACAATGTGGAAAAACTGCACAATTCGCGTAAGACATCAAAAGTTTGTTGAAACTATTGTTGGAGCTTTAAGTGGATTTCTCGCAACTACAACAAGTATAAACGGCCCTCCCATTGTCCTTTACTACCTGAACTCCAATGCGGAAGAAAACAAAGTTGTTTTTCGGGCAAATCTCACCCGATATTTTTTGTTAATAAACATAGCGTCGATTATCATTTCTTATTTTGCAGGCACTTTTAAAATCGAAGAATTATGGACTTATGTGTTATTTTCTATTCCTGCATTGTATATTGGATTTTATCTTGGCGAAAAGTTTTTTCACCGCATAAATGCCGAAGTTCTTAGGAAGGTTTCGATATTGATGGTTTTTGTTAGTAGTATAATGATAGTCGCAACTGTATTGATAAAATACTTATAATATAGTTATCACTTAACTAATGTATTTTGAAAGCACTAAATAATAAACCCGAAAACATAGGTATCAGCCATATTAACCATACGAAAATACTTAGCTTATGAAAATTAACTTTTAGATGGTTATTTTCTGAGTGTAATACCCATGTTGCCCAGAGTGTATGAATAAACATAAGAAGTATAGCAAACAATCCAGTCAAGCCATGAAAATCAGCCTGAAATCTCCCTGCAATATTGCTCATTGCAGTAGTACCGATACTATCAAATGCTAAACCTATCCAAAAAACTACTACGTGCCACCAATTTAATATTTTTTGAGTTTTTTCTGCAAATACAGCTAAAGTATAAAGAAGACCTGCTAAACTGATAAAACTAATAGCGATAATCAACATATACTGCGTCCTCCAATTACCCTTCTCTTGCTATTAGCATATCATAAACTCAAATGGTTCCGCCTGAAATATATTTTGAGTAGAAAAAATATACGAGACATTATCTGGCATTAATGACACCAAAGTCATTTAAACGGAATTCAAACACAAAAAAAGCTCTGAGAAAAATCCTCAGAACCATTGATTTCATTGGCTTTAAATGTTATGTGTACCTCAGAACTTTTTATGAAATACAAGGCGTTCAATCAACCATTTACCAATGACAGCTTTCATTAGATAAATCGGGAAAGAGCTGATGTGCTCCCACTGCAAAGGCGTGTATACTCCATACCATTCAGCAAATGGTTCTCCCAAAAATGCTAGGACAGCAGCAAAGATACTCTCGGCGACTATGAATGATTTCCACCGTGGGAAGTATTGATATACAAGCATATGTGCAACGGTTAATAATCCCCAGTTAATTCCTATTGAGTCGGGAATTATAGGTAGCAATTTTATGGGATAAATCCAAAGTTGTAAAGCTGAACCAATCGCATCCATTGCGGTAACCACAAACATTATATAGATGCCATAGGCAAGAATTATTGCTGTCTTTGTTTTATCTACAAGCTTCCACCATATAATCCATGGGATAATTAATAGTACGACAAGTGCCCACCATTGATAAGTAAAAAGTTCGTGGTGCAACCAATGTTTATATTGAAGTTCATGAAGCTGGCTTTGAACAGCAAGTATCTCGTTGTATTGCATTGAACTGTCTGTCATGCTACAACTCCCTACGATTTGGTCAATAACCCTATTATGTAGCGGAATCAGATAATGTATACAATAGCCCAAAAGCCCGCAACGAGGTGGTTACCGGAAGTACTCCCCGTCCGAAAAATGCTGTTATGCAAACCTAGTGAGGTCTTCTAGAAGGCTCTACAAGGCCACTTGACACTTTGCTATTACTTTTCTAGACGCTGTAAACTGCTGGAGAGGGGGTCCAATTTCTCAAGGAAAAATTATCCACATAGGGGAATTCGTCTTCTAATAATTTAATCTGGAGGTTAGCATGATAAAAGTTGGCATCTTAATTTTTCCCCAGGTTGAGGAACTTGATTTTGTCGCTCCATTTGAGGTATTGAGTTATATCAATAAAATCGAACCCAACAGCACTAGAGTACTGCTAGTATCTGAAAAAGCTGAGGTAATAACCGCTTTTAACGGAATGAAGGTTGTACCTGATCATTCATTTGATACGTGCCCAGAATTAGATATTTTAGTTGTACCTGGTGGTAAAGGCCGCCTTGATGCTATGCACAACCCCACGATTAAAGAGTTCTTGTTAAATCAATCAAAACATACCCAGTACATAACATCTGTTTGTACAGGTGCTTTTCTTTTAGCCGAAGCAGGGTTACTTACGGGAAAGAAAGCCACTACTTATCACACTGCCTTTGAGGAGTTACAAGCCTATCCCGACGTTACGGTGAAAAAAGCCAAAGTTATACAGGATGGAAATATTATTACATCAGCAGGAGTGAGCTCTGGTCTAGAATTGGGGTTTTTCATTATTAAGATTTTATTTGGTAGCATTGCCGCAAAGGAAGTGGCAAATAGAATTGAGTACGACATAGATATTGATGCTTTATAAAGTATTGTGCAGCTCAGGGATTAGGCACTCACTGTTTCATGCTTTTTGATAAATAATCTTGTTGCCACACAGGCTCTACTTGATGATCTTTTATTATAGTTATTTGAAAACGGGTCAGCAAATCCATGCTGCCCCGGCATTTTTTTAACTTGAACATTTTCAAATTCGTTTAAACTCAAAATAAGTTTCTCTACATTAAAAGATTTTTCTGTGGTAGGAAAAAATAACAAACTGGGGCATTTAGGCTTTATTAATAGATAGTCTCGTATCCTCGAACCATAAAATCCGATAGTTAAATCACACAAACCGGTTTCGCTGCATAGCCAGGCAAGAGTAGCACCTATGCTATAGCCTAATACGTAAACCTCTTGATAATTTGCCCGTACATTAAAAAGGATATCTTTTACCTGACTGAATGACCGTTCAAAACCAATAGTATTCATAAAGTAACTATAAGCGATTTCTTCTTGGTCATAACTAAACGGTTCTCTACCAGCAAGTAGATTTGGAGCGATAATATCAATTCCATATTTTGAATATTCTTCACACACCTTAATGATGTGTCTATTAATCCCATAGATTTCATGAAGAACAATAATAGCTACTGTACACACTCACATCACCTGCATTTATTCACTATCAAATGCATTCAATGCTACAGGTAGAGCCTGAATAACTACGTTTCCTACCGCTGGCAATCCCACTAAAACAGCACTTATTATTTCTTCTCTTGTAGCCCCAAGTGATTTAGCGTGCTTTACGTGAAATGGCAATCCACCTTCTAACCTGGCTGACGCTAATACAGCGATGTATGCGAGTTCCTCTGTTTTAGAATCAAGGTTACTCGCTGTACCTAGTTTTTGCACCGTTTCCATCCATATCTTTTGATGCTCCGGAGCTTCCTTAATAAATGTTTGAAAGGCATTACTTAACAATGATTTTTCACTCATTTTTCGAACTCCCCCATTATAATTTCATGCCCCTCACTGCTAAGTGTGTGCAATGCACGTTCGAGGTCTTTACTTTTTACTAAAATATAATCTGTGTTGTACGTAGAAATTGCAAAAATACTTAAACCTGCTTTGGCAAGTGCTGTAGCAACCACTGAAAGTATGCCTATTAAGCCAAAATCCAAGATTCCTGCAATCTTGAGTGCTCTCCAGCCTATTTCACATTGAACATCGCCAGGTATAACCATTTCAGAACAGACAATTGAAAGCTCGTCTGGTGTTTTAGTAATCGAAAAAAACTTCCCCTGATACGCCCACTCTGGGATAGTCTGGTTTGAATCTAATTTGCATACCCCAAGTGAATCAGCCAGAACTTCAAACGTTAATCGCTGATTGGTCATTTTATCATCCCTTCATTCAGGCACTATATTCCTATTAAAATTCGCCAGAATGTAATTTATTTCCTCTCTGAAAGATATAAAATGACACCTTACCAATCATCGCACCGGTTCCATATGTTCCACTTATTTAAATTCCGCTGAACTGAAATTAAATACTACCAGAATAACAGCCGTTCGCACAAAGGTAATTAGCCACGCCCAGAAGGGGCTTACATAGTGGAGTCTCAGAATTAAAAAGATCGCACAATCAAATAAAGTTGATATTTCCCAAGACCAACCTTTTTCATAATAGATACCACCTATTGTTTTGTCTATAAATTCCAGAGTGCTAAAAACTAAAGCCCATAACAGTATATAACCATATTGATAAAAGGCGTCGCTGCTGTATGGGAATCTGGAAAGAAATGCAAACGCAGTTGACGGTAACATCACAAAACTGTTGAGTAATTCAATTGTTGTTTGTGTTTTCACCAGAGCATCCGGATGATAATTCCATAAAGTATGATGATACGTAATAAGACACACAGCCAAATTGACAGTCATTATAAATAAGACTGTCGGATAATATCTCCCCCGGTTTTTCCAATCACCCCACTTCCACACAACAAACAAAATTCCCCCAAGTAGGCAAATCCTAAAAAGTAAAATAAGCCACATATATTGTACCATCCTAATCTAAGCCATCTGTGCGTAGAACCATCTATATCCTTATTGCTATTTTGATCAATACCGAACAATTTTAGGATAGCCATTACAGGTTCGTTGAATAATTCTACTGCTCTACTGATGAGAATTATTTTTTTAAATAGTACACAGCCTGAATAGCCTGTGTACTATTTGTATGGCAATCCCGTTGGATCGCCGCTCAGCATTCCAGTAACTATTCATTTGACCAAACTGGGATAACTTTTTCATCATACGCTGTATTGCTCTTGACTATAATTATATTACATGTTACATTTTTAATAATATGTAACATAAATAAAAGCCAGCTCTTCTCAAAGAAATGAGCTGGCTGCAATGAACAAGTTCTTGGACGAAAACGTCATCGTGGGCAGTTGTTCGTAAAATTTTAATGAATATGTGGTGGAAATACTATGCCGAAAACTGGATTAACCTCCGAAGAAATTAAAGAAAAGGCATTACAAATAACGGAAGAAAAGATCCGCTATTACGGATTCGAAAAGTTCCGCTTAACGGATATTGCCAGGGAGCTTAAAGTAAGCCATGCTGCTCTTTACAATCATTTTCCCGACAAAGCTGCACTACTTGACGCCATTTCCGAACGATGGCTGACTCGAATGGATAACACGTTGCAGCTCATTACGCAAAAAGAAGCGTCCCCGCGACAGTTGATTACAGAATGGTTCCTGAAATATCACGAGCTAAAAAAAGAAAAGGTTCTGAATGATCCTGAGCTTTTCAAATCCTTCAATATGGCGGCAGAACTACTAAAACCGTTTATTGTACAGCACTTGCATAACCTAAATGAGCAACTTTTAGCGCTGGTTCAAAAAGCAATAGCCGCCGGAGAAATCCGCGGGCAATCACCGGAAAAAGTAGTTCAACTCTTACTGGAAGCCACTGTATCCTTTCACCACCCGCGGATGGTGCTGGATCATAAGGATGAACAGCGCGAGCAATTGCTGCAAAAAATAGTCGAAGTACTGCTTGACGGTCTCAATAACTCGACTCTGCCGTGATGGCTAAACTATGCCTGGAAATAAAGCGAAAGCAGCTTTCGCCATGAAAGATATTAAATCTAGGAGGATGAGAAAAATGACCCACGTTCAAGAAAAAAAACTAGCAGGAAAAGTGGCCTTAGTAACAGGTGCATCCAGAGGTATCGGTAAAACAATTGTGGAAGAATTAGCACTTAACGGGGCAAAGGTTGTTATTAATTACTCCAGCAACTCGGAAAAAGCAGAGCAAGTCGCTGCCGGCATCAAAGAGCAGGGCGGCGAAGCATTGGCTGTCCAGGCGGACATCAGCCGGGTTTCCGAATTAGAAAAACTGTTCCAAAAAACCATGGAAGAATACGGCCGAATCGATATTCTTGTCAATAATGCTGGCATTATGCTCACAAAACCAATTACAAGTATAACTGAAGAAGACTTTGACAGAATTATGGCGATTAATGTGAAGGGAACCTACTTCGCTTGTCAACAAGCAGCAAAGCACATGAGCGATAATGGGCGAATTATCAATTTCTCCACTTCAGTGGCCGGCAATATGTTTCCTACATATAGCATCTATGCAGGCACCAAAGGAGCCGTCGAACAGTTTACCCGTCAATTGGCAAAAGAGTTCGGAACTAAAGGCATTACAATTAATGCAGTTGCGCCAGGTCCAGTTAATACCGAACTTTTTACCGTGGGAAAAACCAAGGAACAAATTGAAGCCCTCAGCAAAATGAACGCCTTCGGACGCTTGGGCGAAACTACGGATATCGCTAAAGTTGTACTGTTCCTGGCCAGTGAAGATTCACAATGGATCACAGGACAAACGATTCGCATTAATGGAGGGTTTATATAAGACCGTTCATGAAACACCACCTCGTAGACTAAATTCATTTAGGATTGCTAACTTTTCTGCACCGCTATATTGACTCTTTTTGGGCATGAAAATACTCCCCTTTCGGCAACAAGGTTTTTATTATTTCTCCTGTCTACCTATTGGGAGCATATCAATTTGAGTGATGCGATTATTTCTTATATGTTTAGCTCCAACAAAACAGGGTCCAAATCCTTGAAACTCAAAGATTTGGACCCTGTTTTTAGTTGGCTTTGAGATAATCCTTACTCTTTTAATATTCTCGTTGCATAAGCAATAAATTTTCGTACCGCCGGTGAAGCTGCCTTTATAGACGGAACGGCGATTCCCAACGTAATACTTTGCGGCGGGTCGAGTGGAAGCATGACGACGTTGTTTTGTCGCCCTTTAGTAACAAGCTCATTCATCACACTCATGCCTAGTCCACATTCGATCATGGAGAGGGCTGCATAATTTTCCAGTGTTGAAAAACAAATCTGCGGAGTCAAGTCTGCACGTTATATCAATAACAAAAATTAGCGTTTCCCGTCCCAAGATGTCTCCGAAATAGCCATCTCTTTTATGGATATTGTAGTAACTGGACAGATAATGCGTTATGGCAACATAACAACCCATAATTGCCATTGTCCAGGCCTTCGTTTAAGGCAATTTTCAGCTTTTCCAAATTGCCGTTGGTGGTGAAAGCGGCGATGGTGACGACGTTCTGCTGCTTGGCGTTTAAGTCTGGATTATTTTTGCTCTGCGCCTGCGAAGCCGGGGGAAAACTGAGCAATGAGAGGAAAATTCCTGTCAGAATTACAGCAATGATATTGTTCATGCTATGACCTCCTTTTATTTGCTATTTTATATTGAAGTTTATTCACTTTGATTGTCGCATTAACTGTCAAAAGAAAAAGGCGTACTTGAAGCCTAAAATTAAACAGGTGATCTGCGGCTTAGGTGTAGGCTCGTATTTCGAACAATGGGGCTTTGCGACAGACCACATCCATGAAGCTGATTGGTTTACCGCAGTCGCCTGGAGAAAAACTGTGTGTAGAAATTCCACGCATAGTTAGATTCTAACGAAGCCTTTTGCCAGTGGATCTTATTCCGGAATGGTGGCTCTCAAACTCCGGAGATAGGGTGCTCTTTTACCAGAACCATGGCTCATTTGCTCTGGATTATTCACTCTGAAATATTCACTGTAGATTGAATTTATATCAGCAGAAAGCGGCTCGGATAAATACTTGTGAGAGAATTCGGCAATCATTTGATACTATTGAGATATCAGTCGCCTTTTCTCCTAGTATATACTAAGGACAATCAAGCTTGTTTCACAATGAAAGGGGGATATTGGTACGATAGAATAAAGGACTTCCAAGAAATACTGACTTAAATCTTTCTCTACATAATGGTGATGATCTCGGGGTCTGCCGAGGGCTGGCAGGATAAAGCTGTGGCATTTTGGCAACGGCAATTCTAAGAAGAAAGAAGGATTTTTTATGAGCTTGAAATTAAAGGTAAGTATAGCAATGCTAGCATTGGGGCTGATGGTCACCGGGTATGGTGGGCAGGAAGTCAGTGCACAGCAGGTACAGCGAGGCATTCATCCCGCTGTGACAATGGAAAAAAGAGCCTTTCAGGAAGTAGATCCAAGCACAATCAAAAGCCCGAATGAAAATCCGTTTGGTCTGGTTTATCAGGGAGCAATTACCCGGAATGTCCCAGGTCAGGTGAATATTCATCCAATCACTTATGATTTGAATGGCATAAAGATTTCGGCCAATGTGTATACGCCGGCAGGCTATGATGAGGAAAGCGAGAAAAAATATCCGGCACTTGTTGTCGCGCATCCTAATGGCGGAGTCAAGGAACAGGTAGCGGGTCTTTATGCACAGCGCATGGCCGAAAAAGGCTATATCACCATTGCGGCAGATGCCTCTTTCCAGGGAGCAAGCGGCGGGTACCCGCGCAATGTTGATAAACCGGCCTATCGGGTGGAAGACATTCATGGTATGGCAGATGTCATTTCTTCTTACCCGGGAGTTGATGCTGAGAGCCTGGGAATCCTGGGAATTTGCGGCGGTGGCGGCTACACACTGAAGGCAGCGCAAACTGACAAGCGGTTCAAAGCGGTGGCAACGCTCAGCATGTTCAATTCGGGCATTGTCCGCCGTAACGGTTTCCTGTCTTCTCAGACGGCTACCATTCAACAGCGTTTGCAGCAAGCTTCGGCGGCCAGAGCTCAGGAAGTTGCCGGCGGTGAAGTACAATATACTCCGGACATGCTGGATATGGACCTGAGTAAGGAACAGCTTGCCCAAATGCCGTCTTTGTATAGTGACGGCTATGAGTACTATGGTAAGACGCACGCACATCCGAATTCCACGTTCCGCTATACGGTGAGCAGCAATCTTGACTTATTCAGGTTTGATGCGGCCAATAATATGGATCTGATCAACCAGCCGTTGCTGATGATGGCTGGCAGCAATGCGGATACCTTCTATATGACCGAACAGGCCTTTGCAGCAGCAACTGGCACAAATGACAAGGAATTGTTCCTGATCAAGGGAGCAACCCATATTCAGACGTATTGGGTACCGCAATATGTGAACCAGGCTATTGATAAATTGACTGCGTTCTATGGCAAACATTTGTAATTGCATGTTCCGGCATATTGCCATCCATGCTGCCGGTGTGAAACCACCGACAGCATGGATGGACTCTGACTTTAAGGAGAGAAAATAATGGGACGACTAACAGCCGTAATCCTCTCGTTTGCTTTGCTCGTTTCAGCAACCGTTTTCCCTGGAAAGGCAATAGCCGCCGAAACAACCAAAGGTTCGCAAACAATCACTCGTGTTGGCTCGCAGCCTTCGGAAAAAGCTTCTGCAAAATATTTTACAGGTAATGTCCGTGTTGACCGCCTGTTCTCAGCCAACGCTGCGGCACAGTTTACCGGTTCTTACGTCACCTTCGAGCCGGGAGCCCGGTCTAACTGGCACATTCATCCGTCTGGGCAGCGCCTGCTTGTTACAGCCGGGGTTGGTTTGACACAGGAATGGGGTGGCCCGATAGTAGAAATCCATCCAGGTGATGTGATCTGGTGTCCGCCTGGCGTCAAGCATTGGCATGGTGCCTCGCCAACTACAGCCATGACCCATCTCGCTTTCTCGGGAGTGCTTGATGGAAAAACTGTGGAATGGCTGGAGAAGGTAACGGATAAGCAATACAATGACATTGAATAATTTTATACATTGCTCCTTTTGGCATGAAATATATGAGTTAATCAATAAATGGTAGATCAAAGTCTTGCCGTTTTAAAGTAAAGGAGACGGGTTGATGAGGAAAAAAATAGCAGCAATTTTAACAGGGATTTTCCTTTCCATATTTAGTATGACAGCTGTTTCACAGGCGCAGCCGACAATTCATTCCGGCTTGAATGTCAAACAACAAGGCATCGTTACAATTGCGGCTTTTACCGCCAAAGGCGATTTAGAAAGGCTAAAAACTGCGTTAAACGAAGGCTTGGATGCCGGATTGACTGTAAATGAAATTAAAGAAATTCTTGTACAGATGTACGCTTATTGTGGATTTCCGCGCAGTCTGAATGGAATCAATACCTTCATGAACGTAATGAAAGAACGTGAAGCCAAAGGTATCAAGGATGAATTGGGCAGGGAAGCGAGCCCTTTGCCTGCCGGCAAAAGCAGCATCGAACTTGGAACAGAAGTTCAGACAAGCCTGATAGGTGCACCCGCTAGCGGGGCAATCTATACATTCGCTCCCGCCATTGATGAGTTTCTAAAAGGACATTTGTTTGGGGACATCTTCGGACGCGATAATCTGGATTACCAGAGTAGGGAGATCGCGACCATTTCGGCCTTGGCCAGCATGAACGGCGTCAATAACCAGCTTCGTTCCCATTTCAATGTGGGATTGAATGTAGGACTGACCGAAGCGCAGCTGAGGAGCCTGATAACCGTGCTTGAAACGAGAGTGGGCAAGCAGGAAGCCGATAATGCAACCGGCGTGCTGAACAATGTGATAAGCGGCAGAACTCGCTAAGGCCTGATTTGGTAAACCTATTGTGTTTAGACTGCATTGTACAAACTGGAGTCCTTTAAACCGTACGGTCCATTCCACGTGAATATGCGTGAGAAATGTCAGCGTCTTTTAGGCGCTGGCAAGTTTTACGCCCTTCTAGAGCTTGTGCAAGCGGGCTAAGGTGGTAAAAGCCATGGAGGTGATGTTACCATCGTTTATTTGCCGGTTGAGGGTATTCATGGAAACACGCATTTTCTTTTTGCAGATTTAAATAATGTTCAGGTTGCTGATCATCTTTCATCATGGCTTGCAAAAAAGGGCTTGATGTTAAAAAGTAGGAGTTGGGTGCAATAAAGTATGGGAGCAAATACTAAGGTTGCTATGTTAGATATGAAACAGAGCGCCTGTTCTTTTCACATCATGATCCAGAATTTGTGAAAATGCTCGTCTATGAATAAGAACCGAGCATAGTTTTATAAGAGCGAAAGTCATTCCAATCAAAAAATAGGCGTTTTGTACGCCTATTTTTTGTTATCAAAGACACATCAAATTTCTATCAGATTATATTCCCGACTACCCATGCCCAATGTCTCCATATATTTGAGCTGATGTAGGCCGAGGCGGGATTCAATGCGTTCGACGATATCGCGGCGTTGATCAGCAGGCAATTGATAAATCAAGTCCACGCACGCCTGGTCAGTCGCCAGAATATCTGTCGAGCCAATAATACCAATATCATCACAAGTTGGTTTAGCAGCACTAGATCCGGCACAGTCACAGTCAACAGAAATATTTTTCAAAACGTTAATATAAGTGATGTGCCCTTTAAAGTGCTCAGTCGTGGCTTTCCCGGATTCCACCATTCGCTCCAAGAATTCTTTGCCGATTGGAAAGCCATCCCCATGAATCATTCTTTTGCCTACTTTACC
The DNA here is from genome assembly GCF_035561155.1 of Sporomusa sp. Taxonomy (GTDB): domain Bacteria; phylum Bacillota; class Negativicutes; order Sporomusales; family Sporomusaceae; genus Sporomusa. The sequence goes on along the minus strand of NZ_DATMYD010000022.1, from coordinate 12,397 downwards.
AGAAGCCATACCGATGCCGATGTTTTTTAAAGAACCACCGAAGCCCCCCATTGCATGGCCTTTAAAATGTGTATAGACAATCAGGGAATCATAGTTTAGTACATGTTTACCTATCGCGATTTCCCGCAAATGAATTCCTGGTGAGAAAGGAAATTTTCCTCCAAAATTATCTGCTTGTTTATCGAGAAATTCTTTCGCGCCTGTCGGCAGCATAATATCGCCGTCCTCGTCCAGGATGTCGACCGGACAGAAGTCAAAACCATTGATTTTGATTATCTCACGATGTGTCCTGGTTTCCCGACGCGGACTTTTGTACATCACGTTGCATTCGACAATGGCGCTGTTCGGAATTTTGCTCTGCAGATTTTTAATGTACTCAATTGGCAGGAGATTCGGTCCGTGCGGCTCTCCCGTATGAAGCTTAATCCCGACTTTACCGGTAATGCCGTCGTTAATTTTTTCATAAATCTTTTGTACGCCTTCTGGGCTTAAGTCCCGTGTGAAATACACATTGGGCTTACTTGGATCATGGTGCGAAACTGCATGTGATCCATCCCAGGTCACCTGTCTCTGCCCGCTTTCCTGCGCATTTGCAGACACCTGAAAGAACGAAGGAATTGCTGCTAATGCAATTGTGCTGCCGGCAGCCTTCAAAAAATTACGCCTAGAAAAATCCTTTGATTTTTTGTCTCGATGGTCATCTGGTGTTTCCATTTCTTTCTCGTCTCCTTTTTTATATTTCTATCTCTCGGAATAGAGTAAGTTACGAATCCCAGAATAGAGTTCGTAATACCCTCTCTTAGAGTCCTTCGTAACAAGGAATTTTACTTCATCGCAACGGCGGCTGACGAAAAAGCTTCTATGGAGCGTACGATGGATGGTCTTCGTGGATTTACCGATTGTTTGCCAGGTGCTAAGATCAGAGGGCTTATCTATGGTGCCGGTGCATGGCAAAAAGGTGATATCCAAGGAAACAAAGCAATAAAAGAGCGTTGGATAAGGGCATGGGGATTTGATTCATGTGAATTATCGTTGGCCTTGGGGCCGAAGCAATTTAGAAACATAATAACCTATGCAGGCGAACAATCCCATTATGGCAAGATAGTCTGCGAAAAAGGCAGTCAGCGGTTCGTTAAAATCAAAGAATACAAACTGGTTTTGTAAAAAAAGATACGAGCCGATTTGCCGCTGAAAAAAAGCGTACATACCATAAGCGGCAATCAGCAAACCAGTTGTGCGTAAAAATATGGTTCGAGGCACGGACGGCTTGGCGATATGTATGACCTTCCTCATGACACCCATCAACATGTTTAAATGAAGGCCCATATGCACCGACATTAGCACAAAGCCCCAATAAGCGCAGAGCATATGCAGAGTTCTTGCAAAAGCTTGGTCGTCGCTTATGGGCAGAAAAGCAAACACATGGCGGGATAGAATAATGCCGCTGATCATAAGCCCAACCATTGACAGAAAAACGAAAGCCGTAACTATTGTCTGCAAAATACGATATGCGGTATAGTTGCCTTTCGGCAAATGGCTGATCCAATTCCAATTCAGGATATGGTGGAGGATACACAGCAAGAACATACCTGCGCCGATCCATTCGTGGGCGGCTTCTCCTATAAGCTCGTATGCCATAAGCAACAATAAGCCTACTGTCAAAAAGAAATCAATTGCAATTTTACAGATTGTTTTTGGCTTCATCTTTACAGTTTCTCCTTGAACGCTATTCTTTTGAGAAAGCCTGCCGTATCTTTTGCGGCAGGCTTTCTATGGACAGTAGGTTCTGTCGGAAAGGCTCTTTTTTATCTCACTGCTCCTCCGGTTCAGCTTGCACAGGTACTTCGTTTGCCAACTCAACCAGAATATCTCCGGTATAGTTTCGGAAGTGCTCAACTCCTGATTCAATCATACCGATATGGATAATATCAACGACGGTTTTCGGCAAATGATCGCTGTAGCAAAAGGCCACCTCCGGACCTTCTGGCCAATAGAATATGGAGCCGAGAGCGTACTTCCTGGTGCGTTCGCCATCCTCAGAAATTGAATGTGGCAGCACAGTGGACTTCACAAGGCCAATACGGTCAAAGGCTTTCAACTTCAGTGGCAACAATTCGACAAATTCCTGCGCTGTCCGGTTGTCTTTCATCGTGGCGTACATAACAGTGTTTCCGGCCGTGATCTTAATTCTTATCGGAACTGTGGAAGCATCACTCTTGGTGGTGTTCGAGATACCGGGAGTTTCTTGGGTCGTCAGAAGGCGGCCTTGCCGGTGGTGGGGTATTAGCCGCCAAGCCACAGGCGGCTAGCAAGCTCATTAGTCCCAGCACCAGCATGGATGCCATTGCTTTTCTCATGGCATTAATACCCTAATTCCTTCACCCATGCAGCAACATCATCCGCACAATTCTGCACGGTATTTCTGGAAACAGTAAAGCCGTTTTTAATAACATTGGTGTTCGGCTGTAATGCGGCAATGGTGCTCACCGTATTAGAAAACCCGCTTCCTCCGTGGGTATTGAACGGAATAATGGTTTTGCCGGACAGATTATGACTTTCAAGGAAAGAGTACAAAATCATCGGCATGTCGCCCCACCAGTTGGGGTATCCCAGAAAAATCACATCATACTGTCCAAGGTTCTCTACTTTTGCCGCAAGCTCCGGTCTTGCTTTATTATTCTGTTCTGCCTTAGCCAAATCTACCAGTGTTCTGTGATTAGTAGGATATGGCGTTTTCGGTTCAATACGGAAGATATCGGCGCCGGTATTTTTCTGAATCAAATACGCCACATATTGTGTGTTGCCTAAAACTTCACCGTTGATGACTACCGTGCTGTTTGCTTCTTCCTGGGTCATATTATTGGGATTAGTCGTTTCCGGCATGGAAAAGTACACTAACAGAGTTTTCTTGCCATCTTTATTTGCAGCTGAAGCTTTGGCAAGGGGAGATGTTGTCTTGCTTTGCTCGGTACTGGAAGGCTGCGGCTGCGAGCTATTGTTGGACTGATTTTTACTGCTGCCGCATCCCGCCAAACTGAATACCATAATAATCAAAGCTAAAACAAGCGTTAAAGTTTTCTTATTCATATGTCCTCCTAATTTATCCAGATGCGTCTCATTATTTAGAGTGTTTTCACTCAACCTTATTATGCCCTACCTGGAATAGAGACTGTTATCCCATTTCTCTCAAATGATTGCCTGATTGTATCAATCGTTAAAAACCATTCGGGGGAGTGCAGTAAAAATTGCACTCCCCCGAATGATTTCTATGCATCTATCGGTTGGTTATAATTGGCTTTCACGCGCTTCATATCTTCTTTCGGCGGAAGGCCAAACATGCGGGAATATTCCCGGCTGAATTGCGATGGACTTTCGTAGCCTACCCGAAATGCAACCTCAGCGGCGTCGGCTGACTCGGATAACAGCAAGCGCCTTGCTTCGTGTAGGCGCAGTTGTTTCTGGAACTGAAGAGGACTCATGGCGGTTACCTCTTTAAAGTGGCGATGAAAGGAAGAAACACTCATATTTGCTATTTCCGCAAGATCTTCAATCCGAAAAGACTGATCATAGCGATGCATGAGTCGTTCAATGACGTTGCTAATTCGATAGGTATAGCTTCCTTCGATGGCAATCTGTTCCAATTTTCCCCCATGCTGTCCCTGCAGAACCCGATAGAGAATTTCCTTCGTAACGAGAGGAGCAAGTACCGGGATATCCGCGGGATTGTCCAGCAAACGAACCAGCCTGATTACCGCATCCAACAAAGAGGTCTCAATCCGGCTGACAAAAATAGCGTGACTAGAATTTTCTTTCGAGTCAATGCGAGTCTCTAAATTACTGAGAACATCCATGACTTGCCTTGGAGTAAATTCCAGCTTGAGAGACAGATACGGAAGGTCGGGGGCGGCTTCCACAACCTGGCCGATAACGGGCACGTCAATGGATGCAACAAGGTAATCGGCAGGACTGTACCGAAAGCGCTCCTGGGCCAGCCATACGTCCTTTGCGCCCTGAACGACAATGCATAAGGACGGCTTGAAAACTCCGTAAACGGGTCCGGTAATCGCAGTCTGGCGGTTAAAAAATAAAGACGGAATAGCAGTCGCATGAACACCGTCCCGGCCGGAATATCGTTCAATGACTTTGGCGAGCTCATCCTGCTGCTTATCTATTGATTCAGACATAAGATCCTCCTGTTTTTTCAGCCTTGAGTAAGTCTATTATAATACACATTTAGCTGCTTGCAACTAGCTGCGATAGGATTAGGCAATTATTTAGTATAAATGAGATACCAGTTGTTTGCCGATTAGTTGCATAATGAAGGTGACAAAGCTTACATCTCTGGTTACAGGTGCTAGGGAGGTGTGTGGAAATGAATTTTGTTAGCTGGATCATATCAGGTAGTCTCTTTTTCGGTTTGATGATGGTTTATTCCGGTTGTGAGAAAAGCGATGCTGTTATCGATACTTCTATGGAGGAGGCAAAAGTTATGCCCGAATCAATTAGCATTAAAAGTTCATATGAAGGAAAGAACATGAATGACAAGAGCAAGTATGCCCATGTAAAAGTCAATAATACCATTTCTGACATCGTGAAGCATCCCGCGTTTGAAGGATTTGGCCGATTTATACTGCCATTAGACCGAGGGTATTATGATGAAAATATGCAACTGAATCGTGTTGGTTCGCTTCTTCCTTATCACAACAATGTTGATCCCGAAACGGTAGTAGATACCATTAACTACATGATAGACAAAGTCCATGATGGAGATAAAATATTCTATCATTTCTATACGGTTCAGCAAGTACAAGATGATTCAAGCAAAAAATCTACAGGCCTGTTTTTCTTCAAGGGCGAACAGGGGGCCCCCTTTGCCGTGGTGTGTCCTGGCGGTGGTTTTTCTTATGTGGGCTCTGTCCACGAAGGCTTTCCTCACGCCATAAAGTTGAGTCAAAAAGGATACAATGCCTTTGTAATCCAATATCGTGTAGGCAGCGAGAAAACCGCCTGCGAGGATTTGGCAGCCGCCATTTCTTATATATTTAGAAATGCGGAATTGTTGAATGTTGCTACAGAAGATTACTCTGTATGGGGCAGTTCTGCAGGGGCAAGGATGGCAGCGAATATCGGTTCTTATGGTCCTTCTGGCTTTGGCTATTACGGGCTTCCAAAACCGCCCACGGTAGTCATGGCTTATACCGGTCACTCGACTTATACCAAGGAAGATCCGCCGACCTTTGTTGCCGTTGGCGAAAACGATCGGATTGCCAATCCGGCACTTATGAAAAGACGTGCGAATGCTTTAAGCGATGCAGGTGTTGATGTTGAGTTTCGCCAGTATCCGAATATCGGCCATGGTTTCGGACTTGGCATTGGCACATCGGCGGAGGGATGGCTGGAGGCAGCGGTTCAATTTTGGGAAGAGCATATGGCTTCCAATAATATCAGGCGGCCATCTGACAGTGCGGAGCCGAGAAAATAACGGTAGATTTAGTAAATAAACGAAAGAAAGAAGGAATTAAAAATGCCAAAAAATATACTCGTATTATCAGCAAGTCCTCGAATAGGGGGGAATTCCGATACGCTATGCGATCAATTTATCAAAGGAGCAGAAGCCTCCGGAAATACGGCAGAAAAAATCTATGTGCATAACCAGGCAATTGGTTCCTGTATGGCCTGCTATGCCTGTAAAGCAACAGGCACTTGTATACAGAGGGATGATATGTCCGCTATTCTTGATAAGATAGTGGCTGCCGATGTGATTGTCCTTGCGACGCCCGTTTATTTTTATACGATGAATGGACAGCTCAAAACCCTGATCGACCGCACACTACCACGTTATACAGAAATTCGTAACAAGGAATTTTACTTCATCGCAACGGCGGCTGACGAAAAAGCTTCTATGGAGCGTACGATGGATGGTCTTCGTGGATTTACCGATTGTTTGCCGGGGGCTAAGATCAGAGGGCTTATCTATGGTGCTGGTGCATGGCAAAAAGGTGATATCCAAGGAAACAAAGCAATGAAAGAGGCGTTGGATAAGGGAATTGGTATTTAATTAATGAAGAAAGTAGACTTTTGATTTATGCGGCTTCCAGTATTAATGAAAATGACTGATCCACAATTCGCATGGATATTCAGCTGTTGCGTAATATGATAAATAGGATTAGGCAATCATTTGGTATGAATGAGATAGCAGTCAATGTTTTATTTGGCGCATAATAAAGGTACTGAAGTTGTTCATAGCTTTACTATGAATTACTTTAGCAAATGATATAGGAGCAGACAGAACATCATGAGTAATACATGGAGAATTTATTTGCTGACTATGATCAGCTTCTTGATTGGCACATCACAATTCGTTATCGTGGGCATTTTGGATAAAGTCGCTACTTCCGCCGGCGTATCGGTAGCAACAGCAGGACAACTGATTACCGCCTTCGCACTCGCCAGCGCGATCGGCACGCCCATTGTCATGGTAGCGACGGCGAAGATGGATCGGCGCAGGCAACTGCTGCTAGCTCTCACGATCTTTTTACTCGGCATCGTTGCGACGCTCGCCCTTCCGGGCTTCGGTTTCCTAATGGCTTCTCGCGTCATACTCGGGGTCGGAACAGGAGTCTTCGTCGTCACTGCCTATGCGATAACGGCGAGGCTGGCTTCTCCCGGACACCAGGGCGAAGCAATGTCCAACATATCCATGGGCTTTAGTGCCTCATTGGTATTTGGCGTCCCGATTGGCCGTGTCATTACGGCAGCGTATGATTGGCAGACAATCTTTTGGGGTATCGGCTTTCTCAGTTTGCTGGGAAGTTTAGCGATCGCCCGGTTGCTTCCAGCCATGTCAGGCGAAACGCCGGCTCCTCTCGGCAAGCAATTTGCCCTCTTAAAGAAGCCGAATATAGCGGCTGCCCTTGGCATGACACTCTTTGTGTTTATCAGTTATTCGGTAGTCAATACGTTTATCACGCCCTTCCTGGCAGCTGTCAGGCCGATGAGTGAACAGGAAATGAGCAGCATTCTCTTCGCTTTGGGCATCGCGAGCTTGATAGGTTCCAAGCTTGGCGGTTTCTTGGCGGATCGGTTCGGCATTCCTCGCACGCTCCTCGGCAGTATGGCCGGTCAGGTGTTCTCCCTCGCGTTCGTGTCCGTCACCTCTGGTTCAGTAATCGTTACCATCATGCTGATCATGCTCTGGGCAACTTCAGCCTGGATATTTGGACTGACCCAGAGCATTAACATCGTCTCGCTCGCTCCGGAAGCCTCCGGCATCATGCTGAGTCTGAACAGTTCCTTCGTGCAGCTTGGCTTTGCCGCTGGCGCCGGCATCGGTGGAATCGCCGTGGGTGGTTCGTCAATCCTGATCGTTAGTTGGATCGGAGCCGCAGCGGCCACAGTTGCGCTTTGTGTCGCGGCTGTCTCGTTCGGCTTTAGTCGCCTGAGGCACCAAACATGCGGTGATTAAATTCCAGATAACATGATGCCATGTGTGACTCAATTTTAACAACCAAAACTAATCAAGATACATTAAGCAAAAATTCAGTGCAGAATAGAAATCAAAGGAGATGTTTGAAACGATGAGTTTCACTATGTATGTCCCTACAAAAATTTTATTTGGTGCAGGAATGCTGAGTGAACTTCACAAACAGGAGCTGCCGGGCAAAAAAGCGATGATTGTGATTTCTAACGGCAAGTCAACCAGAGCCAACGGCTATTTGACGCGAACGGAAGAGCAGCTTCGCCTGGCTGGCGTGGAATCTGTTGTGTTTGATAAGGTGCAGCCGAATCCGGTGAAGGGCACCGTGATGGAAGGCGCTGCTTTTGCCAGGGAAAATGGCTGTGATTTCGTGGTTGCTCTTGGCGGCGGCAGCTGCATCGACTCGGCCAAGGCAATTGCCATTATGGCGGTAAACGACGGCGATCTCTGGGATTATGTCGCCAGTGGCACCGGCAAGAAAAAACCGATTGACAATGAGCCGCTGCCGATTGTCGCCATCAGCACGACGGCGGGAACAGGCTCCGAAGCGGATGCAGGCTGTGTAATTACAAATCCGGCAACGAACGAGAAAGTCGGCATCAAGACGCCGGCGCTTTTCCCGAAGCTCTGTATCGAGGATACGGAGCTGATGAAGAGCGTACCGCCGTCGTTTACCGCTTATCAGGGCTTTGATGCGCTGAGCCATAGTTTGGAAGGCTATGTTTCCAAATTTGCCAACCTCATGAGCGATATGTATGCCATCACAGCGATCGAAAACGTTGGACGCTATTTGGCTCGCGCGGTCAAGGACGGCAATGATATGGAGGCCAGAGAACATGTGGCTTTCGGGAATATCCTGTCCGGGACGGTCATGTGCGTCGGCACGACTTCCAGCCAGCATTCTCTGGAACATGCTTTATCGGCTTATCATGAAAATCTGCCCCATGGCGCAGGCCTCATCATGCTCAGCCGTGCCTATTTTACGAACATCATCGAGCAGCATGTATGTGATGACCGCTTCATCCGGATGGCTAAAGCCATGGGCATGGAGGATGCCGAAAATCCGCTGGATTTCATCACGGTGCTCGAAAAGCTCTTAGAGGACTGCGGCGTAGCGGATTTGAAGATGAGCGACTATGGCATTACGCCGGATGAATTTCCGAAAATGGCCGATAATGCGCTGGGTCCGATGGGCGGACTCTTCGCCTGCGACCGTATACAGTTGACAAAAGAAGACTGCATTGCAATCTATGAGAAATCTTATAAATAACGGATAGGAGAATAGAATGAAGAAGCTCTTACTCTTGATTATGTCCAGCCTTATGATTTTCTCTCTGACTGCCAGCAGCAGCAACAATACTATAAATTCAACCGTTTTCCCAAAACAGGCGGCAGCAAGTGTCACAGACAAAGATACTGCGTCAAGTGCCAAGACTTTGGAAGACAAAGCTGCGAATAGCAAAGGTAAAAAAATTCTTGTAGCCTATTTTTCCCATAGCGGAAACACGCGCAGAGCCGCTGAACAAATCCACAATCTTGTTGGTGGTGACATGCATGAGATTAAGACAGTAACAGCGTACCCGACAGGCTACGATGAAAGCGTCGAAGTTGCCAAAAAGGAAAAAGAAACAAATGCCAGACCAGCGCTTTCGACTAAAGTAAACAATATGGCTAACTATGATGTGATTTTTATAGGGTATCCCATCTGGTGGCACACAGCTCCCATGCCGATTTACACCTTCCTGGAAGCCTATGATCTTTCCGGTAAGACGGTCATTCCCTTCTGTACAAGCTACAGCAGTGATATCGCGGAAAGCATGGACGCCATCAAGAGCCTCTGCCCCAATGCAACCATCCTAGAGGGACTTACGGCTAATGATGCGAATAAAATCGAGCCATGGCTGACGCGGCTAAACGGGTAGGAAAATAAAGTGCTTACGGACACAATATCCGCCCTGTCATTTAATAAAGGAGTGAAAAAAATGAAAGTATTGCTGATTAACGGCAGTCCCCACGAAAAAGGTTGCACGTACACGGCGCTTATGGAAGTAGCGACTACTTTGGAAAAAGAAGGTATCGGCGCGGATCTCTTCTGGATTGGCAATAAGCCGCTGCCAGGCTGCATTGCCTGTAAGTCCTGCGTCGAAAAGAAACAATGCGTTTTTAATGATAGAGTCAACGATTTTCTTGCTATTGCGGCAAATGCAGACGGCTTTGTGTTTGGTTCGCCTGTGCATTATGCGGCTGCAAGTGGTGCGATTACTTCCTTCATGGATCGTGCATTTTATACAGACTTGCTTGCCGGCCGGCAGTCCTTTTATTTAAAGCCGGCTGCAGCTGTTGTATCCGCCAGAAGGGCCGGGACAACCGCTACTTTTGACCAGCTCAACAAATATTTCACTATATCGGAGATGCCTGTTATCTCGTCGCGTTATTGGAATATGGTTCATGGTGCTACGCCGGAAGAGGTGAAGCAAGATTTGGAAGGACTGCAGACCATGCGCGTACTAGCAAGAAATATGGCCTGGTTCCTGAAATGTAAAGAAGCTGGCATGAAGGCTGGCGTGCCACTCCCCGCAAAAGAAGAAAATATCTATACCAATTTCATTCGGGAATGAACAAGTTTTCTATGCTAAACAAAAAATTGACGTATTCGCGTCAAGCTCGATACCACTAACAAAGAAAGCTTAAATTTTGTAAAAGGAGGTTTCAGAATGACGTATCGAAAACTATTTGCTGCCCTCTTGCTTTCCGCCAGCATGATATGGTCAGGAAGCGCAATGGCGGCCGACAGCGGCAAACCTAAACCACTGACCATCCAAGAGCAGGGTAGTTTCTCAGTGGGTGGAACCGTAATCAGCAATCCCGGCACTTTTGACCCAATCAAAAGGACGCCTGAGGGACAGACTCTCCACGGTGATCATGCTTCTGTATTCTATCAGATCCCAGCGAAGGCTCGCAAACTTCCTCTCATGTTCCTGCACGGCGCCGGGCAATCTGCGAGGACCTGGGAAAGTACGCCGGACGGACGTGAGGGATTTCAAAACATTTTTCTGCGTCGCGGCTTCGGGGTCTACTTAATCGACCAACCACGTCGCGGCGAAGCAGGACGTAGTACTCTGCCAATGACAATTACGCCTACGCCCGACGACCAGTTTTGGTACGGTATGTTCCGCATCGGCAACTGGCCTGATTTCTATCCGGGCGTGCAGTTTCCACGTGACCAGGAATCCTTGAATCAGTACTTTCGTCAGATGACGCCCAACACGGGTCCCTACGATGCCGGTGTGATCTCTGACTCAGTTTCCGCGCTATTTGACAAAGTCGGTCCAGGAATTCTCGTCACTCACTCACAAGGTGGAGGTCCAGGCTGGATCACGGCTATCAAGAACCAAAATGTCCGCGCCGTCGTTGCCTATGAACCTGGCAGCGGCTTCATCTTCCCGGAAGGCGAAGTTCCATCGCCAATGCCTAGTTCCGCTGGCCCGCTAGAGGCGTCTAGTGTGCCTTTGTCAGATTTTATGAAGCTCACAAAAATTCCGATCGTCATTTATTACGGCGACAATATTCCAGAGCAGCCTTCGGCAAATCCGAGCCAGGATAATTGGCGTGTACGTCTGGCAATGGCGAGACTTTGGGCGGATGCCGTGAACCGTCATGGCGGTGATGCAACGGTAGTTCATTTGCCCGAAATTGGCATTCATGGCAATACACACTTTCCCTTCTCAGACCTGAACAATGTCGAAATCGCCGACGAACTCTCCAAGTTTCTTAAGAAGAAGGGATTGGACTGATCTTAGAACTTGATCAGTCAGAGCGGATGAACGATCGTTCTTAAATTCCTTACTGTTAGTCCAATAGGTATGGCCTATACGCATAAGCAGGTTGTCCATGCAATACAAATAGCGAATCTGTGGCGGCCCCCCCTCCACCGAGAGTACTAATCTGAATAAAGCCCGCCGATTTGGCGGGCTTTATTCAGGAATGCCTATGATAGATAATTCGCTTTCGTGCTACTAAATCATCTAGCAATTCTCACCGTCAGCAGCTTGTGCGTCTGATGGAGCACTAAATCCAGCAAAAAAGCCATTGACCTCTGACTGCGCAGCATCAATGGCTTGCTTGCAAATCATGCCATGCAGCCCGAATCACTTCGTTTAAAACAGTGTCTCCTTCTGTGACCTAATTGTGTTTGATTTGAGCTAACAATTTTGCTTCGCTACCAGTGTGAGGACATTGAACAAATGCAATAAAATCATCGATATTAAAACCAGCATAATGTCCTTGAAGCTTTAATTTTACTATTGGCCAAGCTGGCAAACAGGGAGAAATCTTACTGGTAAGCATTAGAACAATAAAGGCAGCTTGAACACGTGTTTCAAAATTTCCACCGCCCCCTCCAGTAGAAAATGGATTGCTCTGCTGCTTTGTCGAATCACACATTGTTCATCCTACCTCCCATAAGAAGCTTCATTGTCTCTAAATCGGCCCTAATTACGGCAGCCTCCAGGGGTTTCGTGGCTGCCCATGGTAAGCCGTCTGATATGGCTGCCAGCAATACAACGGAACATGTTTTATTCGGCAGGAGCTAGATGTTATACAGTTCCCATAATTTATTTTATTGCGGGTAATGATTTTTCCTGACCGGTTGCATATTTTTATTTCAATGGGTATAATATAAGAAAAGGACTGACGTGTTGGTAGCACGCCAGCCCTCCAGACTGCCTAACCGGAAAACGGTTAGCCCAGGTCTACGGGATTAAAATAACCGCCGCACTTTGATATGCTCCCCAATAGGTAGACAGGAGAAATAAAAAAACCTGTTGCCGAAAGGGGAGTATTTTCATGCCCAAAAAGAGTCAATATAGCGGTGCAGAAAAGTTAGCAATCCTAAATGAATTTGAGCAAGGAGAAGATAGC
>NZ_DATMYD010000021.1:0-86696 GCF_035561155.1 Sporomusa sp. | reverse complement strand
CTGTATGGTAGTGTTGTGTTAGCAACTTCACTTTACCAGACATTGGGGTGTTTTTCTATTGTGTCAATCCATATTTTCTGTCGCCATCTGTGCTAATCAATTCAAGGGATTAGGTTGATTTTTTCTCTGCGAAAGTTGAGTAATATAAGAACTATAATCTTTGTCATAACTCTAAACATCTAACGTTTCAGAAGGTGTTACCACCCATAGAGCTTTATAAAAATAATATCCCGAAAGCAGGATGATAATAGTTGCTCCTGCAAATAGCACAGAAAAGCCCATTGTTTCAGCTACAATACCAAGCACAGAAGCCCCAAGAGCATTGCCTACATCACCGGCAGCGGCAATTACACTTAGTGCTGAACCTTTATTAGCCGGACTCACTCGGTCAACAACATAGGCAGCCAGCGTGGGATATATTATACCGAACCCAAAGCCAACCAAAGCGCCGGACAGGGTGAAGGTAAGCGTCGAGGGATACACCGCAAGCAGACCTGTGCTTAATGCGTTGATTAGACTTGCATAAAGAGCCGTCCGTTCCGGGTTCCACCTCTTATTGATTTGGTGTACCATTGCACGGGCAAACACTACGGCTCCACTAAAAGCAATAAAAAATACCGAATAAGCGGCAATGTTTTTGCTAAGAGCTACGAGCGGCACAAATGTAAAGGCTGTACCCAGTGCAAAATTGGACCCGAACAGGCAGACCGCTGGAGCAAGTACTTCTTTTGCCTTCAAGACCTCCCTAAAGGGAATCCGCTTATCCTCGCCGCAATGAATCACTTCATTACTTCTTAGCCACATGAGACTGGTTGCCATGCTGATGCTGGCCAAACCGAGAAAAATCAGGCTAAAAAAGCCATAGCCAGAGAAAATTACCGGCGCGATACTTGTGGCTATTCCCATGCCAATCATTGTACATAAGGAAAAGTAAGCAATTGCTGCCGAAGTGTTTTCCGGACTTTCCACACCACTGGCAAAAGTGATAGCACCTGTTCCGTAGAAAGCCATGGCAATTCCTTGATAGAATCGGATCAACAGGTATTGCCAGAAGCCAGATGCCCAGAAATAGAACGCCAAACCGGCTGCAGTTAATACCTGCCCAAAAAGCGTGATTGATCTGCTTCCCTTGATGTCTACGCTCATGCCCGTCCAGGGCCGCACCACCAAAGCCCCTAGCGAAACAATACCCATAATCAAACCGATTTGAGATTCACTCATGCCCTGCATTTTAAAATAAACAGGTAGGACAGGGGCTAAAAGATTTGTACTAAATATATTGAATAGCTGAACGACAGCAATAATTTGAAATTGTTGGTTACTTAATAAACGCAGTAACATTGACATAACATCACCTTCGTTTATACCGGTCGAAAACAATCTATATTAGATTAGCAGCAAAATCTCAAACCCGGTATACCTTACTATAGGATATACCAAATAGGAACAATCTTCAAGATACCTCTCGGCGCCATTGTCAACCTTAGATACAGCTGGATTAAACTTAATAAATTTTTCCACATATACGATGATTCTTGTTATAATGAAATAAGGCTTATGCCCCGATAACAACCCCTGCAATAACCATGAAAGAGATGATTCTTTGGACACCATAGTAGTATTTATTCTTTTCTTTACTTGTCTGCTTTTTAGCATTTATAACGGAGTGTCTATACTTTACCCTCTTCTTTTAGGGCTTACCTGCTTTACCTTGGTTTCCCTACGCAGAGGTTACACGCTGAGCAATCTGCTTAGCATGATGCTTAGCGGTTCAAAGAAGTCCCTGATTGTTATTAAAATCTTTGTGCTGATTGGTGTAATAACCGCCGTCTGGAGAGCCTGCGGAACGATTTCCTTCATAGTATATTATGGAATAGCTTTTATGAGTGCAAAGTACTTTATACTATCCGCTTTTCTCTTATGCTGCCTAGTATCATTCCTGCTTGGGACCTCCTTCGGTACAGTAGGAACGATCGGTGTCGTGCTTATCGTTCTGGCGAAAAGCGGCAATGTAGATATAAATACGGCAGCAGGCGCCATCATTGCAGGGGCTTATTTTGGTGATAGATGCTCACCCATGTCCTCAAGTGCCAATCTTGTAGCCGCCTTGACAAATACCAAACTGTATATAAATATAAAAAACATGGCAAAAACCTCTGTCATACCCTTTGTACTATCAGTAATAGGCTATATTTATTTATCTCTGGGAAACCCGCTGGCTTTTTATGATAATCAAATTGCAAATGAGATATTGAGTTCTTTTGATATAAACATTATTGTATTGTTCCCCGCTGTCATTATACTCTTGCTTGCCGCTTTCAAGATTGACGTAAAACTATCAATGAGTATCAGCATTTTGTCCGGTATATTGATTGGCCTCTTTGTTCAACATATACCGTTTTTTCAGATGCTCCAATATATAGCCACAGGGTACAGTATGGATAAAAGCGGCTTCTTTGCAGATATAATACAGGGTGGCGGACTATATTCCATGCTGAAGGTTTCTCTTATTGTATTGATTTCTTCTACTTATTCCGGCATTTTTGAGGGCACTGGTTTATTAAATGAAATTGAGCATTTTTTTGAAAGAATCAGCGAAAAAATCAATGTTTACCCCACCGTAATACTGTCAAGCATAGCCACAGCCGCTTTTAGCTGCAACCAAACCCTGGCAGTAATGCTTACTCACCAATTTGCCTACAAGATCTATGAAAAAAGTCGTCTAAGCAACTACAGATTGGCGCTTGACATGGAAAATACCGTCATCTTAATATCCGCTCTAATCCCGTGGAATATTGCAGGAGCAGTTCCTGCCGCAGCACTATCTGCAGATGCAGGCTTCATAATCTATGCATTTTATCTTTTCCTGGTGCCCTTAACTAATTTATTTACACGAAAAATGATAGTTTCACCTGAAAACACTGATAACGAATAGAAGTACATGCCCTTGACATCTCTGCTTGTTTATTGTATTATAATAGAAAAATATAACACTCCTAAAGGGGAGTAGCTCCTAGAACAGAGTCAACATACTGATGAGCAATCATCTGGCTCTGTTGTTGACGATTGTCAATTAGCGAGACCTTTAGTATGGCTAACATGTCATACTAGAGGTCTCGTTTTTTATATATTAAATACATTTTATGGAGGATCCTTATGACAGCATTTTTAACTTCTCTCGTCTTCGTAATTCTTGCAGAGATGGGTGACAAAACTCAGCTTCTGGCTATGGCTTTTGCAACGCGCTACTGTTGGCGAACAGTAATGTGGGGTGTATTTGCCGCCACTATTCTCAATCACCTGTTCGCCGTAGTTGTCGGCAGTTATCTGACTCATTTCATTCCCATGAATTACATCCAGGTTGCAGCTGCAGTATCTTTTATTATCTTCGGCCTTTGGACAATCCGTGGTGATGAACTCAATGGAGAAGATAGAGCCTGTAAACGCAGCCCCTTTTGGACAGTTGCCATTGCATTTTTTATAGCCGAAATGGGAGATAAAACACAGTTGGCCACTGTTGCTTTAGCAGCTCAATTTAATACCATCATCCCCGTATGGCTAGGAACGACTACAGGCATGATGGTAGCTGACGGCATTGGAATCATCATTGGCATTGTTCTGGGCAAAAGAATCCCCGAGCGAGCAGTAAAATGGTTTGCCGCAATTATCTTTATACTTTTTGGCCTCTTTGGCCTGTACGAGTATTTGCCTAGCCAGTACTTAACGCCTGCAACAATTACCGGCAGCTTAGTCACACTTATAATTCTGATCTACCTGGTAGCCCGCATGGGGGGAGACGAAAGTAAGCTCCCCAAAAAGCTCTCACCGGAAGAATAGTTAGAGGTTAAGTAACCATCCCACTTGTTATTTCCGGGGAATAAAGTTACGTCTTATAAATCCCAAAAATCCCTCAATGTATATTAAACTAAATACCACATTTTCCCTGCAAATAATAAAACCAGCACCTATAATGCTGGTTTTATTATTTCACTGTTGATTATTTGGGTAAACCCACCAATCGTAATCACTGTAGGGTTTACATAGTTGTGCCAATTCTCTCCTCTTGGAAATATAACGCTCTTTATATGATTCAAGCGTTCTGCCGTGTTCTGTCATCCCTTCAGGGGAGAACCTTGGGAGAATCTTATTAGTATAGTGAATGCTAAATTGACCGGATTCACATTGAAGCTGTCCCGTTGTTCCGCACATCACGCAACGGACATGGCCAGATGCCGAAATTTGCAGTAGGCTACTATCACAATCTGCGCAGGTTAGTCCCCCAGATGACGATTTATCCCCACCTGGTGGAGCTATTAGACGTTTTACTAATTCGTGAGCCGCAGTTTTAATATCTTCATCTAAGGCTTCTCCGGGAATGGCCGCATGTACAAGCAAATCACCCACCACATCCAAATGTAGAAAGCGGGCAAAATTATTGACTGCCTCCCGGGCATAGCCTTCCCAACTGTTGATGCCATAGGTAACAACGGTAACACACTTTTTCCCGTTAAACTCGTGACTATCACCCATTACCGAAATGAGGCGGTCACCGATAGTCTTAATACTTGTATGGGGCCCTAGAAAATAACATGGAGATGCAATGATCAACGCATCTGCAGCACGGATACGATCCAACAAGAAATCCAGGTCATCCTCAATATTACATTTTTTTCCCGCAGGTAGACAGGCATAGCACGCCTTGCACATCTTTATATTCAAGTCTGTCAAACGGATCATTTCTTTTTGGTTATCTGCAGGCAGTGATGCAAGCATCTCCTTTACCAGCAGTTCGGAATTGCCAGCCCGCCGTGGTGAAGCAACCAGACCAAGTATTTTCAACTATTTACCCTCCTGATTTGTTCATCTTTATCTATTCTAATGATCTCATCAATCTATCCGGAATTAGAGACAGAAATAGAGTACACCAATGAGTATACCTCCGTTGATGATGCCATAGCAAGACATGGTACCCCGGCCTTGTAAATCTTGTAGAAATAGGCATCGAACAGAGGTGCTG
Organism: Sporomusa sp.; assembly: GCF_035561155.1. Taxonomy (GTDB): domain Bacteria; phylum Bacillota; class Negativicutes; order Sporomusales; family Sporomusaceae; genus Sporomusa. The sequence goes on along the minus strand of NZ_DATMYD010000021.1, from coordinate 81,679 downwards.
ATAATCTTTAAGCTGATACTTCCAGCATCTATTTCGGATACCTCCATAAATTCAGTTTCATTTCATGCAGCATCCCTTTACATAGACAGTGAAACACAAGGGTACTATGTGTTTCCACTGTCTACCTAAAGGGAACCGTGCCTTCACTCATTGCGCTGCTATCTCTGCTCACACAGTACCTGCATACCGACAATGCTTCGTGTAATTGCATATTTTTCACAGGGCAATAGAACTTGTTGTCTTTGCTAACAATCTCTTTCCCGCCCTCGAACACCAGACCCGCCGGGTGCAAGGGTTGCTTAGCTATAAAAGTCAAATAAGTAGAAATAAGCAGTATATATTTCTTTAAATCAACCTGCCGCGGGGCGTGTTTATCCAAATACTTGTTGATTCGAGAGGTAAATTCATTAAGTACATCAATGTTTATATCTTCTATGACATCGATACACTCCCTGTTCTTAATCTCAAGAAATGTCTTCAGGTTGTATTCAGCAACCAGAAGAGAAACATTATTGGTATTATTGTCCGCCGGTTGCTGCGCCTGCTCACTAAGCGCGTTTCTCTGAATAATATCTTCTAGGGAAATATAGTCGGCATTTCTTTTTATTAGGTTAAATAATTCCTGGCTATTCATGTTACCCCCGTTCCGGCCCATTGATTGCTTTCTGGATAGCTGCAACAATATTACTTTTAAACACTGCCAGCCCACCCTGTTCAACTTCAATGGGCACCCGAGTGTACTCGAAAAATTCAAGTATCATTTCATCCGTAATCTCACAAACGCCGGTATCAAAGAGTAATATCTTATCATAGGAGCCAAAACTCTGCCTAAGTGCAACCTCATCTAATCCCCAACCGGAATCAAAGACTTCTCGCCAATTGATTAACCACCCGGGAGTTAGGTAAAAAGTCTTAGAGCTTTTGTCAATCTCGTGCATCCTCTCTCCCAGGATCAGTTCAATGCAATTAGACTGCTCAAACCTGACTAGATGATGATCTTTCAAAAATTCATCGAATTCCGGGTGGCATTTAGAACCATAAAGAAGGATAATCCTATCTGCAGTTATGACATTAAGTGCTTTAAGGACAGCGTCTTTTAAGTGTTTTAAATTGACATGCAGACTTAATGGTAAATAAGTAACCACTAACTCACAATCAAATAGTCTTTCTTTTCTAATTTGAGCCAAGACCTCTTCTAGTTCCGGCTGATAGATCCCGCATGCCAAAAAACATACCTTCATGATTTTCCTCCTTGCCAAATTCAAAGACGGTTTATTGTCTGGCAAACTTTCCAACAGTTAAACCAGAAATACTGGGCCAAATATAGCAACGATTGGCGGAACCGCTAATCGTTGCTGTTCTCATAACGATCGTAAAGTGGTCTGGTTATACCAAGTCAACTTAGTTACTAAACACTTTTTTAATAACGTGCATATACACGTATACTATTATTTTTTACTATATACCTTAAGACCTCTCACGTCAATAGTAAAAAGTCTACGAAAATTCTTCATGATAGCTTTTGCAGAATCCTGCACCACCGCACAGTAAACTTATAACAAATTTAGAAGGATATTGCAATTTACTAGCGAAATAATATATATTACTTAGACAAATTTTGTATTATAAGGAAAATATATCATTTAATTACGTGATTACATCCATTGTGACGTAATAGTATAGTATATAAATCGTGAGGTGCTACACTATTTTGAGGAGCCGGAAACGATGAAAAAAATCAATCTAACAACAAAACTGAACTTTAAAATAGTTTTTGTTGTTTTGTTGCTAATGATCACTGTAACTGCTTATAACCATTGGCTCTATGTACAAGAGGAGAACAATAAAAATGTCGCTTTGGCTATGTCTATTACCGAGTTCCTTGTTCAAAAAAAGCCTGCCGGTTCCTTTTCGGAAATTGCCGCAAGACAAGGTAGCACTAATCAGCCGGTTCAGGAGCAGGTTTTGGCTATCAATAAAGAGCTTCAACCTATTTTGAATGATATATTCGTGCCGGTGAACATAATAAAATTTGGTTTTTACTCTCGAGAGTATGAACGCATTGTTGCCATTGGTCCACAGTTAGATACTTCGTTACTTATCGGCATTGATCCTTGTAAAATTAGAACAATCTATGCAACAAATAGCGCTCAACTGATAAAAAATAAAAACTCAATTGTGTGGCATGGCGCAAATACACTTGCCTACACTAAACCAATTAGTGAAAATGGCGTTATCATTGGCCATGCGTTTGCTTCTATCAACCAGGATGCCGTTTACTCAGCGATTTGGAAGCGGACAATAATTACCTTTTTAGGTGCCTTTCTCATGTTATTAGTATGTGTCGCCATTTTTCGCGAGTTGTTTGTTAAATTAAAAAAAGACCTTCAATTATTCGCTGAATCAATTCTTGATGGGCGCACTTACAATTATGAGAGTGAAATCGAGGAGTTCACCCCTATCCTAAAATACATCAGTGAACAAACGGAAAAAATGACAAAACTGGACAGATTGAACATAATCGGCGAAATGGCTGCTGGTATTGCCCATGAAATACGAAATCCGATGACAACAGTGAGGGGATTTTTGCAGTATTTAAGTGCTAAACAAGAATTCACAAAACAAAAAGAGAACTTCGGCCTTATGATCGATGAGCTAGACCGTGCCAACAGTATTATTACCGAATTTTTATCACTTGCTAAAAATAGGGCCATGGAATTTAGCGAAATTAACTTAAATACCATTATACATGATATTTATCCATTGCTGCAGGCAGATGCTATGCGTAATAATTGTGAGATTAAGGTTACTTTAGGCGATATTCCTAATGTGTCTGTAGACCAGAACAGTATCCGTCAACTTATTTTAAATATGGTACGAAACGGGCTGGACGCCATGCCTGGAAGCGGGATAATTAACATTTACACTGAAACAACTGACTCTAAAGTACTATTATCTATAAAAGATTGCGGAATAGGTATTCCACCGGAAATCCGGGATAAGCTTGGAACACCTTTTTTTACCACTAAAGAGCAAGGCACCGGCTTAGGTTTAGCTATTTGTTACCAGATCGTACAACGTCATTCAGCAACACTTACTATTGACAGCGAGCAAGGGAAAGGGACTACCTTTACAATAGCTTTTAACCATTGCTGACATTGTACACTATTGGTCAACATAATAATACAACTCATATATCTGAGGTGAATATATGGCCGAAAGAATAATCACCATGTCCTTTTTGCTTGGAAGTATTATCTATCTGTTTGGAGCACAACAACTTACCTTTGGCACTGTAGAGTCACCGAAATCTGGGTTTCTTCCTCATCTGGCAGGACTGGTTGGAATCGCGTTGTCATTGGTGCTTCTTATCATCCAATTACGCACGAAAAAAACGATAGTGAAGGATACGGTCGACTGGACAAAGTTCCTTTTTGTCATTATTGGGCTGTTAGTTTATATTACCATTCTAAATACTATCGGTTATCTTGCTGCGGCATTTATATTCCTGCTCTATTTGTTTAAGGTAGCCGATACAGGGGGCTGGATATTTCCGGTTGCAATGGCGGCCTGCAGTTCGGCAGTATTTTATCTTGTATTTGGGCACTATTTAGCAGTTACGTTACCATAAGGTTACGGGGGTAAAAAAATTGGAAATATTGAGCCTGTTGCTGCAAGGGTTTACTATTAGCATCATTCCAGCCAATTTGCTAGCCTGTACCATTGGGGTTCTTATCGGTACACTGGTGGGGGTACTTCCAGGAATTGATACTATCAGCACTATTGCCTTGCTACTCCCCTTTAGCTATGGCATGGATAGTACAGCTGCATTAATCATGTTTGCAGGAATCTATTATGGATCAAAGTATGGCGGTTCGACAACCTCAATTCTGCTAAATGTTCCTGGGGAAGCCGCATCAGTGGTTACCTGTCTGGATGGCTACCCTATGGCACAGCAAGGACGGGCAGGAGCGGCGCTGGCGGTGTCGGCAATTGGTTCTTTTATCGCCAGTACCATCGGCGTGATTGGACTTACCCTTTTCGCCCCCCCTTTAGCTCAGGCTGCGCTGGCCTTTGGCCCACCGGAATACTTTGCCCTTGCCCTGGTAGGACTAATCATTCTAACTAATCTGACTGGCACCTCTGCGCTTAAGTCGGCTATGATGGTTGTCTTCGGGATTATGCTGGGAACCATTGGGCTGGACAGCTTGTCTGGTATCAGCCGTTTTACCCTAGGTTTGGATGAACTGGATAGAGGTTTCGAATTATCAATTTTAGCTATGGGGATGTTTGGCATTGGAGAAATCCTCACTGTGATGACAAAGCCGACCGCGCCCCCCACCCTGCCATCCATACGCTTTCGGGATTTATACCCTACCAAAGAAGAGTGGCGGCGTTCAGTCCCACCGATGTTTCGTGGTGGGATTGTCGGTTTTCTGGTAGGTTTATTGCCTGGTCCGGCGGCAACAATCGCCAGTTTTGTATCCTACGCACTAGAAAAACGCTGCAGCAAAAACCCCGCTGAATTTGGTTATGGCGCTATTGAAGGGGTGGCCGGCCCCGAGTCAGCCAACAACTCTGCAATTTCGGCCACAATGATCCCTTTATTATCTTTAGGACTGCCCTTTTGTGGTGCTACAGCTATTTTACTCAGTGGCTTTATGATTCATGGCATTACCCCTGGCCCGGCACTAATAACACAGCAGCCTGACCTGTTTTGGGGATTGATTGCCAGTATGTATATTGGCAGTGTACTTCTGTTGATTATTAATTTGCCGCTCATCGGTATTTTTGTTCAAATGCTTAAAACACCACTTAATATTCTGATGCCGCTAGTAGCCTTACTGACCCTAACCGGAGCCTATTCCATCAATAATAGCATGTCTGATTTGCTATGGATCATTGTTTTTGGCGTAATCGGTTTTTTCCTGCGCCGGACAGGTTTTGAACCAGGACCACTGCTAATTGGTGTCATTCTCGGGCCGGGGTTAGAACAAGGATTAGTACGGGGATTAATTATTTGCGATGGCAACATCTGGTCACTCTTTACCCGCCCTCTTTCTGGCAGCATTCTAGCACTGGGAGCGCTAGTCATTCTCTATAACACGACGAACTGGTTTATTAAGGCCAATAAGCGGCGAAGGGAGGAAACCTTTTAATAAATTAGTATAAGATGTAAGGAGGCAAGCTTGCAGTGCAGAAAAAATCACTAATTTTGTCGTCAGTATGTTTATTCCTTATTTCAATAATAATGGGAGGTTGTGCCGCTATGCAAAATACACCGGCAACTACGGCTACGAAATTCCCTGACAAACCGATTACCGTAATCGTACCTTTCAGCGTTGGTTCAGGTGTGGATTTGACAGCTCGGTCACTGGAAAAAATGGTGCCCAAATATTTAGGACAGCCCTTGGTTGTTATTAATAAGTCAGGGGGAGCAGGTGCAATCGGTTGGAATGAACTTGCTGGAGCAAACCCGGATGGCTACACAATTGGCATAGCCGGTATTGAAGCGTTATTGCTGCCGTTCTATGGATCGACCAAATATGATTATCCAACCGCATTAGAGCCATTAGCGCAGGTTGCAGCAGTACCGTCAGTATTGGCTGTTCAAGCCGGTCAACCATGGCAAACCCTTGATGCCCTAATCGAACATGCGAAAAAACATCCAGGCCAACTAAAGTTTGCCCACGGCGGCGTGGGATCGTTCCCTCATGTACTTGGCGAAATGTTTGCTCAAGCGACCGGCATTACACTTGAGCAGGTTCCCTTTTCTGGAGGAGGGGAGACGGTTGCCGCCTTGCTAGGTGGACATGTTCAACTTGTTTTTGTTAATCCCACTTTAGTCAAAGAACATGTTAAAAACGGTACAATAAGAATCCTGGCCGTGACAGGCAAACAGCGGCTAACTGACCCCGTACTGGCAGAGGTCCTAACTTTTCAAGAGCAAGGCCTTGATATTACTTTAACTAATTGGCATGGAGTCGCAGTTCCTAAAGAAATGCCGGTTGAAGTAAAAAACAAGTTGGCTGAAGGATTCAAAGCAATTATTACCGACCCCGAATTCATAAAGAATATGAATAATGCTGGACTGCAAGTTGAATATTTAGACCCCAAAGAATCACAAGCCAAGTGGCTGGCGGATAGCCAAAAACTTGCAAAAACATTGCAAGCTACTGGTGTTTTAGAACGAATTAAAGCTCAGAAGAAATAGATCTAGACTTGCTAAACAAGTACCTGCCACCAGCAAAAGCGCCCTCGTGTTTTCCGAGGTTACGGAGGGGGTTCCAATCACGCTCCCCCCAGAAAAAAGACGTCGGCGAAATTATGAAGTTTTTTCATCATCTTCGTACAGTTGTCATCGCTGAGCTACCCAAAAAGGGAAGAAGCACTTTGTTTGAGGGCAAACCCTTTATATTGACGTAAAAGGAGGCAAGCGTGCAGTGCAGAAAAAATCACTAATGTTATCGGCAGTATGTGTATTCCTTATTTCACTACTAATGGGAGGTTGTGCCGCTATGCAAAGTACACCGGCCACTACGACTACGAAATACCCGGACAAACCAATTACCGTAATCGTACCTTTCAGCGCAGGCGGAGGTTCGGACTTAACAGCTCGTTCACTGGAAAAACTGGCCCCTACATATTTAGGACAACCATTGATTGTTGTAAATAAACCTGGGGGAGCAGGTGCTATCGGTTGGAATGAATTGGCGGGAGCAAGTCCGGATGGCTACACCGTTGGTATAGCTGCCATTGACATGTTATTGCTACCCCTCTATGGGTCGACCAAATATGATTATCCAACCGCACTAGAGCCGCTGGTGCAAGTTGCAGCAGTACCACAGGTATTGGCAATTAAAACCGATCAACCATGGAGAACACTTCCTGAGCTAATTGAATTTGCAAGAAACCATCCTGGTCAACTAAAGTTTGGTCACAGTGGCGTAGGATCATTTAGTCATATACTTGGCGAAATGCTTTGTCAAGTAGGTGGCGTTACGATTGAACAAGTTCCTTTTTCTGGAGCAGGTGAAGTGACTACCGCTTTACTAGGTGGACATGTTCACTTTGTATTTGTTAATCCTATGGCAGCCAAAGAACATGTAAAAAATGGTACAGTAAGAATCCTTGCAGTAACTGGTGAACAACGGATGGTTGACCCAATTCTGGCAAAAATACCAACTTTTAAAGAACAAGGCTTTGATATTATATTAAAAAGTTGGTTTGGAGTTGCAGTTCCAAAAGACATGCCTTCTGAGATAAAAAGCAAATTGGCTGAAGGCTTCAAATCAATTATTACAGATCCCGAATTTACAAGAAACATGAGTAATTTTGGACTTCCAGTTGAATATTTAGGTCCCAAAGAATCACAAGCCAATTGGCTTGCAGATAGCCAACAACTTACAAAAACATTGCAAGATTCTGGTGTTTTAGAGCGAATTAAAGCCCAGAAAAAATAGATCTAAACTTGCTTAATAAGTACCTGCCATCAACAACGGTGCCATTGTGTTTTCCGAGATTACGGGGGTTTTTCAATCACATCTCCCGCCGGAAAGACATAGGCGGGAATAAACTAGCTTTAGTCTACTGTACTATTGAACCCGACATTTTTCATCGCGGAGCTATCCGAAGAGGGATGAAGCACTTTGTTTGAAGGCAATCCCTAAATTATATTGACGTAAAAGGAGGCAAGCGTGCAGTGCAAAAAAAATCACTAATGTTATCGGCAGTATATGTATTCCTTATTTCACTACTAATGGGAGGTTGTGCCGCTATGCAAAGTACACCGGCCACTACGACTACGAAATACCCGGACAAACCAATTACCGTAATCGTACCTTTCAGCGCCGGCGGAGGTTTGGATTTGACAGCCCGATCCTTGGAGAAGCTAGCCCCCAAGTATTTAGGCCAGCCATTGATAGTGGTTAATAAGCCCGGGGGAGCAGGCGCTATCGGTTGGGGTGAACTGGCGGGAGCAAGCCCGGATGGTTATACTGTTGGCATAACTGGCATTGATATGTTATTACTGCCGCTCTATGGATCGGCCAAATATGATTATCCAACCGCATTAACCCCGATTGCGCAAGTTGCAGCATCACCGATGGTACTGGCAGTTCAAGCTAATAAACCATGGCAAACACTTGATGACTTAATTAAATACGCCAAAAAAAATCCAGGAGAGCTCAAATTTGGTCACGGTGGCGTAGGATCGTTTCCACATCTACTAGGCGAGATGTTTGGGCAAGCAGCCAGCATTACCATTGAGCAAGTTCCCTTTTCTGGAGCGGGTGAAGCTACTGCCGCCTTACTAGGTGGTCATGTTCAACTTAGCTTTGTTAACCCAATGGTAGTCAAAGAACATATGAAAAATGGTACAGTTAGGGTCTTGGCAGTGACCGGCGAACAGCGGATAAGCGACCCCGTACTGGCGCAGGTACCTACTTTTAAAGAGCAAGGCCTTGATGTTATTTTAACTAATTGGTATGGGGTTGCAGTTCCTAAAGAAATGCCGGTGCAAGTGAAAAACAAATTATCTGAAGGGTTCAAGGCCATTATTACTGACCCCGAATTTGTAAAAAGCATGAGTAATGTTGGGTTAAAAGTTGAATATCTAGGACCCCAGGAATCACAAACCAAATGGCTTGCCGATAGCCAGAAACTTACAAAAACATTGCAAGATACCGGTGTTTTAGAAAAAATCAAATCCCAGCGGAAATAGACCTAAACATCCCTATCAAGAATCTGCCGCCAACAAAGATGTCCTCCAAGTTTTCCGAGATTACAGGGGTATTCTCATCCCTACCTGGGAAAAGACGTTGGCGGAATTATGAATTTTTTTATCATCTCCTTTATCTACTCCCACGATTAAACTAGCTTTAGTCATATTGACGTAAAGGAGGCAAGCGTGCATTGCAGAAAAAATCACTAATGTTATTGGCAGTATGTGTATTCCTCATTGCAATAATAATAGGAGGTTGTGCCGCTATGCAAAGTACACCGGCAACTACGACTACAAAATTCCCTGACAAACCGATTACCGTAATCGTACCTTTCAGCGTTGGGTCAGGATTGGATCTGACAGCCCGGTCACTGGAGAAAATGGCACCTAAACATTTAGGACAACCGTTGGTTATTATTAATAAACCCGGGGGAGCGGGCACTATCGGTTGGAATGAGCTGGCTGGAACAACCCCGGATGGCTACACGATTGGCATAACTGCTGTTGACATGTTATTACTACCGCTCTATGGCTCGGCCAAATATGATTACCCCACCGCTTTACAGCCACTTGCTCAGGTTACAGCAGTACCTCTGGTACTGGCAGTTCAATCCGGTCAACCATGGCAAACACTTAATGACCTAATTGAATATGCCAAAAAGCATCCAGGACAACTAAAATTTGGTAATGGTGGCGTAGGAGGTTTTACCCATGTACTGGGTGAATCAGTTGCCCAAGCAGCCGGTATTTCAATTGAACAGGTTCCGTTTTCGGGAGGCGGTGAGGCGACTAGCGCCTTACTAGGGGGACATGTTGAACTGATTTTTGTTAATCCCATGATCATCAAAGAACATGTTAAAAATGGTACTGTAAGAGCCCTGGCCGTGACTGGCGAACATCGCGTTAGTGACCCGATACTGGCGCAAATACCAACCTTTAAAGAGCAAGGACTTGATATTTCTTTAAATAATTGGTTTGGGGTCGCAGTTCCTAAAGAAATGCCAGTCGAAGTAAAAAACAAGTTATCTGAAGGATTCAAGGCCATTATTACTGACCCCGAATTTACAAAGAACATGAGTAATGTTGGACTCCCTGTTGAATATTTAGGACCCCAAGAATCACAAGCCAAATGGCTGGCTGATAGTCAAAAACTTACAAAAACACTGCAAGATACCGGTGTTTTAGAAAAAATCAAAGCCCAGCGGAAATAGATCGAAAGTACGCACTTGCATAACTAAACGTTCCAGGGTGTCATAAGCAAAGGACTTGAGCCATATTTACAATGGTTCAAGTCCTTTGTTCATTTATATCACTTAAAAAGACTTCGCCAAAGATAAAAGGTCGCATATGCTTCCCAGCCTTGCCATGGCAAGGCCAGACGCTTAAGGTAATCAGGAGTAGGCTTTTTAGACGCCGCTAACCGTACCTTTACAGCATTTTGTAAACCGACATCACCTACAGGAAAAGCTGTTAGCTGTCTAAGGCATTTCAACAGCACATAGTCAGCTGTCCATTCCCCAACTCCCTTAAGGCTTACCAGTCTTTTTTTCATATCTGCCAGTGTTGGTTCACGAAGTAGGCTTTCCTTGGTTAGTTGACTGTCCATAATAGCCTGGGCCGCACCGATGAGATAGGCCGCTTTCTGCTTAGAAAACTGCATCGACACAAAATCATCAACAGTCAAATGTGCCACTTTTTCCGGCAAAGGAAAAAGCCAATACCGGCGGCCCTCGTAATCCGTATGCTCACCAAAAGCTTGTACAAAACGCCGTTTTAAATTATAGGCAAACGTCAAATTTATTTGCTGCCCGATAATAGCCCAAGCAAGTGCCTCAAACAAATTGGGTATGCCTACAATATATAGCCCCTGATAGTTGTGAACTACTGGGGCCAGAACCGCATCTGCTCGCGCCATTTCGTAGAACGGCCTGATATCTGTATCAAGGTTGAACCATTCCACCACATATTGTCTTACTACTGCCTGTGATGTGCTATTGCCGTCATATCCGGAAAACTTGACCAACAGCTTATTTGCCTTAGGTGCAGTGATTTCCAGTATTACATGACACCCATTTACCCTAATTGCTTTATAAATTGTCCCCGCTTCTACGATATACAAGCAATCTAGCGGGGATAATCGAAGAAAATCCACCTGCTTATCAAAGCAGAATTCCGCTGGCGTATCTATTTCAATATGCTGTCCTGATAGCTTCATATGGAATCACGATCTGCTTTTATTTTGGCCTTTCTCTGCTCCATGATAAGCAATCTTTGTTTAAGGTCAAGTCCTCCCCGGTAGCCTGTAAGTGAACCGTTTGCGCCAACAACGCGGTGACAGGGAATAAATATCGGGATTGGGTTACGGTTGTTCGCAAGTCCAACAGCGCGGGCTGCCTTCGGGTTGCCTACTCTTACAGCGATTTCTTTATAGGAAGCTGTTTTGCTGTAGGGTATCTCACAAAGGCTTGCCCAAACCTGTTTCATAAAGACTGTGCCAGCAGGCGCAAGCGGCAGGTTAAATTCTTCGATTGTACCCGAGAGATAAGCGTAAAGTTGCTGAGCAGCTTCTTTAAGGATAGGTGTTTCACACAGATCGCTGTCCTGTGGCACAGGGTCTTCTGCAAAATAAAGATTTGTAATGCTGCCACTCTGTTCGGCTATGCCGATTTTGCCTATATCAGTCTGATAGAAATATAGTCCCATTACAAACCACCTCGTTTTTTTCTAAGCTTATTAGGTGTGTGCCCTATTTGCGCTTTAAAGCATTTATAAAAATTAGATAAGCTTATAAAACCTGCCGTATAAGCAACTTCAAGAATATTGATATCTGTTTGTTCAAGTAGCTTTACCGCCTCGTCTACTCTTAGTTTTGCTAAATATTGCGCCGGGGTAAGCCCTATGTGCTGTTTAAAAAGCCGAGCTAATTGGGTTGCACTCACGCCCAGTTGTTTTGAAATCTCGCTTACATCGATTGACTGGTTATATTGTTGGGTAAATATCGCTAGCGCTTTTCTCACAAGCTCTAAATCCGGTTCAAAAACCATCACATCCGGACGGCATTTTTTACACGGGCGAAAACCTGCTGCGATTGCCTTGTCTGAATCACTGAAGAAAACTACGTTTTCACGCATCGGAGTTTTTGCCCTGCACGATGGACGGCAAAAGATACCTGTCGTTTTTACCCCATAGAAAAACAGACCATCACAGTTCTTGTCACACTCTACAACGGCCTGCCATTTAGCACCCTCGGGAATACAACCGGTCTTTTTCATTAGCTTTCTCCTTACTAATGAGCATCTATGAAGCTTTGTATCTCTTGGTGCCAAGCATCAGGCTCATATGTGCCGATGGCAGTATCCTCGCCCCATAACAAGTCAACTATATATCGTGGCTTCTTACCCCCAATGTGCATTGCTTTAATACAGGAAACACAATAGACTACCACTTCCTCACAAGGCATTTCGTCTGAACGCTTTTTCATTTGATCTTTGACCTGCGCCAAAGGCAGCGTGCCATAAAAACTATCGCCGCAGCAGGTCGCTTGGGTTCGTGTATTTTGAGGTTCAATAACCTTTATATTCATTCTTGCAAGAAGCTTTCTGATCGCATTATGCACCCGTTCCATGGTGCGTGTGGGACAGGCATCATGGACGGACATTGTCATGCCTTGATAGTCTGGGAACGGGAAAGTATTACTCTCAGCTAATATCTCCCAAAGCGATATGGTAGAGATGCCCTCATAAAGTTCTCTGTATCGTCTGTCACAACCTGCGCAAGTATTGATTATTTTTGTGCCGGGTTGAAGCTTTGGATCATGTCTGCAGCAAATCAGATGCTCGGGTATATCGGCTGATTCCTTATTTAAAAAATTCAACATTCTTTTTGCTAGCTCCGGTTTATATATCATTAGTGCACAACCGGGAGCATAAAACTGGTTCATGTAATCCCTCCTGCTTACTGCTCATACACACATTTTACATGAAATCCAGCTATAAATCTTCCTGAATTTTAACGAGTAATTTCCCTATTAGCCGTCATTGCATGAAGCATTAAGCCTAGTTCAGTATTATCCAGTGTTGCTCGAATGCTGTGCAGAGATTGATGTAGGCGGAATTAAATGAATACACTTTTCCGTTTAGAGCACATACTAAAGTACTAAACTCTCAGCAAGAGAACTACGGATGTTATAGTTAATGCCATTCTACAGGGAGTAAAACTTTCCGGGGGAATTGTTTAATGACTGAGGAACTTTATATAGTTATTCGCACTTTACTAATCTTATTGTTTCTGCTACTCATTTCCAGAATACTAGGCAGACGAACGCTATCAGAGCTAACCTTCTATGATTTTGTCATCGGCCTGGTCATTGGAGAAATTGGCGGTTCAGCAATCACTGATGCCGAGTTCAGTATTCGAAATGGGATACTTGCGATAACGGTCGCAACGCTATGGGTCCTGGCAATTAATATGTTATCCCTAAAATCCATTCCAGCCCGGAAACTGCTTGAAGCAGAGCCGCTTCTGGTAGTACATAACGGTAAAATTTTAGAAGGCAATTTGAAAAAACGCTATTATAATGTCAATGACCTCCTAGAAATGCTTCGTAAGCAAGGGACCTTTGATCCCCAACAAATAGAGTTCGCATTGATAGAGCCGGATGGTCAGCTTAGCGTATTAAAGAAACAGGAATATCAAATTCCGACAACAAAAGATCTTAACCTCCCAAACCAAAACCGGCCCCCGGCAAGCACTTTACCTGGACAGGAGATAATTATAGATGGAAAACTCATCGAGCAAGGATTGGCACAAAGTGGATTAACAACTGAACAGCTACATCAGCAGCTTAACAACATCGGCATTACTGATTTGGATGACGTAACCGTGGCAATGATTACACCTGAGGGAAAACTCTACGTAGATAAGAGGAAAGATGCGCCTGCTGGTCATCGTTAAATAAAAATCTCAGAATTCATTAATAAAGCTCGTGCTACTTATAGTAAAGTTTGCACGAGCTTTTGTACGGTTATGGCTATTCCCCTCTCAGCCTACTACATCTGCTTATTTTTCCTATATATCTTGGGCCTGTTTATAGGCTATACCCTCTTTAAACGCGTTCCCTACCACTTGTCCTAAATCGTAGTACGCCGATCCCATCATTATGATAGGGTTGACTTTCTTAGGATCAAGTGTACCATCTGTCAGGCATGGCTCATTCACATATACAGCAATTATCTCCCCGAAAAACATCTCAAAATCAAATATAGGCATGCCTTTGAATGACTTTACAGAGCATATTCATTGGGCATTCGCTGATCATTGGCGCTTTTCCAAGCTCATCATAAAAAGCGGTAAACAGCTTGGATTTGTCTGTTGTTTTTCCTGATACCACGCCACAATAATCGGTCTTTTGTACCATGTCTGCCGAAGGGATGTTGACACTAAAGAACCCATTTTCTTTCACACCGATAGTAGTGTAATGGGTGCTCTTAAGCGAGATGTACAACACTGGTTGAAGACTTACTACCCCACATGCGCCGACGGTAACATAATTGGGCTTGCCCATGACATCTGCTCCTGCCAGTATAGTAGGAAAGGGTCCAAATGGCCGATTAGGAACTTTGACCTTGTTCATATCAAGCACTTCCTTTCTTTATTATATTTCTGGTGCTCCCCTGTACCAGGGCGGCGGCAAAATTAGGGATGAATAGAGGGCGGATCATTTCTCTGACCCACCCTCTTTGTCATCTTTCGTATTAGGCAACGGTTTTAACGCAGGTTGACAGAACGGCGTAAACAGTTGCATAGATTTTGGTTGTCCTTGGTATGAACCTTGAATATGTTTACAAAGGATGAGTACCCAGCGGGCCATCAGGGCGCGTACTATATAGGTAATAAAGGTGTAACCATGATTCCACTTCAGGAGTTGAACTTCACCGATAGCAACAAATAGAGGCGCAATGATAAAACTGTAGATGGCTGCTGCGAAGACTGTACCTAGTAAATATCTAGACCAATTATTCGTATACTGGTATACAATCATCAGGGTAATCGGGGCTAGCGTTAAATGGAACGGGAAAAAAGCAGGCGTGAAAGGAAATATTTTTACTAAATACTGCCAAAGCATTAAGTTATCAGCAATTGTGTCAATGACAGCCGACATAACTGCCAGCAATGAGCCAAATAATAGCAGTTCTATCAATCTTGATTTATCAAGTAATTTCCACCAAATGATATAACTGACAGCGAGAAAAAGTACACTAAACCACCATGGGAAAGAAAAAATCTCCACGTTAACCCAGTGTGTATAAAGCTGGGGCCAAAGCATATTTTGGATTTCATTTATACTCTCAATTGTTGGCATTTTTTGCACACCTCAGCTCTATTATCCCCAAAACTGAAAATGATTTATTAATTAGGAGATGGAAGATCAATACCAGAGCCATTGAATCACGCCGGTGAATATAATGACAACGAGGTGATAAACATGAAACCTGTTATCATATATCCGCCTACGATCGACTGGGATTATCTTCACCAGCGCCCTCAACAAATGCTTAAAGCTTTGGCCGGACTTGGCTGCATTTGTATTTTTTGCAATATAAATCTCCATAAGCGTCACCCTGATGGCATCATCAATCTCAATCAAAACCTGTTGCTGGCGAATGGCCAAGGATTTAGTCCCACCGTAGAGTGGGCGAGGGCTATGTACCCCTACCAACCAATAATTGCCTACTTCACCTACCCGGCTCACATCACACAAATACAGTCATCAAAAATTGATTTCATCATCTTCGATTCGGTAGATGAACCAGCCGGTGAGTTCGCCAATTGGCTGCCCGACTATGCCGGAGCGGTACAAAAGGCTAATGTTGTCACCGCCACAGCCTGTTCACTTGTTGACAGAGCTCGCTCCATAGTGAATAAGGAAATTCACCTTCTGCCCAACGGCTGCGACTACGACCACTTTAAGACCGCCCAAACTCGCCAGTGTATCGAATGCACACCATTCACCTGGGGCAAACCTATTATCGGCTATATTGGGGCCATCGCGCCTTGGTTAGATATGGGGCTAGTTAATTCCATGGCCCGGTGCTTGCCTGATTACGAATTTGTGTTCATCGGTCCCTTGCTGGGCCAACGTTGGATTGCCTTTCCCAATAAAAATATGCATTACCTTTATCATAAGGATTATTCCGATTTACCTCGCTATCTGAGTAATTTCAGTTACTGTCTAATCCCCTTCAAGATTACTGAAATGACTAGTGGGGTTAACCCGGTCAAGTTTTGGGAATACCTTGCCAGCGGTATCCCCATCTTGAGCACACCCTTGCCTGAACTCGCCCATGGATATGTTACGATCGTCACCGAGGATATGTTCCCAGGGTTTTCACCGGCCTCAGGTGAAAAAGGACGCGCCGATAGAATTCAGTTAGCCTGCGAAAACTCCTGGACAGACCGGGCGAATAAACTACTTAAAATTATTCGCAGTGAGCTGGAGTGTGGTTGAAGGAATCCCTGAGTCACATTAATCTAACGTCATGTATTTTGTTTTGACGTTAGGAACACGATTAAGTTCTTGCTCGAATTCAGAGATTACTTTTTTGTCAGCACACATTTGCAGTAGGATAATGCCGGTGTTTGTGCATTTGTCAACATGCGCATCATGCAGTCCAAGCCTAACCCTGATATGACAACCGTAATTTGTCAGGATATCTTGTACCTCACTGGCTGTTTCAACACGGTTGTCTTGTGTAATCGCTACCACTGTAGAACAAATATCACTCATACCAATAACCCCATTTCAATAATTTTATTGTCACACATTTTTTAAAAGTATGTGCCAGGATAACAACCGTTATACCTACGCCAATAACAGCAGCCAGTTGTCCACTACTTCAATCACCATCCACAATAGGCTGATATATATCAAGCTCACAATAATTATCTTTGGATAAATTGGTATCGATATATTCAAATCGAAACGTATCCGCAAATTTATACCCTGACTTAAAAATCCATTTAGAATACATATGCACGAGCAACCGCCCTACTTGCCTGCCGTTAATGTCATCAGGACGAAAAAAACCGACAAAACGAAAAACTACATATTTATGAGCAGGAATTAAAATCCCTTCCATGCCTTCAGGTACCTGCCTATAATCATGTACTTGGATGGACGGCATGTAATAGATACATCCCTTGTCATTATCGCTCCAGTCTGTATATCCGAAATAAACTTGCGGATCAACAGGGTTAATGATCCGCTGCTTCTCATTATAAAAGAACTCCCTGCCATAAAAGTTGGCAACCCTGTCACCTGATTTACTCATGATCTTATGCTTTACGCCAACTAGGCCAAATTTCTGTTTAAACATAAACGAGGGCTTGTATATTACAGAATTGTTAACTGACATAATGTCATCTATGTTTAGCTTCTCCTGAATAACTAGCGACATTGGTTCTGATCTTACTTTTAAAGGCGTAAACCCAAATTTTTTACGAAAAGCTCTGATAAATGACTGTTCATAATCAAAACCGTAATCCATGGCAATATCTATAATTCTTTTATTGGTATCTTTCAGTTCAGAAATACTGGAGGAGAGCTTTCGGGATTGAACATATTCCATTAAGGATTCACCAGTTAACGACTTAAACATTCTGTGCAAGTGATATTTTGACATCCCACAAAATGTGGCAATATCGTCCAAGGTGATCTTCTTGTATAGGTTATCTTCAATATAACGAATACACACTGCAATAGTTTCTTTCAAATCCATAATGACGCCGCCCCCTAGCTCTCTCTATAGCAAATTCAGGTTAAGTCTTTAAAACAAACCTTATAATCACCGGTAAGCCTTGATAACTAATGTTGCATTATGTCCGCCAAAGCCAAAGGAATTTGTCAGCGCATGCGTAACATCCGCCACTTTGCCAAGATTTGGAATATAATTCAGATCACATTCCGGGTCGGGATTCCTATAATTAATCGTAGGCGGCAAAAAGCCTTCCTTTACCGCAAAGGCAGTAATTATAGCCTCAACGGCTCCTGCAGCGCCCAATAAGTGGCCTGTCATTGATTTAGTGGAGCTTACAGCCAGTTGATAGGCATGCTCTCCGAAAACAGATTTTATCGCAGCCGTCTCACTTTTATCATTTAGCTCAGTCGAGGTACCGTGTGCGTTTATATATTGAATATCTGTAGGGCTTAGCTCGGCATCAGCCAAGGCCAGCTTCATACACTCCGCGCCCCCCACTCCACCTGGTGCAACTGCGGTAATGTGGTACGCATCATTCGTACAACCATAGCCCACAACCTCTGCGATAATATCCGCCCCTCGTTCTAAAGCATGATTAAGTTCTTCGAGAATGAGAACCCCTGCTCCTTCTCCCATAACAAATCCATCCCGTTCCAAGTCAAAAGGCCTGCTTGCAGTAATAGGATCCGGGTTTGTTGTCATCGCCTTACTTGCATTGAAGCCCGCCATGGCCAATCGGGTAATGGGCGCCTCTGCCCCGCCAGCGATCATAACATCAGCAATATTTCTTTGGATTACTCTATAAGCATCACCAATTGCATTGGTAGATGAAGCACAGGCAGTTACAATACATTCCACGAATCCCTTAACCCCAAGCCTAATTGCAATCATTCCGGCCGCCATGTTTGGCAACATCATTGGCACCATGAATGGACTAACTCTACCTGCACCCTTTTCTAAGAGTACATTATGTTGGCTCTCCAGCGTCTCCAAACCACCGATGCCTGAGCCGATTATCACACCAGCCCGTTCCCCATTAATTATAACTAAACGCGAGTTTTCGAGCGCCATCTGCGCTGCGGCTACGGCATATTGGGTAAATCTGTCCATTCTCTTAATCTCTTTTTTCTCAATAAAACTGCCGGGGTCGAAATCCTTTATTTCTGCCGCGACCTGGGTGGACAAATCGGCCACATCAATCCTCTCAATTCGACTAATACCAGATTCTCCGCTCTTTATTGAGTGCCAAAGTTTACCTGCACCCAGTCCCAGAGACGTGACTGCTCCCGTCCCCGTTATAACCACACGTCTGCTCATCAGCTAATCCCCCGTTCTTCTTATTATTTCCGCGCTCCTAAAAAATGCATCCAACCTCAATCTTACTGTTGCTATAAACTATAAAGCCTATATCCACAGCACTTAACAACTGTAACACATATCTAATATCAAAAATGAACAACTATTGCTTTTATCGAAGGCTAATTAATTACACCCACCACATAAAAAAACCGCGAAACTTCGCGGTTTTTTTATGTGGTAAATGCAGTCTACCTCAATGAATCCCTGACCTTATTCGTTATTGAGTTTTTTCAATACAAAAGCCATATTTTTACCTAGAGTTTGAAACGTTCGTATACCCTCATCATCTTTTTGGACGTCGCCTGGCTCCAAGGCCAGAGTCATATTCCAGTAGCTCGAACTTGGGATAACCATTTCAGCAATGCCAAAAAAGAAGTTTATTGCAGCATAGGTGAAATTGGATCCTGCTCTCCGAACGGAAACTACGGCGGCACCTACTTTTCCCCGCAGCATCGTCCCCTCATTAGCCTTGGCTACAAAACCACAGCGGTCAATGAGAGCTTTCACCTCTGTAGTAACATTACTGAAATAAGTGGGAGAACCGATAATAATTCCATCGGCCTCCTGGATCTTTTGAATGAACGTATTCATCTCATCATCTTGGCGCACACAGCGATTATCCTTGTTTTCCCAACACTTCCCGCAGGCTAGACAGCCGTAAACCTTACGTCCGCCAAGTTGAATAACCTCTGTATCAATGCCTTCCTTGTTCAATTCATCAAGTACAATTTGAATACTCTGCGCAGTGTTTCCATTGACTCTCGGGCTTCCATTAAAGGCGACTACTTTCATGACATCCCCTCCCTTATATTTACAGTTTATGGATTTTCCTAAACTGCATCTTTTGCTATAATTATAATGACTAGTATATAACCTATCAAGTACGCACTTATTTGTATCATAGTACCTATTTGGATACTGAAAGGACGATAAAATGATTAATTTTAAGAATACCGAATATCAATGTTCGATGGAATTGACTTTGGAGCTGATAGGTGGCAAGTGGAAATCGCTTATTTTATGGTATCTAGGCGAAAATACCCTGCGGTTTAGTGAACTTAAGAAGGCCCTGCCCAAGGTTACGCAAAAAATGCTAACCCAGCAACTCAGAGAGTTAGAACAAAGTGGTTTGGTAGATCGGTTCATATATACGCAGATACCACCCAAAGTAGAATATTCTCTCACAGAGGCTGGCAAAAGCCTCTTACCGATTCTGGCATCCCTATGCCAATGGGGTCTAAACTATGTAAATGAGGTTGAGCAATCTGACCAAAAAACGGCTTGCCAACAGTCAGAACAATAGCATTTTGGGAATACTAGAGTGCCCTCATAAAAATCTCCATTGCATCCCGCAACCTAGGCCGTATTCTATGAACCTATTTAATTTTTCATCCTAACAGGCATTGTTTTCTCTTCAAGCGCAAAGCTCTGCATTACCGCTCATGAATAACGCCTAAAACCCGCCAAGGCTAGCCTTGGGCAATAAGCTCTGATTCCATTTAATAATAGTATGATTTCGAGTTAAATTTTATAGTATCCCTTTGAAGGAATTTGTCTCTTTTTCTCTTTTTTTGCTTAGAATAAAAAATAGTTATGCCCAACAGTTCATCTGGTTTGAACTGTTGGGCATAACTTTTACGCGATAAGTACTAAATCGTTATTAAGCTGAGTATACCAAATCCAGCTATTATCATCCCTGAAAGTTGGTTAACCCATGTAAGCCGCTTGTGGTCAAAGCTTGAACGAAGCAAAGCTACCATTCCACTTAAGGTTAGCCACCAAAGCATTGAACCAGTAAAAACACCAAAAACTAATACTCCAGCTAGTATATAATCTCCAGCAGCTTCACCTATCCCTAGCCCTGCAAAAACAGCGGCAAATGACATGATCGTGATCGGATTCGTCAATGTTAAGAAAAAGGCAGATAAATAGGTAGCACAAAGTCCTTTGTCGCCAGTCTTCGCGGTTAACTCTTCCGGTATGGATTTAAATGTCGTATAACCTAAATAGAGTAGAAATAGCCCGCCAAACAAGCGTAAATACATTTGATGATCAAGCAGAAACGTGGAAATGACGGTTAAGCTGAAAGCGGCTATACAACCGTAAAGAGCATCAGCCGTTGCTGTACCTAAGCCTGAAAAAAAGCCGTTTAGCATCCCATGTGACAGGGTACGGCGAATACAAAGCACGCCTATCGGCCCCACTGGGGCCGCTATAGAAAATCCTAATATTATTCCTTTAATAAAAAAGATTAACGCCACAGCCTTTTTACCCTCTCTCGATTTTTATTGGTAATACCGGAGTTTCTTTAACTGTAGATAGAATGACAGTTGTTCGGGTTCTAGTACCCTGTAAAGACTTTATTTCTTCACTGATTAACCGTTCGAGGTCGCGCGTACTTGTACAACGTACTTTTAGAATATAATCTTCTGCACCAGCGATATGATGACACTCCTGTATTTCTGGCACACAATGAACCATATTCAAAAACGCAGTCTTCTGTTCAGGACGATCCAAGGTTACCGATATTAAAGCAGCTAAACCATAACCTACTGCCTCTGGGTCTATTAAGGCCGTATACCCTTTTATTACCCCCAATTCTTCCAACTTGCGAACCCTGTCAGCTGCGGCAGGAGCAGATAGCCCAAGAAGTGTTCCTAGTTCTGCCCATGTTGCACGTGCTTGTTCCATTAGTTTCTTCAAAACCTTCAAATCATTATTATCCAAGTCATCATACCTTTCTTTATAATGTTTTTTATAAATTATACCTTCTATTCAAAATAAAGTAAAGATAAAATACCAATGGAACAAAAGACAACCCGCGAAATAATTCCGCGGGTTGTCTTTTGTTCCGGATTTACATCGTAGAATAACTTTCTATAGTCTTTCACATTTTTTTTCACCATTTAAGATTAACTGCCGGCCAAGCTCAAAGGCCTGTGACAGGTCGTCAGGACGCGTACTTAACGGTCTCGCATCCAGATCAGGCAACGTGAGGTTGCCAATACTTTTTACCCCAATCATCTTAAATAATAAATTCACCACATGCAACGAACCGATAAACTGCCCATCGTAAAGTGGTTGTCCGCCGGTTGCGATAAATATCCCTGGGCGCCTCCTCCCAGCAAATACATCTGTTTTCATTACATATTTTGCAGACCAGAAAGGCTGACAGCGGTCAATCATCACTTTTGCCTGGGCACTCATCCCGTTGAAATAAACGGGTGCAGCCAAAATAAAGGCATCCATATCCATTATTTTTTCATAGATGGGCTCCATGTCATCACGCAAATGACAGCGACCGGTATGCAGGCAGCTATCGCAAGACTGACAGGGCGCAATTTTGAGTTTGTGCAGCAGAATTTTTTGAACTTCTACGTCCCCGCAGGAAGCCGCGCCTCGCAGTAATTGATCTATAGCCAGACTGTTTGTGCCATTAACCCTAGGACTTCCTAGCAGCGCCAGTATTTTGGCCATTTGTGTTAACCCTCCTTGTATACTTTTTAGTCGTAACCGCATCCCTGTCCCATTTATTTCTTTACAGATTCTGTATTAAATTAAAACATCCTGCCAATCTTCTAATAGAAACTGAGCAGACTTCTAAGCAACTTAGCCTGTTGTGAAACGTAGCTCAACTCTTTCAATTATAAAATAAAGCTCTATACCGTTTATCGATACAGAGCTTATTCTGACATATGTTATTAATAAAAAATGATCATAGTTTGAATTAGCTTGGTATTTTTTGTTAACCCCTAAGTTTGGTATAATGGAATCCTAATACACTAAACGTTACGGGGGGCATAGCTATGTATGTTGCGAAAGTATTCTGGGACGATCCATATCTGACCGAGTTAAAAACCAAGGTAACAAGCATAGACGGCCAAGTTGTTACTGTTGATAAAACCATTGCTTACGCCTTTTCCGGCGGGCAGGAATCCGACTATGGAACAATCAACGGCTTTAAGATTCTCAAGGCTGAAAAGCAGGATAAGCAAATTTTTTACTTGTTAGATGAATTCCACGATTTACAGACAGACAACAATGTTTTAATGACAATCGACTGGAATAGACGATATAAAATTATGCGACTACATTTCGCCGCCGAAATTGTACTGGAGCTTGTAACTCAAAACTTCGGCAGCCCGGAAAAAATCGGGGCACATATATCTGAAGATAAAGCAAGGGTTGATTTTGCCTGGCAGGGCAATATCTCGCAGACATTTGATTTTCTTGAAAAAGAGATACTCCGCATTGTTAGCAGCAACCTACCGATTAAAAGCGCATTCGCTGATCATGATAACGAAATTCGCTATTGGGAAATTGACAATTTTGCTAAGGTATTATGCGGGGGAACCCATATCAAAAACACTAGTGAAATAGGAACTTTGCTGTTAAAAAGAATTAATATCGGAAAAGGTAAAGAGCGCATTGAGATTCTTTTAGGGTAGCGGCAACTAAACTAACGAAGCCTGAAATTAGCTTAATGCTAATTCAGGCTTCGTTAGTTACCGACTCACTAACTCGGGTTCATTGTTATTTATATTGCCAGCTACACTTTTTTCTTTCCAAGTAATCAATCGCACCAAATAAAATGAGCCCTATATTGCTTAACACTACAATACCGGAATACATTTCCAAATAATTTACCCGCAACCATGCGTCCATGATGAAAAATCCCATGCCATACTTTGTTCCAAAAGTCTCAGTAAAAAATAGTACAGATACAGCCGTCGCCATAGCCACCCGTAGCGATGTCAGGAACTTCGGCATCGAAGCCGGAATGAGAATCTCCCTGAATACATCCATGAAACCGGCCCCCAGAGAATATAAGGGATAATAGGTTTCCTTAGGAATACCTTTAACCCCATCCCTAACAGCGATGATGACTTGAAAAACAATAATAAGAAATATCATAAGTATTTTTGACAGCTCTCCTAAACCGAAAAGCAGCATCATTACGGGTAAGAGAGCAATTTTAGGAATCGGGTAAGTAAGATAAACGATGGGGGACAACAACCGGTCCCACCCTGAAAAATACCCCATACAAAGTCCGAGCGGAATACCAACAATTACTGCAAGAAAAACCCCTGCAACGATACGCCATAGACTGTAAAAACCGTGAATAGCAATTTGCGACATAAAGATGGTTACTAAGTTCTCCATTACCTTCCCAGGAGGCGGAATAATCGGCAGCTGTACCCAGATAGAAACAACCTGCCACAGGGCTAGGAAAATTAATATACCATAAATATACCAAACTCCCGGGCCTTTTTCTTTCACTTTGACCAATCCTCTTTTATCATCTTTCGCAGTTCTACACATAGTTGAAAAAAATCCTTATGATTTCGAACATCGTCTACTCCGAAAAGAGGATTGTCAACTATTTTACTGACCTTCCCAGGAGCAGCTGATAGAATTACAATTTTTCGGCCTAAATATACGGCCTCCTCCATATGATGGGTGACTAGGATGGTTGAAACAGAATGTTTTCTCCATACACTCAAAAATACATTCTGAATCTCTTCCCGGGTCATGGCGTCCAAGGCGGAAAACGGTTCATCCATCAATAGTAAGTCCGGCTTTAAAAGAAAGGCACGAGCCAAAGCAACCCGCTGCTGCTGACCACCACTTAACTCCCCGGGATACCGGTATTCCAACCCACCTAATCCCAGCAGTTGAACCATCGAAGCTAAATTAATTTCATGATCATCCTGTTTTTTGTGCTTTATTTTTAAACCTAAACAAATATTTTCGTATACATTTTTCCATGGCAGAAGTCCGTAATTTTGAGGAATAAAGCCAATAATTTGCTTTTTAGGCGTAACCGGCTGCCCATTAATTTCAACAGTTCCAGCAAAGTCTGTAATAATTCCGGCCAGTATTTTTAACAGAGTAGATTTACCGCAGCCAGAAGGGCCAATTATTGCACAGGTTTCTCCTGCCGAAAGCTCCAGGTTAATATCTCTGAGAGCATCATAACGGGCCTCCCTGGTTTCGTAAGTCATGGTTAAATCTTTAATCCGAATCATAGCTAACTATCTTACAAACCGGGTATCGACCAAGTCTGTATACAAATATTTTTTCTGAATTAGCTGTCTTGCCTGGAGCCAGGCTACGACATCATCAATGTCTTTCTGCTGAGGTGCGGCCGCTTTTTTATATTGAGGCAGGACAAGTACCCCTTTAACGTCTTTAGGAAAGCCGCCCTTTTCGATTAACAGGTCAATATAGTTTTCCATCGGCTCCCGCGATAAATAGTCGACGGCTTTGCTATACGCCCTATACATGGCCTGGATTTCTTTCTCTTTTTGATTTACTGTCTTGGTGGTAAATAACAAAACTCCCGGGTTTAGACCCAATTGTTCTGAAGTTTTTATCACCTTTGCGCCATTTTTAACAGCAATTGTTGCCAGAGGGTCTGGTAACGTTGCCGCGGCAATCTTGCTGTTTTGCAGCATTTCCAAGCGCGCAGGGATCTGAGGAATAACGACTTTATTGATATCGGTTGAGGTTAAGCCCCCCTCTGTCACAACCTTATCTGTTACATAGTCAATAATCGTATTCTTAGAGATTGCCACATCTTTGCCCTTTAAATCCTGGATGGATGTGGCTGTTTCATCTTTGTTTATAACCAATTTATAGCTTCCGGTTGTTAAAGAGGTAATAACTGTATCAAAGCCTCCAGCCTTGGCGAAGGCTTCAGCCAACATATCAGAGACGGCTCCGTCCAAATTGCCGCTTTGCAGCGCACTATCGCGTTCCATGGCACTTTTAAAATGTTTCAGCGTTACTGTTAAACCCTCTTCTTTAAAATATCCCTTTTCCTCGGCGATAATAAAAGGAATTGAGTCCACATCAGGCATAAGCCCAAGCGTAATCGTCTGTAATTGAGCCTGTTTTTGAACAGGTTCTTCCTTCTTGTTGCTGGCGCACCCTGCCAGGACAAGCAGCAACATAGAGATAATGAGTATTCCGATCTTTTTTTTCATTTTACTCCTCTTTTCTTTTCAAATTGGTTAAATGGTTTCCCTTACATAAATATACTATATAAGCTACAAGAAAACAGACAATGACACTGGCTGAATAAAAATACACAGACTGATAGCCTGAATGTGCCGCGAGTAGTCCGAGAAGGATAGCCCCGCCACCTACCCCCATGTCAAGAGCATTATAGAAAGTTGCACTGGCTATACTTCTCCGTTCTGGTGTTACCATATTAATCATCCACGCCTGCAATGCTGGAAACAATGACCCAGTACCCAATCCATAGCATGCTGCCGCCCATAAGAAAGCGGTAGGGGAAGAAACTGTCGATAAGATGGCTAACCCAATAAATAGTACCACAGCTCCCGGTATAATCACCCAAGCGGGGCCTTTCTGGTCAAAAACCCTCCCTACTACCAGCCGCACTAAAAAAACGTTTGAGGTAGCTATAAGAAAAAAATAGCCTGCATTAGTAACATGCACCTCTTTTGCCAATAATGTTACAAAACTTAGAACCCCTCCTATACACACGCCAAACAATAGACTGAGAAACGCCGGAAATACAGCCTTACGCTCGACAAAATTATCAAAACCAGACTGTGTTTTCTCAGCGGAGGCTATTGCGACTGAAGGTACCTGAGATGCCTGAGTCCAAATAAACGCCAAAAGCTGGCTTGATGCAGATACTGAAAACAAAACACCGAAGCCGTAATTATCGACAAGCCAAACGCCGACAGCCGGGGCTAGTGCCATCAGCAGCGTACTGCCAAGTCCGAAATACCCCATACCCTCGCCCCTACGCGAACTGGGAATAATATCTGATACTATAGTAGCATACATTGTTGTCGCTATTCCAAAGCCAATACCGTGAAATATTCTTGTTGACAAGGACAGGGCCGCACTTACTGCCCAATAATAACACAATGTCGCAACAAGACAAACAATAATACCTACGATCAGAAAACTTTTTTTCCCTAACCTGCTGATCCCTTCTGTTGTATAAAAACGAATCAATATCGCAGAGAATGTAAAGCTGCCCATTATTAGCCCAATTTGGGCATCTGTTCCGCCATAATTTGCAATAAATAGCGGCAGTGTGGGGATAAGCATATGAAACCCCGAAAACAGCAGCGCATTGGAAACTGCCAGAAATATAAAGTCTTTGGTCCATAATCCTTCTTTTATTACCGTTGAATGACTAATCATACCTGTTTTTGCTACCTCACTTGCTTCTTCCATGGTTCAAGATTTACTGGATAAATAATCTTTTCACTTATAAATTTAATTCGACAATTACTACGCGCTTCCTCTAATCACCGCTAACACTGGCGCAAAGTTCTTTGACAAATTATGTTTAACGGCGATTTCTAATTATTATATAATAGTAGCGAGGTGATATCTTGTACACTAAAATAATAGGATTCTTTATGACCGGGACAGGCAACTCATATAAGGTTGCAAGATGGTTTTTGGACTCTGTTGATAACGTAAAAACAGAACTCTATCAGGTTAGAGAAAAACAAAGTAGACATTCATATAGGGGATCATGATTTATTGGTGCTTAGTTATCCTACCCATGGATTTACTGCTCCCTGGTTAATGATAAAACATATATTTCGTCTGCCACAAAGCAACGGTGTACACGCAGTACTGTTGCCAACGCGCGCGGGTACGAGAATGTTCGGGGTATCCTTGGGAACGGCAGGCTACCTTATCGCTCTGCTCCTCTGGCTTAGAGGGTATAAGGTAAAGGGCATATCTGCTATTGATATGCCCTCTAACTGGACAGCCGTTCATTGGGGTTTAAGCGATGAGAATATAAGGGCTATATCAGTCAAAGCGGAAGCAAACGTAAAAAAGATTGCCCATAAAATAGTATCAGGGCATTCATTTTACAACGGCTTTATCCCGCTTCTTATTGGGCTCTTATTATCTCGTATCTCTCTGATGTATTTAATAATTGCCCAGTTAGTTTTATCTAAACTCTTCTTTGCATCAAACACCTGCAACGGGTGTGGTTTATGTCAGCAAATCTGTCCAAAACAATCGATAGAGATGGTAGGGAATAAACCACATTGGGCTTACTCGTGTGACAGTTGTATGGCCTGTATGAATTATTGTCCTCAAAAATCAATTCAGGTTAGTCCGGTGACAGTCTTTCTCTTCTCTTATGTACTCTCTCTCCCAGTAACGAACTGGATAGCCAGTACACTAGGTTATGAGATAATGACAAGTGCCCCGGGAATCATTTTGTTTGTCATACAATATATATACACACTTATCAGTGTAGCGCTTGTGTGTTGGATACTGCACCACATTTTGCGGATAAAACCGATTGCGGCCCTGCTGGCAGGAATGTCTCATACAAAATATTTCAGGCGTTACAAAGCACCAGGGGTTTCGCTTAAAGATATTCACAAATGACCCACTGGCGGCAGATGGCCGCAATTGGAGCCAAATTTCCGGCGGGTTAATTGCAAGAATCCCAGTAATGTAGGCGATAGCCACTTATCTCTATGGTAGATAATTTGGGTATACATTCCGAAATCCGGACCATGCCAGGGAAGCTCCACCAAAGAATTGTTCGCTATTTCTTTTTCTACATAGATTCTTGGCAAAATAGCCAGACCCAGCCCACTAATAACAAACTGCTTAATTGCCTCAATATTTTTCACTTTCATAAAGGACCTGGGCTTAATATCGCTACTCTCCAGTAGCTCTTCCATAAACGCTCGATAAGCACACCCTGCTTGGGTTACAATGAAATCTTCTGTCTCGAAATGGGACACCTCTATCGCAGTTTGTTGTGCCAGGGAATGCTCCGGAGCAGCGATGAACGCCATGGGCTCTGGGCATAGTATTTCTGCGGTGAGATCAGGATATGGGACTTTGCCGGAAAGAATAAAGGCTACATCTATGACGTTGTTTTTTAAGTCATCATGGAATTTAGCAATATCTCCGAAATTCAATTCAATATCAATACATGGATGCTCTTTGCGAAACTCTTTGAGCAGTTCCGGAAGCCGAACGACTGAGAAGGTTTCACTGGCACCAATGATAATTTTTCCATAGGGTGCTTTTTCGGGAGATACTGCATTAGCAGCTTCTTCTGTCAGTTTGAGGATTCGTTCTGCATATCCAAGAAATCGCTCTCCTTCGCGGGTTAAGCGGACGCGATGACCAAGACGGTCAAATAATTTGACATTTAACTCTTTTTCTAAGGATTGAATATGGGTTGTTAGGGTAGGCTGTGTATAAGCTAAATGCTCTGCCGCCTGTGCAAAACTACCCTTTTCCGTTATAGCAATCAATGATTGTAGTTGCCTCAGTTCCATATCTAACCTCTTAATAAAAATTTTCTATAGTTTATATTCTTACTATTAATTTTACACGAACATCGTATCATGATACAGTTTACATATCAATAAACTACAAAATGCAATATCAAATAAACTCTATATCCAGGAGGAATAAAGATGCATAATGAGGCACTTGCGTTACAAACGGTGGATGCTTTACAAAAAAACAGATTTACTGCTGCCTATTTCCAAACCGCAAAAGAGGCTCTGGAACAACTATTTTCCGTAATCCCGGCAGATGCAACAGTTGGGATTGGCGGTTCTTGGACACTGATACAGCTTGAGTTAGTTGAAAAGTTAGAAGCACGTGGGAATACAGTTTTTTGCCATCATAAACCCGGTCTAAGTCCAGAGGAGATATTGGACATAAGACGCAAACAGCTAACTTGCGATGTTTTTTTAACAAGTACCAATGCGATCACTGAAGATGGCAGACTGGTAAATACCGATGCTACCGGCAATAGGGTCGCAGCAATGATATTTGGCCCGAAAAAGGTTATCGTTCTAACAGGCGCTAACAAAATTGTAGCCACCCTTGATGAAGCACAGGAGCGTATTCGGACAACAGCGGCACCACTTAACAACAAACGCTTAAACCGCCCCAACCCCTGTGTAAAAACCGGCTACTGCATGGATTGCCAAGGCCCAACGCGGCTATGTAATGTGTCCACAATAATTCATAAGCGTCCGCCAGCATCCGATATTCATGTCTGGATGATCGGGGAAGAATTAGGCTATTAAAAAGATAGCAGTCACAAGGCTTAACGCCTTATGGCTGCTATCTTTTCTATAAAGCTCTCTGGAACTGGCAAGGTTTCAACATTCCACCACGGCGAGCAGCTTTGCAGCTGTTCTGCAGAATATGTTCCTGTAGCTACGCTTATGGTGTATGCCCCAATCGCTTTACCACATTGAATGTCATGGGGGGTGTCCCCAATTACGCAAATTGCATGCTGCTTAGGATCTCCCCAATGTGAGCGTACAATTTCCAACGCACTGCGGGCTATATCTACTCTAAGCTCACACTGCCCGGCAAAAGCGCTACACGAAAAATCAAAAAATCCAGCCAGTTCAAAGTGCCTTAATTTTACTTGCGCCCCTTGTGAACTATTGCCGGTCAATAAGAGCAGTTTACAGTCATCCCGCTCGTAAAGCCGGGACAAAATATTCTGCACCTCCGGTAAAACCCACCCCTGTTTGGCATTCAGTTGCGCCGGGAGAATTGATTCATAACGACGACACAGCAGATTAATTTCTTCTTGCTTTGCCTCTCGCTGAAACACTGATTGAATAATTTGCCTTGCAATAAAATTATCAGTCATTCCTGCGGCTGTAATGTTGGCAAGATCCACTGACGTGTCCCAGAGTTCTTCTGTTGCCTGACAAAAAGCAAATAAGCCAGCCTTGGACGTTCTAATCAGCGTTCCATCGATATCCCAAAAAAGTATATTCAACAATTATCATCCTCCTTACTTTCCCTGAGGCAAGCTTCTACTTATCGAATTACCAAGCCGCTCCAAAACTCCCGCTTCTACCGTGTCCTTTAGGGTGCAAGCGGGAGTTATACCCAAAGGGCACAGGCGAGCAGCTAAGTCGACCTTTATGTATGTCACTTAATAGTAAAGGCAATCGCCAAAATAATAGGAGGAAGGCTTAAGCCTTCCCCCTTACCTGGAGCGCCCATCCCTATAGCATTCAATGCACACGATGTTTACCAAGCTTACACAACTTACTTTTCGAAACAAGCTAATTGATCTTACACCTACACTTTACTTACACTGGATGGAACAAACGCGGTTCAGACTACCTTTTTTTGATAAACTAAAAACACTATCCTGCCAGATTAACTAACCAATTTGCAACAAACGGAAAACGGGAAGTTTCCTACCTACTGCACTGGACTTGAATCTACGGCGCTATAAGGATGGTGCTTACTTAGATAATAACATACGCGCACTATTTTGGCAAGTGGTATTATTCAAAAATTTTCGACTGCTGCAACCAAAGATATACTTCCTGTTCCGGTATAGGACGGCTTATAAAATAGCCCTGTGCATCGTCACAGCTGTGAGCATGCAAATAATGCAGTTGTTCCTGAGTTTCTACACCTTCCGCGATAACGGTCAGTCCCAGTTTGTGAGCCATGGCGATCACGCCTTCCACAATAGCCTTAGCAGACGTATTACCCTCCTGGGGCAGATTATCAACAAACGTCTTATCCATCTTAAGTGAACAGATTGGCAGCTGCCGCAGATAGGTAAGCGATGAGTACCCTGTTCCAAAATCATCCAAGGCTACATTAACACCAATGGCTGCAAGGTTTTCAAGCTGTTTTATGCTTGTACCCGAAGACTCCATGAGAATAGACTCAGTAATCTCCAACTCCAGGAACCTGGGTTCCAGCTGAAACTCCTCTAAGGTTTTAGTGACCATCGTAATGACATTACCCAAAACCAGCTGATTAACCGATAAGTTTACAGCAACCGTTAGTTCCGGGTAGCCTGCTTTATGCACCTTTTTAATAAAGTGACACGCCTGCTTTATAACCCATTCACCTATAGGAATGATCATTCCTGTACTCTCTGCTACCGGTATGAATTTTAGCGGCGGAACCTGCCCGTGTTCTTTACTATTCCAACGAAGAAGCGCTTCAAACCCTTTAATCCGGCGATCAGCCACATTGACGATCGGCTGATAATGCAGTGTAAGTTCATCATTAACAAGAGCCTGTCTCAGGCCACTTTCTATAGAAAGGCGCTCTACAACTGCTGCCTCCATAAAGCTATCGAACAGGCAAAAACTGTTCTTCCCTGATTCCTTAGCCCGATACATGGCTGTATCTGCCTTACGCAGCAACTCGGTAATCTCGTTGCCATGCTCGGGGTATAAAACAACCCCAATGCTTGCTGTAGTAAAAAACAATGTATGATTGATTTCAAACGGCTCATGCATAACCTCCAGAATGACTTTGGCAAAGGCTACTGCTTCTTCCTCAGTAACGCCTGGCAGCGCTATCGCAAATTCATCACCACCTACACGACAAAACAGCCCTCCCTGCGGCATAGCCTGATCGACTCGTTTTACCAGAGCAACAAGAAATAAATTGCCCCAGTCGTGACCATAAGAGTCATTAATGAGCTTAAAGTTATCAAGATCAATATAGAATAACCCGCCCCTAACCAAGTCTTGAGCGGCCAAAATAGCCGACACCTTCTCGCTGAACTGGCTAAAGTTCGGCAAACCTGTCAGACCATCATAATAAGCATGCCTGTACAACCGGTCAGCCTGCAGTTTCATTTCCGTAATATCGGTGTAAGAGCCAGCCATTCGTACAGGCATATTGGTGCTATCAAAAAGCGCCTTGCCCCGCGCCAGCAGCCAGCGATACTCCCCATTGGCGTTCATACACCTGTGCTCGCACACATAGTAAGGAGTTAACCCTTGCAGATGTTCTTCCAGTGCTTCCTCCATACCAGGCAAATCAGCAGGATGAATTGTGCTACGCCATATCGCGCGATTAAGAAAAGCTTCCTCCTCAAACCCCATTGTCTGCCACCTGGCTGATATGGTACGCTTATTATTGACTAGATCCCAGTCCCAAAGAACATCATGTGATCCCTCTATCAGCAACTGGTACATGTCCCGGCTAGTACACAGTTCCTCATTACTTGCTTTAAGTTCCTGTACTGTTCTTTGCAGGGAATCCTCAGAACGTGTAATAACCCTGGAGGTCAGCCCCCAGACAAACAAAACAAGCGTAACAACCGTTGCCGCTCCGGCTAAATACTTTCCTTTGACTGCCCTAACCAATTCCACTGATTCTTTAGTGGCCCTGCCCGACTCTGCTGCGTTGTATTCAATCAGGGACATGATCTTTTCATCAATTTGCTGCCAATAAGTCATCAGTTGGTCTAACTGTGCCGAATCGTTCCACCGTGATGCCGCCCAAGGATCTGATGCAATTGCTTTTGCTTCAGGCAAAAATTTGTCCCATGCCTTTTTAGCCTCGTCAAACAGCTCCTGCTCTTCTAAACTAGTTATGTATCTTAAGCTATAAATCATATGGCGGGAATTAACTTCGGTCATAATATCCAGCGAAGCTCTCCGTGCTTCCTCTATTTTTAGACTGTCTTGCTCAGTTGTCAGGGTATAGAGCAGGCGCTGAATATTTGATGCTGAGATGCTCATCCTACCTAAAGACTCAATGCTTGGCATATAATTTACTTGGATTTGGTCAACATTCTCCTCAAGTGCCACCAAATCACCATAACTAAGTAAGCCAGCGATTAATACTACAATAATAATTAAAATATAACCTGCCGCCAGTCTATATTTTGTGTTCAATACACCAATCACCTCGCGACTATTTTTACCTAATTATGTCATGCTTGTGGAAATATGACAATATACGTTTTACTGTATCACGCTTATGCCGTCGGGAAATAACCATGACTATAGTAACAAAAAGAAGTTCCCGAATGATCGGGAACTTCTTGTGTCACTACTGGCTTGTCTTATAAAAAATAACCCCTAGCGGCCTTCGCTATTAAAAAACGAGTTAACTTTCTCTTGATCCCAGCCCAAAATTTCCTGTAATATTTCACCAGTATGCTGCCCTAAGAGCGGGGCATGGGTTTCAACAGCGCCGGGAGTGGCCGACATTTTTACAGGTACTCCGGGCATTTTAAGTTTTCCAGCTATAGGATGCTCTACCTCCACAATCATGTCTCTTGCTTTGATATGAGGATCATTTACGATCTTATCAATGGTATTAATGGGGGCGCAAGGCAGACCTGCCTCCTCGAGAATCCCAAGCCATTCATTGATTGTCTTAGCCTTAAAAATTCCATTTAAGATATCGCCCAATTCTTTAGCATTAGCAGTACGATTGGAATTAGTATCGAAGCGTGGATCTTTTATCAGATCCGGACGGCCCAGGATGTTACATAGGCGCTCCCACAGGCGGTCGTTACCAGCACCTACAATAATATAACCGTCCTCGGCTGTGTAGGATGAAAAAGGAGTAATCGAGGGATGACGGTTGCCTAACGGTCCAGGTACTACGCCTGATGTAACATAGCGCGCTATCGCATTTTCCAATATAGCCAACTGACAATCTAACATACCTACATCGACTTTTTGCCCTTCACCGGTCCGTTCCCGGTGATACATAGCAAGCATAACACCATATGCAGTAAACATACCAGCGATAACATCACCTACTGAGGCACCAATACGGGTTGGTTCGCCGTTTTCAGCACCGGTAATGCTCATGATTCCCCCCATGGCCTGTACGATGATATCATAGGCAGGCTTATCACGATAAGGCCCGGTATGGCCAAAACCTGAACACGCAGCATATATCAGTTTGGGATTAATCTTTTTTAGCTCTTCATAACCAAGTCCAAATTTCTCCATCGTTCCGGGTCGGTAGTTTTCCACAACTACATCGGCATGTTTTACAAGTTCTTTAAAGAGATCACACTCTTCCTTACGTTTAAAGTTTAAAGTAATCGAGCGTTTATTTCTGTTAAGACTCATAAAGTAGGCGCTCTCCTTACCAATAAAAGGCCCAAATGCCCGTGAGTCGTCGCCTACATTCGGCGGTTCAATTTTTATAATATCTGCTCCGAAATCGGCCAGCATCATCGTGCAGTATGGACCCGCTAAAACCCGGCTTAAATCCAGGACACGTATTCCTTCAAGTGCTTTCACAATAAATCTCTCCTTTATTCTATAGTTTACCGTGGTATAGAGGGTTTAAAACATAAAAGGACAGATGGAATGTAATTCCACTCTGTCCCTCATTCACTCTGATATTAATTTTACGCACCTAAATGCATAATCCCCAAACCAGCTCGTTCATGGTTTGTCAACGGATGAATAGCCGATTCTCCGAATAATGCAACAGCAACCCAGTGATCATCTCGCACAATAGCTATTTTGACAGCAATACTGGCACTACTGGCTACGTTGACCATGATTCCTCGTTTGGCTTCATCTGTCGCGTGAAGCAATGCATGGTAATTTGTTGGCGTTTTAGAGATTATTCCAGTATTAAGCGCAGCACCAAGTACCGCCTTAGTAACCTTTGCCTGAAATTCGGACAAGGCCGAATTACCGCCTACTTCAGTCACAACTACTTTATAGCCCTGTTCGGCAAGCATCTTTTTCACAGATTCTTCATCTGCCATGGTGCGGGTCAATGCCAACAGCATTGCAGCCATTCCAACACTTTTGATACTTTCCGCCATAAAGGGCCGGTTAAGATTATTCATGCTCATTCCCTCTATCTCACTCTGTACTAATTCTACATTATTCGATCAATTTCGTCAAGGTCGAATAATCAGACCCGCCCTGCCTAGCAGCAGTGCCCAGCCGATAATGCAAGCATTATCAGTTAACAAAGAGTGCCTATAGATAAAAAGTCTGATTCTTCACTAGCCAATAGTTTATCCAAATCCAACCTAACCACTAATCTTTCGTCCATTTTGCCAATTCCTGTTATGCATTGATTTAACGATCCATTAACCCCCTCCAGTCTTCGTTAAATTTCATCGGTCATTGCGTGTAACTGTTCAACCATGATTGTCACTTCTTGAATGCTTGCTGTCACTTCCTGAATGGCCGCTGCTTGCTGTTCGACTGTTACGGAAGTAGCTTGGCCCATAGTCACAGTCTTATTGACTGACTCTTGAATAATAGTCGTGAATTCTTTTATTTTTCCTACTGTTTGTTTCGAATCTCCAGACAGTTTTCGAATCTCCTGTGCCACGACGCCGAAACCGAGACCTGCGTCGCCAGCCCGCGCTGCCTCTATCGCTGCATTGAGCCCGAGTAGTCTAGTTTCATCGGCTATCTCTTTAATAAAATCCATTACTTCATTAATTTTTCCTGATACAACATCTACATTTTTGATTTCGGCATTTAAAGTATTTTGATTACTGCTGACATCACTGGCTGAGGCAGCTAATTCCTCCATAGTAGCCGATATTTGAACAACACTATCATTAATCACTCCAGCCATGTGCTTCAATTTATATTGCTGATACCATACCTTTGATAATGTATTAGCAACCAGATACAAGACATTAGCTGCCGCTTCAACGCTCTTTCTGGGTAACTGCTTAATTTTGCGTAATGCCTTAATATATTCATCAGGATCGACGCTGATCTCTTGAGCTACCTTGCGATAATAGTCTTCATCAGGGGGTGAAGTCAAAACCTGCCCGCCTAGAATTGAGCCAATTTGCCGACCTTCCAACATAATAGGAGTCCCAAAATCAACTAAACCGGCATGGCATTCATATATAGCCGGTTTGCCGGTTCTCGCAGATTCCTCACCGCCCTTGCGGTCACATTCCATACAGCGGGTGAGTCCTGTTTTTGACCCTCTTGTATGCTCCATGCAAAATTCAGTAAAATTACTTGGTTTGGTAACAGGGTTACCATTGATATCAACAGTAATGCTTGCTAGTCCCAAAGATTCGGCGAAATTATCTTGAAAACTCTGTAAAAATTCTACATCAATTATATCTTGGAGATTGACTGTATTGAGGTTTTCCAAACCTTGCTTCTCGTTTAACGCTACTGTCTTCATGACCTCGCCCTCCTGTTTTGTCGAATATTTAGAATATTATTTATTTTCTTTGTGTAAGGAACTTTTCCCGCATAAAGCTTTGCTATGTTATGAATTTT
The DNA here is from genome assembly GCF_035561155.1 of Sporomusa sp. Lineage (GTDB taxonomy): Bacteria > Bacillota > Negativicutes > Sporomusales > Sporomusaceae > Sporomusa. The sequence goes on along the minus strand of NZ_DATMYD010000021.1, from coordinate 44,801 downwards.
TTTTGCTTTTTGATGTTTATATCCTTAAAAAAAGACCAGCTACGCTAAATGCGCTTACTGGTCTTTTTACTCATCATTTCGGTTAAAAAAACACCGTTATTTTAGAAAAAGAACTACAATTAAAGTCAGTACTGCGATGGTCAATGCGGGCGGGTCAACGTGAGTATCACCGCTGTTCATGCTCTTACCAAAGAAATCGCCAATCAAAGCGCCAAGAATTCCAAACACAGCCCCCATCCATATATTCCCTGTAGCCGCTGCCGCTAAGGCTCCAGGTAACGCGATATGATGGGTTACAGGACCTACACCCATGAACTGAACAAGAATGAGGGTTGTGGCTGCTACGCCAAAGCCAAGCACGACATTCTTCGTAACAATGGCGGCATAACCTGAGATTAAGCCTACCCCCAAACCTAGAGCGACTAAAAAAATGGCAGTCTTACTATCAGGCAGCGAATAGCCATGGAAAACTTTCCCGTTACCGAAAATAAGCCGGGCGGTAACACCTGAAAGGCCAACAGTCAAAGCAACCGTATCTGTCGGTGTACCAAAACCAGCAAGCAGTTTTTGAACCAAGAGGCCGGCCGCGCCAAATATCCCGCCCACTAAGAGAACATATCCATCGTTTAACTTAGCCAAGGGAGTTAAAATATCTTTTCCAGATTCTAAACCACGCTTAGTAGCAAACGCGGCAGCAGCTACGCCCCCCGCAAAAGAAATATGAGGACCAAAATAGGGGCCAAACGCCATGTCAGTCATATTGGCTAAAACCAAAACACCTGTCATGATAAACGCAGGTAACGCGCCGAGCGCCGCGCCAAGCAGGCCACCGCCAAATGCAGCAGCAATTTCAACAAATGAAAACATTCATTTTTCCCACCTTTCAGAAATTTTACTTCAAAAATTTTAAAATAACGCCTGATGAAGACTATGGTGTGGTGCAGGAATAACAAGCTGATCAACCAGGAAGCCGCTGTCCTGTATGGCATTACTACCAGCACGGACTGCCGCCGTTACAGCTCCGACCTCACCGCTCATTGATACAACAGCTTTTCCACCCATACCGCGCGCTAAGCGAACCTCTAAGAGCTGAACGGCGGCTGCTTTGGCTGCTGTGTCTGCAGCAATAATTGCTGATGCCACCGAGTAGCTCTCGATAACGCCTAACGACTTTATTTGCTTAACCTCAGTACAACCTGATAGAGCTTGGAATACATCAGGATGAATATTAGGAAGAACAAATTCATCCACAATATTCTCTGTGCCAACACCCTTACCGCTCCGTACAGCGCTTTGTACAGCGCCAACATCACCGCCAACCATAACAACATATTTGCCTGGGCACAGGGGTTGAGACATAATCAACTCAACATTAGCCGCTTTTAACATGGTGTCGGCGACCAAAATACCTTTTGTGATATTTTTAATCTCTAATAATCCTATGGCACGTTTCATTTTATTCTCCCCCTGCTGCATTACATTGTCCGAATACCAATCGAACGGTCCACAGCATATACTTGTCCTGAAATACTTGCGTGAAGGTTGGTTCCTACCGCAGCTCCTTCAGGAATTACAGCTATTATATCACCAACGTTAACCATAGCGCCAATGTCAACAATAGGCTTTGCCGGAGCACCGATATGTTGTGATAGCAATATTCTGACATCTTTAGCTGTGACTGGCTCAGTTTGCAGCGGTGCTTTAACATCATAGTTACCCAGCCCCAGCCGGTAAAGCAGCCGTTTTGTAGGAATTAGGCGATACTCCCGGTTTGTACGGGAATTTTGTGGTTTGGCATTATGAGGATTTTTCATGCGAGCTTGGCCAAATTGACGCTTTAGTTCAGCATTAACGCGGCGCGGCGATAATCCCATGCTACAGCCAAAAGAGTCACAAGCACCACATTCGGAGCACAAAAAAGCCTTAGTGACTACATCTGTTTCGTTATACTGCCCTCTGCCAATAGCCTGCATAATTCGATGAGGCTCCAGGCTATGGCCCAAGAGATTACGCGGGCAGACATCAGTACAAGCCCGGCAGTTACAGCAAACAGCCTTTGCCCTGTTGGCGATGGCTGCCCAGGGCGTACTTTTTTCGGTTACCAGCGAGTGATTCTGCGGCAGTACGATAATGCCACCAGTTGTTTTGGTAACAGGCTCATCATCAGTCGTTAGTTTCCCCATCATGGGTCCGCCGTCAATAACCGCATACTGGGGCACAGCTGCACCGCCAGCCAACTGGATTAACTCTTTGATGGCCATGCCGATGGGCACTTTTAATGTCGCAGGTTTGTTAACCGCCCCTGTTACAGTGACATATTTGTCAACAACAGGCTTACCTGAGAGCGCTTCGGCTACATTGATCAGTGTCTCGACATTGGCGACGACGACACCAACATGCAGTGGAATACCGCCTTCAGGGACAACCCGGCCAGTTACCTCATGCAGCAGTACCTGTTCATCCCCTGCCGGATAGATGTCCGGGAGGAAAAACAGCTCGATTTCTTGTGCATTCATTTGTTTTAATGCAGCCTGCAGCTTGGTTACAGCCTCTTCATACTTTCGTTTTAAGCCAATAACCCCGCGGCGAGCGCCGGTAGCTACCATAACTGCCCTCAGACCAATGATAAGCTTTTCGCTTTCACTGGCCATGATGAGCTGGTGAGCTCTTAAGAGGGGCTCACATTCAGCGCCATTGACAATAACAGTGTCAACATTGGCGTTAATTTTTACATGAGTGGGGAAGCCGGCACCACCGGCTCCCACTACTCCTGCCGCTTTTACTGCGGCAATAATCTCTTCCCGCATACTGTCACCTACTCCCTTTGCGGTATCATGTTATTCACACGATCGATAGTGCATCAACAAGAACACAGCGACGCTGGCGGGTAAAGCTCCGCGCAGAGGTAAGTCCTTCGCCTGTCGGTCCTGCGATAGTAAAGGTAGTAAATCCTTCGCCACCAACACCGATACCAGCATATGAAGGAGCATTTTTTACAAAGATCGTGGTCTCAATGGCTTTAGCCAACCTAGTTAAATTATCGACGTTTTTGGAGTGCATGATGGCCGTGTGCCTGTTGCCATGCTCAACCTTGACAGCCAATTCAATGGCTTCATCAATGTCTTTTACCTGGACAATGGGTAATACCGGCATCATCAGTTCTTCGATAACAAACGGATGGTCGGCGCTGGTTTCACAAATGACGGCGCGGATGCTGTCAGGTACATTGATGCCGATTTGGCTCAAAATGTATTTAGCATCTTTACCAACATAGTTTTTATTAACTCCATATATCTTCTTGGGCTTCTCCGTGCAGCCGGCAGCAACTAGTTCTTCTTTCTCAGTCAAAATAACTTTAGCCAACCGATCAATATCCTGACCTGAGATTAAGTAAGCGCCATAACGCTGCATATAGGCCATCAGTTTATCAGCAATGCTGCCAACAGCGATAACCTCTTTTTCGGCAATGCACGGCAGGTTGTTGTCAAAAGAACAGCCTGCAATAATATCCTTTGCTGCCTTTTCAATATCGGCTGTTTCATCGACAACAGCCGGCGGATTGCCGGCACCAGCACCTATGGCCTTTTTACCGGCAGACATAACAGCCTTCACTACTGCAGGACCTCCTGTGGCGACAAGCATGTTAATGCCCGTATGCTGCATCATGGCGTTGGTAGCCTCAAGTGATGGCTCAGCAACTGCTGTTAACAGGTTAGCTGGGCCGCCTGCCTTTACAATGGCCTCGTTTAATAATTTAATAGTTAGCAATGATGTATTTTTAGCTGTCGGATGAGGGCTAAAAACAACAGCATTGCCTGCGGCAACCATGCCGATCCCGTTACAGATGACGGTTTCGGACGGGTTGGTTGTTGGCGTGATTGAGCCGATTACCCCATAGGGTCCCATTTCAATCAGCGTCAAGCCGCAGTCCCCGCTCCAGGCCTCGCTCTTCAGGTCCTCGGTTCCAGGCGTCTTAGTAGCGACCAGCTTATTTTTCAGAACCTTGTCAGCTACACGTCCCATCCCCGACTCTTTTACCGCCATTTCAGCAAAAATCTCGGCGTTGTCACACGAAGTCTGACGCATAGCCTTGATGAGTTCTTCGCGTTTTTCTATCGACAATTTCTTTAGCTGTTTTTGCGCAGTTCGTGCTGCGGCCACAGCCTCATCAATTGTTGTAAAAATACCGCCATCGCCAGCAGCGCCCTGCTTTTGTTCCTGTACTCTGGCTATTATTTCTGCTGTAATTTTTGCAATTAAGCTTTGATCAATAGTCACTTATCTTCCTCCTTCCGTGCCAACCGCCTTTTTTAATAGGCAGTCAGACCGGCTTTAGCTACAGCCATATCGTCATCAACTGATCCGCCGCTTACACCAATTCCACCAACTAAAACACCATTTTCCCAGATGGGGAAACCGCCGCCAAACACAATCATCCGGCAGCCATCGGTAGTATTTAAACCATATAGCATTTGACCAGGCTGGGATACAGCCGCTGCTTGGTCTGTACCCATTTTGAGCGCAACTGCAGTATAGGCTTTATTAAGTGCGATCGAAACGCTGGCCAATAGGGCATTGTCCATTCGCTCTTGGGCAACAAGATTGCCACCATTATCGACTACAGCGATAACCATGGGTACGCCGATTTCAATTGCCTTCTTTTCGGCAGCCTCAATCATCTTTTTGGCTTTTTCCAACATCACGTCTTTCCCCCCATCTTTTTGCTCTAGACTTTGGAGAACCTGCTTTACAGCCTTGGTCACTTTTGCGACCAGCTCTTCCTGTTCGACGCACCTTGCTAAAACAAATAGCAAGTCAGATAACCTGTTTAAGTAAAGTGCAACAGGTGTGGGTACCGTTTCTGTGCGTCTAAGTCTGACAATGCACCGTTCAGCCCGTCGCACAATAGTACGTGCTAGATCAAGCGCAGCACTGGCTGACGTTCCCCCGGGTGTAACAAAGTACGGTTGCGGAATACGCTGCTGTTCTAATGTGTCGATCATGCTTTCTAAGCGCTCGACATGAGTAGGGGTAATACGATAGTTATTGCTGCCTGTTACACTGTCAGTCGCCAAATCAGCGTTTAGCAATATTAGTTCCTGCTGAATCGGATGAATGATATCAACAACCCACTCTTTATCTGTGAGAGATTTTCCCAAGCCCATGGCAGCATTGGCTTCATCCACAGTACCGTAAGCGTGTACCCTGATACTATCTTTAAATACCCGCTCTTTGCTCAGCAGGCTGGTTTTTCCTTCATCACCTGTCTTGGTGTACACTTTCATGGTACATTACTCCTCGAGTAAGCTTTTATTGATTTCGATGCTGTCAATAATGCCGATAATGGCTGCATCCACTGCTGCCTGCGGGTTGCCTGTTACATGTCGGGCAGAACTTCCATCAACGACAAGTACAGTTTCACCAGTACCGGCGCCAATTGTATCTACCGCAACAATCGGGGTACCGGCCGGACGATTGCCAAATCGTATCGGCTGCACGATGAGCAGTTTACTACCAGTCAGGCTGTCGTCTTTGGGTGTAGCTACAAGTGTGCCGATTATCTTTCCTACCCACATCTTTATTCACCCTCCTGCTTTAGCTGTAAATAATCTCTATGTTACATTCTCTGGCGATATCGCGTGCTAAAGGAGTGATAATCGAACCCTGGGGAACACTAAAAGTTTTCGCCCCACTCTGTGCAGCACGTCTAACAGTATCGGCATCAATTACTTTTCTTTTTGAGGCTTTTTCCGGGCTTTGCACCACTTGCGGCTTACTTTCTGGGATTAATACTTTTTTTGCCTTTTCAGCTAGACTTTCCACAGGCGCAAGCTGAATTCCATAGGCTTCAAGCTTATTTAGATTTCCCTGCAGCGCTTCTCTAAGCGCCGGTGGGGCTTTTGCCATATTTTTTTGTACCCGCCAGCTGTCCTTTGGATCAGCTGCATTTTGCGCGGCGATTACAGGTTTACCAAGCATCAAAGCCTGGAGAATTAAGGTAGATACCATTGTATCTGACAAGGTATATGCAAGTTTTGCCGCTGTATTTTGGGTTAGCACAGGCACAAGCACAATATCGGCGGCCCGCAAATATTTTCCTGGATAAGGGGACTGGGTAGTAACAACCTGCACGTGACTACCCAGTTTTTCCTTTATCCAGTTTATCCCTATGATTTTTTCAGCGGCTTCTGAAAGAACAACTGTAAGCTCAGTATTTATGGCCTGCAGAGCTCTTAGTTCTTCCAGGCTTGTTTCAAGTCCAATGGTTCCACCTGTGAAAATAGCCAGCGCTTTATGGTGTGGACGGTTAAGCTGGCGCAATACCTCAGCGGTAACTAACTCCACAAGTTTTTCATTGTCCACGCTATTTCTCCCCCACCTGACACAGAGTAACAATGTCGCCGTTCTTAAGCTCTGCGGCATTGGCCTCATCTGTATCAATGTGAAATTCTAGACGGAAGTCCGGATGTACCCGAACCAGTACATTGCCGAAGGTTCCACCTCGGGCGCCATTCACCTGAACAGTGACGCGATCGCCATCAACAACCTTAAGCTGCCGCGCATCGGCCTCCTGCATGTGAATGTGCCTGGCAGCACAAATAACACCTTCTGTAAGCGTAACTGCGCCTTTGGGTCCGACAAGGACAATACCAGGCGATCCTTGAATTTTGCCTGAGTCTCTAAGCGGTGGTATTACACCCAAGCTAAACCCATCAGTACGGGATATCTCAAGCTGGGTAAATGTGCGAACCGGGCCTAATACCCGGACACCTCGCATAACACCCTTAGGACCAACCAAGGTAACTGTCTCTTTGGCAGCAAATTCACCTACCTGTTTCAGGTCTTTTTCCTTTGTAAGGGTATGACCGCTGCCAAACAAGGTTTCAATATGCTCGGCAGAGAGGTGGATGTGGCGATTGGATACACCTACCGGTATACCTTTTTCTGCTTTTGCCTGCTCTAAATTAGGTATTGCAGCCAGTATCTGGCTGACAATCTGTTCAAGTAGCTTTTGTTCCATCATCTCACCCCGCTTGTTGACATGGTTACTGATTACTCTGCCTTAGGAAGAATTTTCTCAATATCTGTATGAGGACGCGGAATAACGTGAACAGATACCAGTTCACCAACACGCTGGGCAGCCGCGGCCCCACTGTCAGTAGCTGCTTTTACAGCGCCAACATCACCGCGTACCATCACTGTAACCAAACCAGAACCAATCTTCTCATAACCGACTAAAACTACGTTAGCGGCCTTTACCATAGCGTCAGCAGCCTCAATGGCACCTACCAAACCTTTAGTTTCCACCATTCCTAATGCCTCTCCGCGCATACTATTCATCCTCCTTATTCTTATCGTAATGAATGCAAGTCACCCTGGGATCGCCTTTTTTACGTGAGCACGCAGGGTCGCCACACAGGTTGCAGGTCTCAGCCGGGTTTACGGCAGTGACTGGTGCTACCTTTTCTTCTTCTGCAGCAGGCTCGATATCCGTATTCTCTGCTGCCTCAGCAGCTGGTTCCGGTTCGTCCATAGTTACAGTCTGAGCCGGGGCTTGTTGTTCACTCTGCAACTGAGCTTCTATTGGCTCTGGCTCAGGCTCAAGCTCAAGCTCAGCCGGCTTTTTGCCTACAGTATCTTTGGTAATAACAATTCCGCCCAGTTCATGGTGTGGACGGGGTATCACGTGTTTGGCAACAACTGTATTAACCTTAGCCGCTGCCACAGCAGCTGCATCAACGGCTGCCTTAACTGCACCTACGTCCCCGCACAGTTTGATAACAACCATTCCGCCACCTTTAGTAAGCTCATAACCAAGCAATTCAACATTAGCTGCCTTAATAGCGGCGTCAGCTGCTTCCAGACCGGCAGCCAGACCCACTACTTCAATCAGACCTAAGGCGTTTTTGACCATGTATTCACCTCCCCATGGCCTTGAGCAAATTCCTGCAGTACTTTAAGGACAATTTCGCGAACACTCGCGTATAATTGAGTGGTATCCAAATGGGTACCAGCTTCGTCTGTCTGTTTCTCTTTAAAAGGAAGCCCTTTGACCAAACGGGCGGCATTATAACCAAAACGCCGCCATTCTGTTACATCTTCTTCACCAGCTAAAACAAAAAGCGGCTGACGTTCAGGAAGCTTCTGGTAATGAATACACATCCCTGCAGGGCTGATGCCTACTCCTACCCCGAGCGGCGAAGTATGTGCACCCCTATGGGCAAGAGCAATGTAATCCAGTTCTTCACCGGTTAAGAGCGACCACGGCACGCCTTCTTCTTCCATGCCAGCCTGGATTTCACGAAGTTTAGCTTCATAGCCTGGATGGAGAAATGTGCAAATAATGATACTTGGCCTGTTTAGTGTTTTATCTGACTGCATACTGTTCACGCCTCACTATCAAGATAAGACAGTACCAGACCTGTAGCAACGGCGTTTCGTGGGCCTTGACTGCCGCGGATATTGCCCCGCCCGCATACGATTCCATATTCAGCCAGTGCATCTGTCACCATGTCAGCTACCTCAAAGTCCATGGCTGAGCCGCCTACTAATACAACAAACTCAATGTGTCTGATATTACCGGTAGGAGCAACCCGCGCCAGGGAACGAAGTGAATTGGTGACAAAAACACGTTTTTTGGCTTCCCGCCGCACATGCCTGATTCTGTCAAGCGCGTGATCAAATGGAATGGGAACCATACCATCATCTTTAAGAATGACTACCCGGGCAAATACGTGCGGGGGTAGGTGATTATCATAAAACTTTACCGTACCGTCTTCCAGCCTGACATGGTACAAGCTTTCGACCTTGGCCAGTGGATATTTCTTAATGTCCTCAGCCAAGTCAAAATCATGTAAGCCTAACTCTGAGTTAATCAGCATTGTGGCCATATCACCTGCGCCGCCCAAATGAATGGAGTGCACCCGTCCGTCCCGGGTAATAATGGCCGCGTCAGTTGAGCCGCCGCCCATATCCAGGATAGCTAACGGCTTGTCGGTGCCTGGTGTTGTTAAGGCGCCACGGATGGCCATATTGGCTTCCACCCCGGCAATAACGACACGTACACCCAGCTCGTTATTCAGTTTGTTGGCAATCTGCTGCATCGGGAGCCTGCTGGTCTTGACCATAGCCGCTAGGGCGACTGCGCTTTCCAGCGCAAATTCACCTGCCAGACCGCCTTGCACCTTTTGCGGCACAAAAGTATCAACAGCCAATACATCTTGGATTTTCATTTCAGCAACCGGCTGACTGGTGAGTTCAGCCATTACCTGGCGAACCCTTTCCAGCATACCGTTGACATTCGTTCCGGCTTCTCCCTGTACGTCAAGGACCGGCTGCACCCGCTCCACGGCTTCCATAATGGCGGCTGCGCCTGCTTCGACATCAACATCGGCTTTGCCCTTCTGTCCTACAACGGTGATAAAGCCTGCCGGAATGGAACGGGCTTTGACATCACCTTCAGGGGTCCGGACAACAACTGCCGAGCGATTACCGATTAAGGCCCTGGCAATCGGCACAACCATTTTGGTTTCCTCAGGGGTCAGGTTAAATACTGTCGCAATGCCATACGGGTTTGACAGGGTTTTTATGGTTTGGCCGGCTTCGGCCACTTCAACTGCAGCCAACATGCCAACCGGGACTTTTTCAATCAAGGTTACTTCATCAACAACAGGTATTTTAACCTTAAGCCTGTTAACAATAAGCACAGCATCGTCTTGGCGGGCTACTGCGCCCTGAATTAGAACACCCCGAGCCATTGCCAAGTTTATCCCGGCGGCAACATCTTCAAAATCAATTCCCTTAGGGATCAGGCAGATAACCTTTTCGCCTGAGGCTACCCCGGGAAGCTGGCTAAAGGTTACGGTCATACCGACACCCAAACCAATGCCTCCGGGAGTAGAGGGATTGTGTCCAATCATGGTTGACTCGGTAATAATGGTTTCCGTTATGGTTTCCATAGCCAAGTCGCCGATAACCGGGGTAGCTTCATTGAGCCGGATTTCATCCAAGTCAGTCAAATTCAAACTGGAGTTTCTCAGTGCTTCCTGCAAGGCGATAACAATGCCAGGTACATTAGCCAGCGTGCCTTTGATCCCGGTTGTCTTGATAATACTGCTTGTTAGGTATTCTTTTATTTGACCTTGCTCAATCCGGGCCAAACAAACTTCAGTTGTGGAGTTTCCAATATCCACGCCTGCAATTATTGGCATGAGGCTCCCACCTTAGTCCGCTCTGAGACGGTTCCGGCGTTCGTAAACTTCTGCGGCCTCTCTCACGAAAGCGGCGTTAATTTTTGCGCTATATTTTACTTCCATTTCTTCAGCGATAGCAAACAATTCTTGTTTAGTAGAACGGTAGGGGCGCAGTGCATTGTAAATTTCGAGAACGCGCGCGTCAGGAATAGCAACAATTTCAGCAGCCCGGCGCAGATTGTTGGCAAATTGGTATCTGCCAACACCATCTGCGATCTCGGCTTGCAGTCTGAGAGTCTCAGGGGTAATACGAACGTCTTCAGATTTAACCTCACCGCTCATGACCTTATCAAGAGTAATCTCGCCAAGGGTTTTGCCGGTAGGAGTTTTGAGCAATTCAGGACGATTTTGGGAAAGCGGATAATCGCGCTCCGGGCAAAGAGTGGCTGAAGGAACCGGTGCGGCAGTTTTGACTCCGGCAGCTTGAGGAGCGCCAACCATAGACTTTAATACTTCACGAACAATATCTTCTAACATTTTATTTTCAGACATTTCTTTTCACCTCCGCCTAGTTAAACTGTACTTCGAGTTCAACCGGCTTAGCGCCGGGAACAACGTGTTCTGTTTCTTTAATATGAAGCACGGCCGCTTTTGCCTGATATTTAGGCCGGGCCATTTGGTCGTTCTTAGTCGGCACCGGTGTCGGAGATTCACCCTTGGCATATTTAGCAGCATTCTTGCCAATTTGCCTGTAAGCTTCTAAGTCTAAAAGTGGGGATTGAGAGAACAATTCAAGATTACTGAGCGGCGCTAAATCCTTTTGATGAATTACCGTAGTGCCTCTGGACTGGATACCAATAGCAATACCCGAGCCACTAAGCTTAGTGCAGTCATGAGCAGCAAAATCTACGTCAGATGTCCTAAGGACACGGACAACTCTTGCTTTTATGCCTTCCTCTTCAATACCGGCGATCATTTCGCGAAGTACATCACTATGGGGTACATCCACGATCGTTTTATTTTGATATTTGCCAAAGGCCGGGGCCAGGGCAATGATAACTTCATCAGATCTGGTACCAGGGCGGGCTTCACCCTTTTCCACCAAAGTCATGGAGCGTCCAGCTACTGCTTTAGGAGCTGCTGCAGACTGTACCATGCCGGCGAGAACTTGCCCAACTATTTCGCGAATCAATTGTTCGTTAATTTGCATTTTCTATCCACCTCTCCCCTACAATCACACGTCAAAATCAGACGGTTTAATCGCCTGGCGTATGTCTTTGATTTCATCCCAACGTTCTTTGCTGAGGCGATAGCCTGTGCCAGGGCCGCGGTAGTCGTTCTTGCAGTTTACGGCGCTGATAACGTTGAGTTGTTTGTCAAGGATGGCCGAAGTATGGAGATAGTCGCCGGAAATACGCTGTTTAAGAGTTCCCAACACGCTTTCAGCAACATCAACAAAACCGTTCTTCGCAAGAGCTTTTACGATATCCACACCGGTAATACCGCGCTTCATCATATCTTCAGCGCCTTTTAAGTCTTCAACTACATTCCGCTTAATGATATCTTTGGTGCCATGGGCATAAGTGGCAGCTTCCACTTCCTCGTCAGTAATTGCTGGGAAGCCAAACTCCTTAAATACTGCCTGGATGGCTTTAGCTGCTTTATTACGAACAGCGATAACGGCTTCTTCTGATACCGGCTTGAGACCGCCGTCCACCATGAGGTCGCGCTGGATGATGTTCCAGTCATCATAGTCGTCAACATCCCAGTTAGAACCGGCAAACATGTTGTCATAGTTCGGAGTTGCGCTATAGCCTGAACAGATGAAGTCGGTGCCTGGCAGCATTTGCATCAGAGTACGGGCAGTACGGCGAATATCCGAATGAGTAAAGGTTTGGTCATTACTGGATGCTACTTCCAGATCGAGCATGGCAGCTGTAAGGTTCTCACCCAATACAGCCCGGATTCCTGAAGGTACTGCTGCCGGTACGCCAATGCAGCTTACCGAGCCGTTTTGGAGACCTTGTACGCCGGCGCCGCGGGTCAGCATGATGCAACGCACTTCAAGGTACAGCATGGATTTGCCTTCAGCATAACCCATTTGCACTTCAGAGCCTGTACCGGAGGTAAAGCGCATTTTCAGGCCGCGGGAAGCATAAGCCGAGGCTAAGAATGCCTTAGACCAGGGAGTGTCATCACCGTCTACGAAAACGTTTTCAGTACCATAGACTGAAATGGTTTCGGCATAAGCGGTAATGCCTCTCATACCTAAAAGCAATTCGGTTGCTTCTTCCAGAGCGCACTGAATCAGTACGCCGCCGCGTCCAACCTGACCGCCGACTTGCAGAGCCAGAGCATTAAACGGTGCATAACGAACAACAGCTACGGTTGTTTCCATTTCATCGAAACCGCGCATGGCAGCTTCGGCTGCGTCGGCAGCAATGAGTACAGGGTTATCCTGCGGATTAGTAACATGACATTGGTTAGAAGGAATTTTCCTAGCCCGCATCTTTTGCAGAGCCATCATCATTTCCACTACGTTCATGGTGTTAAGTACGGCAACAATCTTAGCTGCAGTCAAACCGCGGATAATTTTTACAAGTTCGTCACGCGATACATTGACATCAACAAGCATTTTGGCTATTTCGGTATCTGACATCGCCATTGCTTTATCAGCAATCGAAGTATCAATCGCATAATCAGCGATAAACTGATCGATAAAGTCGAACTGGGAACGAGGAATCCCATCCATCTCAATAATTTTACCGTTTTCTATCTTAATGCTAGGTTTAGGATCGTTGGGGCTGCCCATAGCCATCAGGCCGACTTCAGGCCACTCGACTACGAAACCATCCTGGTTTACAGGGCGGGCTTCCAACATTTCAAAACGTTTTGATCTCTTCATCTCAATTCCCCCCTGTTCTTAGATATACGGTGTTGTTACGGACGGAGCCGGACCAGTCATCGCTTCTAATAATTTTTTGCCTACTTCTCTGGCCGAAATTACTGATTGACGAACTGCGCCTGAGTCGCCGGTAACCATGAGAATAACCTCGTTGGAATAGCTGGTGCCGCCTGCAGGGCTGGCATAACCAACCACTTCAACACTGGCAGTTTTTACAGCTGTATCGGCCATCAAAACACCAATTGCAGCCGGTGCGCCGACGATTAACCCGAATGCTTTGCCAATAGGAGCGCCAAAGGCTTTATTTATGGCATAACTGGCACGGGCGGTATATTGAAGCTCAAGGTGACCAGCATCATTAGCGTATACATCACCGAAAGTACGATCAAGCTCCTTGAGGGCAACTTCGATAGCGCGGCGGGCATCTGATACTTCTTCAGCTCCGAAAATGATCAGACAGCCATGACCGGCACCACCTTTGGTATCACGGGCAAGTTCGATTGTTACGATCTCGGTATTGGTGGCTTTAACGGCTTCGTCAGCAGCCATGATGTGCGGACCAGCACCGGTACGGGCACCAAGAATACCGATGGAACGGTATTTAGGGTCAAGTTTCATTTTTTCATGAAGAATGGGATCTACGTTGGCGATAACCAAACCTATGGTGTCACCGATGGCGGTACCAACGAATTCGGTAATACCAGGGTTAGCAGCTGCTTTTACTGCCTCTTGAGCAGGAGCGGCTGGCGCGGCTGTTTCCATGCGCTTTTTAATTTCATCCATTACTTTCTCGATCAACTGATCTTGCATGTAATTACACCTCCAAAAAATTATGACTACTTAACTTTAGGAAGAATCTTTTCAACATCCACATGAGGACGGGGGATAACATGAATAGAAACAACTTCTCCAACATTTCTGGCAGCTGCTGCACCAGCATCAGCAGCGGCTTTTACAGCACCGACATCACCACGTACCATAACAGTGACTAAACCTGAACCAATCTTTTCATAGCCTACTAACACAACATTAGCTGCCTTTACCATGGCGTCTGCAGCCTCAATAGCTCCTACCAAACCTTTGGTTTCGATCATACCTAACGCTTCACTCACTGTTTACACCTCCTTTCGTATCAAATATTCTGTCAACTCGGCCAAGCCTGCCCCGGTATATGCGGAAACATAGAAGAAAGGCTCTTGGATTCCCGCTTGCAAGAGACAAAGCTTAGCTTTTTCCTGGTCTGCACCAGGGGCATCTATTTTTGTGACCACTCCCACTACCGGCCGCGGAAACATGGCGGCAAAACCTGGCGGAAGTGTTATCCGGATATCGGTAGCATCCTGCACCATAAGCACCATTTTCGCTTCGGTGGCTGTCACAGCTAACGCCGAGTAGAAGCGAGGCATTTGCGCATATTCACCAGGTGTATCGATGGCTCCATCGCTGAAACAAATACTTGATGTTTTTTCAGCTTTTCGACAATCTTGGTTAAGTGCATTGATCAAAGACGTTTTACCCGCTCCCACGGGACCTACCAACATAATCATATCGTTTTATGACCTTGTCAGTTTGGAGGCTGAGAACCCAAGTCCGTCAGCTAACAGATTAATGACCTGCTTTAACGCGGCTTCCACGGCTGAAACATTGCCGGTGATAACCACCGAACCGGTAAAGCGGTCCATAAAGCCAATTTGAACAGCTGCTGTCTTTGTTGCTGCGTCTGCCGCAATAATGGCTGCCTCACAAGGAGTAATTGTTAATATGCCGATTGCACCGGTATTCACAATGCCTAATTTATCGCATAATTCTCTTTTAGGGTTGGCGATCAGATGTGCCAATGTCACCTGTTTGCCTGGTACATATTCCTGCACCACTCTCGGCTTTTCCTGAATCATACCCATACCTCACAATCGCTGCCAATGTGGATTGACTGAATAATCTCTTTCGCCATAATAATTTGCTTTTTTTGCAAAATTACCTTGAGATGAAGTCGCCAGACCACAGGACATATTTGCGCATTCCGGCAAGGTACTATTTTCACGAGCGATACCCTTTTATTAACTTCATGGTATTTCGTTGTGATGTATTGTTCTTTTGCGGATAAAAACAAAAAAAGACTGTTTTTCACAGTCTTTTTTATGGTCATTCTACACCTCGGCAATGCTAGGAAGGTCAATCATATTTTATTGTTGTGTTTTAGAAGGTTGTTGTTGCGAAAGCTTGTCCACCTGGGCAGATTTAGTACTGTTCTTAATTTGGGTCCGGTATTGGTTGGGTGTAACCCCCACTTCCTGGCGAAATACCCGGCAGAAATAGCTGGCATCCTGGTAACCGGCCTCACTTGCCACACGAACTACCGTCTGCTCAGGGTTTTGCAGCAGTTTCTTTGCCTTATCAATTCTTACTTTTGTCAAAAAGTCTACAAAATTGCAGCCCTTTTCTACCTTAAAAATCCGGCTGAAATAATAGGGGCTCAAATGGACTGTCTGCGCAACCTCGTCCAAGGATATGCTTTTATGGAAATTTTCTATGATATATGCACAAGCTTTGTTAATTAATCTCACGTTCATACTTGTGCGGTGTTCCAGCATATTATCCATAAATTGGTCCAAAGCATCCAGAATCCAGCGGCGTACTTCTTCCCGGTCAGCGCAACCCATTAAGTGATTAATACAGTTAAAATTCAGCAGTGTCAGTTGCTCGAGATTGGCTCCTCCCTCAACAGCAGCTCTTGATAACACAATTAAGAGTTCCAATACACACGCTTTTACTGTTTCAATACTGGCCTTAGCCGTAAAAATCTCATGTAAAAGTTGACGCAAAGCTTCCTTAGCCTGCTGCCGCTCGCCGCAGCGCACTTTATCAAGCAGACTCCGTTCGTAATTGAAGGGATAACGAAATGATACCGCGCTAAGATGAGGAAGATCATCAATATGGATAATCTGATTATCTCCCATATAAAATTTTTGCTGTTCAGCGCTTACTGCTTCAAGATATGACTTATGGATTTGCAGCGGATCATTATAATAGCGGCCAATCCCAATAGTAAGGCTAACCCCAAGCTCAGTTATGCCGTCTCTGATTTTTTGGGCTGTCTCTCTCACTTGATGTTCAACCTGCTCTGGCTTAACCTCACCCTCATAGCTCATCAAAATAATGATTTCATCGCCGCCAAAAGGGATAACCAGGGTATCCTTACCAGCACATTTACAAACCTGCTGGTATACGCGCTGTTTAACCACCTGTCTTTCCAATTCTGATGCACTGCGGGTAATTTGTTTAAAATTATCAATATTAGCCACCAGTATTGCGCCAGAATCGGCTGTAATGCCAAGAAAAGCCGCGCGCTCACGGAAGTTGGCTAAATCAGTGACCTTGCCTGAGACGAGGTCTTGGATAAAGGAATTTTTGATAAACGGCATGGCCTCGTCCAAGTTCTTCCTGAGCTCAGCTTCTTGCTGTTCTTTGCGTTTTCGCTGTCCGATTTTCTCGGCGACAGTATTTAATGTCTCCAATAAATCTTTAGGCCTTAGCGGCTTTAATAAGTATTCTACAGCCCCAATTGAAAGGGCTTCTTTCGCATAGCTGAATTCATCAAAAGCGGTAAGCATAACAATAGTTGTATCTGGCAGCTGTTCCCGTATCGTGCGGGCAGCCTCCAAACCACTCATCTCCGGCATCCGAATATCCATGAGAACAATATCCGGTTTTTCTGCAACAGCAATCATTACAGCGCTCTTGCCATCCCCTGTTTCTGAGATAATCTGTATATCCGGGCAGTTTTTTTCAATGATAAATCTGAGCGCCTGGCGTTCAAGTTGTTCATCATCGGCAATCATGAGTGTATACATACATGCCTCTCCTCTTATGTTCTACAATTAAGAGTAGGTGGGCAAGTGTATAAAAATATCAGTACCCTCGCCTACTTTGCTTTCTATACTTAAACCAAACTGATCGCCGAAATAATGCTGAATACGCTTGTGAACGTTGATTACTCCGAGCCCGGTCGTATGGCTTTTTCTGGGCCTTTTTTCCGCCTTGAAGATGGTACTAATCCGCTCAGGGGCAATACCAATCCCAGTATCTGACACAACAATGACTACCTTATCACTTTCAGTGTGTCCGCTGATTCTAATGGTCCCGCCATCTCTTTTTGGTTCAAGACCGTGAATGATGGCATTCTCGACTAATGGTTGCAAACTTAGGGCAGGGACCGATGTTTTCAGCAATGTAGAATCGACATCAATAGATGCCTGGATCCGGTCTCCAAAGCGCACCTTTTGAATGGTTAAATAGTCGTCAATTGTTTTTATTTCTTCTTCGAGTGTGCGCATTTCCGCAATATCCCGCAAATTTGTGCGCAGAAGATCTGACAGAGCGTGAACAACTTCCTGCGTCTGCTCCGCTCCTTCCAATAATGACAGACGGGCGATGGTATTGAGTGTGTTGAACAGAAAATGGGGATTAATCTGCGAATGCAGTGCCTTCATTTCAGCGGCCCGGAGTAAATTCTCCAGTTCAGCTTTTGCTTTCAGTTCTTCCATTAGCTGTTTCTGGACAATATTAGTAACTCCCATTTCCACAATATAATTTGCCATGATATGCAGCAGATCAGCGGCCGCTTTAAGCCGGTTTTCCGGTGTAATTTCAACTGCATCAAACAATTCTGATAAGATTTTTTCATTCATACCCATATGAGATAAACGCCTACATATTTCGTATTTGGCATTAAAATCTTTTAGTGGTAGTACAACTTGGCCAGCCAATAAAGCGCCTACATATTCATTTTGAACAATAATCGGGGCGGCAAAATCGGTTAACCCGCTATGGCAATGGTAAACAAAAGGACGCTGCAATTCCATAGCCTTCCGCCCACCCCGGTCATCACAGGCCATACATCGTGCCAATCCTTCTGGAAAAGAACGAACATAGCTGCAAAAATCGGTAAATTTACTCGGCTTGGTAACAGGCTTACCATCAGCATCAACAACAACGGCCGCTATTCCAGTAGTTTCCGAAAATTTATCCTGGATCTCTTGCAGTATCTGAGTATTGACTATTTCAGCCAAAGCAAACCTGTTGTAGTTATGCACAAAAAACTTCCCCCTGCTTCAACTTAGAACTTATTTAAAGGGGATACTTTTGCTACAATGACCGTCAATTCCTGCTTTCACTAGTAAATAATCATCAAAACGACACTAAATTGCGGCCAGTTGCGGCAATTCCGCATTACTTGGTTCAATGTCAGAGCGTCTTGCCATATTATAGATAGTGAAAGTCATCGTTTTTAGCATTGTTATCATCAATATTGCCCCCGTACCTTCTCCTAAAGCCAGATTGGCTCTAATCGGCACCTCGTCAGCCAAAATATTTCCGAGGAGCATGGCATAAGCCATACCCGGTTCTTTGGACATATGTGAAGGCAAGGCATAGTGTTCCACTTCTTTATTAATTCTGGCAGCGCAAGCAAATGCAACTGCTGTTATAAAGCCATCAATAACAAACGGTGTTTTGAGATTAGCGCACTCAATCATACCGGCGCATATTGCAACAATATCCAGTCCACCGACGCAGCGTAGAATGTCCTCAATACATTTGAAAGTCTCTCTATGGCGCTCAACACCTTTAGCAACAATAGTACATTTCCTTTTCACAATGTCGTTATTATGTACACTAGCTCCGTACCCTACGACAAACTCGGGCAAAATTCCAGTCATCGCATGCAAAACTGCCGACGAGGTTGTAGTATTACCTATTCCCATTTCACCGAAAGACATCAGGTTGGCTCCTTGCGTGTCAATGGCATAACTAACCATTTCCCGCCCAACTTTCCACGCTTGGTCAAATTCGGCTTGGGTCATGGCTTCATCCTTCATGAAATTCTTAGTGCCAAAAGCAACCTTGCGGTTTATTCCCGCGGTGTTTTTATTATTGATGCCAATATCAATAACTGAGTAAGGAACATTGTTTGAGTTACAGAAACAGCCTATCGCAGCACGTCCGTCCACCATATTTCGTGCTTGGAGGTAAGTTATTTCCGGCGAATCAGCGGCAACGCCTTCTTCAACAATACCGTTATCGGCGGCAAAAATTAAATGATAGGGCTTTACTTCAGGATGCATGGTCCCCCACGCCAATAGCATTTTTTTCAAAAGCTTCTCCAATAACCCTAAACTATTGGTCGGTTTTGCGGCGTCATTAATCAGACTCTCAACGGCTGCCCGATAATCCATTTCTACTCCCCCTACTTTTTATTTTGCGCCCATAAACAAAAACCCTAGCCCAAAAGGGCTAGGGTTCTATTTTCATAAAATCCTGTCCTTCTGGTACTACCCCTGGCGCGGAGGTAAATAACAGCCATAACAGGCAGGTCTCCTGGCTTACGGTTCCCCGGAACACCCTCGCCTTCCCGGATAGCCGGTGGCATATTAAAGATGTTCCTCCCCGATTACAGTGGCGCGACCGCGTCGTTTAAGGATTGTTTTCCAATCCTTCCGAGCTTCCCTATTCTCCTCTCTATAGCGAGAGGCACCTGTATGGTGGAGTTATGAAATTAAGTATCTTCTGTTGTAGCATATTCTACAGACAAAAGCATTCTCCTTTTAGTCTATGAGGTGTTCGCAAGATGTTAAAGCATTTTGTCAAAAAATTTCTATTTTAACCCTCTTGCCTAGTGAAAAGAAACCAGCTGGCAAAAAGCAAGACACCACTATCGTTTTAGCAAGCATAAGACACATTCTTTAGCGTAACTGCAAGAAAGTAGTTACCAATCGCTATGATTTATCATTTTTTTGCTAAAGTCAGTCTATTCAATAGCTGGAGCCTTGCACAAAATAGTAAACAATGCTATTGTTTTAAGAACTTATGTACAAGGAGGCTGAGTCAATGAAAAAAGTCAATGAATATTTTATGACACCTATTAGTATCTTGGGCACAGAATGTATGGAACGAATCGCAGGTTATATCAAACCAATGATGTTTAGAAAAGCCCTAATTGTCAGTGACAAAGTATTAGTTGACAGTGGGCTGATTGACAAGCTCCTCACCTTACTTGACTCTGACGGCATTTTTTACATAATCTACAAGGATGTCTCACCTAACCCTACAGTAGCCCAAGTAAATTATGGCCTAAAGCTGCTACGGGACAATGGCTGTGACTTCTTGATTTCATTTGGCGGCGGTTCCCCCCACGACTGTGCCAAGGCCATCGCGCTGCTGGCTACTAACGGCGGGGAAATTAGCCAGTATGAGGGATTAAACAAATCAAAAAAGCCAGCCATGCCGCTTATTGCCATAAATACAACGGCCGGTACTGGCAGTGAACTCACCCGCTTCTGCGTCATTACCGATGAAGAACGGCATATAAAAATGACTATTAATGATTGGCATGTTACCCCCATTATTGCTGTCAGTGATGCCGAGCTGATGATCGGGATGCCTCCAGGCTTAACAGCAGCAACTGGCATGGACGCGTTAACCCATGCCGTCGAGGCTTATGTTTCAACAAATGCCAGTCCTGTAACAGACTGCAAAGCGGTAAAGGCAGTTGAGTTAATTGTGGGTAACTTAAAAACCGCCTATAGTGACGGCACTGATTTAAAATCCAGGGAAGCCATGGTTTACGCTGAATACCTGGCCGGTATCGCCTTTAACAATGCCAGTCTTGGGTATGTACACGCACTGGCCCACCAGCTTGGCGGCCTATATAATCTGCCCCATGGACTGTGTAACGCCATCTTACTGCCGGCTGTCATGCAATTCAACCTGCCGGCAGCCGTAACCAAGTACGCTGACCTTGCCCGCGCCGCCGGAATTGAACCCAGTGGTTGTTCAGCAGAAGCAAGCGCCAGAGCATTCATTGCGCAAATTCAACAACTCAATAAAGATTTAGGCTTACCGGCAAGACTCCATGAGCTCCGGGGCTTCAACGCCGATGACATCCCCCGGTTGGCAGAAAGTGCACTGAAAGATGTCTGCTGCCTAACCAATCCCCGCCAAGGGACACAACAGGATGTAGAAGCAATCTACCGCTCCATTTTGTAATCGATATTGGATTTCATTAGAAAAATATAATGCCCTGCAGATGATTGAAGTCTGCAGGGCATTATATTTTAAAAATTAGAAGACCAAACAATTCTATAATTTAACCGAACATGGCAATCCCCAGCGGCGTAACCAGCAAGGGATGTGGCGGCACATGTACCTTCCGGCCAAAGGCTTTGCCGAATTCTGTTTCAAAGCCTTGCAGATACGCAGTGCCGCCGACAACGTAGACAGGGTATTCGTTAAATTCATCATACCCGTTCAACATATTTTTTACCACTGTGGCCATTTTTTCAACAACTGGCAAAACCACTGGCAAAATTTTGCGGTGCTGGGCAGCATCCCGTTTAAGAAGCTCAGCCTCTTCAAATGATATTTTATAGGCGCCAGCTAATACCAGTGATACGTGAGTTCCACCGGTGGGTTCATCAGCCGTAAAGACTAGTTCGCCATTCCTTAAAACAGCAATACCGGTAGTGCCGCCGCCAATATCCACCACAATGCCATGCGTAATATTGAGTGCCTTAGCGGCTGCCACCGGCTCATCGATCTGACAAATAGGTTCCAAACCGGCCCCAGCAATAACATGGCCGCAAGCCATGGCATTACGTCCCACCGTGCCTGGCGGAATGGCTGTGGCCCCTTTATCTAAAGTAATACCCATGAGTTCTTCCACTTCGGCCTTTAACTCTTCGACAATGACCATAGCACCCCGGAAATCAACAACAAGACCATCTTTAACCACAGAAGCCCACCGCATACTGCCTGCAACCGGATTACCCGACTCGTCGGTAACAACCAGCACAACATCTGCTGTTCCCAGGTCAACCCCAACCTTGTAAGGGCCTGGCAAATCAGCTACCGTTTTAGTCTCAATCAACTCATACAATCTATGAATCTTTTCATACGCCTCCACTCATGTATCCCCCTTGCCACCCGCATTCATTCGCTAAGCTATGGTACTTGATTTCCCTAAAGCATAAGCAAATCCCTGTTACCATAACCATAAATAAGTGCCAAGTTATTTTAATTTTTTGCGCAAAAAAACTCTCTGCCGCACCGCGTGCGAAACAGAGAGTTTGTTACTACAGTCTT
This sequence comes from Sporomusa sp., assembly GCF_035561155.1. GTDB lineage: Bacteria > Bacillota > Negativicutes > Sporomusales > Sporomusaceae > Sporomusa. The sequence goes on along the minus strand of NZ_DATMYD010000021.1, from coordinate 22,565 downwards.
ACTCAGCAGAGTCTGTGCCTTTAGCTAGTTTCTTTGTGTCGCCTGCTGCAATGCCGATGCCGGTATGATAGGGGCTGCTGGCATTGACTGTTGGCTCAGCTACAGCAATCCCCCTATTGATCAGAACATCCCGCAGCAGCCATGGTTTATCAGTGATGATCCCGTCGACACCCATGTCAATCAGCATGTTCATTTTAGTTGGATTGTTAACAGTCCAGGGCACTACTTTCATACCCAGTTCATGTGCTTCACTTACTAATTCGTTGGATAACTCTTCCCAATAAGGTGATACGACATCAGCTCCAATGGCTTTAGCCGCTTTTACATAATCGCCTTTGAAAGTGTCAATGTCAAGGCCGGCCATCCAGGGAGAGGCACCCGGTTCACCTGGTTGGCGGCACATACTGTCACGGCCCCATGACGGCTGTTCACAGGTAAGTGCTACCAGGGTGATTTTGGGATCTAACTTTTTCATCTCTTTTAAGGTCCGCCAGTCAAACGACTGTATCATAACGCGGTCTTCCATATGGTATTTTTTAATGATTTCATAGACCTTTTTTACAAATGCAGCCGGTTCAGGGCTGTTTTTAGCTTCTGGGAAAGCGGGGTCAGGATACGATTTTGTCTCAATGTTAAACATTACTTTATCATTACCGTACAAGTTTGCCAGTTCAAATACTTCTTCCAGCGTAGGCATCTTTGTGCCTGGATAGGATAACTGTGTTTTGCCGTGGCCTTCATAATAATCGCCAGCCGCTGGGTTCATAGTTCCAAGATCAAACTGTTTTACCTCAGATAAAGTCATTTTGCGGATATCGTACTTTCCAGGTTCCACATAATTGCCGTTCGGCCCTTTAGCCAAATTACTATTCATAAATGGATTATGGCTTATTACAATTCTTCCATCCTTAGTCATTTGCATATCCATTTCCAGGGTAGTTACCCCCAGTTCCATGGCATAAGCAAAGGCGATTAACGTGTTTTCCGGACGGGCATCACGCCCGCCGCGATGGGCCTCAAAATCAAAGATTTGGGGACTGGATTTTGCCTCAACAGGATTCATAGTCAGCATATTCACCCCAGATGTTAGTAGTGCCGCAGTAATACCTGTCGCAATAAGACGTCTCCAATTGCATTTTCCTTTAAGCATTACAACTCCCCCTTGTACTGTTTTCCGTAGTTACATTATATACTGGAAAACAATGGGATTTGTTATGTTTATATTATACTCATATTAACATATTATTTATTACTTGCGGGCTAAAAACCATACTACTAAAATTATTGCAAGTACTCCGGCAACTACCAGGCCAACATCTTTTGCTAAACCTGATAGTTGCTGCCAATTATGACCCAGCCCTATACCTAAAGAGATGAGAGCACTGCACCAAATCCCTGAGCTAACAAGATTACTCAAAATATACGACTTAACATTCATGTGTACAAAGCCTGCCGGTATGGGAATAACGCCGCGGATAACAGGCAAAAGTCTGCCAAACACTAATGCGAAAATACCATACCGCTCAAGCCATTGAGTAATATTTGCCAGTTTGGACTCAGACGGTATGAGAAACCGAAAATATTGGGCTATGATTTTTGTTCTGGCGAAAAAGCCTATACCGTAACTAAGCATAGCCCCTAGCAAGTCACCTACCGCGGTGGCGGCTATGGCAGGAATTAAGTCTAATTGACTGCTATACACTAAATAGCCGGTAAAACCCAATGTTAGTTCACCTGGCAAAGGCACCCCCACACCGGTTAGCAGCATCGCCGCAAATACAGCAGCATAGCCGTAGTCACCTAGATTGTTAAGTACTGCTTGTGCCGTCAGTTCCATAGGCATTAATTTTATAAGCCTCCACTGTGTAATAACTAATCGTTTTTCTAATATACAAAATTAGTATTTCCGGTAAAATTAGAATAAATATAACCATATATAATAAGATTGTCAATCCCCCGATTACAGAAAGAAACTGGCCTCAACCCAACTGCACGAAGGGAGGAGGCCAGTTCGTTCTTCTTATCCAGCAATCAACTTATCGCACAGGACAACTGCTTCGTCAGCAGTTTCGGCCCAAGCATCAGCACCAATCTCATCAGCGAAGGCTTGGCTGGTAGGGCCGCCGCCGATCATTACTTTATATTTTTCCCGTACTTTCTTACTCTTGAGATATTCGATAATATTTTTTTGAGCAGCCATCGTAGTAGTCAGCAAAGCTCCAGCAGCAATAATATTTGCACCCACTTCTTCGGCTTTGGCCAAGAAATTTTCTGCCGGTTGGTCGATTCCAATATCATACACTTTATACCCTGCTGCAGTCATCATTGCACCAACGATATTTTTGCCAATATCATGAATATCACCAGCAACTTGACCTACAATAACCTTTCCTTTGGCATCGCCGCCAGTAGCTCCTGATTCGGCAATGACTGGCTCAAGCATATCAAGGCCAGCTTTAAGAGCATCTGCTGCCATCATAACATCTGGTAAGAATGCTTCCCCAGCTTTCCATTTTGCCCCAAGCTCTTCAATGCCTTTAATAAGCCCTTTTTCGATAGCTACAACCGGGTCTATCTTTTCATCAATGACTTGCTGGCAATATTCAACTACCAGATCTTCATCACCATCAAGAATAGCCTGCTTTAAGTTTTCAAAAATCTCACTCATATCATTATACCTCCATCAATCTTTTGTTTTATATGTTCAAGTACTGTCGCAATGAAACTTGGGACTAGTCTTTTATTTCAGTCATTCTCTTCTCAATGAAAGAGCAAAGTGCCTGGTTGATACCGCTATCCAATACCGGAGCCTGGAATTCAGCCAGCATGGCTTTCCACTTTCTCTCTGCCCGCTGATTAGTATCCAGGTGCTCTTTACCCCAACCGTCATAAGACAACCGGTCACTAAGTGTAGCCCGCCGAAGTTCTTTGGCATGGTTTTGACGGGTATGCTTCTGGGTAAGGAAATGTCCTCCCGGTCCGACTTTGGCGATAACATCAAAGGCAAACTTGTCATCAGAGAATTCAATGCCTTTCAGATACCGCAGGATCATACCGGCGATCTCGTCGTCCACGATAAACTTCTCATACGACATGGCCATGAAATATTGCAGTATCCCGGCGGTATGCAGAACAAAGTTGATCCCTGACACACTGGCAGCCATCAGCGTCATCATCGATTCGTACCCGGCCTGTGCATCGACAATCTTAGCATCGTTCAGACCGCCGCCTCCCCGGCTGGGAACTCGATAAGTCCTTGCCATTTGAGCACTGGCAGAAGTAAATAATGCTCCTTCCGGATTACCAATTGATAATGAACCTGTTTGCATATCGGTGATGGCTGATGTTGATCCATAAACCACTGGAGTACCGGGATTAATGCTTTGTGCTAATGTGATACCAGCTAGTACTTCAGCATTCTGCAGGGCTAAAGCACCTGCCATTGTTGCCGGTCCTGTTGACCCAGCCATAACCAAGGAAGCAATGACCATAGCCTGACCGGCCTCAGCATAAGCCATCAAGGCCCCTAGCATACGGTCATCATATTTTAGTGGGGTTACTGAGTTGATGAGGCATATTAAGGCTGGTTTCTCCTTAATTACTTCTTTCCCGCCAAAAAGAATGGCAGCCATTTCGATACTATCCTGGGCTTTGTCATAACCAGAAGCGCTGCCCATAAAGCATTTATCAGAATGCGTTATTGAACTATAAACCATCTTCATATGTCTTATTGAATCAGGAACGTCGGTTGGCTCTGCGGAATTTCCGCCAGTCATGTGCATATTAGGACTCATCTGAGACAGCTTAACAAAATTATCAAAGTCTTCCATTGTTGAGTTGCGCCGCTTGCCATCTACGTCGTGGATGAACGGAGCGCCATAGCCAGGCATAAAAATGATATTCTCGCCACCGACTACCAGATTGTTTTGCGGGTTACGCGCATGAAGAGTAAATTCGGTAGGCGCCTTAGCCACTTGTTCTTCCACAAACTGCCTTTTGAAATAGACCCGCTGCCCTTCTACCCTTTGCCCCTTTGCTTGCAAAACGTCAAGAGCAGGCTGGTATGAAAATTCGACACCAATCTCACTCAGAATTTTCATACTCTGTTCATGAACCTGGTTCACCTGCTCAGGTGTTAATACATTAAATTTGGGTAACATTGCCAGCACCTCTTTCTATTATTGTCATTATATCTACCGGGAGCAAAGCTCCACGGTTAAAACAGCTTTAATAACGGATGCTCAGTAGTCCCTAATTTGGTACCGGTAATCTTGGTGGTATAGCCCATCATGGCATCCGTGGTGGCGATTCCCCGATAGACCCAAGGCGCGTTCATAATCGGACCGTAAAGGAGGAAATCGGCTCCCTGAGTAACAGGGAAGGTAAATACCGCAGTACCTGCTGCTTCAAAGTAAGGCGACCCTTTAGAACGCATCTTTTTCCACAAATATAGCGCATTAGACGGGGCGCAGCCTCCCGGGTATCCTAATTGCTCTTTTACATCATAGATGGCCTTAGTAGTCCAACTATTACTGGCCACATCCAACACACCAGGATCTACCAGAAACTGTTCAATACCGGCCCGTTTTGCTGCGGCGATTAATCCCTCTGTTTTTTCGTCCCCGTTCAGCAGCTTCAACCGGCTGCTTGGCTTAAGATGTTTTTTACTGAAAGCCAGGACTACCGCCGTCTTGATGCCAAAGTCCTTAATGACGCTCAGTTCATCTTCTGTATAGTTTTCTTCTATAGAATTGTAGATAAGCCGGTTGATGATGGCAGGGTCCTTACCCAATAATTTTAAGGCACCTGTCCGTATTTCCGGACTCACACTGTCAAGCAGAAATGGGGCTGAGGTATGTTTGAGAATAAACTCGACGTGGCGCGTTAACGCTTCCGGGGTATCACCTAAAACATCAATGATTCTGGGGTTCCCCGTCTCTGCACTCAGTTCAGCCTCCTGATCAAGTAATGCTTTGGCCTCAGCCTCATTGAATATCCCTTTTGTCGAATCCTGGACAATCTTATGCCCCCGGTAAAACATGCTGCCAATCAGTACTGTAGGGAATTCTCCTGGCTGGCCTCCGATTTTTACACCGTTAATGTCATATACATGTTGTTCTGCAGTAAACCTGAACATTTGACTCACACTCCTATATAGGTTTATAGTTTAAACTTTGATATTATTAACATCTTCCGTGTTAACCGGCTCATTATAATCTTGGGTTAACCGTGAAGCTGTTGGGGCACCAGGTTTTTCTTCATCCGCTACATTCCATTCTTTACCTGCCTTTTTAATGAAACCGATTATTATAATGGCCATGATAAACATGGTTGGGAAAGACCCGGCAACAGATGCCGCCTGCAGCGGTTTCATACCGCCCAGGAATATGAGCGTTAGCGAGAGACCTCCTAAAACCAGCGCCCAAAATAACCGGTTCCATTTTGCAGGTTCTTCGCCTGCTTTTAGTTTTTCAGTAGTTACCATAGCAAGTGTATATGCTATACTGTTAATAACAGTTGCCGTGGAAATAAACAGTAACACTAAAATTATCGGTAGTATGACAGAGGCAAACGGGAGTGTTGCGAATATTTCTACAATTGCGCGCGGCACACCCTGTGTCTTAACTATTTCTGCAAGGTTTAACACGCCTCTGGCTTGCAAGTCCATCGTATAGTTGCCAAAGACCATAAAGTACGTATAGACGCAGGTAATACCCGAAAAAGTGGCGCCCAATGTGAACTCCCGAACCGTTCTTCCCCGTGAAATTCTCGCCAGATAGATGCCTGTGCTAAGAGCGAAAGCAATGAACCAGGCGAAATAAAAGATTGTCCAGCCTTGAGGGAATCCAGATTTTTGAATAGGGTCAGTGTAAAGGCTCATTCTAAAATAGTTATTAAACATGACTCCTAAGCTGTCAAAAAAGTTGTTAAACATAAACGCGGTCGGTCCTACTGCTAAAACATAGGCCAGTAGGGCAAACCCCAGCCAATTCCTGAAATCACTTAACTGTCTGATGCCTTTGTCCAGTCCGCCATACACACTAATGCCAATAATGACTGTCCAAATAATAAGAATGGTTGCATCTAATCCTAATGTGTGGGGAATACCGGTGATTTTGGTAATAACCTCACTAAGAAGCGGAGTTCCCAACCCAACCGAAGTACTAATCCCGGCAATAATCCCGACCATATAGAAGATATCAATGGCTTTACCCAAGTAGCCGTTAGCATGTTTACCGAGCAATGCTTCACACGCCGTACTTGGCCGGAAAACTTCCTTACCCTGAACAAAGAACAGATACCCGAACACCACACCAACACCAACATAGAGTGCATAGCTGCTCGGCCCCCAATGGAACAAGGGATATGCAGTAGCCATAGCGGTAGCTTGCGGCGACATAGGCTCTAAACCGAAAGGAGGAGCTGTGAGATAAAAGTAGAATTCAATAGGGCTCCAATATACGATAGCAGCAGAGGTACCTGCGGAAAAAAGCATCCCTAGCCAACTCAGGGTACTAAATTCCGGTTTTTCCCCGCCAAATCTCTTATTAGCAAATTTACCAAATATGAAATATAGCACCACCGCCAAATTTGCCAGAACAAAAACTTCATATGTCCAGCCCATTTGACCGGTTAAAAAAGAGAACACTTTGTTTACGGCATTTGTGCCAGCCTCAGGATTCAAAATAATTGCGCTACATACTGCGGCAACCAACAATAACGGAGGCCAAAATAACGTTTGATCAATCTTTTTTTCCTCTTTACTCATTACGCGCCCCTCCTAATTACAATTTGGGTTAGCCTAATTTAACTTGATTAAGTAATATACTTTAGCGGTCTAATCGATCCCCCTTCCTACTAAAATCAAGCAACACCTATAAAGCAACACACCTTCTAGCATTGCAATTCTCGTGCCATTATCACAGGATTACGCCAAACACGCAGAAAATAGTAAGACTCTTGTGAAAAGTCATGCTATTTTCACAAAAGTCTTAACCCTTAACTCAATATCATATTTTGTCTATCAGTGAAGAATTTTTTTTCACCTGTCTGGCAAAAGTAGTATGTCTATTGGACTTACATGCAAGTGAAAAAAATTTTTTCACCGAAAAATTCTTTTTCACCATATAAGGCACATTGTGCGAAGCAAAGGGGCTGAAATCTCTAAATGCTTGAAAATAAGCAAAAAACTATGGAAGAATTAAGCAGCGAGAATCGATTATTGCATGAAATTATTGACTCAATATCAGAAGGTGTGTATGCCGCAAATAAAGATGGCACCATTCTGATATATAATCGAGCTTTTGAAAGAATTGAGGCTACAAAGCGACAGAATATGTTAGGAAAGAAAGATACAGACGTATATTCACTACCACCACTGGAAAATCTCCAGCGCATGGCAGTGCTGCAAAGCAAAAAACCGTTATTGGAACAATATATGACTTACCATTTATATACCGGGAAAAAGGTTGATATTGTTTACAACTCTTATCCATTTTTTGAAAATGGAGAACTTACAGCAGTGTATTCCATTAACCGGGATATTCCTTCGATAAGTGAGCTTTTAACAAAGGTTATGCATTGTTTTGGCCAAAACAAATCGAAAAACCGGCCAAATGGCACTAGTTTTAGCCTTGATGACATTGTCGGCATCAGTCCATCAATCAAACAAGCGATTAAACAAGCCCGAAGAATCGCCCCAACGGCCTCCACTGTCATGATTTATGGCGAAACCGGTACAGGAAAAGAACTGTTTGCACAGGGAATCCATAATGCGAGCCCCTACAGTTCACGTCCTTTTATCGCTGTCAACTGTGCGGCTATACCTGAGACGCTGATGGAAAGTCTGCTCATGGGTACAGTAAAAGGTGCCTTCTCGGGTGCTATTGATGCCCCTGGCTTGTGTGAGCAGGCAGAAAACGGAACTTTGTTTCTGGATGAAATCAATTCGTTAAGTATACAGTTACAGGCAAAGCTATTACGATTATTACAAGATAAAAGAGTCCGGCGTCTTGGCGATAAAACCGAGCGTAAGATCAACTGCCGGATAATCAGCGCAACTAACCAAAATTTGTATGAAGCGGCCAGTAATGGCTCATTCCGGGATGATCTCCTCTACCGCTTAACGCCGGTAGTTCTGCATATCCCGCCACTCAGACAACGTCCAGATGATATACCCGTGCTTTCTAAAGAGTTTATTTCTCGCTTTAATGACCAATTGAATTTGAATATAAAGCAGATATCCCCCGATCTATTAGAGCTATTATCCTTATATAAATGGCCCGGAAATGTTCGCGAACTGGAGCATGTTATCGAGAGTGCCATGAGTATTGTTGAGAATACGGCGACAGAAGTAATTCTTGAGGATTTACCTGCTTTTTTAGTAAAACGGATGCTCACTAATTTATCCGCAAATAAGTCAAACAACACTTCGGCAGCAGAGACACAAACAGGGAAACTGTTAGTTGAATATCTGCGGCAGTGTGAAACAGATTTAATTCAAAACACGTTAAAGATGACGAACGGCAATGTAAGCGATAGTGCCAAACAGCTCGGAATCTCCAGACAAGACTTGCATTACCGGCTTCGCAAACTGGGAATTAAATCATCCACCTATAAAGCTGATCTTACAAAGTGAGACTAAGCCGCTCTTAACTCCCACCTATACCTTAAGGTATAGGTAGACGAAGGGAGTATACGAGCGGCTTAATCATTAAATAAATGTTTTTTACAGCTTCTATATCGCACTATTTGGCATGATATTTGCTTTATTATTAACGAGGCAACTTAAGACCCTACGTCAAGGAGGCTGAAAAATGAAAAACGTGAACCAATCCCCCTGTATTGAAGACTCTCCCTTAACCCCGTTCTTGAAGAAACTTACGGTTTATACCAGCGGGGGCCCTTTTTTAGATGGTTACATCCTAACAATTATTGGAATGGCCTTGCTACAACTGGGACCTGAGCTCCAGTTGGACGCACTATGGACAGGGATGATTGGCGCCGCAGCTCTTATCGGACTATTAGTGGGAGGAGCAATCTTTGGCTATGTGACAGATCTGACTGGACGCCAATTCATGTATCAAATTGATCTTGTCGCAATTATAATTATCTCAATTTTGCAAATGTTTGTTAGTACACCTTGGGAATTAGTTATATTACGGTTTCTTATTGGAGTTGCCGTCGGGGCAGATTATCCAATTGCAACCTCGCTGTTAGCCGAGTTTTCTCCCCGTAAGTATCGAGGCGCTATGATGGGGTTATTGGCAAGCGCCTGGTACGCCGGTGCTGTTGTGGCCGGTATCGTAGGCTACTTACTGTTAAATACCGGTCCTGATGCGTGGCGATGGATGTTAGGCAGCGCTGCTCTTCCCGCTATCATCCTGGTAACCGGGCGCTGGGGTACTCCAGAGTCTCCGCGGTGGCTTGTCAGCAAAGGCCGTACCGAAGAGGCTCTCAGCGTCATTAAGCAAGTATATGGCACTCACGCCAGCCTTGCAGATCTAGACGAACCGGCAACAGAAAAAACTCAATTCAGCAAGTTACTTGAACCAGAAAACCTTAGAAAAACTTTATTCGTAGGGTTATTCTGGACATTTCAGGTAGCACCGTGTTTTGCCATTTATACATTTGCACCACAGATTTTAGATGCGTTCCATTTAGGCAGCGGCAATGAATGGATTATCGGCTATGCTGTTATCAATGTATTTTTCCTGACTGGTACTATTGCATCAATGTCGCTTGTAAATCGTTTTGGAAGACGTCCACTTATCATCTGGAGCTTTACTTTTATGACATTGTCCATGTTACTCTTAGGCCTAGTTCCCGGCGCACCTGCGTGGATAATCTTCCTGGGTTTCGCTGTCTATGCCTTTTTCTCCGGTCCGCCTAGTGCCCTTGATTGGATCTATCCTAACGAATTGTTCCCAACCAACATCCGCGCCTCTGCCGTAGGAGTAGTAACAGCCATTAGTCGTATTGGCGCGGCAATTGGTACTTTCGCCTTGCCCTATTCTTTACAGACGATCGGAATTGGCAATACCATGTTAGTCAGCACTCTGCTTACATTTCTTGGATTAATTGTATGTGTAGCCTGGGCCCCGGAAACAAAAGACATGACATTAAAAGAAACCTGCATACTTACCTTAAATAAAAAGTAAACTACTGCCTCCGTGCCAAAGCCTATCTACTATGAGGTACCATGGGTAAACGTTAGCCCCCCTTTAAACAAACACTCAATATCTTGAAAAGGCGGTGGAATCCATGAAATTGAAACTCTCCAATATCAGTAGTCAGCTATTTTTGTCAATCTCACTATTTATGCTTGTACCCATAGTGTGCATCAGTTTCTACGTTAATCATGTAATGCAGGCTGAACTGCAAGCTGAGTTTATCAGGTCAACCACAAAAGAAATTATGCAAGTTGATAATGGCTTTCAAATCTATTTAAAGACTATTGAGGAAAACTGCACTCTTCTGGCTGAAAATAGCCTTGTTAAAAAAGCCGATCCTACGATTACAGCCTATATGAACAAGCAAGGAAATGTTAAAATGACACCATCCCAAAATGGAGGGCTGGAAGGCCAGATATATCAGGACTACGTAGCATTCGCTAAGGCCCACCCTGGAACAGCCTATGCTTATATGGCCACAGTCCATGGAGGATATATTCAATGGCCTGAAGGCTCGACAATGGACAATTACGACCCTAGGGTTAGGCCATTTTATAAAACAGCCATCGAGGCTCAGGGAAAAACCGCTAGGACAAGCCCTTATTATTACCCTGCCGACGATATGGTGGTTATCAGTACAGTCAAGACAATAACAGACAACGCAGGTGCAGTGATCGGAGTTCAGGGCCTGGACGTAAGCCTCAAAGGCATGACAGACATCGTCAAAAATATCCGTATCGGAAAAAGCGGATTTATTATTTTATTGGATAAAGATGGAACCATCTTGGCAGACCCCCAAAACCCGGAGATGAACTTTAAAAAAGTGGCTGATTTAAACATTGACAAACTAAAGGGTGTAGAAAAAATAGATGCTGGCAATTTTGAGGCCAATATCGACGGCACTGACTGTTTTATCAATGTATACACCTCACCACAAACAGGCTGGAAGTTCCTGGCGATAGTAAAAAAATCAGAAATACTGGAGAATGCTAATAAAACCAGGAACGTTCTCCTGCTAGTCGCTTTGGGGTTCATTATCCTGGCATTAGCTGCTTCAGGGATATTTGCGCGAAGGTTTACCCAGCCGATCACCGTGCTAGATGCCCAATGCAGCCACCTTGCATCAGGTGATTTTGCCTTTGCCGCACCTGAGAAACTGCTAAAACGCTCAGATGAGTTCGGACATTTGGCAGTTGGGCTGAAAACAGCCCAGGAGACACTAAAGTCGCTAGTTCGCGACATCAAGGGATCGGCAGTCACCGTGCGTGATTCGTCAGAAACCCTTGCAGAAATTGCCGTTCAGACTAACAGGGCAGCTAATGAAATATCTCAGTCAATCCTGCAAATAGCTACAAGCACACAAGAAGAAACGAAAGACCTTGAAATAGGCTCGCAGAGATTAAAAGAACTATCGCAGGATATTGAGGAAACCGCTGTCAGCAGCGCTGCCATGAACTGCTTGCTCGAAACTACGGTAGAGCTTAGCGGTCAGGGATTACACATTGTAAAAGTCTTGAGTAAAATATCTAATGACATGAAAACGTCAGTTGAAGAAGCAAACTGCACCATTAATGATATGGACACTATGTCTGACAAGATAGGCGCAATTACTGAGACAATTGGACAAATTGCCCAGCAAACTAATCTCTTGGCTTTAAATGCGGCTATCGAAGCGGCAAGAGCCGGTGAAAGCGGTAGAGGATTTGCAGTGGTTGCCGAAGAGGTTCGAAAACTTGCTGAGCAGTCGGCCAAATCTACACAAAGTATAAAAGAACTGATTGACAACATCCAACAACAGTCTAAAAACGCAGTAACTGAGATGAACGTAGCAAAAAAGATTACCTTAGAACAAGACCAGGCTGTCAGTGAGACAGAAGGACTCTTTAACCAAATATCTGACTTAATAAAAGAAACTACTGCTAAAGGTGCAGAGATCGAGGATCTCCAGCGGAAAATGACCGAGCACAAAACTAAAATGCTTGATGTATTTGCTAACATTTCTGCGGCTGGCCAACAGACAGCAGCCAGTTCACAAGAGGTTGCCGCCGCCGCACAAGAACAGACGGCAATTATGCAAGAATTTGAAGCAAGGGTGATCGCGATCCGTCAGCTTGTACTAGATTTGGAGAGAGCAGTAGGTAGATTCAAAGATTAATAGAGAGGTGATACCGTGCAAACAGTACTTTTGGCTTGTCAGACTATGAAAGATGAGATTGAACTTGCCATGCAACAATCAAGCATCACTTATCCAGTGATATATTTTGAATCGGGATTGCATAACACACCTGAACTTCTACGCGAAAAAATTCAAGAGCAAATCAACGCACTTGATACCGTAGATGTTATTCTCATGGCCTTTGGCTGTTGTGGCAACGGTCTGGTCGGCCTAAAAGCTTCACACGCCAAACTCGTAATACCACGAATTGATGACTGTATCTCTTTACTGCTAGGCTCATCTGATGCCCGCAAAGCTGTTCCTAACGAGATTAGTACATATTTTGTGACTAAAGGCTGGTTAGATCCTGATGGAAATATAATGTGGTCTTATCGGTCTTGGGTTGAACGCTATGGTGAACAGAAAGCCTTGCGGCTGGTAAAAAAAATGCTCAATAATTACACTCGGTTTTTGATCATCGATACTGGTGCTTATTCGATTGACAACGTAGTATCTAACATCCAGAAAACCTCCGAAGAATTAAATATGTACTATGATATTACTCCCGGCTCTTTACGGTTATTGCACAAACTATTAACCGGCCCGTGGGACAAAGAGTTCATTTCACTCGATCCAGGGCAGGTAACCTCTCTACATGATTTCTACCCAGGCATGTAAAACAGGTAGGATGCTATATTTAGCATCCTACCTGTTTTACTATACCATTTACTTTTCAGCCCACTTACCCAATAATGGTTAACACGTCGTCCACAGGCTTGCGTGGCGGAGATGATAGTTTATCTGCTGACGGAATACCAAGTGGTGTCATCGCAGCCAAATGGTAGCCTTCTTTATTAAAGCCAAGATATGTAGAAATTTCCTCGGCAGCGTATGTCGGCCCTGTCATCCAGCAAGTTCCATAGCCAATGCTGGCGGCAGCCAGTTGCAGATTCTCCAGGGCAGCAGCAATATTTTGAATACCGGGATTCGGCTTAGCATATTTCATAGCTTCTTCGCGCGACATAATACCATCAGCTAAGAGCATGTCAGCAATGGTTTCATAAGGGCCTGCGTAAACAAGGATAAGCACTGGCGCCCCCTTGAACACAGTATGATAAGCAACCGTCCCTTTAAAGCCTTTGATTTTAGCCTCATCTCTCAAATAGGTGGCTAGCTCTGCATTCTTAGCTTCCACGATCCGGGCTATTTCAGCAATTTTATTTTTATCAGTCACAGCAACGAAATGCCAGTTTTGCTGATTTTTCCCTGATGGAGCGTAGGTTGCAGCCTTAATAAGCTCTTTAATCGTTTGTTCAGGTACTTGCTCGTCCTTAAATTGACGTACACTATGACGTTTATAAACAAATTCGAATTCCATTAATACTACCTCCCAAATTAGACTATTTTTTCACCGTGATACCTTTCGCCGCCAGCGTCTGGCATAATCTTGTAACGCTCAGACCACAGTGTTTTATACTTTATTGCTTGAGCGTGGATACTGTCCCACTCTTCAGGCACAGATTTAACAACTTTCGCCGGAACACCGACTACCAAGGAGTGGGGAGGAATGACCTGGTTTTCCTTAACCACCGCACCAGCAGCAATAATACTGCCCTTACCTACTACAGCACCGTTAAGGACAACTGCCCCCATACCGATTAAACAATGGTCTTCAATTGTACAACCGTGAATAATCGCGTTGTGACCGACCGTAACATAATCACCAATTATAGAAGCATGCGCATCAGCTACGTGAACAACACTATTATCTTGCACATTGCTATACCGGCCAATTTCAATCCGGTTAACATCCCCTCTGACAACAACATTAAACCACAGACTGCTAAACTCCTTCATAGTCACTGCGCCAATAACCTTAGCTCCATCGGCAATAAAGACCTTTTCATCAAGAGTGGGGTTGATGCCTTCGAATTCTTTAATCATTGCTACTTCTCCTCCCTCGTTCAAGTTCAGCTATATCTAATATACCCTTTAAGCAAGAAAACTTATTAGCATTCCTTCCAATGCTTTACCAGGGTATATTCATATAATACCATAACATCAGCATGTGAATTATCTGAAATTCGCCTCTTTGTTATCAGCATAACGGCATAGTCGTTCTGAAAGCGTACCTGTGTGCAATTCAAAAAGATGATTATCAAAATCATAAAAGTATAATGACCGGCCTTCACCTTCCACCCTTGGCCGGGGCTCCTTAAAATCCACCCCTGACTCCCGTACCCTTGCCTCGTAACCAGCGAACTCTTCCTCAGGGATCTTGAAGGCAATGTGATTATAGGTACGAGTAGGTAGTGAATCTCCCTCCATGACTGCAATCCACTGACCGCTAATGAGAAAAAACTTCTCCCGGGTTAACGAAAACATCTTATCGCCACTAGCATAGACCTCTTCAGCTTCAAAAATAGCTGTCCAAAATGCTGACGCGCGTTCCAGATCTTTTACGATAAAGGTTAAATGGCTGATTCCCTCAATCATGTTATAACCTCCCCCCTAATACCAAAGCCCAATCAGCTTCCAATAAATAATACCTGCCGTTAAGTATAACAGCACATGCACCACAGTAATCAGTGTCCCAACACCCCACCATGTCCGCTTATCATTATAGCCCTTCTCCATCAGTAACGGCCCCAGCGCGTTGCCATAATGGGTCAGTGTACAGGAAATAATCATTAAATAGGCGAGCAGAAAAAAAGCCGGGTATCTTGGCACATCAGTTGCCGCGACAAAGGAAAAAATCAGCGGCGAAAAAGCCACTACATAACCGGTGTAGGAGACGAAAAAATAGTGGGGCAATACGGCCAGCGCTGCCACAAGCAATAGTACAGTATATGCCCCCGCCCCGGCGGTAGGCAGCAACAATTTAATAATACCGGCAAACCAGTTAAAAAATCCGAGCTTGGTCAAAGCGGATGAAAAGCCCAAGATAGCGCCAAACCAGATAAGAAATGACCACATCTCTTTGTTTTCGGCCAGATCATTCCAGTCAAGAACGTCCAGAACCAGCATGAGCGATACGCCAACAAAAGCTACCAGCGTATTGTCGATCCTGGACACCGTACTTGTTGACCATAAGATAAGAATTGTCAGAAACACTCCGGCTGCTGTTAGTTCACTCTTATTAATACCGCCCATACTGCTAAGTTCCAGACCGGCCCTGTCCCTGACCGCAGTCATGGAAGCAACATCAGGCGGACAAAATTTATACACAAGATATGGTGTCAGCAAAAAACCGATAAACCCAGGCAAGGCCGCCATTGTCCATAATGGCCAGCTTACATGAATACCCAGTACGTCTTGCGCCAGCTTGACGTTGATCAAGTTAGGCCCCATTCCGGTCATAAACAAACCGCCTGTGAGCATACTGGCCATATAAGCCAGCAGCGTAAAATACGCCCCGGTCTTCTGTTTGCTCGCCTGATTACCCGAACTGCCGACATCTATAACCCCTTCAGCCAGCGGATACACCAATCCTCCTGTACGGGCTGGCGAGGCCGGCGTACTTGTCGCTAACAGCAAATCAATAAAGCTTAAGATATAGCCAATCCGCAGCGATGTTTTCCCAAACCGGCTAATAAGCAGCAGTCCAAGCCGCCGGGTAAGACCGGACTTTTTCAAGCCAATACCAATCATCATGGCTACCAGTGTCAACCATAGCATCGCGTCGGTGTACCCGACTAATATCTCCTGGATCGGAAGCACAAACATGCTGGCCAGCGTAATAGTAAGCATAAGCAACGTCGGCTCAGGATACGGCTGGAGGATTAAACCCAATATCAAAGCGGCAAACACGCCAAACAAGCGCCATGCAGTGATACTTAAGCCGTCAGGCACCGGAGCAATAAAGAAACACCCGGCAACAACCAGCAGCAATCCTATTTTGGGATATTTCATTGCACATATTCAGCTCCTGTCTTTCAGCTAATTCTATAATTTTTCTCCATTGTTTACCGAAATCCTTTACCTTTTTTTCGGTACCCTGCTCGAAAAGGCGATAATAATAGTCCTGCTTCGCTTGTTGGCTGCAGCAGGACTATTATGTAGATTATTTTTTTCTTGCCGCTCGATCCTCACTAATCAAGTCAGGCACTAATTCAGCGGCTAATTCAACCTCTGTGCTCAGCCCTTCAGCAAACAGCATCAATCCGACTTCTTCAGCCGCCGGCCTGTCTGCTTTACTACCAATTCTGGCATTCCCCATAAATAGACTGATGAGTACGCCAGCGAGAATGACAAACATTGCGACTAAAAAAACTAGCTGTAGTGAATCGGCTAACGCTGTTTTGAGTAGTGGTAATAAGTTAATGCCAAAAGTGCATCCTTTTTATGTATACTTTTTTATCCGTTCAATGCATAATCAACAGCAGCCCTGGCGTGAATGGTCATTGTATCAAACACCGGCGCCGCTACATCGTCCTCTTTGATCAGCAAAGGGATTTCGGTACAGCCTAAGACAATCCCCTCAGCGCCCCGCAGCAGCAGAGCACTGATAATTTTTTGGAATTGCTCTTTTGAATCCTGTCTGATAATGCCGAGACATAATTCTTGAAAAATAACATGATTGACTAATTCCCGCTCTGTTTCTTCAGGAATGATCACCTCAATACCATGTTTATCTTTCAGCCGATTCCGGTAGAAGTCACCTTCCATGGCAAACTTAGTGCCGAGCAGGCCGACCTTTTTTATCTTCTGGTCTTTAATTTTTTGCGCTGCCGCATCAGCAATATGCAATACAGGAACACCTGTCTGTTCTTCAATACTGTCAGCCGACCTATGCATGGTATTGGAGCAGATGAGGATAAAATCGGCCCCTCCCTGCTTTAAACGCTGGGCCGCATCGACAAGCCTAATGTTCAATTCCTGCCAATTCTCCTGACGCATCAATGCTTCAACAGGCCCAAAATCAAGCGAAAACATCAGGCACTGGGCTGAATGCAATCCCCCTAATCGCTGTTTCACGATTTCATTAACAATCCGGTAATATTCAAGCGACGACTCCCAGCTTAAACCGCCAATCAGACCAATTGTCTTCAAAATCGCATTTCCCCTTCCAGTATTGTCACCGCGCCGCCGCCTACTTTAATTGCATGAACCTTACCCTCAGTTTTACTAACGCGGATATTCACGCAGCCTGGTCTGTTTACTTCCATGCCGGCTTCGCCTGTCAGACTGGCCTCGCCATCAATAGCAATTAGATTGTGAGTAGCGATATAGGCAGCGATACAACCATTACCTGTTCCACATACCGGGTCTTCATTTACGCCCACTAAGGGACAGAAAGCCCGCATATGAAAGCTCCGGTTTGCCTCAATCGTAGTAAGGCAAAAGGGCACAATCCCCACAACCCCGCATTTTTTACTTAGGGCCTCAACGGCGACAAAATCAGGTTTTGCCTGCATCAGCTTCGCGAGACTCTTAACACCAACCACCAGCCACCAAAGCCCTGTCGATACTCTCATGGGCGGTGTTTCCAGCAAGTCTTCAGCTGCAAGACCTAATCCGGCAGCAATATCTGCGCTGCTGAATTCTACTCCGGCCAATTGCGGCGCAGCCTGCGTCATCATAAACAATACCTGGCCCTCAGACTTTATCACTTCCACCGGTAAAATTCCGGCTTTTGTCTCTTGATAAAATACAGTCTTCCCCGGGTCAAGCTTTTCCTCTTCGTATAGGGTTGCAAAGGTGGCAATTGTGGCATGTCCACATAAGTCGACTTCAGCGTTAGGCGTAAAGAACTGTACTTTGAAGTCGGCTGCATCAGAGTGTGATACAAACGCTGTTTCCGAAAGGTTCATTTCCCGGGCAATCTTCTGCTTATGCTCATCAGCTAAACCATTGGCGTCAGTAACTACCCCGGCAGGATTACCGCCAAACGGCTCATTGGTAAATGCATCCACTTGTTTAATTTTAATAGTACTCACAAAGCATCGCCTCCTGCTATTTACTTTTTGTTACACCAGAGGTTTTATATTGTGCCCGCTCTGTTGGTCAGAGTCTGCAGTTGAGGTTTCCCTGACTGCCTGCATAAGCTGTTCTATTCCTTCATCAATCTGTTCCAACTTTGCAAAAGTATAGTTCAGCCTGATATAAGTGTCGCCTTGGGTGCCGTCTGGATAAAAAGCCTCGCCAGGCAAGAATACTACACCCCGTTTACCCGCGTTGGCCACCAGCTTATGCCGGTAAACGTTAGCCGGCAGCCGGCACCATATATAGTAGCCGCCTTCGGGTTTATTCCAGCTAACTCCCGGGACTTTGTATTTTTCTAAGGCCTTCAGCATTATATCTCTGCGCTTGGCGTACTCCCGCCGCAGCAACATGATATGCTTTTCATAATATCCCCTGCGGATAAATACCTCCAGCATCAATTGAGCAGGCGTGTTGACATGAAGGTCAGTCATCTGCTTAAGGTGCGCAAATTTGGCAAGCACCTGCGGCGGTGCCGTTATCCAGCCTACTCGCAGCCCTAAAAACAACACCTTGGAAAACGTACTCAAGTAAATAACATAGCCGTGACGGTCAAGCGCTTTAAGCGACGGAACCGGCGTACCGTCATAATAAAGCTCACCATATGGGTCGTCTTCCAGAATAGGCAGTTGATACTGATAAGCCAAATTCAAAAGCGCATACCGTCGCTCCAGACTCAAGGTAACCCCTGAAGGGTTTTGAAAGGTAGGGAGTGTATAGATAAATTTGGGCCTGTGGCGCACCAACAAGGCTTCCAGCACATCTGTACGCATACCGTCTTTGTCTACAGGTACGCCGATAACACGCGCCCCGGCTGACCGGAATATCTGGATCGCCCCGAAAAAAGTAGGCTCTTCCACAAGAACGGTGTCGCCCGGCCTGATAAATATTCGTGCAGCAAAGTCCAATCCTTGCTGCGAGCCAGAAAGGATGACTATGTCTTTGGGCGCAGCAGTAATCTGCCGTTGCCGCATCAGGTGGCTAATACTTTCCCTGAGCGGATAATGGCCTTCAACCGGGCTGTGCAAAAACAGGTTGTGCCCTGCTGTCCTAAATAGCTCTGTCTGGATTTTCTCCATTATTTCTACAGGGTATAGACTGGGAGCCGGAATACCGCCGGCAAAAGGAGATTACGTCACCGCCGGTTATGGCCATAATGTCACTGATAATAGTATCAGTACTGGAGGTAATGCTTTCCGTAAAAAGCTGATACCAAGGCAGAGGATTTATATAGCCGTCTGTTAATAACTTTTTTACTACTTGAGGAAGAACTACCGTACCTTTACCGACATGGGATCCCACTAAGCCGTCAGCCTTAAGCTCCTGGTACGCTTTAATCACCGTGCTGCGGTTGACCTCGAGCGTTTTAGCCAGGCTACGTTCAGGCGGCAGTAAAAAGTCTGCCGGAAGGACACCGGAAAAAATCATATCCCGTAACTGATTCTTGATTTGCAGATAAACAGGGGTATCGGCATTGCGATTGATCGAGATGCGCATCTGATCACTCTTCTTTTAAAGTATTCGGATTGGTACCATCCAATTTCATTGTAACAGATTAATCATCAAAGCCAACTACCAATTGGAATATTCTTCAACCAGCCAATCTCTATATAACGTGTTAAAATTCTCCAGACGGGTGGCGTGTTGGCTTTTTTAGTGCGGGATATATATATCATGTCTAAAAAAATAAAATCACCAATTGAGCATTACACTCAAAGTGGTGATTTTTTTGTGATAGCATCTCGTCTATTCTTTTTTGGAGTCAAGACCCAGAAGCTTACATGACTGATAGTATAGTGCCAACACCCAACCAATTCCCACCAGCGATAATAACATAAATTCATGTCCGTTCATACGAATGCACCTCCGTTTTATTTGAAGGCGGACATCCGGTTAGAAGGAGCTTCCCGGGGCACATGTTAGTCGCTAGAATTATTGAACCTTTCTTTACTCGAAAGGCTCTGTCCTCCTAGTCTCTCCAGGAAGTTATTCTGGTTGGTTGGCCGTATGTATACATTGTACCAAATAAAATTAAATACAGCAACAAAAATATTGCGATAATATTATGTAAATTCACTCATTATATTTGCCTGGAGTTTGGCAGCGTAAAACCCCGCCCCATGACTTCAGCCGCATCATGCACAATCATAAACGCCTGCGGATCAGAGTCGTGAACAAGCTGTTTGATTTTAGCAATCTGAGTAAGGCTAACAACGACAAACAGCACTTGCTTACTCTGCCGGGTGAAAGCGCCTTGTCCGTTGAGAATAGTAACACCTCGCCCTACCTCTTTTAAGATGGCCTCAACAATACTGTCAGTATTATAGGAAACGATAAAGATAGTTTTCTTTCGGTTAAAACCTTCCACCACTTTGTCAGTCAGACTGGCACTAATAAACATCGAGATCAGCGTCAGCATCGCCAGCTTGAGACCAAACAACATAGCGGCAACAAGCATAATGACACAGTTAACAGCAAAACCAACCGCCCCAAAATTGAACGCGTAATATTTCTTGACAAGGGCAGCAACAATATCCAGGCCTCCCGCGCTGCCATTTACGCGAAATATAAGACCACTGCCAATTCCCGCAATGACCCCGCCGGTAATTGCTGAGATAATAGGATCATCAATAATGTTATACTGCGAAAAAAAACGGGTTGCATCTACTGTGAAGGAAAAAAGGATTGTTCCAAAAATCGTGCCAATCGTATACTCTTTGCCCAGCAGACGGTAGGCGGCATAAAGTAAGGGGAGATTCATCAAAAAGATTTGAACACCGATTGGCCAGTCGAACAGAAAATAAAAGATAATGGCCACACCCGAAACCCCGCCACTTAGCAGGTGATGCGGCACCAAAAATGCGTTTATCGAAATACTGCTGACTATACAGCCAATGGCTACCCACAGGTATTGATTAATCTTGTTTCGCATACATTCCTCCAATTTGCTAGTAACATTCAGCTTACCCCTAATAGCATTAATTCTATCATACTGTTGAGAAATCCGGAATATCTTTAACCCGTTTTACACCTGTTCCTTGATATTTATACCTGGGAGTAAAAAACTCAGCGCAATACTACACTGCGCTTTTTACTAGACGGCAACATGTGCACAGGTGCTGTTATTACAACTTTTCGGCCATATTTTCAAGAATATTGGCAGCGGCATTAAGTTCCTGAATGGAAGCTGTTATCTCCTGTATAGCTGCTGCCTGCTCCTCAACAACCGAATTAGATTTATGAATTCCTTGACCAATCAAGGTGACCTGGGATTGGACACGCTGCAGGATAGCATTAATTTGACTGATACTTTCATTACTGGAGCTTGACAGTTTCCTGATTTCCTCGGCAACAACACTGAATCCCCGTCCAAGCTCACCGGCACGAGCGGCCTCAATGGCTGCATTTAAACCCAGGAGATTGGTCTGCCCGGCAACATTTTTAATGAAATTTATGACTTCATCGGTATTTTTAGTATCACTCTTAGCTTCATCCGTATACTGCAATAGTTCCTTGTTAGAATTCACCAAATCCTGAATACCGGCAGCCACATGGCTGATGCCCTCGGTAACCTGCTTTAGTGAGCTCGAGAGACTGTTGGCTAGGTTATATACCTCCCGCTGCCTGTTAAGGTTTTTGGCAATACCGATCGTACCAATAACGTTGCCATAGTTATCTTTCACAGGCACATCAATTGATCTCACATCAATGCCGACTACTTCCTTAGGTATTACCATCGACATGGTCGTTCCCTGCATAATAGCCTTGGTTGAGGCAGAACCTGCCGGCAGCAGGTCGCCGTCTTTGACATTGACCTTGATGCTGGGACTATGGAGGATTGTTAGGTATTTTTGTTTATCTGTCACCGATAGAGTAACATCATCTTCAAATAATTGTTTGAGATACGGCGCCAGCAGGTTGAATGCTTCTAACACGGCATTTATATCAGTTTCTTGCTCTTGGTGTTGCATGAATAACCCCTCCTCAATCATCACTCAAATATACATTTCTGTGCAAATTTGGTAAATGCTATTAATTATTTATTATAGCTTATCTTAGACTGCTAATCGACTGTTTTCCATAATTAAACTATAAAAGCAAATATTTAAACTCGGTTAAGAAAAACCGCTAACGCGGTCCTTTGGTATCGAGCACATCCGAAATCCGGTACTCGAATCCATGGACCCCTTTATAGTAACGTGGATGCATTACCCCGCCACAAGATTCACAGCTAAACTGCGGTGGGTAGCTTAAAT
>NZ_DATMYD010000020.1:0-45570 GCF_035561155.1 Sporomusa sp. | reverse complement strand
ACAGCCTACACCGATCATTACATACCTATACGCAGACTTTCGCCTACCCACAAGCATTACACAACCGATGCAAACCTTTGCTCGACTACCATAGATAGCTACTGAACCGCCTGCAATCTCCCGACTGCAAACGACCCGTATTATTCGCAACCCATAGCAGTCTTAGCTCGACCGACACAAATCCCTTGGGACCACACGGCAACAGTTGGGCTACCGTACAGCCTTTCAGGACTCATGCCAGTCTTCCCGCCGACTAACGCCGAGCCTCACGACCCGACGCCAATCTTTGGCCGACTGATGCCGAACACCATACGATATCCGACACCAATCTTGGCTCGACCATTACAGACCCTTTACACTCATAGTATCTGCTGATTAAAATATCTAATACCTTGAAATAAATGGTATTAGAATTGCATAAAAAGGTATAGTACAATACCTATACCTCAGCTTCGTATCAAGTTGTCGCCATAGCTAGTTCACGTCTGTTCACAGCTTGAGGAAGCTCTTCCAACCAGCCATTTTCTATCAGAATGTTAGCTCCATCTTCTGCATATAAAGCAATCTCTGCCGCTAGTCGGGTGTATTGAGCTCCCAGATCATATCTTTGACTAACACTGATGGCAGTACCATAGTTAGCTATACCAGCGGCTATTAGAGCGGTAACATGAAACATCATTAGCTTATCTGAAAAAGGTGGCACGATGGAGTCCGTAACTAACGCATCTAGGGTTGCCTGACTAGGCAAGTCTTCTTGACTAAGTCTATTCGAAAATAAATCGTTATGCTTTGCCGCTATTTCTTTCCCTCGCAAAAAATAATCTCTTACTTGCGACGACTGAGCGACTTGACTAAACCCGATAATTAAAGCTTTACCTATCAGGTTTGTTTGTATATTCGTAAACAAGTGGGTAATTTCCAAAGCACTAAGAGGACGCTCACCCTCAAATAATCCCCCCAAGAACTCTTGCGTCTGGGCGAAATGCACTTCTTTAGTAGGGGGAATATACGGAGAACGAACATATATTCCTTTACTAAGCATTAAGTGCGTCACCATAGAATCCAGTGTAGCCGTTAAGGATAAATGAGATTGATAGAACTGCCTCAAATCACTTCTCACCACTAACGAAAGTCCGATCCCAGAAGATAAAAGCCCCAATCTAGCCATATGTTTTAGATAATCTAAAACGAATATATCACCAAAAAGTCTAGGAGAATTTACGTTAACGTCATCCTTGCCAAATCCTTGTGGAACAGCAAAACCCTCATCACAAAAAGTGTTGGCTATCAGTCTAAGGCTATTTTGCGACATGGTTAAGGCTGAATCGATAATCTCTTTTATACTATCATCTTCCGCCTTTGCCGAAAAATAACGTAGCACACAACTAGCCATACTGTCATTCTGGTACTGCATCCAAATAGTAGCGATTTCTACGGCTGTTAGTCTAATGTTTTCGATCCGATTGTCCATGAAAAACGCCTCCGACAATTCTTCAATTGCTAGCATTTGCTACCATTTAGGATTTACTTGCTGAGGGTTTTACATACGTATATAATGAGCAATCTGAGGGCGGTAATGAAGCTACCCGTCAGCCATAGGGTTCGATGACGGGTAGCTATTCTTTCGCTTGAAGGCTCAATAAGGAATCTTGGGCGTAATAAAGGGCGTACACACAGGCCGGCATTTTGGTGATACAACTGTCATAGCCGGGATGCAAGCAATAACTGCAGAAGGACGACATATTGCAACAGGATTGCACGGAGAACAACTAGGCTGACAGGTGGGCGGACGATTTGGATCTATTTATTAACTGTTTCTTTATAGACAAGCGGCCACTTATCAAAAAAAGTATTAAAGTAAAGGAATACCATTAGCAAGGCAAACTGTCCTGCCAATAGACCCATTACCGGAAATCCCATTCCCAAATCATTGCCGGCAAAGGGAAGTATTTTGTAAACTTTCAGCCACGCAAGACCAAAAACAGTTCCGAGTCCAAGCCATATTACCACACGAATCATCACGCGACGCCCAATGCTTGGTTCATTTTCTGCTCCAGGATAGTCGTCAAACAAGTGATGCCAGCACAACATCGTAACAATAAGTGAGAGTTCAAGAGAAGCGGCTGTGACATAAGGATTTACACCGGGATTAATGTGGAAAGCGTTAATCAAGCTGACATAAAAGGTTGGGGTTAAATAACCACCAAATATCAGAGCCCCCGCTAATCCAATAAGTCCCATCCAAGGTTGTTTGCTAGTAAACAGCTTATAAGGATAGCCCTCCCCGCCTTCCGCCGGAATCAGAAACCAGAAAATAAATCCTTGACAGAAGGCAAGAACAGCCGGCCAAGACCCCAGCGGTTGTTCAGTAACATTGTGTCCACCCAATTGAAAATGCATAAAGCTGGGAACAAACATAGCAATCCAGATCAGCAATGCAAAGAAGGAACTTGTCATCATTACCGCCAACCCGTCGAGGGGCGGTTTTAGGTTACCGGCCCATGGCCGTTTTTGAAAAAGAGATACGAAAGGAATTTGTGCTATTATCACAGGTAATACATAGAAATTAGAAGCTTCCCATGCCTCCAGGGCCAAATGAAGTTCTTCCGCGCTCTTAGGAGCAAACATGAGAATGAGATTAAAGGGCTTCCACCATATGCCAATGAAGGATATCACAATTAAATATGCTGCACTACCGCAAATGAAGCTGAGGAAGGTGTACCAAATTCCGGCACCAGGTTGAATGGTAGTCAATTTGTATTTTCCGTAGTTGCCAAATATTAAAGTCTGCCAGATCCAGGCGCTGATGCTGCACCAAAAAAAAGTTCCCTCAGCAAATGTGGTTATAAATTTTTTCGCTACCGCTGGTTCAACTGCCTGTAAACCTACTCCAGCCGTAGACGTAATAATGGCTTTCGCTACCATTGCCCAAACCGGCCAGTAAATCATGGCATAGGCAAAGCATATGATGACACCCACAATCCCGGTAGTCAGCTTGCTATCAAAACGTTTTTTAATGGCATAATCCATGCACTATCCTCCTAATATTGTAAAAATCAACGGTCACTTCCTTTAATTTTTGCAACTGCCGAACCAACAACCATTTTTAGCACTTCAGATGCCCCAACACCGATATCAAGCAGTCTTGCATCCCGGGCATACCGCTCTACATCATTGTATTTCATATAACCGTGGCCGCCGAATATCTGCAATGCCTTATGGCATACCTCATTAACCACTTCAGCAACAAAGAGTTTGGCAACCGAGGTGTCTAGAGCATAATCCTTTCCACTATCTCTTTTCCTGGCAGTTTCGCCTACCAACAGGTTAGCGGCTTCTATTTTTACATACATATCTGCCAGCATCTCCTGAACTGCGAACAGAGAATTCAACGGCTTACCAAAAGCACTTCTTCGATTAGCATATTTCGCCGAAGTCTCCAGCGCAGCTTCGGCAATGCCTAGTCCCATAGATGCCATACCCAAACGGCCGCCAACCAAACCGTACATAGCAATTTTGAAGCCTTCATTGACATTACCCAGCAAATTCTCATGGGGTATTACACAATTGTCAAATAGTAACCCCGTAGTATAAGAGCTTCTACAACCCATTTTCTCTTCAGGGGCACCAATTTTAAAACCAAGCATACCTTTTTCCACGATAAACATGCTAATGCCTTTGGCCCCAGCCTCGCTATCGGTCTTTAAAGCAACGAAATAAAGATCGGCTAATCCACCATTAGTACAAAAATATTTAGCCCCGTTTAAAAGCCAGCCTGCCTCTGTCCTCACGGCAGTTGCCTTGATTGCGGCAGCGTCAGAGCCAGCTTGGGCTTCACTGACAGTATAGGCCGCAACTTTTTTGCCCTGTAGCAAATCAGGCAGGTATTGCCGCTTTTGCTCCTCAGTACCAAATTTAAGTAAAACATCTATTGCCATCCAATGCACGTGAAGGGTTAACGTGACCCCTGGACTCACTTTAGCGATTTCCTTGGCTACCAGATGGGTAGTGACAGAATCATAGCCGCCTCCGCCATATTCCGGGCTATAATTCATACCGAAAAAACCCAATTCACCCATTATCCCTAAAAGTTCAGTAGGGAATCGGCCGTTAACATCCAACTCTCTGGCAATAGGCTGCAGATGTTTTTTGCAGAATATTACTGAGTTTTCAACAACATTACTACCTGTGTGATTTTCCGTAAGGCTCATAAAGTCCCCCCCTGTATACTTAATTGAGAGGCCTGTAGGGCAGACCTCTCTATATAACATGCCGATTATAAGTTCATCTCACAGAATGTGTCAGCAACAATAAAGTCTGCCTCTGTACAAGCTTTAATTTCTTCTAATGTCACACCAGGAGCATGTTCCTTTAAAATGAGGACATTTTGCCCGACAGCAAAAACGGCTTTATCAGTAATGATCGTCTTAACACAACTTTTTCCAGTCAGTGGTAGAGTACACTTTTTCAGAATTTTAGAAGCGCCCTCCTTATCAGTATGCATGAGACAGGCAACCACTTGTTCCGTGCCATAGCATAGATCCATCGCACCACCAATGCCAGGCCACCATTTGCCATTACGAAGTACCGCCCAATTGGCGATATTGCCTAACTGATCGACTTCCAAAGCCCCCAGGACTGTAATATCCAGAATGCCGCTACGCATTGCCCCCAATGAAGTAGCCAAATCCATAATGGCAGCTCCTGGCAGCAGTGTAACAGGTTCTGACCCGGCGTTTGTCATATCGGCTTTAGCCTCTGATGCGGTAGGTCTAGGTCCAACGCCAAAAACACCGTTTTCAGCATGAAACATGACCTTAACGCCTTTAGGTAAATAATTAGATGCTTGAGTCGGCATCCCAAATCCTAAATTGACAAGTTGTCCGTCCTTAAATTCTTGTGCGACACGTTTGGCTATTAATACTCTCGGATCCATGTCAGTCCCTCCTAAAAATTCTTATTTTTCGGGGGTCAATTTACCTATTTTCAGCCAATGCTGACGGTAAATATCATCATGCTGCTCTAAACTCAACCCCTTGACAACAGCTTGCACAAAAGGTGCCGGTGTCCCAACCCGTTCAGGCGGAATAGTACCAACAGGAACAATTTCTTCTACTTCAGCAACTGTATAATCACAGGCCATAGCTACCATAGGATTGCAATTTATGCTGGTATGACGATATTCGAGATTACCCATTTCATCGGCACGCCATGCTTTAACCAAGCCAATCGGCGCCCTCAACGCAGCCTCGACAAAACACTTGATACCATTTACTTCAATTATTTGCTTTGGTTCTTTCAAATCGGGGAACAATGCAGGATCATCCAGTATGCCTACCCCAACCGGGACAAGTACGCCACCAAGCCCCATTGCGCCTGCCCGCACTTTTTCAATCCAAGTGCCCATCGGGTAGAATTGCTCAACTTTGAGGTTGCCTTTCAGGTATTCGTCTGTTGATTCTTGAGTAGTACCAACATGACTTGAAATAATCTCACGCACCAAACCATTCTTGTATAACATGGCTCTGCCAAAACCACTCAAACCCGGCTCATTAGTGATCAAAGTTATTTCACTGATTTGATTATTGATTAGCCACTCAATACAGCAAGTCGGCTCTGCCGCTCCAACAAACCCCCCCATCATAATTGTTGCGCCGCTTTTGGGAATGGAACTTAGTGCTTCATCAATGGATTTGATTTTGTTAGCAAATTTAGACACTTACTTTCCCTCCTCCAGATACTAATCTTTCGTTGGATGAAACTGATGGCCATCAGTATTAGTATACACTTGCAATAATCATGCCAACGCTATTAGATTAATTAAATGCGAATTTTTCGTAAAAAAGGCCCCTGGGTTTCTAGCCCAGGAGCCGTTTTACCGTATCGATAAGAGACAGGTGTCCACAAAGAATACACCTATACTCCTAATCTCCCTATTTTTTTATATAACACAGACCGCTGCATATTCAGCAGCCGTGCCGCTTGGGCCTTGTTCCCCTTCGCCTGTTCCAATGCGCTTACAATCAAATCCCGCTCGGTTTCCTGAATGCAACCCCGGAAGCCGATATCAGAACTCATTGGTACATTGCTACTCTCTTCTTCCCATGGCCTGATAGGAATATTGCGGATATCAACAATGTGGTCATCACTCCAGTTGATAGCCTGCTCAAGCCGGTTTTCCAATTCCCGTACATTTCCCGGCCAGCTATATCTTTTCATAATCTCCAGGGATTCTTGGGAAACGCCTATGGCATCAGCGCCTATTTTGCGGTTTATACGCTCAATCAAGGCATTGATTAACAGCGGTAAATCCTCAATTCTTTCCCGTAAGGCAGGCATCTTGATTTCTAATACATTCAGGCGGTAATAAAGGTCTTCGCGAAAGCGCTTTTCTTTCACCAGTTGTATGAGATCGGTGTGAGTAGATGCCATAACCCGTACATCAAGTTTGGTAGGAGTCGTAGCGCCAATTCGCCATACTTCCCTATCTTGCAATACTCGAAGCAATTTTACCTGCATAAATAAAGGCATATCACCGATTTCATCCAGCAAAATAGTGCCACCGTCAGCCAGCTCAAATTTTCCGGGTTTTCCCCCCTTTTTAGCCCCGGTGAATGCGCCATCTACATAACCAAACAATTCCGATTCAAGGAGATTTTCGGGAATCGCGCCGCAGTTTACACTGATAAACTGCCCTTCCCGCCTGACAGAACGGGTGTGAATGGCCTGCGCAATAATTTCTTTGCCAGTACCACTCTCCCCCGTAATGAGTAATGTCGAACTCGTTCTGGAGGCTCGCCTTGCCAGTTTCTTTACATATAGCATTGGGGGAGTTTCACCAATGACATCACGACAAGTACAAAGCGTGTTCTTTATGTAGTTTTCTGTTTTCGCCGGGCGAGACACTTTATTCATAATTTCCTTGGCAGTGATTTGGTCAGGAAACAAAGTCTTAACCATTGCGCCCACAGTCTGCCCATCTTTTTTCAAAGGAAAACGAGCCACTAAAAATTCTTTGCCATTAATTATTAATGTCTCACCCCAAATCGAATAGCCTTGCCCAACCGTTTCGAACAATCTGCAAGCAGGAATCACATCCCAAACTTTTTTGCCTACAACCTCCTGCTCAGTGCGATTTAAAATTTCCAAAAAGAACGAATTTGCAAAAAAAACTGTTCCGGTTTCGTCAATCGCAATGCTCCCCTCAAAGGGATTATCCAGAATCATCTTCAACCTAGCGTCCGACTGCTCAACGGTTACAAATTTCATAGTCACGCCACGCTCCTCCCTGTCGTATTGCTTAGATCATATAAGTTATGCAAATACTGCGCCAATGTACAAGCCTTGTAATGATGCCCTTTCATTAAAGCATCGCTATTATGCGTCTCTTTTTAATACACTCATGACAAATTTCATCGCAAAGACGTCTTCAATTGCTACACCTATAATATCCTCGACCAGGGAGATTGTCTACAGAAAATTCACAAGTGGAAACGAATACAGCGAATGATACATCAACTTCCCATTTTCCATTTTACTCTCTATCAGCGAAAACCGGCTCACTAGAAAGGATAATTTTTCCATGGTGTCGATGTATTTTTCAAAAGATGCTTCTCCGATAAATTCCACATCCCGCCCCAAGGTAATGTGCGGTTGATATGGCCTTTTTTCCGGTAGAAATCCCAACGGAGCCAAAGAAACGGAAAGATCTTTTTGCATGCAAGTCAGGTTTCGCATATCACCATCGATTCCCACCCAAATCACGCGGGATGTATGACCGTTTCTGAAATCTCCGACCTTTTTTAGTGTCATTGAAAATGCACTATGAGATTGGGCCGTCTTGCGTAAAGCTTCCACGACCGGCCCAATCTCTTGTGAAGGTACCTCACCCAAAAATTGAAGAGTAAGGTGTAAATTTTCTCTTGTCACAAACCGCCCGCGTTTCGCATGACTACGGATCTGATTTTGCACTTTCAACAGTTCATCTACTATCTCTCCCGGAAACTCAATACCAACAAACAGTCGCATGGCCACACCCCCGTTTCAGTTTCTTTATCTGTTTAATCATTATCTAAACCCCCCTTTATATAATCGGTTTTAGTATATAGAAAAAGGTATAAGCAATATGCTTATACCTTTAACGCTTCAAAACTTTAACATATTTCCTTCAATAAATTCATTCTTGCCGTGAGTGCGGGGACCCTCCAACGACGTTTTTCCACTCCAGTGTCATAATCATCCCAAAGGCGACCAGCAGTACAAGAAATGAATAACTGATCATCGCTGCCTGAAAATTAATGGAATCGGCTACCTGAGTTATTATCAAGGGACCAAAAAAATAACCGCTGCCCCAAAAAAGATAATATGCCCCTGAAATCGTCCCCTTTAAAGAATCAGGTACAATCTCATACAGGAATGCCATTGATGCAAGATAAAAAACGCCCATTCCAAAACTGGCAACCGTGAGTACCAATAAGATCAACGGAAAACTGAAAGCTGGCATAATAATGAACCCACCGGTAACGGTAAGCAACCCCAAAATCATAAATTTATTGCGGCCAAATCTATCTGATAATGGCCCGGTAATGATTTGTGAAAGGCTGATAGCTACATAAAACAACGAAAAGAACACGCCGATATCAACTGAGGTGAAGTTCTTTTCTTCTAACATAAATGTGGGGATATTGGTGATAAGAATGCCGTAACCCGCTCCGTATAAGGTGATCCCCAGCAAAGAAACCAACGTTTGCCGGTGTCTTATCAGTTTGAATATAGTTCGAATATCGAACAGGCTCGTTGTCTCTAATTCCTTCTTAGGAGAGTTATCCACGAAAAGATAAATGACAATCGCACCCACTAGACATCCAAAAGAGTACACCAGAAATACTTCATTGCTGTTTAATACCTTTGCTAATGCTACTCCCAAAACAGGCCCTAAGGTAAGGCCTATATGCATGGCTGCGTTATATATCCCCATAACTTTCCCCTTTGCAGACGGAAATCGTAGTGATAGCAACGCTGGCGCCAGTGCCCAAACCGGTGCTTCGCCAGCCCCCTGTAAAAGCCTGGCGAAAAATATCATATTCGAGTTTGTTGCAAAGTAAAACACCAGTCCGGTAAGAACACACAGCAAGTACCCAAAAATGATTAGCGGCTTGAAACCTATCTTATCAGACAAACTGCCAATAGGAACTTGGAGTACTAAATAGGAGAAGGCAAAGGCCGACGCTATATACCCAACTGACCGCCCACTTCCATCCAAATCGACGATTCGCTGCGGCAGTAGAGCAACGACCATGCCTACTCCGACCATCATTAAGACCACCGCCAAAATCAAGCCCCAGAGTGTTTTGTCCCTAATTCCTAAATCATTGTTTCTATCCAAAAAAATTCTCCTTTTTTACTCTTTTCGAGCCAAGAAGGATGCCCAATGATTTAGTGTAAGCAGGTTATCCTTCCGGCTAGAAAAGATTGTAGTCGGAATTAACTTTACTTACAGATTGCGGGGGTGGAATTCTCTTCGCGTAACAGCCAGTCGCAACTTGGGTTTCCAACTCATACATTTTCAACATAATAAAACTCCTTATCATAAAAATAATAAAGCCGCGCAAACCAAGTGCGCGGCTGATCCACAAAACCATACATTAAGGGTTGGGGGATTCATGCTCTTGCTGAGTTTGCAACCTAAACTTGATCAGTTTTTCTGGCAAGAACATGTTACACATTTAAGCATCCCTCACATTCCATATAATGGATTTATTATATAATCAATGCACTATCCTGTCAACAGCACTTACTTATTCCACCTGCCATTACTTCGTCATCAATAAACAGTATGTCATAATCATCACAGATTTGGCTTACCTGGTCTCTAAACAATATAATAGCTACAATTCCGTTGTAAAAACATAGTGGCATAACCCTTGTTCCCAAGGGGTTATGCCACTATCTGTTATCAGTAAAAACCATGTTGCCTTTTTACTCGCCTACTAATGGAAGAGGGCTGCCTATCGACTGCAGCTACCATCACAATAAGGAATATTTCCAGAATTACCGCACCCACAAATGGCCACGGTTTTACCCTTTTCCATTTGTATTATTGCTGGCTCTTTACCAGTTCCCTGGTGTGACCCATCGCAGTATGGGGGATTTCCAGTCTTTCCGCACGTGCAAACTGCTTGCGTTTTGGGTTCTTCTGATAGCATATATGGACTTTTCCTATCATACATACCCATTGTACAATCACCGCCTTTCAAGCTAAGTTTGCACATAAAAATAAATTTTATTCAACTAGGCGTTACCCAATGTTAGTAATTCAGTCACCGCGGATGCTATACCTTATCTTTTTCCGTCTGAAACGAAGAACCGTATAGCAAGGTTCCTAAAGCAGTTAATGTAATATTTATTCCGCAGAATGCACCATGTTTATCGGGAGCACAATTATCGCAAATTTTGCTAACTGTATCAAATGCGGCAAGAGCTTTAAATTTATCCACTCTGCCGTTTTCAGTTGGTAATCCCCGAATAACATCCAGAATATCGGAAGGCAGTATATCTTTAACCCGCTTATCACCTGTTTCGGATAGTCGTGTCAAAATATCTCTTGATATATAAATATGACAACTACTTTTGCAGCAATCTCGACAAATTCCACACGCCTTATTAGCAGCCAAAAACGCTACAAAGGCGTTCTCCTTCGTAAACCCCGTATGCATTTTTTCCATCTCCCAAAAATATTAGGCGACGGGGAGGTTTAATAATCCACCCCGCCGCTTCATTCTGTTATTTATTTATTCTTTTTCATTGCCTGACCACAGCAATGAATTTCCGGGTTACCACCAGCCTTAGTCACAACCACTTCGTTTCCACAACGTTCACAGATAAAAACTTCCCCAAGTTTAGCCAATGAAATTGCCTCCCTTTATTTTTAAATTTATGATTAAGCAGTTTTCTTTGCAGAAGTTGCCTTTAATGAGCTAAATAGATTACCTAACGCTAGAGTATTGCTTCCTGAAAGAATCAGCGCCACTGCAGCGGCCAGTAATGATAATTCAAATTCATACCCATTAATAAAGCCTTTAGAAGCTTTAACGGAAAAAATAGCACCCAGCATCACAAAACATATTCCGGTAGCCGCAGTACGTGTAAAAAGTCCAAGGATCAGACATGCGCCCCCCAAAGTCTCAATGGTAGTCACCACATACGCGAGGATTGGCGGTAGGCCAATTGAACCAAAAAATTTGACGATACCCTCAAACCCAGTAATCTTTTGTAATCCATGAGCCAAAAAAATTGCTCCCAAAGCAACCCGAAGCACGAGCATGCTCAATTCATAGTAACGATTTGACATCTTAGTTCCTCCTGTGTTTTGGTTTATTTATTAATTTAGTCAATACTTTTGCGAAAAAGGATACGGGTAAAATTCATTTTTTTATTACATCAATCTACCGGAATCTCCAACGGAAAAAACGCCGACCCCCTCCATTCCTTTGACCACAAAACCTTTACTTATAATCTTGCGCAACGCCGTTCTGCCGCGATGAAGCCTTGACTTGGCTGCGTTAAGATTAATATTTAAAATACTGGCAACTTCAGGGATAGAAATACCCTCAAGATCATGCAAAACGAGCAGTACCCGCTGGGTCTCCGGTAATTTCATAATTGCTTGCTGAATTAGAAATTGATTATATTTTGATTCACACATCTTATCCGGGTCTTCATTTGGGCGTTCAACCGGTAGCATTGCTGTTTGTACATTCTCATCCCATTCTATCTGATTGCTAGTGCGACTTCGTTTATTACGGAAATTCAAACAAACATTCGAGCTCAATCGATAGACCCACGTATACAAGCTGGATTGTCCCTTAAAGTTTCTTAAAGAACGATGCACCTGAAGCAGAATTTCTTGTAATGCGTCCATGGCATCATCATGATTTCCCAACATCCGGTAGGCCAATGAATACAGCTTAGTTTGATATTGATTTATAAATAGCTTCAGCGCTTTCTCTTGATTGCCTGTGTTAAATAAATGAAGAATCTCCTGATCTACAGGCTTTATACTCTCGGTCATAGTTCTATCCTTCCTTTGTTTAATGACAAACTCCGATATATGGAGTTTTTTTCATCAATTCTTCGTCCTTTTCAGTGTAACCTGAGTTTAAGAATTCAATGACACCAAGACCAACGCCAGGTAATTTTTCGTAAGCCCGAATATTTCCACGCGTCCCTGAGCCCATTACTCCTAGCAGCATAAATAGATCACGAAAAGCCCCTTCTGGTTTTGCTATCTCGACTAGCTTAGGGTTAATATTTAACACCTCCATCCCTTTTCCCTTTGACAACAAATTAAGCACCATCGAATCAAACTTTTCATATTCGCTCAATACCTCACCTGTCATAAAGCTGGAAAGGTCATGGGACAACGAACCAGAGGCAAGAAATAGTACTTTGCCACCCCAATCTCGCAAAGTATGCCCTAATATTCGCCCCCATCTAAATGCACAAAGCGGCGAGCCTGACACAGAAATGGGGATTACAGGAATGTCTCTCTCTGGAAACATAAAGTGTAATGGAATAGTAATCGCATGATCAACACCATACGGTTGCTCGCTGGGAAAGATTAAATTCCTTTCACCGGCCTTCAGGAGTAAATCGGCTAATGCAGTATGCCCGGAGACATCATAGTTAATCTCTCGACGAAAGCCGTAATAATCGGTTATCGTTTTATGAAACAACGAGTTATCTACAAGGAATTTTTCTGTCTGCCAATGAGTAGTAGCTGCAACTACAACTTCTACCCCCCATAGCTTCAGACTCTTACCAATATCCTGAAGGGCTGTAATTATGGAAGAAGATTTATGGTTAAGTTCATCCTCAAGCAGTGTTGGTGCATGAGGTACAATAATTCCACAAACATTGGACTCCAATTTCATGATCATCACCCTTTCTATATTCTTAGTCAATGAATGTCACAAAAAGGATTCGGGTGTTATTACAATTTTTTAAAATAAAAAAAGTAGCTCAAGTGATAAGCTACTCTTTTTATCATAAGATTTTTTGTGACTTTCGGCGGCAGGTGAAGATGATATTGTCAAATCCTATGACGCGATATCTTAATTTACTTTTGTAGCAAATTAATTTTCTCAGTTGGTACAAGATAATCGGTATACTGTCTAATTACACTGCATTTTAAAATTTTATGTTGCCAAATTGCTTCGCCCAGTACTTCCGCTCTTATTAAGATTTCCGCCTCATTGACGCCTAATAAAGCGCGCATTCCCGTGGAACTGCTAAAGCGAGGGTTTATTTCGAAAATATAGGGTTTACCATTGAGAAGACGCAATTGAAAATTGGACGGGCCGTAAGGTTTTAGAACCTGAGCCACTTCTTTGCAGTAATCTGTGATCTCCGTGAAATCATCTGAGTCCGCTGACATAGTCATGCCTTCTTGCAAGTATCTTTTTAAGGTTATCCCGGAAAGAATCTTGCCGTTGGTCCCAGTGCAAATACCGACCGTAAATTCCCCGCAATCCTCCGGTAAATATTGCTGAAGAATAATATCTTGCTTGTTTTTGAGCAGGGGTTGCAGATCCTCATATTGGTTAACGATGTACAAACCCTGTGATCCGGCACCCTGTCTCGGTTTAATTACGATGGGAAATTGCACTTCCTTAATAAATTCATCGATTTTATCCTGATCTTCCGGATAGCGAATGGTAACAGGAAAATAAAAGCCATTTTCTTTAAGAAAGTTTACGGTAAGCCATTTATCATTACATATATTCATTGTTTCGGGTAAATTGGTAAACACTTTGACTCCGGTCTTTTTTTCAATATCAAGCTTATTATGGCTATAAAAAGCAAGCTCATGTGAGGAAGCAACAAAAATGGCGTGTATATTTTCCTTGGCAATAATATTTAACAAGCTAGTTAAATATAGTTCCTCCTGGTGGGCAGGTGGTACGATATAGGCCTGATGAGCCAAGTACAAACCTAAGGTGCGGGCGCTGATATCACAGGCCACCAGGTTTAGGGGTAAATCCGATCTCAGTAAAGATTGAATGACGGCTACTCCATAAAGAGACCCGGAACCTGATATCAATACATTTACTTTTTTCACATGATCACCTGCTTGGTAAGATAGTCCTTGCTATTAGGACCGCAGTTAAATATCAAATCCACTGCCGACAAATTTGGCATGAAGTCTCCCCACAACTGTGGGTAAACAGGATGGTCAAATTCCTGGTAAACCAGCCGAATGTCGTTTCTTGCAAAGGCCGCCTCGTCATTATAGACGCGGGCTCCGTTACCGGAAAGGTAGATATCGGCTTTACATTGTTTACATAGGCTAATGATACGGTCGCCTTTATTTCCTTCGATACCAGGTATTTCGGAAGCTCGTATCATTGGCGTCTTAATTTCTAAAATGTCTCGCATAACATGGATCAACCGTAGGTTCAGGTCAGCCAGAAGTTCCCCTGGGTTTTCATAAATAGGGAAAAATAAGTTTTTGTATTTCTCCAAATAGGGAGAACGTGCATAGCAAGTTTGTAATGAGCCCCAGTGGTTTAAATACCATGGAAAATCGTTTTGAAGAGCCGCATCTTTAATCAAACTCTTTTTTCTACTTACCTGTACGCTTAATAATCGTTCTCCCTCCGGACCCTTTATTTTGTTTTTTTTAGTAACTTCCCTTCTCGCAAGAAGCACATCATCCAGGATGACAAACAAATCACAGGACATCATTTTATGAAAGTATCCCAGCCATGGTAGGTAATTCGGTTGATGGCCGCTAATAATCACGGGTACGCCCCCTCAACGGTAATTATTAATTACTTCTACAATGGTTGTTAAGTCACTCTGGGAAAGGGCCGGGTGAACAGGTATTGAAACACAGCAGTCAGCCAAGTCTTCTGCCACCGGCCAGGTACCTGAGCAAGTCGCTATATTTTTATATGCTGGCTGTGCCGGCATTATTAACGGGTAGTGGATGCCGTAGCCGATACCGTTAGCATCCAGGTAGGCTGTAAAATCGTCTCTATTTTTTACTTTTAAGGTATATTGATGATAAACATGCTTTCTATCTGGTGGTGACACTGGTTTTTGGATACGTGGGTTTAAAATATGGTCATTGTAGAATTTTGCGTTCTCTATTCTTTTTTTGTTATATAGATCTAATTTTTTTAGCTGCTCTAGCCCAATCGCTGCATGAATATTGGTCATTCGGTAGTTGTATCCCACCATTTCGTGATAGTAGCGCCGGCGTTGGCCCTGATTAACTAATATTCTTACTTTCTCTTCGATCGTTGGGTCATCGGTTAATACCATACCGCCTTCGCCGGAGGTTATATTTTTGCTGGGATAAAAACTAAAGGCCGAGGCTATGCCCAAAGTACCGACCTTTTGGTCGCGGTAAATAGCTCCGTGGGCCTGGGCACAATCCTCCAGAACGATGAGATTATTTTTGTTTGCAATCTCTAAGATTTCATCCATATCTGCCGGTAACCCGAAAAGATGAACTACGATCACAGCTTTGGCTTCAGGGTGGTCTTTCACCGCGTTATCCAGTTCGGAGGGCGAAAGATTATATGTTACCGGATCGATATCAACAAAAACGGGTGTGGCCCCTGTGTATAAAATTGCATTAGACGTAGCTATAAAGGAGTAAGGAGTAGTTATGACCTTATCTCCAGCGCCGATACCCATAGCCTGCAGGATAACATGTAGTGCGGTTGTACCTGAGGAAGTAGCAATGCCATACTGGGAATCGTGATACCGCTTAAACTCATCTTCAAACTCCTGAACATAGCTGCCTGCTGCCAACATACCGCTGCGCAAAACTTCTATCACCCGATCTTCCTCTTCTTTGCCTAACTGGAGTTTCACGTGGGGAATCATTTAAGCAACTCCTCCTTAATTTGCATCTTTAATTTCTGACATAATTGATTATTGTCTTTGTGTCCAGTTCTAATGCCAATAAAGTGACCCTTTATGGGTCGCCCTATGGTATGAATGTCACCCAGCAGGTCTAGTACCTTATGCCTTGCCGGTTCGTTATCCCATTGCAAATTTAGAGGACCTTTTGATATGACTAGACAGTCCTCAATATTTTTCCCAATTAATTTGACAACTGCTTCATATTCACTTTCCATAATGTATGACCTTGCTGTTGCCAGTTCAGAAGCAAAATCTAAAGAACCGTCGAATGTAAAATGAGCTAACTGGGTGGGAATTTCTTTATCCGGATAGTCAAGCAGGTATGTGAGGGTAAGCTCAGGTGCGGGCAAGGCCAGCAAAAACCGATCATAACGCTTTTCTTGATGAAAAAATGGGTTTGCGATGCAAACCGGTTCGTGTATGCTAAAACATCTTTTGGGTGTATCCTGGAAGACAAGTTCTGCCTTTAAAAGGGTTTGCACAAAATCCCGGCTGCTGAAGCTGCTTACCACCGGGATAAACGCGCTATTTAGGCTAACCTTCAAATTATCCAGGCCCAGTCCGGCAATGGCAGCCAGCAGGTGTTCAGTATGGTCGATGCGTATATCGTTGTTAACCAGTGAAGTCCAGCGGGCGTCTACCCGTGCATATTCCGGCCGGCATGGAATTTCCGGTTGCTCCGG
The DNA here is from genome assembly GCF_035561155.1 of Sporomusa sp. Lineage (GTDB taxonomy): Bacteria > Bacillota > Negativicutes > Sporomusales > Sporomusaceae > Sporomusa. Next base: position 28,951 of record NZ_DATMYD010000020.1, on the reverse strand, counting down.
CAAATCTTCCCGAATAAAGACAATTCCGGTATCGGGTGGGGCCGGGTGAAACGTTACTGTGCAATCTGTTTGACCGGTAATACAAATGCCGGTACAACAGGCTGTTTGTTTTATGGTTTTCTGCATGGTTTAACCTGCCTTAAACCAGTGAACTCAAGGATTTGTGCAGCCCTGTCATTGTACGTATTGTGGTAAGAATATACTTCCTGCTGACCCGCTAACGCAATTTCCTGCCGCTTTTCGTCCTGGTTCAGGTAATAATCTACCAGGCGTAGGGTTTCATCTTCCGAGCGGGTAACGACTAAATGTTTTTCTGGTGTAAACTTTTCTAAAACGGCATTGGTAGCCGGTGCCAGGAGGAATCCCCGTGCGCCCATAATCTCGTAGGTTCGTGAGGTTAGCTCTGTGATTACGTTTTGAAACCCGAGAATTATTTTAGCCGAACTGTAAACATGGTTTGTTTCCAGATACGATAAATTCCCCTGCAGGTGCCGGGAATCTACGCTAAATCCAACAATATCCGGGTCCAGAGTATCCCAGCGTTTACCCCAAATGGCTACATCATAGCCCCTTTCCACCAGAGGTTTTAATAATATCCGGGCGCTGTCCCGGCGGTAGGAACTCCAGGTTATCCCGGCGGTAGCTACAACTGCGATATCGCATTTGTACTTTTCTATAGGTTTGGCAGGCCGGTGAAACTCCGGATTACAAGCCCAGGGCAAATAGTACGCCTTAAAGCCAAGCTGGTTGTAAAAGGCTACTGATTCCCGGTCAATTGTAAAAATATATTCCGGCTTTGTTGCTTTAATATAGGGTAATGACCATTCATCTGTCCAGCGGGGATCCTCCGTCGCCCAGTAAGCATGCGTTAAGTGGTATTTCTCCACCATCTCCCCTAATATTTTAAGTCTTGAATTTGTGTGTATTTTAGTCCATCCGGCAGTTACCACAAGATCTGGATGATATTCCTCCAGTAATTGCTCCAGTTCTTCTTCTACGATATCCTTTAATATCTTTACTTCACACCCGTTTTTTTCAAAACCGGGAGGTAAGCCCAGTAAATACTGGTGATCCACATCAATAAAAAGTACTTTCACAAAATCACCTCTATAAATTAAGCTGATACACTTCCCGTAATACGCCCCGCCCACCGAACTTTTCTTTAAATTCGAAGAGCCCCTGATTTATCCTTGACCCCTTATCTTCAGTGGAAATACCCCAATCCAAGTAATAATAGCCCTTTTCCATACCCCAGCTAATTAATTCGTAAAATAATAGTTCAACAGAGCGCAGGTTCTGGTATTTATTGTTACTGGCAATGTAGAAACAGTTAATAACACGGCTGTTAAGCAGAAATGCGACTACTCCGCTAACCATTTCGCCTTGCAGGAAAGCGGCAAAGAGCTTTATTGACTGGGGGTACCTACTTGTTAAATCAAGGATTTCCTCTAAGGTATGGGTGGGCTCTGCATTATGCTTTTGTTTAAGATTATCTGTAAGAATACGCCAATAGGTTGCTAAATCATTACTTTCTTCGATGGTAACTCCGAGTCTTTGCGCTTTACGAATATTCCTTTGTGTACTCTCGATCAAATGATTGGAAGGCTCAGCAAGTTCTTTTAAAGGCAATGCCGTGGCTAATTCGGAACTGCCTATGGAAAAACCGTAATATCGTAAGGCAAAGTCTATTTCATCACTAGGCCAAAAATGATAAATGCGAGGAATCATTTTGATTTCGATAGCGTTAAAGTTATTAGACTTACAGTATTCAGTTAATAAGGGTACCAGGGCCATTGCTTCGGAGGTGCCAAACTTTTGGTCAACAATGATTCCGCCGTGTGAAGCACCAGGATACGAGGAGAACACTTTTTTTTGGCCCACCATTTTTTGAGCTGCTGGTATTACAGCAATTAATTTTCCGTGGGTGTTATAAACCATCAAGGAACAATCAACAAACCGGCCCGGCGGGTGATAGTTTAGAAAAGTTCGCTGCTGCATAAATGTACCGTTCCGGGAGGCTCCGACAAAATTATCCCAGTCTTGTTGATAAGCTTGGTTATAAACCTCAATCTTTAACATTTGTTTCACCGTTCCCATCCCAACAAAGTTTTGCTCCGTTGTTTAACAGTGACTGTTCCACTAGCTCCGTCGCCTTTATTACCCAGAGAATATCTGCGGACCCGGTCCTGGGAGGTAACTTGGATTTTATACAGTCAACAAAATGTATACACTGGTTGGTTAATGGCAAACTTTTTTCAAACTTGAGGATACTAATTTCGCCGTTTTTAGATATTAGCTGTAACTTATCGTTATCTTTGACATCATCAAAGACCATTGTCATCTGATCTCCCGAAAATTCCGCCTGTCGTTTTTTAATTGGACTGATCCAGTTTGCATAAATTTGTACAAGCAAATCATCAGGAAATTCCATAGTAATGATAACTAGGTCATAAATATTTTGTTGCTGATAGCTTACTCCATGTGCAGATACCCATCTCGGATTTCTGTTAACCAGGTATCTAACCATGGAAAGATCATGCACAGTAAGATCCCAGTGCACACTAACATCTTTGAGAATTTTCCCAAGGCTGGTACGTTCCAGTAAAATATACCTCAACTGCCCCAGCCGTCCCTGACTAATATGATCTTGCATTTTGAAAACTACCGGGTGATATTCCATTAAATGCCCCACCATTAAAATGGTATTATTCTTCTCAGCCAGCTTTGTTAGGGTATCTGCTTTATGGTAGGAAAGAGTGCACGGTTTTTCCACCAGCACTGCCTTGTTTTGCGATAAAAATTCTGCTGCGATAGAAAAGTGGCTATGAGGTGGTGTTGCAATAATAACACCGTCCAAATGGTCATCATTTAAGAGTTCACGGTAGTCGGTGGTTGTTCTTATACTGGGGTAAGTTTCTCTGACCTTTTGCAAAGATTCTTCTTTTATATCGCATATAATTTGAAGCTCTACTTCCGGTATAGAACATAAAGTGTTGATATAATTAAATCCCCAGGTGCCACAGCCTACCAAACCAATTTTAACCATATTTCACCATCCGCCTTGAAGAAATAAAAAGTTTCTATTTACTAGTAGGGTATTCCGCTAACATTTGAAGCGTGATAATTTTAACGAAATTACAAGAAGCGCTCCCCCTTAAAGGGTGTATTAGCCAGCAGATTTCGTACAGAAGAAGAATCGAAAATTACATGCAAAAAGCACTATTTGCTTTTTTAAAAAGTCAAATAGTGCTTTTACTTTTTGAACTCTGGATCGAAAAATCTCCGAAGAACTTAAACTCTAAAACTACTCATAGCATTCTGTAAATCTTGTGCCAAATTGGCCAAAACCTGACTTGATGAGGCAATCTCCTGCATTGATGCAGATTGTTCTTCTGTCGCTGCTGAAACAGTCTGGGCATTGGCGGTAGTATCGGAAACTACCCGGTCAATCTTGTCCGAAGCCTTAACGATTTCAGAATTACTCTCTGCAACAGATTCTACTGCTGTTACGACGTTTGTTGCCAGCTTAGCCACTTTTGCAACCACTTCAGCAATTGTTTCAAATTCCTTACCAGCAACATTTACACTGTTCACCCCTGTTGAAATGTTCCGGTTCGATTCCTGCATGGATGCTACTGCATCGTTAATGTCAGTGTTATTATCATTTATTAAGCTGATAATCTGAGTCGCTGCTTGCTGCGATTGTTCTGCAAGCTTTCTAACTTCTTCTGCCACCACCGCAAAGCCACGCCCTTGTTCACCAGCTCGCGCCGCTTCGATAGCAGCATTTAGCGCTAGTAAATTGGTTTGTCCGGCAATACCAGAAATCATACCAACAATCTCACTGATTTTTTGGGAACTGGCTGCTAACTTATTTACGGCTCGGTCTACTTTACCAGCAGTTTCACTAACACTGTTCATTTGGCTGACTGCATTATCGATAATTTTCTTTCCTTTAGTCGTAGATTCATTCGCGCTATCCGCCAGTTTGGTTACATTTTCTACATCTGTTTTGACATGCTGAACTTTTTTATCCAAATTAGCGAGAGCAATATGTACTTGTTCCACAGCTTGTTTAGCCTGTTCAGTACCAGCGGCTACATCAGTTACTGCTTCTGCTACACTGCTAGCCGCCTCTGCTGACTGTTGTGCGCTGGCAGTAAGCTCTTGGCTTGATGCTGCTACATGTTCGGCAGAAGTAGCAATTTGACGAATAAGTTGGCGCGTATTCTTGTTAAGATGATCAATGGCGGTCGCCATACCGCCAATTTCGTCATTACGGGTTAAGAACTCATGTGCTACATCAATAGAAAAATCACCATCTGCCAATTTAGCAAGATGATCGGCTTCCAGTTTTAACGGTTTGGTAATATTGTTAGCCAACAACCAACCTAAACCTAATGCAACCAACATTGATCCCAGAATAATACTAATTAATGTTTTTTTAGTGGTCTCAAATTCTTGTTCGCTCCTTTTGTTCATTTCATCAGCTAGTTTTACATTATAGTCTGCTAAATCGCGCAAGTATACATTAAATTTTTCAGCAGGTCCGGCCACATTGGCCACATAATACTGATAAGCCTCAGCATTTTTATTTTGCATAGCCAACTCAAGTACAATTTTGCGTGTATCGCGGTATTTCACCAATTCTTCTTTGGTTTGAGCAAGCAATTTGGTCGATTCTGTATCTAGTTTAGTCTTTTCATATTTAGTTAAATTATCATTAAATATTGTTATTCTTTTTTCAATATCAGCCTTCAATTGACTATTACGATTATCATTATTTGTAAGCATTAATTCATAAATATCGGCCTGAATAGCTCTAGCCTGATTGCGATTATCATTAAGCCATTCCACCGACAAAAGCCTTTGTTGATACATTTCGGATATGCTTTGATTTGCCTTTTCATTGTTATAGTATCCAAAATACCCAATAATACCGAGAAAAACCTCCATAACAGCGACTAAACACAAAATCTTGGAAGATAGCCTTAGATTATTAAACCATTTTACGTTCATGTTTTTCCTCCCAATTACTCATTATATTAACTTAATTGCCTGGTATTTCGAATATTTCACAGCAAACATTTTGAAATATTTGTCGAAATTTGTAGAATAAGAGATTCGATATAATAATGAATTATCCTCTATTTAACATCTAGGAATAACGTCCTATTTTGAGATAAAGTCTTTTACAGAATAAGACCAGAAACAAAAATAGAAAAGACTGCCAGATCGCTTAAATGACATAAGTCAATTGCAACCTGGCAGTCATGAAACGCACAGGGACAGGAATTAGTGAAAAATAGCGCAATTCAACTGTAAACTTTACAAAATCAGCCGATACCTTGTTTATTCCCTGAATACTCGTGTTTATGAAATTTGTTATGTCTCCCGTAATAGTTTATCATAATGTTACTATAATAGTATCTTTAAAATGAGGGAGCATAATTATGAATTCAGTCACACTAATTGTCGTAGCCGTATGTTTTTGTCTCTTAGCTTACCGTTACTATTCTGCCTTCATCTCTGCCAAAGTTTTAACACTAAGTGATGCGAATGTAACGCCAGCACTTAAATATCAGGATGGTCGGGAGTTTGTACCCACCAATAGATGGGTAGTATTCGGTCACCATTTCGCAGCCATTGCCGGGCCTGGCCCTTTGGTCGGCCCTATTCTTGCCGCACAATTCGGTTGGGGACCTGCTTACATGTGGATTTTGCTGGCCTCAGTTTTCGCCGGGGGTGTACAGGATTTGATTATCCTCTTCGCTTCGCTGCGCCATAAGGGCGAATCAATGGTAACTATTGCAAAGAAAGAAGTCGGACCCGTAACAGGTTTGGCAACCTCCTTCGCGGTGATCTTTGTCGTAATTGTCGCTCTGGCCGGCTTAGGAATTGTTGTTGTTAACGCCTTATACCAAAATCCCTGGGGAACCTATACATTGTTTATGACTATTCCGATAGCAATTATAATCGGCTTGTATATGTTTAAACTCTCTCCCGGTTCGATTCGTTCAGGCTCAATTGCCGGATTTCTCATGGTACTTTTCGCCGTCTTCTCCGGTAACTGGCTGGCATCTTCATCCTGGGCCGGGATTTTTACTTTAACTAAAGAACAACTTTCTGTCGCTTTGCCGCTTTATGGGTTTATTGCTGCAGTTCTCCCAGTGTGGTTGTTATTAGCACCCCGCGATTATTTAAGTTCCTATATGAAAATTGGTACTGTTACGGCTCTGGCCCTTGGTATTCTTATTGTTCATCCCGATATCAGCATGCCTTTTACAACTACTTTTGTTAATGGCGGCGGTCCGATTATTCCCGGCCCGGTATGGCCGTATGTATGTATCACTATTGCCTGCGGTGCAATCTCCGGTGCCCACTCACTAATTAGCTCTGGCACTACACCTAAAATGATGGAACAAGAAACAGATGCCAGAATGATCGCATATGGCGGAATGATGGTGGAAGCGATTGTAGCCGTTATGGCACTCATCGCCGCCGTAGTTCTTGCACCAGGCGATTACTTTGCAATAAATACCTCTGCGGCTGCCTTCAGTAAGCTTAATATACCGACCGTAGAGCTTAAGCAATTATCCGAACTGGTTGGTATGGACGTAGCTCACAGACCGGGCGGCGCGGTATCACTGGCTGTCGGCATGGCTCATATCTTCTCCAGTATTGGCGGCATGAAACATTTGATGAACTACTGGTATCAATTCTCCATTATGTTTGAGGCCTTGTTCATCTTAACAACCATCGACGCTTTTACCCGTGTAGGCCGTTATATTCTGCAGGACTTTTTCGGCACCTATATTTACGCCCCGTTTAAAAATGTCAATTGGTGGCCTGGCATCCTAATTACCAGTACTCTGATCTCCTTTTCCTGGGGCTACCTGTTATTCAGTGGTGATGTAGCCTCCATCTGGCCAATGTTCGGAGTCGCTAATCAGCTTATGGCCGTGGCCTCACTGGCTATTGGCACAACCATCATTTTAAAGGTAGGAAAAAAGAAAACTTATGCTTTGATAACTGCAGTTCCCCTAGCGTTCTTAACTGTAACTGTATTTATCGCTGGTTTTTTGAACGTAGGTCTCTTCCTCCAGCGCAATGACACTTTAGGCTACATTAACGGGATACTGTCTATTATCTTACTGATATTAGTAGCGATTATCCTCGTTGACTCCTGCCGTAAATGGTTGCCACTTATAAAAACTAGCAAACCGCAAGGACTAAATAATCATACTGTAGCGCAGAAGATAAAGACTAATCAAGCCTAGAAAAATCCCGCTAGTTGTATATCAACTAGCGGGATTTTCATTCGGGTGTGAAATTCCAAACTTACATCTGGCACCGTGCCGACAAAATCACATCTCTTCTTGCCCACTGTCATGGCTAAATTGCCATTGAATGCCAAACTTATCTGTTACATTGCTGTAGCATTTGCTCCAGAATGTTTCTTGAAGGTCCATGACTATAGTGCCGCCGTCTTTCAGCTTATTAAACAAAGATATAATTTCATCTATGTTGTTACTGACTATTGTAAGGCTTATGTTGTTTCCTGCAATAAAAGGCATACCAGGAAAAACATCAGAAAACATCACATTGCTTCCATTAATCTTAAGCCGTGTGTGCATTACTAATTTTTTTGCTTCCTCTGGAAGAACAAATTTAGGGTCAGGTGGCATATCTCCGAAGGTCATAATTTGTGGTTTTTCTGTTCCAAAAACCTGTGCATAAAACTCTACCGCTTCACGACAGTTTCCATTAAAATTAATATAAGCATTAACAGCCACTTGCTTCACTCCTTAGTTTTTAATTGCCAAAATCTGACCTTACTTCAGTATTTATACAACGCCGCTACCTCCATTAACCCTTCCCGTTCATCCAGCCTCATTCCTTGCGATTATTGCAACGAACCAGCCATGCATTTTAGGCTAAGGAGGGCAGATGGATGGCTTAGCAATACAGGTACTGGATATAATAATAACCTATTTTTATAAAATTATGAGGTGAAACAGGCTATGAAGATTAAACTAAACAGTGTATTTGTAGATGACCAGGACAAGGCCCTTACGTTTTATACGGAGGTTTTAGGCTTTGTCAAAAAACACGACATGCCGATAGGGAATTTTAAATGGTTAACAGTTGTATCACCCGAAGGGCCGGACGATATTGAATTAGTTCTTGAGCCAAATGACAACCCGGCTGCGAAAAAATTCCAAAAAGCCATTTTTGAACAAGGTATACCTTTAACGGCATTTGCTGTCGAGGATATTCAAAAAGAGTATGAAAGAATGGAAAAACTCGGTGTAGTATTTAGTATGCAACCAACAAAAGTGGGAGTGACAACCATTGCCATATTTGATGATACTTGCGGTAACCTCATACAGCTCTATGAGGCCTAGCGCCAAAAGATAAAAAAACACAAATCTAACTCTACTTCTTTTATATTAATAAACTAGAGCCATAGTTATCAAAAAATTAACTATGGCTCTTAGTTCGTTATATTAGATATACTTTCCTTGAACTATTTTGTTACTTTTGTGGACATGCACCGCTGCTATTATAACGCCTAACCATTTTCCTTTTTCCTTACAGCGATTGGCTCTTTTTAATCAATTTTCCCATTACCCACCGGAGAAATATAGCGAGGAAAAAGTATCCGGGAACGGAATATATGTGTTTCCATTCAATAAGTTGGTATATGTCTAAGTAAACAAGAAGCGGTTCCGAAACAAAGGCAAATAGAAATGAAACTATGACATGAGCAATAGCAAATGACCGCCACGTTTGGCAATACTGATATATAACCATATAACTGACTGGTAAAACCGATATATCATATGCAATGAAGACATCCAGCAAAGGGACCAGGTCGTACTTATATTCCCAAGCATCCATTTCCACACCGATAGCATCGAGTAAGCCGGAAAACAATGCTATTAGCAGGCCATAGGTTGTGATTTCGAAAAATCTTCTGCGGTCAACAATTTTCCACCAGACTAGGAAGGGAATAATGGTTATGGCCACCAGCAACCACCACTGATAAGTAAAAACCACGCTATTAAACCAGAAATCACGGCCTGCTGCGTCAGCTGCTGATTGTAAGGTATACGTCTCTTCGAAAGTTGGAATTCTCTTCATCTGATCACCTGTAACTCAAAAGGTTGTATCAATTAATTTTTCCTACAACAGCATAACTATTTGCATTTTTTTTGATTTAATTGATCTAGGGCCCAACATTACTGCCGCAAAAAAAATCACAGGCCTTAGGCTTGGTAATGGCTTACAAAATCAATAGCAGCTATGCTTGATTCTCGCTTTTATCCTGCGGAGTATTTAAAACATACACCTTAACCGGTTTAATACCGAACCGACTTGCTTCTTTTACTGTCCATTTTGCAACATCGATGCGGTGGCCCTTTATAGCTCCGCCTGTGTCTTCTGCTACCGCGTACTCCTTTGTTCCATCAGGATACTTTATCATTACCTGTGAACCGAGTGGAATCACTCGGGGATCGACTGCGATTACCCCAGGCCTAATTTGCGTCCCCAAGCGAGTCTTATTGCCCCATTGATCGTTGTCATGGGGTCCTGGTGCGTACGCGGTCGCAGTTACAGTTAGAACCTGTTTTGCTCCGGCTTCTTCCGGTGGGCTGCTTTCCGCAAGCTGGTTAGTTTGTAGCGGCGGCGCTTCTTGCGTAGCCACCGGGGCTGCTGGCGAATTAGCGTCAGGCGATGTCACAACTGCAGCCATGCCAGGAATAGCTGCAGCCGCAATAACAACGGCACTACCGATTGCAGCTGCGATCTTCTTAAAATTCATCTTAGTCTTGCAATGATGTTTCTCTTTCATATTTCGTCCTTTCTTTGTTTATAACATTTAATTTAACAAAGTTCAGCCCGCCCTATTGATTATTATTATTTACCAGAAACGCACATAAATATTATACAATTCTAGTTGAAAAGCAAAGGGGGCTGATACGGTTCCTGCTCTTAGCGCAAAGCAAAAGATCGCTATTTACCTATCTCCAGGTAAATAGCGATCTCCTATTTCTTAAAAACAGTCAGTTCACCGCAGCAAACATTTTATGACATCCACCAAATGGAGGCAGGGTACTCTGCAGAACCAATAATGACAGGTTCTCCAATTTTCGGGGTAGAAATACTTATATTTCGTCCCTTTGCCGCTTTTGTTACACGCTCAATCGGGTCTGTCCAATCATGAAAAGCCAAACTAAAGGCCGCCCAATGTATAGGGATCATAATATTACCCTTAACATCGATATGAGCTTGTACTGTTTCTTCCGGCATCATATGAATAGTAGACCATCGTTCATCGTATTGACCGCACTCCATTAACGTCAAATCAAAGGGCCCATACTTTTTGCCAATTTGTTCAAAGTGAGGACCATAGCCGCCATCGCCACTAAAGAAGACTCTTGTTTGTTGGCCTGTAATTACCCACGAGCACCACAGAGTTGTGTTACGATCAAATAGTGTTCTGCCTGAAAAATGCCTTGCAGGAGTGCAAGCCAGCGTCAGTCCAGCAATAGACACTTCATTCCACCAGTCAAATTCTCTTATCTTGCCTTGATCGACTCCCCATTTTTCTAAACGTTTCCCTACACCAAAGGGAACGCAGAACAGACTGGTTTTGTCCTTAAGTTGCATAATAGAATTATAATCCAAATGGTCATAATGATCGTGCGACAGAATAACAAAATCGATTGGTGGTAGATTCTTCGGTTCGACGGGTAATACTTTGCTAAAACGTTTACCTCCGAACAGCGGAAATGGAGAAGGATAATTGGAGAATATAGGGTCTAACAATAGTCGTTTTCCTTCAATCTCCAATAATACAGTAGAGTGACCAAACCAGATAATTTTTCCTTGTTTAGTAGCTTGTATGGTTGAAGTATCTATAGGTTCTAGAGGAATTGGCCTCTCTGGTTTTCTTTTGGAATTATCTTTTATAAAGTCTCTCAATATAGTAAACATGGTTAAGAAATACCCTGATTATTTGAATCGATTATTTCCTTTAGTTTCACGTTCTGGTTAATAAACCTGGCTTTGCTTCTCTCAAATTTCAAATGTATTGCATTTTGGGGGCAATGGTGTATGCATGCATAGCATCCTTCACATTTATGCAAAAATTCAGGTTTTCTTTCAAGTTTAATATTGTTTCTGGGACAAACCTTCTCACATATTTTGCAGCTGTTACAATTGTCTTGAACAATAAGCCGCTTATCCCCAGTATCGTACTGAAATTTTGAGTTGAGGTTATAGATAGGTTTAGAGAAGACATCTGACGCAAAGCCTTTTCTTGTAAGCTTCTTTTGTCTGTTTGAAATATCACTTACTATTTGGTCCAGCTTTTCTTCAATTTTTTTCGAGCTCTCTTTTTTTAGCTGGTCTTCTATCTTAAACAAAGGCAGATAATTATCAATCATTAGTACTTCATTTGTATAGTTGAACTGAATACCCGCTTTGCTCCCGACTTCTTCCAAGTGTCTCAATCCGGATGCTGCCATATTGCCATACGTCATAATTGCAAAGAAGTACTTGGCCTTGAGTTTTGACTTTTGTAAAAAGTCTATTACGATCCTCGGGAGTCCAAATGCATAACAGGGGAATACAAGCCCGATCGCTTCATCCTCAAATTTACTCTTCCCTTTCTTTAACATCTGAGGAATTGAGTATAGTTCTCCACCGATTCTTTTGGCAACGTACAAGCTATTTCCTGTGGCCGTAAAATAAAAAATTTTCATTTTCATTTCTCCTAAATTTAATAGTTTATATAGGCCTCACATATATCTGCTTGGTATCCAGAGTGAGTTTGCGTACCTGATATTTTTCTTTTTTTAGTAGCTATTTTGGAGCCCCTTAAGTCAATTATTTTACGTTTCGATAACTATCGAATTGATTTTAGTTTATTTTGATGTTCTTGTCAATACTCTAGTTAGATAGTATAGCCTCCAATTCAGGAAAAAACACTTCGTTCGCACCTATTACTTTAATGGTTCTTTACAAACTTTATAACTACAAGCTTGTCGGTATACTATTGCAAACGCTTAGTGCAATAACAAAGGTACAGACAAACCAAGAGAACTTTTCACGTTTAAAAATAGCTTCAAAAAAAGAGCCATAACTCGCGCAACGCGAATTATGGCTCTTTATTTCGAACACTTATCCCAAACTCATTCTTAATAATTCCGCTATAAAACGGTATGAGCGCACCTTCGCTAAGCCATAGTTCCCACAAATGTATACAAAAATATTGCGATACCGATGCCTCCAGTAAAAAGCCCCATATACCAATAGATATGAGCCTTATTTATCGAAGCCAAAGAAGAAAATAAGATGCCTATTTGTAGGAAAACCAAAGCTTGACCAAAATTGCCATTAAAATGCTGGGCGGTATCGCGCTCTTTCTCCAAGCGCTTAGCGTTATCTGCAATTTGATCCTTTTCATTTTTGTATCGGGAAATTCCTTCGTCATATTCAGCCAGCTTATTTTTGTAAAGCTCAGATTTACCTGATTCCTGAGCGGCTAGAGCTATTGTATCACGCTGAACCTGATAAGTTGTCTCTTTAATACTTTTTGCCTGATAATATGACCATTGGTCAGATGCCTGGTTTTGCGCCAGCACCATTTTATTGCCATATCCAGCTGCTTTGAATGCAGCTAATGATGCACATACCGCCAAAACTAATGTTGTAACAGCAATAAACGTACCTATGTTTTCTTTCCATGATTTTTTTGCTTCTTGGCTATTTTCCATGTTATATCTCCTTGCATAAATCTAAAGTTTCATACTGCTTAAATCCTGCTATTGGGGATACTCAGCAATACTCTAACTGTTCGCAGCGCTTGGGCTTTGTGCCTTTTGCTCACTTTCATAACATTTTCTCAGCTCATCTAATCGGGACATTAATTTATTCATAAATTCATCTTGATGTACTAAATGCGCCATGATAACCTTGATTTCATCTTCTGCTTTTTTATTAATCTGGTAATCTTGTTCTGCCATTAATCGATCTTTTTCGGCCTGCCTGTTTTGACTCATCATTACTACGGGGCCTGTGTAAGCGGCCTGGAAGCTTAACACAAGGTTAAGTAAAATAAATGGATACGGATCCCATGTGTTAAAATAGCTGGGGTCGAAGACTTTCATATATGCCAAATAAGTATTGAACCCTATCCAAATTGTTATCATAACACTTTGCCAAATAATAAACGGCCAACTGCCGACTACCCTTGCTACGTAATCAGCTACACGCTGACCACGAGTTTGTTGTTCCTGGAATTCATGGTAAACATTCCTTACAAGATGCCCTTTAATTATATACCTAGCTGCTGGTCCGGTGCTTTGAATACCTTGATTGCTCATGATGTTTACTCCTTTTTCGGACTTTTTCAGTTTGTCATTTGTCAGATAGACAAAAGAGGTTATTGGGGCGGATGCTTTAATGCTAAATGCTTGCATACCTCAGCAACTAGTTTTTCATTTATCCTACATATTAAAAATTTCCCTCGTTTTTCAGTAGTGATCAACTCAGCATTAGCCAGCTCTTTTATATGATGCGAAATTGTTGGCGCACCAATATTCAAACAATCAATGATATCTGTAACAAAACATTCACAGCCAGTTTGAAAGCTGGCTTCGTGTGCCTCGGCAATTTTTAAATATAGTTCCAGTCTATTGGGATTTGAAAGGGCCTTAAATATCTTCGCCATTTTTTTCGTGTCCATTATACAACCCCTAGCTCATTATATTACATTTCGATAGATTTCGTTTAGCGAATTTTTCTGTTCTAGTCAATAAATACCCCTGGGCATACCACTCGAAACACAATTCGCCCTGCATAATTTTCCATTTTATCATATCCACTTTTTAACTCTCGAATAATAATGATATATTTCGATAAGTATCGAAATATATCATTATTATAACAGATCTTGTCAACAATTTTTTACCGCCAATTTAACCGTAAAAATATAAAAAGGAAGATTTTTATCCCTTCCTTTTTATATCTCTAACGTGAGCAGTACATAACAGTTTCCCTTATAGACCCCCGGTTGCTATATACAACCCAATGAATATAAATATAAGCACTGTCTTTATAACTGTAATAACAAAGAGATCATAGTATGACTCTTTATGTGTTAAGCCGCACACTGCCATAACAGTGATGAGACCGCCGTTATGAGGCATAGAATCTAATCCGCTGGAGGCCAAGGCCGCAAAACGATGTAATGCATCAGGTGAAATATTGGCAGTCTGTGCCCAAGCAAGGTAATCTGCACCCAGCATACCAAGCGCAATTGTTAAGCCGCCTGATGCCGAGCCGGTAATAGCTGCCATAATATTGACAGTGATGGCTTCCGATACCAGCGGACCTGCCCCTAGTTTAATCTCCATTAAGAAAGACTTAATTACTTGGAAGCCTGCGAGGCTAGCCACTACACTGCCGTAACCATACCCGGAGGCGGTATTAAGGACCGCTACAAGTGAGCCGATTGCGCCACTGTTGAGTGAAGCAGCAATTCCCCCCTTGCTGTGAAACTGCCTGCGCCCAATGAAGAGTGCAAGAAGTATGCCTAGAATTAGAGCAATATTAAGAGACCAGATTGCTCGTACTTTATCTACGCCAGTACTCAATAGTGATAACTTTAAAACTTTGAAAGGTACGAGGATATCTTCGTTCCATTGATATGCCCAGGACCATTTGAAGGGATTACTCAGATATAAGTTTGCAATTAGCACTAGGATAAGCGGAAGGGCAGCAAGAAATTGATTAGGTAATTGGTGCTCCTCAGTCTTCTCCGGCTCATTCAGTGTGTGTAAACCGTAACCTTCACCCCGGGCAGCTGCTTGGCGCTGTCGATATAACAGCCAAGCCCACCCTGAAAAAAAGATTGCTAACCCGCTGATTACGCCCGTTAAGGGAGCAGCCCAAGTTGTAGTACCAAAAAAGGCTGTTGGTATGATGTTTTGAATTTGGGGCGACCCCGGAAAAGCCCCCATACTGAAGGTGAAGGTCCCCAGCCATAGGGCAGCAGGTATAAAACGCTTGGGAATGTTGGCCTCCCGGTAAAGGGCTGCAGCGAACGGATATATAACAAAAACGACGACAAATACGCTGATACCGCCGTACGTGAGAGCACCGCACCCCAATAATACCGCAAGTATAGCATTCTCTTTGCCCAACTTTCCGGCAATCGCTCCGGCAATTGCCCGGGCCATTCCACCGTCTTCCATTACTTTGGCGAAAACGGCTCCCAATAAGAAAATTGAAAAATACATTTTAAAATACTCGGCCGCTTTAGTCATGAAGATTTCGGTATATACAGGCATAAGACTAAAATTACTCGCCGTCGCTGCCAAAATGGCAAACAACGGGGCAAACAAAATGATGGAGTAACCACGGAAGGCAAAGTACATGAGTAAGAGTAGGCTGAGAAGTATTGCAAGTAGTTCCACTAATTATCTCCTTTTCAACGTAACATTAGATAAAAATAAGCCAGTGGCAAAAACGATGTGCAGGCGAGTTTACCTAAAGCAACAGGCTAACTTACCTGTACTATTATACCATATTGCCGTATATTTGTTCATTCCACTAAATAGCGTAGCGACTATACAAACATGCATAAACTATGCGCTGCTTGAAACCACAGCCTATTATTATAAATGGAAATTTATGTGATATTTTAGAGTCTAACAAAATATACCTTGTTATGTAAACAGGACATTCGGTGAAATTGTCGAATATCTAATACCTAGTTACCTATAAAACAACGAAAGGTGGATGCATGTGAACCTCAATTTTAAAAAGAAAGTCGTTTCAGGCATTATTGCCATTTCGCTTTTAACCACTTCCTTCGGGGGTACACTTATGACCTCCGCTTATGCGGCGGAAGCCGCTGACGAAACAGCAGTCAATGATACACTGCATGATGATAAGGCTGATACCGGCGTTATCGCCGGGATTGTTGCCATTGGATTGATTTCTGCGCTTACAAACCATGGTGGTAAATCTTCAGACAACTCAACTAAGAGCACCACGCCTTCTACTAGCACAGGATCGAGCAGCCAGTCGCAAACTACTACTAGTTCTGCTTCGGATGAGCAACAAGCGTTAAAGCTTCTTAACCAGGACCGCGCAAAAAATGGACTTCCGGCACTAAAATCGAACTCTCAATTAACTACCCTAGCACGCAACTATGCAAAGGATATGATTAACCGCGGCTATTTTTCACACTACAACCCTGAAGGCCAATCCCCGTTTGACCGTATGACGAAAGCCGGCATTAGCTACAAAACGGCCGGTGAAAACTTAGCAGTCAATACCAGCGTATCAACTGCCGAAACTGCGTTCATGAATAGCTCAGGTCACCGCGCTAATATTCTTAACTCCAGTTACACTGAGGTTGGTGTAGGTGTAGTAAGCACCTCGAGTGGAGATGTATACGTGGTTCAGGAGTTTATTGGTAAGTAAGTGAATAAGTATCATCAACCATGATACAGCTATTGACTACTATCTACTAGGCCAATGGCTTGGAATGGAATACACCTCCTAAATTACTATTCTCCCTACAGTTCATGTGTATTCGCTTTTAAGGCATTCCGAAGCATACCGGTGTCTCGCTTGACAGAGAAGCCGCCTGTGACTTAATCACAAGCGGCTTCTCTTCTTTTAAAATCTGTTTCCTAAAATAAACTTATTTATTGCGTTGGCTACTCCCTCATTGTCATTAGAACTTGTTATATAGTCAGCCTTTTTTTTCACAGTATCCAAAGCATTTCCCATTGCAATACCCAAACCGGCATATTCTATCATAGATAAATCATTTTCACTATCGCCTATGGTTATTATCTCTTCACGCTTCAGATCATAAAAAGATGCGAGCATTGCTACTGCTTTTCCTTTTGAGACCCCTTTGCGGGTAATTTCAATATTATATTTTGAAGAATCAACGATTTCTAACTGTTTAATATTTTTCAGTTCATTCCGCAAATCACTAATCAAAGCTGTATCTCTATATATAATTTCACATTTAACAATATTATCTTTTTCTTTATTCAATACTTTTTGCCACTGTTGCCAGGAAAAAATATATTCCATATCTAGTTTGTTGCTTCTCGTGCCTAATATTTTAGATGCAATATAAAAAAGCTTAAACATAAAATTTCCATAATAAAACTTATGAGGAGTACAAAAATATGGCTTTGTGTTGTGTTTACGAAATGTCTCCAGCAATTCTAGTGATAAACTTTCGCCAAGAACATCCTGGTAAATCACTTTATCATTATCTTTTTCCTTTATGAAAGCTCCGTTTGATGCTATCACCGGGGACTTCACACCAATAAGATTAGAATAATATTCGGCATCAGTATACATTCTTCCCGTACTTATCACAATATGAACACCTAGCTGATGTGCCTTCAATAATGTTTCTTTCGTTCTATTGGTAATCTTATGCTTACTATTCAGAAGCGTCCCGTCAACATCAATACAGACTAATTTATAGGCCATAATAGCGTCCTTTCTTTAAACAATTTAATCAAAATCTGCCTCCTCTCCCCAGAGAAGTGCCCTCAAAAATAGCTTTTATTGCAGTACCCTATATTATTATGTCTAGATTTATGTTCTCGGGATGCAATTGAATAAAATAAGTAAAAGCGATCTCTCGGTAGGTTATGAGATATCGCTTTTATTGTGCATTACAGATAGTATTACCTGTTAGAATATACCTTCGGGCACACTTCTAGATACCGCATTACCCGCTCCCTGTTTTTCATCCGGTTGGTATTTTTTTCTTGATACATGTCATCATCAGCCTGACGTAAAACCTCATGTACCCTAAACCCTTTCCCTAAGCAACTGCCTTGGGAAATATACAACGGTAGCGAACCCTTACTTCTTTTATACGATTCGATGTTAGCGGCAATATTATTACGCAACGTTTTCATGCTGTCTTCTGTAGCATCCCACACTAGCAGAGCAAATTCGTCACCGCCAATTCGCGCCGAAATAATTCGTCTATCATCAAATGAGATCGCTTGTGCTGCTGCCTTTAATAACGCATCACCAGCATAATGGCCCAATGAATCGTTAATTATTTTCAACCCATCCACATCACACATAATAATACCAATATCCCGGTCAGAGGTAGCCATCTGATTAAGTTGAAGTTCGAAGTAAGCCCGGTTATATAGACCTGTTCCGGCGTCGTGGTAACTAACATACTCTAGTGTACTTTCCCATCTTTTTCGGTCACTAATGTCAATCATACTTCCAAAAATAGCCTTTTTCCCATTGATTATACAGGTGCTAGTAAGTATATAAACATCGATGATCGAACCATCTTTGCGAAGAATGCGAATCTCATAATTAAAATGACCTGTTTCTCCATCCATTCTCTTGCGAAGTTTCTCCCGAACTAGTTCCCTATCATCAGGATGGACATATTCAAGAAAACTACTCAACTGTTTCGCTTCTTCCGTGGTATAGCCAATCATTTCTTCCATCTTTGGGTTTAAATACGTTATCTTCCCGTCCAGTAAAAAAGAAACGCCAACAAGGGAATTCTCTACAAGACTCCGGAATTTATCTTCTGCCTCTACGAGTAAATGATTCACTTGGTTCAGTTCATCGATAGTGGCAATTAATTCTTGCGACATGGAAATAAAAGCCTTGTTCAAGTACTGTAATTCCTGAGGAGCTTTTGAAAATGAGCCTTCTTGGGATGATACTGCACCATAATCTCCACTCTCTACTTTATTAGCCATTGCTACTAGATCAAAAACCGGTCGGTTTATTCTTCGTGTAAAAGCGGTGATCAAATAGACTAAAATAGCTAATAAAGCGAGATATACCAAGCCTAATATGCTAAGCTTTTTGTGTAGTGGGGCCAAAATTTCAGCCTCATCTACTTCGGCAATTATGATCCACTCGGGATTTCCAATTGCGGAGAACGCGCCGAACACACGTTGGCCGCGATAGTCTGTGTATACTTCCGACCCCGACTTTCCTTGTATTGCCTGTTCAAATCCGTATGTCCCTTTTACACTAATACGCCCATTCGTATTTGGCATTCCACGAGCAGCAGCATCACTCGCCAGTTGTGTTGACGTGACCATCATTCCGTTACGATCAACAAGATAGCTTTCGCCTGTCGACCCAAATTGAAACTGTTCCATAGTTTTGCTAATCGTGGTTAATCTTACTCCCCCGGCAACTACTCCTATAACATTGCCACCGCGGTCGAAAACAGGAGATGAAAAGACAATAAGCGGGTTATTTGTGACTTTCCCATACAGAATATCTGAAGTATACGACTTTCCGAGTAAGCTCTGCTTGAAGTACTCCCGGTCTGAAACGTTAGTTCCCTCGTATGCCCAGCCATTTACATCGATAAAAGAGAACCCCCAAAATTCCGGGTTGTTACGTAAAACTGCCTCGATATTTTTCTTTATTGCTTCTGCATCACCGTCTTGCGTCGACTGCAGCTCAGCGAACGTTTTTACCTGCCCGGCATGATTATTGAACCAATTCTCGATCATACTCTGTTGAATATTGACCGTCTGTTCAAAGTTTTTAAGGATGTAACCGCGTGTTGTCTCAACCTCTTGTGAAACAAAAATGTAAAAAAACAGTGTAAGCACACTGCTAGATATCAATAACAGTAGTCTAGTAAAACCGGGAATTGTATTATACGAAAACAATCCCTTTATCTTTTCGCAAAAGGTGATCATTGAAGTAATCTCCTGTCACTGTTTATAAATCAATACTATTTCGACTTTTATGAATCAATATTATTCGACTTAGTACTAACAAACCCTTTTCTACAAAAGATTATATGTTTGTTAAGAGTACAAGGAGACGGTTACTAGCGATCCGTGATATAAT
Source organism: Sporomusa sp. (assembly GCF_035561155.1). GTDB lineage: Bacteria > Bacillota > Negativicutes > Sporomusales > Sporomusaceae > Sporomusa. The sequence continues at coordinate 9,031 of NZ_DATMYD010000020.1, read as the reverse complement.
GGATTTTGATGCTAATTTGCAATTCTTGAGATTATAAAATAGGAGGATACCGTATGCTAGAAGTAACGATTCGAGGAGTTCGTCCAGAAGATCTGGACCGTGTAGCTGAGATAGAGGCAGTCTGTTTTCCTCCGGCAGAAGCTGCATCGCGGGAATCATTTAAGGAAAGGATTGCGGCTTTCCCCGAATCCTTCTTGGTAGCTGAAGCAAATGGAATTCTGATTGGGTTTATCAACGGATGTGTCACCAACAGTTCCATTATCTATGATGAACTATTTCATAGCACGCAGCACCATATACCAGATGGTAAGAACCAAACTATTTTTGGACTGGACGTAATCCCGGAATATCGTAAACAGGGAATTGCGGCTCAGTTAATGAATCATTTTATTCAGCTAGCCAAGAATACCGGTCGAAGAAACGTCATTCTGACGTGTAAGGATCGGTTAGTGCATTACTATGAGTCATTTGGTTATGTGAATAACGGAATCTCAAAATCAACGCATGGTGGATCTCAGTGGTTTGATATGACCCTTATTCTCTGATGTTACTTCCCAAACCCGCCAAAATAGACTATGCTTATGTCCCGCACGTCCATATCTTAGGAAAATACCCGGCAGCCATAATTCGGCTGCCGGGTTATCTATTCTCTGTCCTGAAGGCTGATGCCCTCCAACGCCACTGCTTCCGGAACAGGGCGGCTGATTAAATAGCCCTGGATAGAATCGCACTGCCACTCCCGCAGCAAGCTACACTGCTCTTCTGTCTCCACACCTTCGGCCACTACCTCGAGACCCAAGTTATGCGCCAGAGCTATAATAGAGCCCATAAGCGGAACATTTTTCCCGCCTGCGGTCAAATCGTCCACAAACGCCTTATCAATCTTTACGACATCAATGGGCAATTGCTTCAGATACGTTAACGAGGAATACCCTGTCCCAAAATCATCAAGAGCAATACGGACTCCGATATCTTTTAGCTCCTTGAGTTTGGCGATATTGGTATTAAAGCATTCCGAATTCATCAGTATTGTTTCGGTAATCTCAATTTCTAACATCGTAGGCGGTAAAGCTGCCTCGTGTAAGGCTGCCCTAACCATCGGCACAAAATCATCACAGGCAAGCTGTTTAACTGAAACGTTAACGGCAACATAAGTATCGGCATAAGCCATATCAGTCAATTTGCGGGCAAACGCGCAGGCCGTCTGCATAACCCATTTGCCAATCGGGACAATAAGCCCCGACTCTTCCACCAGCGGAATAAACTCTCCCGGGGATACCAGGCCTCTTTGGGGATTATTCCACCGTAATAAGGCCTCAAATCCGGAAATCCGTCCTGTTGCCAAATATACTATAGGCTGAAAATACAGCAAAAACTCTTCATTACTGACTGCTGCCCGCAAACTACGCTCCATGTTGAGTTTTTGAATCAGGGTTTCGTGCATGGAAGCTTCAAAGAAGCGGTAGCCGTTCTTACCTGCATTTTTAGCTGCATAGAGCGCTGTATCGGCATTTTTTAGGATTTCGTCAACTTCAGTGCCGTCGAGCGGATAACATACAATACCTATACTAACCGACAGAAAGAAAGGATGGGCACACAAATTAACTTCTCTAGCTAGGGCTCTGAGCAGGTTTGTCGCATACTCGGCTATATCTGCGGCCTGACAAACATCTGTCAGCAATACAACAAATTCATCACCACCCAAACGGGCTACTAAATGGTGCTCATCCACTAATCTGACAAGCGTGTCTGCTACTTCAATAAGGAGTTGGTCGCCTTGCATATGACCGCAAGAGTCGTTAACAAGCTTAAAATTATCCAGATCAAGATAAAGCATGGCGCCGCTGCCTTGACCGCTTTGAGCCATTACCAGTTCGCTGCGCAACCGTTCGGTTAGCAACCTCCGATTAGCAAGTCCGGTTAGTGGATCCCGGTAGGCCAATCTCCAGATTTCTGACTCCCGTCGTTTATGCTCACTGGTATCAGTAAAAGAACCTGCCATACGGATTGCCCTGCCCGCTATATCAAACAGAGCTTTTCCCCGTGATAATACCCAAAGATATTCTCCCGCTTGGTTCATAACACGATATTGGGCAGAATAAAACGGCGTTTTCCCTGCGAAATGCTCGGTCATCGCCTGCTCCCGGACGGCTTTATCCTCCGGGTGTATCCTTGCTTCCCAATGTGTATGAATGTCAACACCCTCGGCGGCAGACAGACCCAGTATATCGTTCCAGCGCTCTGATAACGCTATTTTATTTGTACGCAGATCCCAATCATAAATAACATCGTTAACACCTTCCATAGCCAAGCGGTACCGTTCTTCGCTTTTTTGGAGCAACTCATTAGCTGCTGTTAACTGCGTGTACAAAGCGATAAGTTCTTCATTACCGGCTGTTAGCTCTTCGTGGCTTTGGGTTAATTCCTCATGCGCCTGCAGCATGGCCACATTTTTTGCCCACATATCGGTCAGCATGGCATTAAAGCCGGTAATTAGCCGTTCGGCTTCCGAACCTTTACGGTAGATTAATGGAGAAAGCATCAGGGCTTCCTCCGGATTATTCTTTAGCCGGTCAAAGGCATGAATTAACCGCTGATAGCTACTAAACATCGGCTGCAGCAAGGTATACTGCGCCCCCATTACCAGTAAAAAGAAGAGCAGGAATACGCCCTGAAGTTGCAACAGGAACTTTTTGTAGCTTGTTTGAATATCTTCTACATACATACCTGTGCCGATATAAGCTTCAAGCTCAGGAATGCCTACTACATAAGAAACCTTTTGTTGCGGCTGGGCGCGTCCAGGTGGATGATAATCGTAGGTAACATAGCCCTCACCTTGACGTGCTTTATCAATAAGCAAGGATATGATCGGCAAACCGTGCGCGTCTTTAAGTTGACTCTGATCACTGCCTTCCAACCTTGGCTCAAAGGGCTGCACAAGCATTATGCCTTGGTAAGAGCTCATAAACACATAGTTTGCGCCAAAAATATCACTATAAGTCATAGTCCGGACACTGTCGCGCACTTTGTCTAACGCGGTCTGCCGTGACAATAGCCCGGTGCGGTACTGTACAATAACAGGCTCTATCGAATGCCGCGCAACCTCAGCAATGCGCTTGAGCTCTTGCCGGCGGTAATCATAGATATTTGCTTCAAATTTATTAGTAATAAAACCGACAGCAAGTAATAAACCTGTTACAAATATCAGCAAAGCAAGTAAAATTCTGCTCAAGGTTTTGTCTAGCCACAATGCCAAAGCTTGCACCAAAATACCTCTTCTCTTAAATATTTCGACTCTACATGACAATACTACTGTGATTACATCTTTTTTCGATATTTTGACGACAAAAACCTTGTTCTGGAAAAAATATTTTACGCCGACCAGGGGACAAGCTCAAAAAACAAAGCTGACACCTTCGAAAAAGGTGCCAGCTTGCGTAACTTTACTATTCTGTGACTATGGTTCTTAAGCCCAGTCTGGTAGCCCTCTTCTTGCTCTCAAAAAAAGGAAGTGAGGATTTTTGGTTAATTTTTTATATATTTTAGGTTGCAATTCTTTGAATTTTTCTGTCGGCATAGGTTCTATTAATTTATCAATTGTGAATCCTGCTTCAATTACAGACGAGATGATTTTACACAAAGGCCTTCGATAAAATTGAACCTTTACTTTTTCTTTATTAGTTTCCCATTCATCTTCTAAAAGTTCTGTTAAAAAGTAGTTCTCTCTATTGAAATATATAAAATCCATAAATGGATGATGCACAGAAAAAACTAAGAAACCGGAGTGCTTGAGTATTCTACCAAACTCTGTCATTACGATATTCCAGTCTTTAAGATAATGAAGTGTTAAAGATGATAGTACAATATCTATAGACCTATCTGCAATGAAGTTTAGTGGCTCATTTAGATCAGCTCTTACAACGTCAGCCTTATTTCCAACTCGCTTTTTGGTCATCTCTATCATGTTAGGACTAAAATCTAATGCTGTAACCTCGGCTCCCTGTTCAATTAGCCACTTACTATACCAACCTGCAGCACATCCAGCATCTAAAACTTTTTTTCCTTTAACGCACGGAAGTAATGATATGGTAGCCGGCCTTTCATAATATGCATTAAAAGGTTTAGTATCTACAAATTCAAAATAGTATTCAGCCATTTTCTCATAGGAATCAAAAGAAATAGATTTTTCATTATGCAAGCTAATTCCCCCCTAGAATCTTCATGCAGAAAAACTAATATTCCACTGATACCAGTCATCAGGTAGATATTGCTAGGTTCCCGCTCTCCGTAGTTTATGTTTTTGTAGTCGTAGCTAATCATTGTCATTGGGCTTAGGGGACAACTCAGCTCTGGTGACTTGCGTATCTTCTTTAATTTTTAGATTTACCGGTGTTCCAGCCTTTATCACTGCTTCTTTTCCTTTTATAAAGATCCCGCCCAACGAATATTTTACTAAAAAATTTTGTTTACCACCTAGTAACTGAAGGGTACCGGTTACAGGTAACGCATGATCCTCCATTGTTTTAATCTCTGAGAAGGTAACTTCAATCTGCCCATCGCGGCCCCAAGGACCAGCTTTTTTTACTTTTGTTACGATGGCCGCTACCTCAGTATTAGCCGGAACTATTGTAACGTCCCCAATCGTAAGGTCTTCTATGACTTTAAAATGAACTTTGTCATTTTGTTTTTTTTGTTGGGAACTTATGGTATCCACTGCTTGAACTTTAATGATTGTACCTTTTGTAATTAATAGAGCTTGCGGCATACTGACTGCCTCTGCTTGGTCTGCAGACGCAAATGCTATACTCGCTGTTATCAGAACAATAATTAGACTAGCCAATACTGCATACGATTTTACATTCATTTCAAAAGCCTCCCTAGAATAATTAGTCCGTTTTATAGTTGGTTACACCTAACTAACTATATGCCTAAATTTTTATTTGTCGATGTCAGTAACAATTTTTCTTAAGAGCTCTGTAAACTGTCTTGTCTCATCATCAGCAAGACACTTTGTCATCCTGCAGGCAAAATGATAATAACCCATGCTCTCAATCGCTAACAACTCTTTCCCTTTTTCCGCTAAATATAAATGAAAAACTCGTAAATCTTCCTCCGACTGCTGCTTATAAACCATATTACGTTTGATTAATCTGTTAACGATGTCCGTGACAGTAGATTTTTGGACATTAAACTTTTCTACCAACTGTTTAAAGGTAGGGCCATCCATTTCATTAATCGCATGTAGATAATGCAGTTGTGTAATAGTTAAATTAAACAACTCTCCGCCATTTGCTTCTTCCTTATATTTCCTCGTGGATTGCCGCATGGATTCTGATAGAATATCTATGTATTTTACAATTAAAGCTTCCGCTTCCATTATATCCTTCACCTTCTTTCCCTTTAGCCTCTCTTTATTAGTTAGATCAAACTAACCATATTATAGCAGTACCTGGTTTTATTTGTAAATACCCAAATTATATTTCAAACTCTTTTCCATTCGACTCCCAACCTTCCCCAATTCTTCTTCTATACGGAGAAGCTGATTATACACAGCAACCTGCTCGGTACGAGCCGGTGCACCTCCTTTTATTTGAGCAGCGTTTACACCTACGGCGATATCCGCAATCACAGTGTCTTCTGTTTCACTTGAGCTGTGGGAAATAATGCAGGTATATCCAGCATTTTTTGCAATTATAATTTTATCGAGGATTTCAGAAAGTGTGGCGCTCTGGTTAACCTTGATCAGGATGGCGTCTCCGATTTTGTTGTCGCTGCCTTGCCCTAATCGCTCAATATTAGTAGCAAAAAGGTCATCACCCACCAGTTGGATTTTGCCGCTCAGCCGCCGGTAAAACAACTCCCAGCCCTTACGATCATCTCTCGCCATGCCATTTTCGATGGAGATTATCGGATATTCGTCTACTAGTCTAGTGTAATATTCCACCATCTCAACCGGTGTTTTAATAAATCCTTCTCCAGGCAAATTATATGCTTCGTCTTCGAAAAAATCCGTGGCTGCCACATCAAGAGCCAGAGCAATTTGTTTACCGGGCTTATAGCCAGCCTTATTAATGGCTCCGAGAAGAACAGCCAACCCTTCTTCATTGGACGCTAAGTTCGGAACAACACCGCCAGCCTCGCCAATGTAAGTGCTCCGACCACAATCTTCAAGAATACCTTTTAGTGTATAGTAAACTTCAGTACACATCCGAATAGCCTCAGCAAAAGAACCTGCTCCCACTGGCACAATCATAAATTCTCGAAAATCGAGATTGTTGCTGTTATGTTTTCCCCCGCTTAAAATATTCACCATCGGCACAGGCATTTGCTTGGTGTTAAAGCCGCCAAGATACCGGTAGAGTGGCATATTGAGCGAGGCAGCAGCCGCTTTCGCGACAGCCAAAGAGACCCCAAGGCTGGTGTTGGCACCTACAATCTCTTTGTTGTACATGCCATCCAACTCCAGCATAATACGGTCAACCCCTGCCTGGTCTAGAGCATCCATACCCACAACCTTGGGCACAATTATATTATTTACAATCTCCAGCACCTTCATTGTGTTTTGACCAAAGCATCCCCTTTTACTGCCACCACGGACTGCTACCGTTTCATACAAACTGCGAGAAATGTAAGCGGGTATGGTGGCACGGCCAATTGTTCCGTCCGACAGAACCACGTCTACTTCAACCGTAGGATTACCCCGAAAATTTATAATGTCTCGAGCAATAATCTTAGCAATTTTGGCCATCATTCTCCCCCTTATGAACATACATCACAGCCAAAGTATGATATAACCCTAACAAAAATCAGCGGGCTCACATAAAGTAAGACTTAGCTTCAGGTGGGGTTTTAACCCCATCTGAAGTTTAGTCGACCTTATCCAGGGACTTAGCCGCTCTTAACTCCCACTTGTAGAAGATGGGAGTCTTAGAGCGGCTTGGTCATCGGATCAAAGTAGTGGTTTAGGATATTAGCATGAAGTTGCTATGAAAATATTGGATATGATACTATTGTACTTATAAATACCTTATGGTTCATGAACAATGTTGTTAGAATATAGCACAAAATTGACAGAGGTGATTTTATGAATATCGCCAAAAACAGTTTGAAGTGTGACCATAGTATAAACCGCGATTTTCCAGTAGACATCCACCGCAGCGAACACCAGCGACTAGGGACTGTTATCGAGTGCCACTGGCATGAGAATTTTGAGCTACTCTATTTTGAGCAAGGTGAAGCCTTGATCTACTGCAATTCCCGTCCCATTAGGGTCGGTCCCGGGGAGCTAATCATCATCAATAGTAATGACTTACACTATGGCGAAAATTTATCCCCACAACTTGTTTATTACGTAGTGGAATTTGACCTTTCATTCATTCATAGCAACAAGATAGATTTATGCCAGACTAAATACATGACGCCCCTAGTGCAAAACAGGATTCTCTTCCGCAATCAGATCGATCAGAATAACGAACTGCTGGCGGAGGTGCGTCATCTCATCGACGAATACTATCGCCAGGAACTGGGATATGAACTGGCTGTTAAAGCGTACATTTATCGCATCCTGGTTTTGCTGCTGCGCTTTTATGGGGAACAAACGATCAGTGAGACCGAGAAGGACCGTCAGCGCAAAACCTTAGATCGCCTTAGCCCAGTGTTAGAATACATGGACTGTTATTACACGGAAAAACTCAGCCTCAGTCAGCTTTCCTCCATGGCCAATATGAGCGACCACTATTTTTGCCGGCTGTTTAAAAACCTCACTGGCAAATCACCGACTGAATACATCAACCATCTTCGCTTAAACAAAGCGGTGACCCTGTTACGGGAAAGTGATCTTAATATCACCGAGATTGCCTTGGCTGTCGGGTTTAATGACAGCAACTACTTTAGCCGCCTGTTTAAAAAATATAAGCACGTGTCACCTTCTAAAATGCTGAAATAGCCCATGTCAGGCGGGAAACAAAAAAAAACCGCAAAATTCGCGGATTTTCGGCTAAGGGCTCTACCTTCTTAAGTTACGCTTTTGGGTATAATACATGCTCTTTTTTTGTTTCGATTTGCTTCGTATCTTTGACTAGCTTCCTCAAAAACCGCCTTCTCTTGATCTGTTGTCAACTCTAAAGGAGGCACGGACATTGGATGGCCGCCGGCATTCAGTGCGACCATTGAAAACAATGCTGTTAAAGCACAGTTTCGCGAACCTTCTTTATAAAGATCCTCCACTTCGACAACGACTGAAACTTCCATCGAAGATTTACCGACAAACGTCAAATAAGCGTGGCAAGTTACTAAATTGCCGACATATATTGGCTGATGGAATATCAGTTCATCTACCCTAGCTGTCACAACATTCGCACGGGCATGCTTATGCGCCACTACATAGGCAGCATTATCCATCATCTTCATTATTTCGCCACCATGAACATTTCCTGCAACATTTGCTTGATGAGGAATCATCACCATAGACATCGTAACCGCCGATTCTCGAATTGTTTTACTTTTCACCGTATTTAACTCCCTTTCTATTGTGCAAACTCAGTTGTTATTTTGGATAATTCCTAATAAATAAGACTTGCCAATCTTTATCTTTTCTATACGTCGTATTTGTATTATTATGGGGTGGCTTTTAACTAATCATGCATGCCATCGTCCTGTCAAACTACTACCGCGACTTTACCCTCACTGTCAGGTTGCTCTTACGATTGCTTACAGCTAGTATTAAAAATAGACTATCCGTAGATAGTCTATTTTTAATATAACTCAACTTTCGCAGCACAAATTTGGCAGGTAAGCCTTGATATAGCTGGGTAGTCCTGCAAACCAGTGCTGTAGTTGACTTTTGATTAGCTTCACGACTAATTTCTTTACCTTTTTTGAAACATCATTCATATCTCAAGCAATTGCTGCAAGGCAACTGCCCACTCTAAGTTGCTAAGCTCATCACACATGGACAAGAATAATCCGCCTAAAGTGCGTTCATCGGACTGCTGGCGGTGCTGCCAACTTAACAAGATATACCGTGCGAAGA
>NZ_DATMYD010000019.1:0-33586 GCF_035561155.1 Sporomusa sp. | reverse complement strand
TATGTTCGTTCCAGAGGTAATGATGAGTGCAAAAGCAATGAACATCGGCTTAGATATCATCAAACCACTGATCCTGGAAAAAGACATGACGTCCGCTGGTATTGTGGTATTGGGTGCCGTCAAAGGCGACCTACATGACATTGGCAAGAATCTAGTTAAAATGATGCTGGAAAGTTCGGGGTTTAGGGTCATAGACGCAGGTATTGACGTTTCTGCAGAAACATTCGTTGCCTTAGTTGAGAAACATAATGCTCAGGTTGTTGGGCTTGCCGCCTTGCTTACAACTACTATGCTACAGATGAAAAATGTAATTCAGGCACTGGAGGAAAAAGGACTGCTTAATCAAGTCAAAGTCCTTGTCGGCGGCGCACCGATTAGCGAAGAATTTGCTAAGGAAATAGGCGCAGACGGATATGCAGCTGATGCTGGTGCAGCAGTTGCCTTTTGCCGGCAAGTATCTGCTTAAGACCCTATGAAATCAAAATCCCAAGGAGGATCACAGCAAATAATATCAGAAACCCGTCTGACGCTGGCATTAGACGGGTTTCAGCTGTATTTGAAAATTATCTGCGGAGATCTCCCTTTTAGAAGGCAATATTTGCTAAGATAATTATCTTAAAAAAATTAGGAAAAATCTAATTATTAAGATATTGACTTGAGTGACAATGAATGTTAATATTTACTTGTAATTACAAGTAAATATAATGACGGGGGATATCGTAGCTTCGTGAGTGTATGATTGCTAAATAACTGTTAATGTGATTAACTCTACGAAGATATAGTAGCGAAGGATTGGAGGGAGGCAATAGAAGAAGGAGATATTTTGTTAATAAAAAGAGCCAACTTATAAAAGGAGAGTGTATAATGATAAACACCCTTTTGGTAAAGGTAACCATTTTGTTAGTTAGCTTTGCGTGTATGGCGGATTTGGTGATTATTCCTGCAATTGGCGGTATTTATTCTGCATTACCGGATGCAGATCCTGTTCTTTTGGATTTTATATTGACTGGGCCTATGTTGATCGCAGTCTTTTCATCGCTTTTATGTGGTATTCTTGCGAAAAAAATCAGTAAAAAGCATCTTTTGATTGGTGCCTATATCATTTTTATTATTGCAACTTGTGGTGGTGCTTTATTTACCAATATATATTACATAGTAGCAATGAGGGCGCTTGTCGGATTTGCTTTCGGGATAGTTTCTGTTGCTGCGATGGGGCTGATAGCTGAAGTATATATAGAGGAAGCAGAACGCAGCTCCATGGTTGGATTATATAATGGAATCATGGCTGGAATCGGGATAATCATGTCTTTAATATCAGGCTTTCTCGCGGTTGATGACTGGAAGAATTCTTTCTATATCTACTTATTAGGAATACCAATTCTCATTATGATATTCGCTTACCTGCCAAAAACACCGCCTGAAGGGAAGGAAAAATCTTCGGAACGAGCGGAACGACTTCCTCTTACTCAGGTTAGTACGGTGGCTATAGCTTTTTTCTTATTTAATGCACTCTACTGCATAGTGTGTTACTATATAGCACTCTATTTAGAAGAAATACAGTTAGGAGATGCTTCTACAGCCGGCATTCTTACTTCTGTGGGTACAATAGGAAGCTTATGTGGCTCGCTTCTTTTCTCACCTATTTATTTACGGCTTAAAAGTGCTACACCTATAACTGCTTATTTCGTGATGGGTGCAGCCTATATAGTGCTAAGCTTTCCCTCAAATATATGGATAGTTGGGGCAATGTGCCTCCTAGCAGGAATGGCGTATGGAATCGGCCTTTCCTTCTACTTTATGCACGCCTCGATGATAGTACCGCCTAGCGTAATTTCGGCTACCATGGCAATAATGGCCGTTAGTGTTAACTTAGGTACCTTCTTTTCATCATATGCTTTGAACATATATAAAGCTATGTTGCATATCCAAACAATAGCACCCACGTTCTTGTACATTGGTATAACCTTAGTAATTCTAGGCGTGCTATCAATGGTGCCTATACTACGCTCAAACAACACCTCAATTAGTCAGTAGGTAAAAAATGTATTGACAGCAATAGAAAAGGCATGATAGCATCAGCTTGTAATTACAAGTAAGTATGGAACTGGCAGCTTAGAACTCACGAACTTGAGATTTGAAAGTACGAGGTAATACATAGAAAGGAGGACTGATTATGAGTGAAAAAGTTACGCTTTTACAGTCTTGGGAAGAGGCAAAAGAAGGATTTGCCACTCGTCCGGAAGACACAGAAATTGCTGCTGCCGCTGCTGCTACCTGGGATATGGCAGATGATGTTACCTTTCTAATGGTAATGGGATTGATAGTATAGTTAAATTATTGACGATAGGCATTACTTTCTACTATTAGTGATGCCTATCTTTACAAAACTACTTGTAATTACATGTAATACAAAGCTATCTAACGGTGGCGTAACCGACATCAAAGAATGACAGCCTTATGTTGTCGGTAAGACCGGGAAATTAACACTAGCTCTCGAAGTTATGAAAGATGCGGTAGAGGCATTATAAGCAGCCGGTTTGCGGAACCGTGAAAATCTTTACGAAGGCTGGACTAATGTCCGGTAAGGCTGTATCTATAAGGCTTAGTTGTCATCTTAATAATTTTAAAAAATCGGAGGAGGGTTACGATGAATGCTGAAAGCGGTGACAAACTGTATCAGGAACGATTGGGACGTATAAAGAAAGCATTAATCTTGGAAGAACCGGATCGTGTTCCTAGCTGTTTAATGCTTGAGCCTACTTGGTCGGCCCATTATGCTGGGTATTCCATTAAAGAAGCTTTATGGGATATGAACACAATCGTTAAAGCCACAGAAAAAGTTGTAACGGATTTTGATTTTGATTTCATGGATGGTATGTTTGTGAGAAGCCCTTTGTATTACAATTCACTTGGTGCTAAAACCTGGGTACAAAGTGAGATAAGCGGCATCATGCAACATCCTGAGGTTATGGGAATGTATGAGGATGAATACCCGGAGCTTATTGCTGATTCGTTCCCATTTATCGCAAATAAGGTTCTTCCTAGACTGTATACTGAATTGGCTAAGCCCGGTCTGGGTAGCGCATTAGCTTTGGCCAAAGCCTCGACTATAATGGGTGATATTCTTGCAACAGCGGGACGCGGAATGGAAAGGCTTCAGAATGAGTATGGAGTAGTTTTTTCGGGTGGTGGCTTTACGGAAGTACCGATCGATTTACTTTCCGATTTCCTGCGGACTATGAAAGGGGTGGCGCTGGATATTCGCCGGCGACCAGATCAAGTGGAATCAGCCTGTGAAGCGTTGCTGCCCCTCATGATTCGGTTGGCAAAAGCCGGATTTCCAGGACCTGCAACAGATTTCCCTTGTGTAGGTATGCCGCTTCATATAGCGCCTTATCTCAAGCGAAAGGATTTTGAAAGATTTTATTGGCCTACATTTAAAAAGCTAGTTGAAACGTTGGCTGATGATGGTTATACGCTCAATATCTTTTTTGAAGGTGATTGGACTAGATATTATGATTACCTGCAGGAACTGCCACCTAAAAAAATATATGCAATAATGGAAAATGCAGATATGAAAGTTGCGAAGGAAAAACTGGGAAAGGTAATGTGTTTGTCGGGTGGATATCCCTTAACTTTATTGCAGCACGGAACCAAAGAAGAATGTATAGATAAGGCGAAACAGATCATGGATGCGGCAATGCCAGGCGGTGGATATATTTTCAGCTTCGATAAGATTCTGATGGCTCCCAGTGACGCTAAAATTGAAAACTTAAGGGCTGTGCTTGATTTTGTCAAAGAGTATGGGGTGTATAAATAAAAGGAGGAAAATGATAATGAGTGAAAAGGAAACGCTTTTACAGTCTTGGGAAGAGGCAAGAGAAGGATTTGCTACTCGTCCAGAAGATGCAGAAATTGCTGCTGCCGCTGCTGCTACCTGGGATATGGCAGATGATGTTACCTTTTTAATGGTAATGGGTTTGATAGTATAGCTAAGAGTTAGATGAGGACAGGCATTACTTATCCTTAGTGATGCCTTTCTAAAAAAACATGTAATTAAGGGGGATTTATATGTCAGTAGATTTGGATAAAATTAGCCAGGCATTAGGGGAACTAGACGAGCAAACATTGATGGGAATGATTGCAGAATTCTTAACAACTAATCCTACCCAGGAAGAAGCTATGGAAGTAGTGAAAGCCTGCCAGGATGGCATGGTTATAGTCGGAAACCTATTTGAAAAAAGCGAGTATTATGTAGGTGATCTGATTTTTTCTGGTGAAATACTGCAAGCAGCAATCGAAAAATTAAAACCAGTTTTAGGCAGCGGAGCAGGGCAAACAGTAGGCAAATTGCTTCTGGGTACTGTTCAGGGAGATATTCATGATATCGGCAAAAACATTTTCCGGTCCATGGTAGAAGCTGCGGGGTTTGAAGTCAACGATATCGGGGTAGATGTTCCGGCAGCTACATTTATAGCCAAGATCAAAGAATGGCAGCCTGATGTTGTAGGCATGGCCGGTGTGTTAACGCTAGCCCTTGAAGGTATGAAAGATACAGTAGAGGCAATAGAAGCAGCCGGCTTACGGGATAAGGTAAAAATCCTTGTCGGCGGAACGCCAGTAACCGAGGAGTCGTGTAAAAGAATTGGCGCTGACGGCTGGACTACTAATGCCGCCAAAGCAGTAAGAATCTGCAAAGATTGGAGAGCATGCTAAGATGAATGCTGAAACTGCCGAAAAATTGTATGAGCAGAGAATTAACCGTGTAAAGACAGCTATAAGTTTAGAGCAGCCTGACTGCGTACCAATATACTTTATGATAGAGCCTACTTGGGCGGTTGATTATGCCGGATATTCAGTAAAAGATGCCATGTGGGATATAAATACGATCGGTAAAGCCTTTGAGAAGATAGCAATTGATTTTGATTTAGATGCGACAGACGGCGTTTACGTTAGAAGTCCACTCTTCTATGGATCGCTTGGAGCAAAAACCTGGGTTCAAAGTAAGATAAGCGGTATTATGCAGCACCCCGAGGTTATGGGAATGCAAGATGATGAATACCCGGAACTTGTTGCAGATCCGTTCTCGTTTATCGCAAATAAAGCTCTTCCCAGACTATACACTGAGCTAGCTAAGCCGGGTCTTGGCAGTGCGTTAGCCCTTTCTAAAGCATCTACTATTAATGGGGATATTTATTCAACGGCGGGGCGCTGGAATGAAAAACTTCAAAAAGAGTACGGAATTCCCATAGCTATGGGGAGTATAACAGAAGCGCCTATTGATCTACTATCTGACTTCCTGCGGACTATGAAGGGAGTATCATTAGATATTCGTCGACGTCCGGACCACGTAGAAAGAGCCTGTGAAGCGTTGCTCCCGTTAATGGTACGAATGGCAGAAGCTGGATTCCCGGGCCCAGCAGCCGAATTTCCCCTGATAAGTATTCCCCTCCATATTGCTCCTTATTTAAAACCAAAAGATTTTGAAAGACTCTATTGGCCAACATTTAAAAAATTAGTGCAGAGATTAGCCGATGATGGCTATGGGATGGTTATCTTTTTTGAAGGGGATTGGATGAGATTCTACGATTACCTACAAGAACTACCGCCCAAAAAGATTCTTGGCATGATGGAACATGCAGATATGAAATTAGCTAAGGAAAAGTTAGGAAAAACAATGTGCCTGACAGGCGGGTACCCCTTGACTCTGTTAAAGGATGGTACAAAAGAAGAATGCATCAAGAAGGCACAGGAGATTATCGATGCAGCGGCACCAGGCGGCGGGTATATTTTTGGATTCGATAAGTGCCTTATGGCTCCTGGGGATGTTAAAGTTGAGAATCTTAAGGCTGTACTAGACTTTGTTAGGGAATACGGCGTATATAAATAGAAATTATGTGAAGGTTGGTGCTACAATATCTGGTAGTGCTTCCCTCAATACAAATCAACATGTAATTACATGTGGTAACAAGAGGAGAGGATTATATGTCAGTAGATTTGGATAAAATTAGCCAGGCATTAGGGGAACTAGATGAGCAAACATTGATGGGAATGCTTGAAGAATTCTTAACAACCAATCCTACTCAGGAAGAAGCTATGGAAGTAGTGAAAGCCTGCCAGGATGGCATGGTTATAGTCGGAAACCTATTTGAAAAAAGTGAGTATTATGTGGGAGATCTGATTTTTTCCGGAGAAATACTGCAAGCAGCAATCGAATTGTTAAAGCCGGTTCTAGGCAATGGCTCAGATCAAAAGGTAGGTAAGCTGTTACTTGGGACTGTGCAAGGAGATATTCATGATATCGGCAAAAACATTTTCCGGTCCATGGTAGAAGCTGCGGGGTTTGAAGTTAACGATATCGGGGTAGATGTTCCGGCCGCTACATTTGTAGCCAAGGTCAAAGAATGGCAGCCTGATGTTGTAGGCATGGCCGGTGTGTTAACGCTAGCCCTTGAAGGCATGAAAGATACGGTAGAGGCAATAGAAGCAGCCGGTCTGCGGGACAAAGTAAAAATTCTTGTGGGCGGTACCCCTGTAACCGCGGAGTCATGTAAAAGGATTGGTGCGGACGGCTGGACTACTAATGCCGCCAAAGCAGTAAGAATCTGCAAAGATTGGATGGGACGCTAAGATGATCATCATTGGAGAAAAAATTAACGGAACGATTAAGTCGGTAGCTAATGCCATTAGAGAAAAAGATAAGGCATTCATTCAAAATCTGGCTGTTAAACAAACAGAGGCTGGTGCTCATTATATTGATGTTTGCGCAGGGACGGAAGTAGACATTGAAATTGAAACCTTGAAATGGCTTATCGAATGTGTGCAAGAAGCTGTTGACACACCAATCTGTATTGATAGCCCTAATCCCGAAGCAATAAAGGCGGTAATTCCTCTTGTTAAAAAACCTGGTATGATTAATTCGGTATCGGAAGAAGGCAACAAGCCAGATCAAGTATATCCTTTAGTGCGTGATTACGGCTTTAACGTTATTTGTTTGACTGTCGATGACAGAGGTATTCCCACCACTGTTGAACCCCGGTTAGAGGTAACCAGAAGCCTTGTTAAGAAAGCCAGTGACTATGGCATTCCCCAGAACAAGCTTTATATCGACCCGCTTGTAAGCGCAGTTTC
This sequence comes from Sporomusa sp., assembly GCF_035561155.1. GTDB lineage: Bacteria > Bacillota > Negativicutes > Sporomusales > Sporomusaceae > Sporomusa. The sequence continues at coordinate 26,455 of NZ_DATMYD010000019.1, read as the reverse complement.
TACCGACAACACTTCGGTACTATGCTTTTTACAAACAATGCGGCAAATAAAGCAGGAGTTCCCAGAGGTTAAGATTACTTCCGGTTTGAGCAATGTTTCTTTCGGAATGCCTTTGCGGAAATTGGTGAACCGTTACTTTTTCTGTCTGGCACTTTATGAGGGAATGGATTCTGCTATCATGGATCCGTTGGATAAGGATCTCCAAAGTGCCTTGTTAGCTACTCAAGTACTATTGGGACAGGACCGGTTATGTCGCAAATTCTCGAATGCTTATCGTAAGGGTCTAATTGGGTAAAAGCACGTCGTTTGCTCTGGGTTGAATCGGATACAATGGAGTTTCCAATTCAATAGTGGGGGGATAATTATAAAAAACAAGAAAAAGGTTACTCTAGCTTTCGCAGCCGTTATGGCGCTTGCTGTTGCCGGGACAAGCCTGGCCGCAACTGCAAATCCTTTTGACGATGTTCCTGCCAAGCATTGGGCTTATGATTCCATTCAGGCCTTGGCCAAGGCCGGTATTGTAGACGGTTTTGGTGATGGAGCTTTTAAAGGCGACAAGCCACTTACCAGGTATGAAATGGCTGTAATCGTGGCTAAAGCTATGTCAAAGTCTAAATCGAGTCAGTTAGATCAAGAATCGCAAGCTGTTTTAGCAAAACTCAAAGTAGAATTCGGCGATGAACTAAAAGGTCTTGGTGTACGTGTTGACAAACTGGAAAAAACGTCACCATCAATAAAAATTTCGGGTAGAGGCCAGCTATATTACGCAAAGAACGATGCTCTAAATGGAAATAACAGCAATAATATAAAGCCTTCGTACATGCAGGAAGAGATTTTTCTTGACATGGAATCTGACGTATCTGAAAATGTAAAATTTAAAGGCACTCTTCAAAAAACTGCTTATAGTAATAGGACAGATGGTGCTACTGGAAGATATTCTTCGGCAGATAAGATTCGTTTTGACCAAGCTGAGTTTTTATGGACAAATAAAAACTATAGCATATCAGCCGGTCGTATTATGCCTTTTTTAGGTCAAGGAATGTTGTGGTGTTGGACGGCTGATGGCGCCTATGCGACCTATGATTTCAGCAAAGTTTCTCTATCTGGGGGCTACGTTGATTTAAATACATATGATGCAGGGGCGTTTAATAACGCTTCAGTAAATGCCGCGATTGCTAATCTAACTATCAAGGCTACAGATAATGTTAATTTCACTGTGGCTTATCTTGATGCTCTTAATCCCCAAGATGTTACCACGCGTTTAGGTTACAATTACAATTTTAGACAGGTTGCCTACGGCGTTAATACCAAGCTGGGTGATTTTACTCTTGCAGCCGAGACCATTAAAAATCATGCTGATAGTCTCCCACATGATGCACAGCGGAGTGGTTGGTTGACAAGGCTGCAATGGAAAGGTATTGACGTTGCAACTCCTGGTAGTTATGGTGTCACCCTAGATTATATGAAGTTTGGCAACTGGTCTATTGACCCAGAGTTATGGGGACACCTTCTAATGGTTACTGGCGGAGATGCCATTGGCGGAAATGGGGCAAAGGGTTATGGTGCAACCGTCAACTACGTAGCTGCTAAAAATATCGACGTATCAGTTGCTTATTATAAACTGAAACCTTATGACAGTAATAAATCGGGCTTTACTTCATACAAAGATCATTTAGGATTAACCACTAACTTTAAATTCTAAGCAAAACTAGGTAAATTAGCTATAGGAGCAATATTTAATTTAGGCATTAGAGAATCGTATGATAACTCCCGACCGAAAGATTTCGGTCGGGAGTTTATAAGTACTCACAAGATGGGTAGCCAAATTATGGGAAATATATTTTCGAGGATAAGGAGAATTGCGCTTAGAAAGACTCGCCAATGTATAAGACTCCTTAGAAATGACTTGAAGTAGTGCAGTTTGTTTTGGAAGAGAACTATACACAACAGGAAGCTGTAAGGCATTTTGGTATAACTAGAGGTCAAATCCAAATGTGGATTGATGCCTATTTGCACCATGGATTAGAGGGGTTAATAGTAAAAAATAGAACTTACTCTGGAGATTTCAAGGTATCCATAATTGAGTATATGCGTAAACATGGTTTATCTGCGCGGAAAACGGCAGCCGAATTTAATATCACTTCATTTACAACGGTTTGTACGTGGCAACGCATATATCTCAAGGAAGGACCGACAGCCCTCTATCTTGACAGAAGAAGCCGTTCTAAAAAACTCCAAAATACTAAGCATGAACTGAATTTTTCACCAGACGCGATATGTAAATTGAGGATTAGGGCATAAGTTTGGACCGTGGCAAGATTTACTAGCAGTTATTTAAATGTTATACTAAATTTGGATTTTTTAATATAGTAAGTGGAGTGTCTCCTATATAGTTACGAAAACTTCTATTGAAACTTTTAGGATCAACGGATGAACCTTGTATTTACCTAGGAGCTAAAGTAAGTTGATAATTAGTTTTATGTAGAGATACGATAGGTTGCTGCAAAGATGGGATGTGCACAAGTAATGGACGCTAAAACTGCTGCGAGTCTCTATGAAGAAAGAATGGGACGTATTAAAAAGGCTCTTAGCATAGAAGAACCAGATCGTGTACCTATATATGGTATGATGGAAGTTACTTGGCCGGTCCACTATGCCGGATATCCCATAAAAGAGGCCGTGTGGGATATAAATACAGTTATAAAAGCACACGAAAAGCTTGCAATTGATTTCGATTTCGATATAATAGATAGATTCTCCTTGAGAAGTCCACTATTTTACAATTCACTGGGGGCTAAAGCTTGGACTCAAGGTCAGAAAAATGGCATTATGCAGCATATTCAAGTAATGGCAATGCAAGAAGATGAATATCCGGAACTAATAGCAGATCCATTTGCTTTTATTGTCAATAAAATACTCCCAAGACTATATACTGAATTAGCCAAACCAGGGCTTGGGAGTGCCCTGGCTTTATCAAAAGCTGCGACTATAATGCGGAATATTACTGATGAGACCGAAGGGGGAATAGAAAAGCTTAAAAGTGAATATGGACTTCCTTGTTTATGGGGTAGTTTAATACACGTACCTTTCGAGGTAGTTGCCAATCAATTTCGAACAATAAAAGGTATGGTAGCGGATATCTGGAGGCGACCGGAACAAGTAGAAGCTGCCTGCGAACAGCTACTACCCTTAATCGTCCGTTTTGGAAAAGCCTGTCAACGCTTGAAGACTAATGAAGTTCCGAGTATTTATGTACCGCTCCATATTGGCTCTTATTTAAGAACTAAAGACTTCGAAAGACTCTATTGGCCAACATTTAAAAAGTTAGTTGAAACTTTTAATTCAGAGGGTTACTCAATAACTATCTTTTGTGAAGGTGATTGGACGAGATTTTATGATTATTTACAGGAACTGCCGCCTAATAAGATTCTAGTAACAATAGAGCAGGCGGATATGAGAATAGCTAAGGAAAAACTAGGAAATAGGATGTGTCTTTCAGGCGGATATCCGTTGGCCTTATTGCAAGGGGGAGCAAAAGAAGAATGTATAAAAAAGGCCAAACAAATTATCGATGCAGCAGCACCGGGGGGCGGATATATTTTTGGTTTTGATAAGACTCTTTTAGCACCTGGTGATGTCAAAATTGAAAATCTCAAGGCAGTAATTGACGTTGTTAGAAAGTATGGAGTTTATAAATAGGTCGAGAGAATGAGTACTATCTACTTTTCAGGAGGAAAGAATTTAATAGTAAGACAATCGAAAGAGCATTGTCTAGATTATTGGAAAGGTATAACTATCCGTTAAACGTATAGTTATACCTTTTATTTGTTCCTTAATTCATACCTTAAATCAAGAAAAATCAAACAATTTGGACATTGACGCGTATAGTGATTGGTGGTAATATATACTTGTAATTACATGTAAATATTTGGGGGTGACGAGTACTTTAGGAAAAGCCTGTTACTAGAAGAACTGTTAATGATTACCCGCAAGGAAACTACTGTCAAGAATGTTTTTGCTACTATCCACATTAATATCGGTTTAAGATATGAAATCCTTATATATTTATAGGTAGGATTTCTTCACTTTTTTGCGGGACGGGCGGAACAAAATTAGAATGCATAGAGAAGCGAAGCAGGCATTAATTGGGGGCCCGGAGGTATCTAAGAGGCGTATTTGATTTCGCGAATGCATCGCATTGCTATTGAAAGAATATGCAGCTAGTAAATCATGTACGTCTAACCTATGAAAGAGGAGAGTGTGTCGATGAGCAATAATTTCTACTTAAAAATGACTATTGCGTTAATGAGTTTTGCATTAATGGGTGATTTTGTTGTTATTCCTGCAATCGGCGGTATTTATTCAGATTTACCGAATGCGAACCCTGTTCTTTTGGATTTTATATTAACAGGACCCATGATGGTTGCCGTTTTGTCGTCAATAATGTCTGGTTTCCTTGCAAGCTATATCAGGAAAAAATCTTTGCTAATTGGTTCTTACATTCTTTTTATTTTAGTAACCTATGGCGGGGCTTTATTAGTCAATATATATTATATAGTCGCAATGAGAGCGCTTGCAGGTTTTGCCACGGGAATGATTGCTGTTACGTCATTAGGATTAATATCTGAGGTGTTTGTGAAAGATGCAGAGCGTAGCTCTATGCTTGGATTATTTAATGGAGTCATGGCAGGGGCAGGGATTATCTTATCCTTTGCCTCGGGTTTTCTTGCTACTAACGACTGGAAAAACTCATTTTACTTATATTTAGCGGGAATTCCAATTGTTTTGATGATGATCGCCTATCTTCCAAAAACACCACCTGAAGGTAAGGGCGAGTCTATAAATAAATTAGTACAGTTTCCATTTCGTCACTTCGGTATGGTGGCCGTCTCTTTTTTGTTGTTCAATGCTCTATATGATATAGTTGCTTACTATATTGCAATCTATTTGGAAGAAGCACAGTTAGGAGATGCTTCTATGGCTGGAGTTCTTAGTTCGTTAGGAACAACCGGGAGTCTTTGCGCTTGCCTTCTTTTCTCGTTGATATATTTGCGGTTTAAAGACATTACACCTGTATTTGCGTGCCTTGTAATGGGGGTAGCTTATATAGTCATGAGTTTTCCTTCAAATATATGGGTTATTGGAATCATGTGCTTTTTATCCGGGGCATCATATGGGCTTGGTATCTCCTATTTTTATATGCACGCCTCTATGATAGTTGAGCCCGCAGTAATATCTATTGCGATGGGTTTAATGGCAAGCTGTGTTTATTTAGGTGTTTATTTTTCATCACATCTTTTAAATATGTATAAGACCGTTTTAAATGTTCAGATTATAGCACCAACATTTTTGTATATTGGCATAACCTTAATTTTTCTTGCAATCCTTGTATTTATTTCTATAACAAAATCAAAAGTATCTCAACCGGTTCATATTTGATTTAAAATATATCGCATTAGTATTCGTGTCGAAGTGTTTCTTGATAAGAAAGAATGGAATAAAGTAGCTGATCGCTTTTAAGCAAGTTGATAATTTAGTTACAGGTAGCATCATCCACCTTTTCGAGGTAATAAAACTCCTGCCCCCTGTGACTTGAAAGGATTTATAATAGTTGAGTATTCACAATAATCTAGTTGGTTTATATATAAGAAAGGAAGTTGGGGCATGAAAAGCATAAAATCAGTTCTTGCTTTAATGATCGCTGGTGTTACCTGTATTATTTTTGTTGCTCAAACAACACTCACCCTCACGCAGTTTAACAAGTTTGCCACAGACAAAATCCAAAAAGAACTTCTACTTCAGACTGAAAATGAAGCGTACTCAATAAACATTGCTTTTAAAGAAGCCGCAGATGGAGCACTCGCAATCAGTCATTTAGTCAGCTCGCAAAATCAACTAGATGAAGCTGTTCTCGTTGAATTTTTAAAAAAGTCTGTGGCTAATAATCCCAACTTCTTCGGAACGGAGATTGCTTTAGAACCAGGATATAAACCCGGTGTCAAATATTATTATCCCTGCGTAATAAAAGATAAAAGCGGTAAACCGGAGTTAACTTGGCAGTATAGTGACGGAAGTTATGACTATTTAAATGCGGATTATTATAAGAAAGCTATGGAAAGTAATAGGACTATATTATATTCGGAACCAAACCCTGATCCAAGCGATCCTGAACTTATTTGGATTAGTTGTTTTACGCCAATTGTAAAAGACGGACGAAAGGTAGGTATCGCTTCAATCGATTTAACTTTGGGTGGCTTTGAAACTCAACTAAATAATATAAAGGTTGGAGAAAGTGGCTACGCGTTCGCCATTGATAAAAATGGTTTTTTCCTCGGTAACTACACAGGGAAGAGTGAAGTTGTAAGGAAAAAGCTTTCCAATAAAATTACTGAAGACTCCGATCCAGAATTAAAGACATTAGGTAATACTATCCTTGCCAGTGGTAAACCAGGTATTGCAAAACTGATAGGTCGAAATGTCTTTGCCGTGTACTCGCCTATAGGTGAAACTGGATTCACTTTGGTTTTAATGTACCCCATAAGCGAAATCAATGCGTCACTAATAAAATTACTATATTCTAACGTTGTTATGATCGTTATTGCAATTCTTTGTCTGGTAGGACTAATGACCTTTATAGTCAACAGACGAATCATTAATCCGATAGTTAATTTATCGGCTGCCGTCGAGCGGGTATCTAGCGGGAATCTTGAAACCTTTACTATAGATTATAAAAGAAACGATGAAATTGGAAGAACGGTTGTGGCGTTTTCAAAAATGACCGATAATTTGAGAAAAATGACTATGCAAATCAGTAAAGTCTCGGAGCATGTTGCTACTACGAGTCAACAACTGCATAGTGCATCTGAGCAATCTTTCAGTGTAGCATCCCAAATAGCCGATATTACTGAGGAGCTTTCGACCCATTCTTTGCAGCAAGAGGAAGAAGTGGGTAGAACGATCACTTCTTTGCAGGAAATGTCGACCGCAATTAATCATGTAGCTAAAACGGCCAGTGAAATATCGTCTATGTCTATGGAAGCCACACAAGTAGCCCGTGATGGTGGCTTGGTGGTAACTACGGCAAATGAGCAGATGAAATCTATAAGTAAAGATGTCGGACAGGCTGCCCAAGTAGTAGGCAATCTCGGGGAGAGCTCAAAACAGATAAGTGAAATCGTTACTGTTATCAGTACTATTGCGAGCCAAACCAATTTGTTGGCGCTGAATGCCGCTATAGAGGCCGCCAGAGCGGGTGAGCATGGGCGAGGATTTGCTGTTGTAGCTGATGAAGTGCGCAAGCTCGCAGAACAGTCGCAAGAGGCTGCGCATAGAATTGCAGCTATGATCAGCGAAATTGGGAGAGAAACAGATAATGTTGTTGCAGTTATGCAGATTAGTACACAGGAAGTAACGCGTGGGGCCGAAGTGATTACTTCTAGCGGGGAAAATTTTAGGAAGATTATAGAGCATGTACAGTTACTGAACGTTAAAATTCAGGAAATCACTGCAGCTGCTGAAGAACTTAGTGCATCTAGTGATAGTGTGTTGGCTTTTGCGGAAAGGGCCGGACAACGAACGACTGAAACGACAAACAGCATTCATTCTATTTCCGTATCAATGGAGGAGCAGGCGACTTCTATCAACAAAATGGCGGGTTCTAGTGAAAATATGGCTTCCATGGCTGAAGAACTTAATCTCCTTGTTCGGCAATTTAAAATGTGATGAGGATATCAAGTTTACTATGGACATTTACAGCATGAAAGAAGGTATATACAATGGACCAGGCATCTACGGAATATAGTTTAATGATCGAGGGTGAAGACAGGTGTCTTCCATGTAAACAAGATAACACAGTGTTACGTGCATTAATTAACGGAGGAGTTTTTTTAGAAGCCAACTGTGGTGGTAAGGGCACATGTGGTAAATGCAAGATCCATGTTCTTAAAGGTCTGGTTGCTGGTATCGATGGAACTCAGCTACAACCTAATAAAGATGGTACATATGGCATGTCAGATTTATCCGCAGGGAGACATTACAATTCACCTGAAGAAAACACAAGTGAGCCCAAAAGGCCAAGGACTTGATCTATTGGTTACAACAGGAGCCCCTTTGCTGAGAAAAGTTGTCCTAACGCCCGAGTACCCTACTGTAGATAACCATTACTCGCTCCAGGAAATGATCAGGCAGGCTATAGGCGTTGGAGAAACAACTGCCGGTGTTTTGGCTGATCCCGCAATGATCAGCAGTACCACCCTGTTGCGGCGATTAAGTGAAGTGGTGGAAGCGCAGCCGGCTCATATTACCTTAACATTGCTTGATGGCAATGTAGTGGCAATAGAAGCCGGTGATACTTCGGGCGTACTGTATGGTGTTGCTTTTGATATTGGGACTACAACTGTTGTAGGAATGCTAGTTGATATCAATGAACAGAGAATCGTTTCAATATGTTCTAAAAATAATCCGCAAGCCACGCTAGGTGCGGACGTAATTTCCCGTATTCAAGCCACGTATGATCTGTTGGGCGGGTTAGAAGGACTATCTCAACTTATTCGCGGCTGCCTAAATACGATCATAAGTGAGCTTTGCAACTCAGCCGGTATTAAAAACTCGGATATTTATGCCGTAACTATCGCGGGTAACTCGACCATGACGCATCTAGTACTGGAAATTTCTCCGTCCACTTTAGTGAGAAAGCCGTATGCGTCCTTATTTAAGTATGTGGCACCGCTATATGCCAAAGATCTTGAACTTGAAATACATAACCAGGGCAAAGTTGTAGTTTTACCGAATATCGCCAGTTTTATTGGTTCAGATACAACAGCTGCCATTTTAGCGGTGAATCAGGATATTGAACTAGAGCCAACCCTGCTGGTTGATTTAGGCACGAATGGCGAGATGGTTATAAGTGCTGGCGATAAGTTATATGCGTGCTCTACGGCAGCTGGACCCGCCTTCGAGGGAGCGCATATGCGTGACGGGATGCGTGCAACTGAAGGCGCTATCTCCGATGTCGAAATTTCAGAACAGAGTATCTCCTTTGCCGTTATTGGCAATACCCAGCCTACTGGTATATGTGGATCAGGGATGGTAAAGGCGATTGCGCAATTGTTGAAAGCTGGCTTAATAGACGCAAGTGGACGGTTCCGAAAGCCTGAAGTTTCCAATGTTTCCGCAAACCTTGCACAGCGTCTTATCAACCAGGGGGATGGATGGGAGTTTGTTCTTGTCGAAGGAAAAAACACAGCAAGCGGGGCAAACATTTCTATTACGCAGGCAGACATACGTCAGATCCAACTAGTGAAGTCATCGATCTGTACGGGTATTGAGTTCTTAATGAAAGAGCTGGGAATCGAAGCCGATTATAAGGTGTGTCTGGCTGGTGCCTTTGGTAATTATGTTGATATTGACAGCGCTATCAATATCGGAATGTTGCCCGGGGTTACAAGCGAACAGGTTTTATCTGTCGGCAATGCAGCAGGTACAGGCGCTGTACAGGCGTTATTGTCTTCAGACAATCTACAACGGTGCTTTACTATTGCCAATAAGGTTAACTACATTGAATTGGCTGCGCAGAGCGATTTTCAAAACAGGTTTCTAGCAAACCTTAGATTCCCAGTGCCTGGTTCATAAATAATCATTAAGTTGTGGCTGAAAAGAGGATTATTTAGAATCTACTATCTTTACGGGGGGGATGAATACGCAACGTGATGATTCAAACGGCAATTTGTTGGATGCATCAGGGGAAGGGCAAAAGCAAGTTATTTCCTCTAAATCCGGTCATTGTAACATGGCTGAAAATATAAATCTTTCGCAGCCTAAAGTAGTGGTCAAAACAGAGGATATGGAGCATTTGATTGCATATAGTCTCCAAATAATTCGCAGCGAATTGCGTGAAACTAAAACTAACAATCAGAAACTTGCTGAGGTTGTTGAAAAAATAGTGAATATCGCCAGAGATATTTGTGCACTGGCTGAGTATGAACCGCCCACCCTGAGAAAAAATAAAGAATAGGACAGCGAGGACTCAGAAATAGAAGGGCTTAATCCATAAAATTAAAAAAATCGAACTGGAAGAACTATTGTTCTCTCAGTTCGATTTTTTTATGGACAATTAATTAATTTCTAAATCTGTCCGCCACTAGCCGCTAATTGCCTCATCAAGCGGTCAATTGAATCCTTAAGATGTAATCGGATTGATGTTTCCGCATTGGCAAAATCTCTATGTTTAATGGTATTAACAATGGAGTAGTGTTGGCTGATTGCACTGATAACCATTTCTTTGGTGATTAGTGCATGTTCTACCGCTAGATAGTGATAATTCATGAGACCAGAGTATATTTCGACGTTTCTTTTATTACCGCCTAATTTTATAAATTCTAAATGGAATTGCAAATTATAATCGGACTTTAGATAGGTTTCCAGTGGACTCTGCTCAATGAGCGCAGAAGCCTCACCTAAGATGTTTTCTAAGTCTTTCACCCTTAATAAAAACTCTTCCGCGGATAACGCTTTGAGCTTTTCAAGGACCCACAGCTCGAGCATTAAGCGGGTATCCATAATATCAAGTATATCATCTACTTCAATAGCATTAACAAATGTACCGACTTTGGGAACAGTTTTGACAAGACCATCTTTTTCCAAACGGTTTAGGGCGTCACGAATAGGAGTACGGCTTACGCCGAGCTGAGAGGCTAGTTCAGGGATGGAGATCTTTTGGTTGGGCTTAAATACCCGCCGGACAATTAGATCTTTCATAAGTTCGTAGGTTTTATCTAAAAGGTTTGAATTGTCAAGTCGTGATAGATTCATAATGATTCCCTCAATTCCTGTGAGCGTACAAACTGATATGATGTATATAACATGATATTAGAGCAAAAAGGTAACTACTGTCAAATATATTTTGCTTTCTCTATTTTCTGATTTTTATCATTTTTTAATATTGACAGATACTACTGATTCGATTAATATAAAGATGTTATATGTTGTATACAACATATAACATATAAGCGACAGCATTAATGAGAGATGGAGGGGTGGTATGCCCAAAATTGCCGTCATAGCCGATGATTTAACAGGTGCAAACGATACCGGTGTTCAATTTTCCAAATTTGGTTTGCGTACCACGGTGTTGCTTGATGCGATAAGACAAAACCTGTTACCTCACCATACAGATGTTGTTGTTTTAGACACAGACAGTCGGGCAGTTTTAAGCTCAGTTGCTTCAGATCGGGTTAGCAGCATTTGTCAGATGCTGCAGGAACAAGACGTAGATAGCCTATATAAAAAAATTGACTCAACCTTAAGAGGTAACATAAGTGCCGAAGTTTTGTCAGCCTATCAAGAGTTCAAGCCGGTTATTACCATTATCGCACCAGCTTATCCTCAGACTCGCAGAGTGACCGTAGGCGGATATCAATTGTTAGAGGGCCTGCCCATATCCATGACTGAAGTTGCCCGCGATCCGCAAAGACCGGTGCCTGAAGCCTGGTTGCCCAAGCTTTTAAAAGCCGGAACCGGACGTGAGGTGGGAGCCGTCCCGTTACACATTGTAATGGAAGGCGTAGCTAAGATACAGGACGAGATTTCGAGATATCTGTCCAGGGGTGTTGATTGGCTGGTATTTGATGCAGTGTGTGATGAAAATCTGCGGCATATTGTAGAAGCGGCATTACCTTATCAAAAGATACTTTGGGTTGGTTCCGCAGGATTGGCCGAACATATTCCCGGAGTATTTGGCTGGAGTAATGACGATCAAAAAATTCTACCGCTGAATTGCACATCAGTATTAGTAGCAGCAGGCAGTGTAAGCACAGTTACCCAAAAGCAAATCCAGCATTATGTGGAACAAACGGCTGCACTTAACCTTATGGTAAACGCAGTAGCAGCAGTATTAACTCCTGCAGATGAAATTAAAAGAATAGTAGCTGCAGCAGTTCCATTCCTAAAACAAAGAGATTTAGTGCTTTCTTGCTCTAACAACCGGCAAGTAATTCAAGAGGCCATAGAGGCAGGAAAAAGTATTGCATTGGATGCTAGCCAGGTAGGTGCACAAATTGCCTCCGTGCTGAGTAGTGTGGTTGAGAATTTGGTCAAGCTGGGAGTAGATGGCCTCTTTCTGACAGGCGGCGAAACGGCTGTTAACTGCTGCCGAGCATTAGGAGCTAGTGGTATCGAAATTGTAAGGGAGGTAGCTGCCGGTATTCCGTTAGGCTGTCTAGCTGGCGGTTCATTTGCCGGGTTACCTGTTGTTACCAAAGCAGGTGCTTTTGGCGAATTTGATGCTATAACCAAAGCGGTTGGTGCGTTAAAAGGAAAAGAGGAGTAGAGCAACTATGAAACCTATATTGGGAATTACCATGGGTGATGCGGCTGGCGTTGGTCCTGAAATTATTGTTAAAGCCTTAGCAGATAAAACAATGTACGAATTGTGTCAGCCAGTGGTCATCGGTGACAAAAAAATACTGGAGAGAGCCATCCAGGTAACCAAAGTCTCTTTGAAGTGCCGTGCCGTGGAACATACTGCAGAGGTCGGCAAGACGTTTGGAATGGTTGACGTGTTTGATTTGGATAATCTTCCTGGTGACATTCCTTTTGGTGTGGTCGACCAGCGCTCCGGTAAAGCAGCCTATGAATATATTGCACAGGCTGTCAAGCTTGCACTCCGAAATGACATACATGCTATTGTAACAGCTCCTATTAATAAGGAAGCCGTAAATTTAGCAGGCTATCATTTCCCCGGTCATACCGAAATTCTGGCCCAGTTAGGCGGGGCGCAAAATTATGCAATGATGTTGTACAGTGAAGCGCTTAAAGTTATCCACGTCACAACCCATGTTGCTTTGCGCAACGCGTGCGAACTAATTACAGCCGATAGAGTGCAGCGCATTATTGAGCTGGCAAATAGCACTATGAATTTAATTGGCATAACTGAACCTAGAATCGCTGTTGCGGGTCTCAATCCCCACTGTGGTGAAAGCGGACTGTTCGGAGTAGAAGACGAGGAGCATATTACTCCGGCGATTATGGCTTGCAAGAAACAAGGAATCAATGTCAAAGGTCCGATTGCGCCGGATACTGTGTTTTACCGGGCTGCAATCAAAAAAGAATTCGATATTGTTGTCGTGATGTACCATGACCAGGGCCATATTCCGTTAAAGTTGCTGGACTTCCACAATGGGGTAAATGTTACTGTTGGCCTGCCGTTTATTCGCACTTCAGTTGATCATGGTACGGCATTTGATATCGCTGGTAAAGGTATTGCTGATAAGTCAAGTATGATTGAATCAATAAAGCTGGGAGCTCTCATGGCTTCTTCAAAGGTTAAGTAGTACAAACTGCGTTCATTAATCTAAAGATATGACATAAACAAGAGAGAAGGCGCTAGGATGTTTAAACCACAAGGTATAATTCCGGCAATGGTCACTCCCATGACCCAGGATGAACAGATCAATGAGAAAGAACTTCGGGCACAAGTCAACAGGATGGTTGCCGCCGGGGTTCATGGGTTGTTCTGCCTGGGCACCAACGGCGAATTTTATGCACTAAGTCTGGAAGAAAAGCTCGAAGTGATTAGGATTGTAACCGACGAGAACAAGGGGCGGCTGCCCGTGTATGCCGGCACCGGCTGTATCACTTCCCGAGACACAATATATTTGTCGCAGAAAGCCAAGGAGCTTGGTGTTGACGCGCTTTCCATTATAACGCCGTACTTTGTCGCTGTATCGCAAGATGAAATCTATAGTCATTATAAAGAGATAGCTGAAGCAGTAGCGCTTCCCATTGTCCTCTATAATATCCCCATGCGCACAGGCAACAATATTGAGTATAAGACATTACAGCGGTTGGCGGAGATTGAGAACATTGTAGGTATTAAAGACAGCAGTGGTAACTTTGACAATATGCTGCGGTATATAGAAGAGACAGCAGGCAGCGTAGCTGTGTTATCAGGGAACGACTCGCTGATACTATCGGCTTTGATGGCAGGCGGTACAGGGTCTATCTCAGGTATAGCCAATCTGTTTCCCGAAATATTAGTCAAAATCTACGAGCTTTGGCAAAAGGGGGATATCGAAGGAGCAAAAACCGTACAAGGCAGCCTAAGGCCAATAAGAGATACTTTAAAGCTTGGAAATCCTAATTCTATTGTCAAGCGCGCCATGAACCTCCTGGGCTATCAGGTAGGACCTGCGCGCAGGCCGGCTGCCGGCGTCAGCGAAAAGGCAGATGAAGCAATCCTTAAGGCGTTAGAGTATTACAAATAAGAAAGGAGGAACAAAATGAGTTATACAGCAGAAACTTATTCGCTCCTGAGTGTTGGCAAAATTGTTGCGGGACCAAACAGTATCGAAGCAGTCAAAGACATAGCTGTAGATACCGGGGTTCAAAAGGTCCTGATTATTACGGATCAGGGCGTATGGAACGCAGGACTAATTGATAAGCCTATGTCTATATTGAAAGAGCAAGGCGTTCAAGTAACTGTGATAAACAGCACCCCGCCTGAGCCCGATGTGGAACAAGTCAACCAAATATTTCAAGAAGCAAAAGCATCCGATTGCCAAATGATCATCGGGATTGGCGGCGGCAGCTCGATTGATGTGGCCAAAATTGTCGCAGTTATGCTGAAAAATGATGTCTCGCTCAGAGAACTGCTGAAAGCACCAAAAATAACAAAACGGGGCATTCCGACGCTGATGATACCTACAACTGCCGGAACCGGGGCCGAGGTAACGCCCAATGCCATCGTGCTTGTGCCTGAAGATGAATTAAAAGTAGGTATTGTCAGTGAAAAAATGATGCCTGACTATATCATACTTGACCCCTTAATGACACTAAACCTTCCTAAAGCGATAACGGCGTCAACCGGGATGGATGCTTTAGCACACGCTATTGAATGCTATATTTCTAAAAAAGCTAATCCCTTTAGCGATACCTTTGCCTTAAAGGCAATCAATCTCATAGCCCGCAGTATCCGTACGGCCTATAACAACGGGCAGGATATTGAGGCTCGCCATGATATGCTGCTTGGTGCCATGCTCGGAGGTCTATGTATTGCTACTTCCAGCACTGTTGCAGTTCATGCGTTAGCATATCCGCTAGGCGGTAAATACCGGATTCCGCACGGTTTGTCCAATGCCATCCTGTTGCCCCATGTTATGAAGTTCAATATGGATGCCGCCGCGGAAAAATTCAAGAATATGGCCGTTGCTATGGACTTAAAGGTTGCAGGACTTTCTGCGCATCAAGCGGCTGAAAAAATGATTGAGAACCTATATTCTTTAATTAGTGATTTAAATATCCAGGTAAATCTGCAGGAAAAGGGTATCAGCGAAAATAATATCGACTCTATGGCAGAAGCTGCTTTAAAAGTAACACGATTACTAAATAACAATCCCAAAGCTATGAACAAGGATGACATCAAAGCTATTTACAAGAAATTATTCTAATCCTGATAATTGGTGTAAGCCCCATTTGATATTTATGCTACTGGATGCCAAGTCCGGTTGCGTAAATATCTACCGTATTACTAATTTTCAAAATTTACAACAAATATAAACTGCTAATTATTATGAAGGGGTGTAAAGATGAAAGAATTTAGCTATATGGATACTGTCATTATTGTTTGTATGATAGTCGCGTATATTGCGTTTACTTCCTGGTTAACAGTCAGATTGCGCAGTAAGAACTCCGAGCAGTTTATGACAGCCGAGCGGTCTATGCCGGCAATTGTTGTGGGTATCTTGCTTATGTCGGAATTTATTGGGGCCAAATCTACCGTGGGTACCGCCGAGTCAGCCTTTAAATACGGTATAGCCGCGCACTGGTCTGTGCTGGGTGCAGCGATAGGTTATTTTCTGTTTGGCTTATTCATGGTAAAAAGGTTATATGGTTCAGGGGAGGTTACCATTTCCGGGGCTATAGCGCAAAAGTATGGTAAATCTACAAAATATGCCGTTTCCATTATTATGATGTATGCATTGCTTCTAGTAAACGTCGGTAATTATATCAGTGGTGCAGCAGCCTTATCCACGATATTAAAAATTCATCTGCCGACTGCTATGTGTATAATTGCGGTTGTCAGCACATTTTATTACGTGTTTGGTGGTATGAAGGGTGCAGCGTATGTAACTCTATTACACAGCTTCCTCAAATACATGGGTATTGCCATTATCTTGGGTGTGGCTTTGACCATGACCGGTGGTATCAGTCCGATGGTGGAAAAAATGCCGGCCTTCTATTTCACCTGGGATGGTAAAATAGGTGCATCGACCGTATTGGCGTGGGTCATTGGTACTGTTGGTGCTATATTCTGCACCCAGTTTGTGGTACAGGCTATCTCTTCCACTAAAAGTGCTGAGGATGCCAAAAAGGCCACCATGTATGCAGCCCTGTTCTGCCTGCCGCTGGGATTTGCCCTGGCTCTTATCGGTGTAGCCGCTAAATATCTCTTCCCGCAAATGAATGCTCTTTACGCCTTGCCAGTATTTATGCAGTATATGAGTCCGTATTTAGCCGGAATTGTGGCCACTTCCCTTGTGGCCTCAGTATTTGTTTCCGTCAGTATGGTTGCTTTGGCGATTGCTTCTCTGGCCATAAAGGATTTCTATGTACCACTCTACAACCCTTCGCCGGAAAAAGAATTCAAAATGACCCGTATCTTATCTGTGATTATTGGTTTTATACCGTTGATTTTTGTTTTCTTTGTGCCGGAGATTCTTAAGTTATCCTTCTTTACCCGCGCAATCCGTTTATCCATCTCAGTAGTGGCTATGATTGCTTTTTACCTGCCCTTCTTCAACAGTACCCGTGGTGCTAACTTAGGACTTCTGGGTTCAGCGGTAGCGACAAGTGCGTGGTTTATGCTGGATAATCCATATGGTATTGATAACATGTATATTGCTTTGATTTCGCCGGCAATAATTATCGCAATTGAGAAATTGTTTTGCAAAAAGGAAGTCAAGGCAGAAGCTAATCCATAACTCCCTGTAGCCAATCATGACAGCTCTGCCTGGGTGAGATTGCAGCCTAGGCAGAGTCAGTCAATCCCTTCTCTTGCTACCTTAAGGTATAAATAAATTTTAATTAAATTGCAAGGAGTGATTTATCTTGAGTAATATTGAGGATAAAGTTAATGGTAACTTATATCAAGTCGCTGAGAGTGCAGGCAGAGTAGAGGCCTATGTGCCGTCAAATTGTCCGCAAAACCATGCCTCGAATATTACGCCTTTGGCAAACGGCGATCTATTATGTGTGTGGTTTTCCGGCACACAAGAAGGTATTGCCGACATATCTATATATATGTCCAGGCTAAACGCCGGCGAGACGAAATGGTCGGAGGCAGTCAAGCTGTCTGAGGATCCGACAAGATCGGAGCAAAATCCCATACTGTTTCCCGCTCCTGACGGCAAGCTGTGGTTATTATATACGGCGCAGAAGTCAGGTAATCAGGATACCGCCATTGTCAGATACCGGATATCTGAAGATAACGGGTATACCTGGGGGCCGATTGAAACTTTATTTGATACCCCGGGTACCTTTATTCGTCAGCCTGTTGTTGTTCTGGATAATGGAGAATGGCTTGTTCCCATTTTCTATTGCACGGTAACTCCCGGTAAGAAATGGGTGGGAGATGATGACACCAGTGCTGTAAAAATTTCCGCAGATAGCGGCAAGACGTGGACTGAGTACCCAGTGCCTAACAGCACCGGCTGTGTGCATATGAACGTCGAAAAACTATCGGATGGAACTCTGCTGGCCCTGTACAGAAGCCGCTGGGCTGATAACATTTATATGAGCCGCTCGGAAGATAACGGCAGAACCTGGACTCAGCCTGTTCCTATAGAGCTTCCCAACAACAATTCATCCATTCAGTTTACCAAGCTCAACAACGGGCATCTGGCCATCGTGTTTAATAATATAAATGCGGAAAAGTGCACCGAGCGCAGAGCGTCCTTGTATGATGAGATTGAGGATGAAGAGGAACAAGTGACACCGGCGCCAGAACCGGAAGAGAGCCGGCCTAATCAAAAGACAGCCTTCTGGGGCGCGCCGAGAGCACCGATGACTATTGCTATTTCAGAAGACAACGGCAATACCTGGCCTTACATCAAAAATATTGAAGTGGGCGATGGCTATTGCATGACCAATAACTCCAAGGAAAAGTTAAATCGAGAGTATTCTTACCCGTCTATCAAGCAAACTCCTGACGGAAAAATTCATGTCACCTTTACCTATTTCAGGCAGGCAATCAAGTACGTCTGTGTCTCTGAAGACTGGGTAAAGGGATAAATGACAGATAAAAAGCCTTCCTTAGAAAAATAGGAAAGGCTTTTTATCTATCGGGAGAAAATCGTGAGGAGGAAAAGTATGTTGTTAGCAAATCAGGTAGCCATTGTAACAGGTGCAACCAGAGGGATTGGGAAATCTATAGCTTTATCGCTGGCGCAAAATGGAGCGTCTCTGGTAATCAACGGAAATAATGAAGATTTATTAAAGCAATTGGCTGCGGAAATCGAGCAACTTGGTCAAAAGTGTTTGCTTCAGTCAGGCGATATTGCAGATCCTGACACTGCCGCAAAAATTGTGAAACAGGCAATGGACAACTTTGGCCGGATTGACGTGCTTGTAAATAATGCGGGAATTAATATGCGTACGCCGACTTTGCAAATGAAATTGGATGAATGGAAAAGAGTAATGGATGTTAATCTAAATGGAACTTTATACTGTTGTACGGCTGTTTTGCCGGTAATGATTCAACAGAAATACGGCAAGATTATAAATATGTCTTCAACTACCGCCAAAACCCCCCATCGAAATGCATCGCCTTCTTATGGAGCATCCAAAGCAGCAGTCAATTATCTGACACAACATTTGGCATTGGAAATGGCAAAGCACAATATATGTGTTAATGCAGTTTGTCCCGGTCCCGTAGAAACAGATATGAGTACGCAGTGGTCTGACGAATATCGCCAGCAAGTGTTGGCGAGAATACCGCTGGGTAAAATGGGGACAACGCAAAATGTAGCTGATGCTGTATTGTTTTTAGCCTCAAGCATGTCTGATTTTATAACAGGGGAAACAATTAATATTAATGGCGGCACATATATGAATTAGCTACTTTAGTGAAAAAAGAAAAGGTGATAATGACTATGATTATAGGCTATTTGTCCAACATGAAAGAAGAGATGAAGCTATATCCGGTTGCTTTAAGAGAAGGGCTTCGTTTTCTTATGGAAACTGATCTTGCTTCATTAAACATGGGGCGTCACGAGATTCAAGGCAGTAAACTTTATGCGATGGTTTCAGAGTACGAGACTCAGCCTAAAGAGCAGCGCCGGCCAGAGATGCATGAAAAATATATAGATATCCAGTATATTTGTTCCGGAGAGGAAATGATAGGCGTTACGCCAGCAGCGGCAGTTGGTGAAGTAGATGAAAATATTTTGGCAGAACGGGATGTTATTTATTACAGAGGCTGTGCTGACGAAACCGAGATTATTCTTTCTAAGGGAATGTTTGGGGTGTACTTTCCCTGGGAGGCCCATAGACCGAATTGTGCCGTAGGCACGAAACGCTGTAAAGTACGAAAAGTGGTAGTGAAAATAGCGGTAAACTAACTCTTCATCCCAGGCTTGGTATGTTTTGATTGTTGAATTCTGAAAAGCAGTATGATATAGTATTTACAACTAGCGTGATTGGAGTTGAAGAGATGTAATTTTTCTTGCTATTATACAGCATAACAAAATTATGGGAGCGGAAAATGCCGCTTATTTTGTTGTGCTATGCAAGAAAGTTACTAATTCTTTTCACTCAAAGAATATATCCTCGTCACGCCCAATTATTGGGCTTGGCTTTGCTGTATTTATGAGCTGCAAGAATTGACTTTCTTGCAGCTTTATATTTTTATACAGGAGGATAATTATGTCTTTAATAAACGTTACAAATCTGACCTTTGGCTATGACGGCAGTTATGATAACATATTTGAAAACGTGAGTTTTCAAATAGATACAGATTGGAAATTAGGCTTCACAGGAAGAAATGGTAGAGGCAAAACTACATTTCTTAACTTGCTGCTTGGTAAATATGAATACAGCGGTACTATTTCGGCCAAAGTAAACCTCGAATATTTTCCGTTCGAGGTAACTAACACAGAAAATGACACCATTGATGTAATTGACAACATCTATCCAGACTACCTTCTTTGGCAGGTTATGCGTGAGCTTTCATTGCTACAAGTTTCCGAGGACGTTTTATATCGCCCTTTTAATACACTTTCAAACGGAGAGCAAACAAAGGTGCTGCTTGCAACTTTGTTCCTTAAAGAGAATAGTTTCTTGCTGATTGATGAGCCGACGAACCACCTGGATATGAATGCAAGAAAAATTGTCAGTGACTATCTCAGCTCTAAACGTGGCTTCATTTTGGTATCTCACGACAGAGCATTTCTTGATAACTGTGTAGACCACATCCTTTCCATTAACAAAACAAATATTGAAATTCAAAAAGGGGATTTTTCGTCTTGGTGGGAAAATAAAAAAATGCAGGACAACTTTGAGCTTGCAGAAAACGAAAAACTCCGCAAAGATATTACACGCTTGTCATCCGCCGCCAAACGTACATCGGATTGGTCGGATAAAGTGGAAAAAACAAAGTTGGGTACAAAGAATTCAGGTTTAAGGCCGGATAAAGGTTATATAGGTCACAAGTCCGCAAAGATGATGAAACGTTCTAAGGCAATCGAAGCAAGGCAACAATCAGCTATTGATGAGAAGTCAAAGCTTCTCAAAAATATGGAAAGCTCTGAGAGACTAAAAATTTCCCAACTTAACTTTCATGCAGACCGCCTTGTAGAACTTGAAAATGTATCTATATTCTACGGCGAAAAGACAGCTTGTGAGCGCGTAAGTTTTACAATTGAGCAGGGTGACAGAGTAGCGCTTTGCGGTAAAAACGGCTCAGGAAAGTCGAGCCTTATTAAGCTGATTTGCGGAGAAAACATCACTTATACAGGCACTTTCAGAAAGGCAAGTCAGCTTAAAATATCCTATGTTTCGCAGGATACCTCTCACCTTAGGGGCAACTTAACCGACTATGCCACAGATAATGATATTGATGAAAGTCTTTTTAAGGCTATTTTAAGAAAACTTGATTTTTCAAGAGTTCAATTTGAAAAGGACATATCTGATTTTAGTGGTGGGCAAAAGAAAAAAGTGTTGATTGCAAAAAGCCTTTGTGAGAAAGCTCATTTGCACATCTGGGATGAACCACTTAATTTTATAGATGTTATCTCACGCATGCAAATAGAAGAATTACTGCTTGAATACTCACCAACTATTCTATTTGTGGAGCATGACAGTGAATTTTGCAAAAATATTGCAACAGAGGTTTTAGAACTTTAATTTTTGGTGCGTCGCTCTAAAATAGCAGTTCATACTAATTAGCGTGAAGTAAACTTATTCTGTAGGGACGTAACTAACTAAATCCTGCACCGTTTGACCCGAGACGGGAACCGTATCATTGGTAACGGCGAAAAGAGGCCTCAACCCTTGTGCAATCAGGGGTTGAGGCTATTCAATAGGACTGCTATTCGGTTGAGTTTCTAAATCTATAAGGGACACCGGGGACGTTCCTTATAGATTTAGAAACTCTTGCTATTATGCCACGAAATAATCCGGTTGCTCGCTCAATTTGACGAATAGACAGGCCTAAAAATCCTTTTATCTGACGAATTAGGAAATCACGCTCAGGTTTAGACCAGCCAACTATTTCATGAAGTTCGCGTCCCGCTGTACACGTCCCCTAATGTCCTGTTATAAAGGTATTCACGGATATGAATACAAGATATTGGATGTGAGATAAAGCCCCAGGCCCGCGATAGCGGTTTTTTTATTGACTCAGTTTAGTAGCTGATTAATGAGGCTAGTAAAAAACCTATAGAGATGCTGAGAAAAGCAGATAAGATGCCAACCGATACATTACCTTTTGGAATTTCATTCGTCACTTTAAAAGGTGTGACCAATTCATACAGATAGAACAGTATAACTTGTGCGCCAATCCCAATACAACCCCAAATGGTCAAATCGATAATATTTACAGAATGAAAAACTGCCGAAGCCAATACTAGAGACAGACCAAGAACCTTACCACCTAACGTATATGCTGCTGCTTGGGCTGATGCAAATTTGCGCGGATCATTAATTTCGTCTCCATCACCAATAAGCTGGAACTCTTTGTAAGGAGTAATTGCCATAAAGGCCGCTATACCTATTCCCAGTAACGGTAATGAAACTTCTAAGTATAGAAGAAAATTTGAAATGTTCGACCATTGACCTCCCATTGATTTCTCCTCCTTTAGCTTTTTCACACTAGTCTTACAGGTAAAAAGTAAGATAAATCATCGGTTATCTTCCCACCCACCCTAGCATTAACAGCCGAGGCTTTACCGCCGATAAGAAATGATCCCCATACAAGCGAACCATCATAATGGCCGGTTACTGTCTCAACCGTAATTTGCTCTAACTCAGCATATTCTTGATAAATCATATTTTGCTCCCAATAACACCCACTACCGTCTTTGTCGATTACTGTACCATCTGAGTTATAAATGGTTACAGCGCCACCCTCCCGTCCCAAGACAGGTTTGACTACGTACGGCTTCCGGCCTTTTAAGCCGTTTTCCAAATAAGTCGGCAGCATATAGGCTGCAATAGTGTTGTGCTCGTCAGAGGTAAAGTACTCTTTACTTTCATGAAGCAGCCAAATGAGCGCCTGCGTTGCCTTAGTTTGTGCTAATAATGCCCCAGGTTGGTTGATTACCGCTAATTTTTTCCTGGCAATAAGATCTAATACGTGTTCACCTGTTGGGTATCCGTCCTGGTCGGTTTCTTCACACATGACACCAAGTGGATGCAAACGGTACAAAACATCAATGGGTTGTAACTGCCCATCTGTTAAATGCCACAACCGGTCCTGATAGATTCTTAAATTCTTAAGTGGCGCAAACGAGGCCTCTAGGCCTGAATGGTTCATGAGAAATCGGGCTGTTCCTGCATCCTCCTCATGCCAGTCAAGGGCACTAAAGACGATATTGTCGGTAGCGTAGCCCAATGCCTTGTATTCATCCACAATTGCACCAAAGGCCGCAGTAAAATGCCTGGCCAGCCCTGCATTAACATCAGTATAGCCGTAATACTCGCAGACCCTACTATTGAGATAATAAGCTTCAACAACCCCGCCTGGGGTGTCGCTGTTGAATTCCAGCATTTTTAGTCCTGACGATGTCCTGACAAAATCAAATCTCCCTATGGTTGTTGGCCAATGCGGCATAACAGGAATACGCACAGCAGCAAAAGTTTTTGCAGGAATATCCAGTTCTGCCAGCAGGAGAATACTGCCCTGCTGCAGCGTCCTGACAATTTTGGCAAAGATACTGCCTAATTGTTCGGTAGCGTAAGCCATTTCTTCTAGTTCGCCGCGAGATAATTGGCAAGCGGCAGCTAAAGCGTATTCTTGTCCATACATATAATCCCAGGTGAAAACATTTTCTTGCCTGATACGATTGAATAATTTTTCTCGGTCTTGCCGGTAATCCATGGCTGCTATCCTCCACCGCCACTACTGTGACTGCCGATGCCGCCCTTAGGTGATGAGGCTGTTGAAATATGCCCAGAAGAGCTGTCTGAAGAAGAACCAGTACCTCCCCCATGACTGCCGAAGTATCTGGTGCCTGAAGAACTTGACGAGCTTGACATGGATGCACCGTCGACATCGCAATATCCGTCCTTGTTGGCATCAACATGGGTGTGGGTAGTATCGTCCAGCATACAACCAGGAGTAAAGGTTAGGACGGCAGCCAAAAACAGCCCCAGCACTTTTTCATCTTTAGAGCCCATACTTCCCCTCCTAATTT
Organism: Sporomusa sp.; assembly: GCF_035561155.1. Classification (GTDB taxonomy): domain Bacteria; phylum Bacillota; class Negativicutes; order Sporomusales; family Sporomusaceae; genus Sporomusa. The sequence goes on along the minus strand of NZ_DATMYD010000019.1, from coordinate 2,549 downwards.
GCAGGTATAGCATAAAAAATATATACTTTACGATCCTCATCAATCTCAGCTGAAGTCTTTTGCCACTCCTGACCTAGCCAATAGACAAAATCACTTTGTAAATAAAGAAGCATTTCTAAATTACTCTTCATGTCTAACGTAGTAATTACCGGATAGTAACTACTATTCTCAACATACTGCCGCAGTTCTAGCCGCAGTTTTCCACCGTTGTTGGGCGGCTGAGGCAGGCTTTCATCCTGTACAACCGCTTTTTTTACATAGATAACGTAACGATCTGCTTCGACGGCTCCAGACGTTTTTTCGTAGGTCACGGCCTCTTTAACAAAATAGTCACAGGCCAAGCGTGCGGCAATTTCTGTCTGTTCAATACCATCATAGTAGTAGAGTACAGGAAAGCCTTCTATTTCATCAAATAATCGATATTCCAATCTAGCCATTGATACCACCTCCTGCCTAAAATGAATCAAAAAACTTACATAATATGTATACTGTAAATGGTTACTATTGGTAGCTAGATTAGTAAAATAATATGAGTTATATTCTCCAAATGAGTCCATAATCCTATATAGTAAGGACCTATTCTATTAGAAATTCTCTGGCAATAGAATCTTAAATAATCTCACGGTAACGACGAAAAACTCCTGTCAATTTCGGTTTGGCAGGAGTTAATTATTATAGTGACAAATATTCTTTTGTTATCTTAATGCAATAGAGAGCGGAATCCTTGATAAAAAAGCCAAAAATGAAGTTTTGAAGTTTTGGGGATTGTCAGATTAGGAAAAACAGGTGGAGTTTACTTGCATTGTGCTACAATGATAATATAAGCATTGTAGTAGAGAAAATTTTGAAATTATTAGCTGGATGGAAGCGGAGAATCTTATGAGAATTGGGCTGGTACGGCATTTTAGAGTGGATTGTCCCCATCAATACCTGATGACTGATGAAGAATTTAGGGAATGGATAGAAGCGTATGACTGTTCTGTAATAAGGATAGCGGATATGACGGTTGATACGTCCCGCTGGGAGAAATGTTATTGCAGTGATTTACCGCGAGCAGTAGCAACGGCTCGACATATCTATAACGGCAGTATTTCTCAATCCGTGTTACTTAGAGAAGTACCTATTTCGCCAGTTTGCACATCAAGGATAAAATTGCCCTATGTATTATGGTTAGTTTCCGGCAGATTAGCATGGCTTTTTTCGCATCGCTCCCAACCTGAGACAATAAAACAGACTAAAGATAGAGTTAAGCGATTCGTTGCGGATATTAAGACAAAACCAGAGACGAGTGTACTCGTAGTAACGCATGGTTTTTTAATGCTGCAGATTCAAAAGGAATTGAAGGCGCAAGGGTTTCGTGGCGATAACTTCACAGCAGCGAAATCTGGAACGATATATGTATTTGAAAACGATAAATGTTAAGCTATACAGGTTTTACAGAGAAGGTTATGGCAGCAGATTTCTTCATTATAACAAAAAAAATTGGAGGGCTTGGTATGCTGAAAAAAATAATTCCCGTTATTCATACTCTAGTTTTTAGTGCTGCGCCTGGGGGTGGTAATCCATGTCCAGTAGTTTTTAACTGCGATCAATTTACTAGTGAACAGATGAGAGTTCTTGCTGCACACTACATGGAAGAAACCGCTTTTGTTATTCCATCTGAAGAGACAGATTGTGATGTACGGTTGCGATATTTTGTGCCCAATCATGAAATGGAAATGTGTGTACACGCGACAATGGGCTCGATTGCGGCGCAGGCTCATAAATCATTGCTTGAAAAAGCGGAAGTCAAAGTTGAGATTCCTATAGGAAAATTATCGGCGTTTTGGGAACAACATGAAGATCACTACGAAGTGACTGTTGAACAGTTTTTGCCTCAGTTTGCTACTGATAATCCAAAAATTTCTCAGGTTACAGCCGCATTAAATATAAGTGAAAAAGCCATTGCGCTCGAAATTGGCCCTATTCAGTCTGTATCAACATCCAGGGCCAAATTAATGGTGCCGATAAAGGATAGAAAGACTTTGGACTCATTAACTCCGCATTTTGAAGACTTATGGAAACTTTGCGATGAGTATAATACGACTGGATTTTATCCCTTTACTATTGAAACGTCACAAGGGAAGACTGTTATTTATGCAAGGCAATTTCCTAAAAGAGCAGGTTATAATGAAGACGCCGCAACTGGTTTGGCTGCAGGTGCCTTAGGGGCTTACCTATCACAATATGAGGTCGTAAGGCCGAAGCTAGATGGTTGCCACACATTCGAAATCCATCAGGGATATGCAATGGGAAGACCGAGTGTATTATATGCTGAAGTAATGAGTAAGAATGGGGAAATAACTGACGTAAGAATCAAGGGTAGGGCTGAAATAACTGCCGAGGAATTACTCACTTTTCCCTTTAAGTAACTCAACTTTCGCAGAGAAAAAATCAACCTAATCCCTTGAATTGATTAGCACAGATGGCGACAGAAAATATGGATTGACACAATAGAAAAACACCCCAATGTCTGGTAAAGTGAAGTTGCTAACACAACACTACCATAC
>NZ_DATMYD010000018.1:0-5239 GCF_035561155.1 Sporomusa sp. | reverse complement strand
GCACAATCACCTTATGCTTAGCGTGCCGGTTTATGGGAGGGAAACATATGGCGGAAACCAATAAGCCGACAGCAACTAAGGGTGTACTATCAATAGCAATGATTAAAAAGCTGATCGGCGCTGTAGTCGGCATAATTCTTGGAGTATATATTGCCGGGATTGGCGTGCCGGAGGGGTTAACAACCAAGGCCATGTGGGGAATGGCAGTGTTTATATGTGCCATTGTATGGTGGATTGCCGAAGTATTTCCTGACTATGTTACTGCGCTTTTGATGTGCAGTGCCTGGGCCGTTTTCGATATTGTCCCTTTTGGGACTGCTTTCGGTGGATTTTCCAATGCCACAATCTGGCTGCTGATAGGTGCGTTTGGGATGGCTGCGGCTGTTGGCAAATGCGGGCTTTTAACAAGGATATCGTTATATCTGATGAATCTGTTTCCACTGACCTTTAAGGGGCAAACCCTGGCTTTGATGGTTACGGGCACGCTTATGACACCGTTAATTCCCAGTGGCTCTGCTAAAATTGCCGTTTTAGCCCCTTTTGCCGCAGCTGTCAGTGACAGTATGGGCTATAAGAAAAAAACTCAGGGTGCCGGGGGGATCTTCGCCGCCATGTTTCTTTCACTGGGGTGCATACACCCGCTTTTTTTAAGCGGATCGTTCATGTGCTATTCAGTTGTAGGGCTGCTGCCCAAAGATATACAATCCCAAGTAACCTGGACTTCCTGGTTTATCAATGCACTTCCCTGGGGAATTACAGTATTGGTGTTGGGGTATCTGGCTATTTTGTTCTTATATAAACCCGAAGAAGAAAAAAGACTGGCGTCTACTATGATTAAAGATCAACGCGCCGCGCTGGGACCGATGAGCAAAAATGAAAAGTATGTTTCCGTTGTGCTTGTATTAACATTACTGATCTGGATGACTGAAGTGCTGCACGGGATAAATGCTACTATTATTGCGATTGCTGCCTTGGCGGCGTTGCTTGGCTATAATGTAATAGATAGAAATACCTTTAAATCTGGTATTGCCTGGGATGCAATTATGTTCATTGGCTGCATCTTTGCAGTCTCCGGTGTTTTTTCGGCTCTAAAAATTACCGGTTGGATCGGTAAAGTTCTGGGGCCCCATGTTGCACCACTCCTAGCCGGTAATATCTATCTTTTCCTGGCTGTATTGTGTATTGTTATTTACTTAGTCCGGTTTGTATTAGCCTCACAACTTGCCGTTATCACTATTTTTACGCTGTTGCTTACACCTTTAGCCTTAAAAGAGGGTATCAGTCCCTGGATCATGGGATTTACTTCATTTGTTGCTATTAATGTATGGATTTTAATGTATCAAAATGCGCAGTATCTGGTTGCGTTTTTTGGTGCCGCCGGGGGCGAGATGGTTAATCACCGGCAAATGATTAAGTTATGTGTCGCCTATATGATTATCTCAATCATCGGCTTGCTGGTCAGCATACCGTTCTGGAAACTCACAGGCCTGATTCAGTAGCGTAGACTTTCCCAACGAGGTGATAATTTGAGCAATTCAGCGGTCGATAGCATTAATACCCGGTTACAGTCCGGGTATGCCAGGCATCGGTTAGCGTTGATATTACTGATAACCTTACTAATAGCATATATTGACCGGGTAAATGTGGCGGTACTTGTTGTTGATAACACATTTCTGACTGACATGGGGATTGCCAATGATCCGGTAGCCAAAGGATCACTAATGACGGTATTTCTGGTCTGCTATGGAATCGGCAGTGTTCTACTCAGCCCGGTAGGTGACTGGCTGGGGCCAAGAAAGGCCACCCTGATTTCTATCTTGTTTTGGACGCTGGCATTGATATGGGGAGGATTCGCCACAGGCCTGGTGACAATGTTATTGTCCCGGGCCCTGCTGGGGATTGGCGAGTCCATGCACTATCCTATGCAAAGTAAATTTGTGAAAAATTGGTTTCCTCCGCATGAGCGGGGGAAAGCCAATGCAACCTGGCTTATCGGCCTAAATATAGCACCGATGGTTGCCATGCCGTTGTTTGCCTGGATGATCGCTGCCGTGGGCTGGCGGGACAACTTTTTTTTCCTGGCAAGCCTTGGTATTATCCCTTTGTTCCTGATCTGGAAGTATACTGCTGACCATCCCCACCTTTATCAGGGAATCAGCCCCTGCGAGCAGGCTTATATAGAGGCGGCGCTCAGTAAAGAACAGGCAGTGGAAGGAACTGCTGCGCCAACCAATGCCTGGCAGTCTTTTTTGATTGTCACTCGTGATTATCGCGTCTGGCTGCTGGTGCTGGCCTATTCGGGGACAAGCTCAATCTACTGGGGGGTAATTACCTGGCTGCCATCTTATCTCAAAGAAGCCAGGGAGTTCAGTTGGGCTGCTATGGGGGCATGGGCATCCCTGCCCTATATAATGGCTATTGTGGTTAAGGTAGGGGCCGGCTTTGCCATAGACAAGATAGGGCGTCCGGCTTTATTCCTGGCAACAGGCTTATTGGGCTCAGCCATTTTCATCTGGCTTGGCGCTTATGCGGAAAACAATATTATTGCCACAATCCTGATTTCCTGCGGCGTCGGTACACTGGCCATGGGAACCCCCTGTGCCTGGGTGCTGCTGCAGCAGCTGCTGCCGGGTAAAGTTGCCGGGACCGGAGCCGGATTTATGAATGGTGTCGCCAGTATTATATCGGCAGCTTCCCCCTTAATGGTCGGTTTTTTCATTGCCCTTACCGGCAGTTATATCGGCGGCTTGATGTACATGGTGGGTTGGGGCGTTTTTGGTGCCGGCTTATGTCTTGTACTGGCATGGAAGCGATAAACTGTGTAATCTCAGGTCTGATTCCAGATGTCTTGCTTAAAAATTGTGTGTTATTCTTAGTGAATTATGTTTTAGTTAAGAGTAACAGGCTGTTTTTTAGAAATTGGTAAGACAATTGCAAAGCAATCTGGTAATATGTCAAGCCCATAAAAAATAAATAACGTAAGCAATTCGCTAAAAAAGGGTACATGTAATAAGCTCATTCCTCAAGAAGAAGAAAAAGTTAAAAAATGGAAGATATTAAATTTGGTTTACTCTACTTTTAGAGTAAAGCTGATGGTTGGCCAGCAATCCAAAAATCAGCCGGATAAATTTACGAGCAGTAAGTGCGAGTGCGCGTTTGTGCTGATGAGTTTTAACTTCATCGTATTTCTTGTGGTAAAAAGCTGCGTATTCGGGTATATGGTTCTTAACATGACTGGCAGCTTCAATTAGATAGTAGCGTAAGTAAGAATTGCCAGCTTTTGAAAGAACGGTGTCATCAGCCCTGAAATTACCGGATTGATTTTCACGCCAAACAAGACCTGCATATTTAGCAAGAGAGCTGTGAGAGTGAAAGGCATCGATGGAGCCAATCTCAGCAATGATGCCGGCAGCGTAAACCGGACCGATGCCGGGAATGGACAAGAGACTGTGATAAGCATTGGGGTCAAGCCCCTTGAGTGTTTTTTCAATTGCCTTATTAATGGCCTTCATTTCGGACTCATAAGCGGAAATAAGGTTGAAAGAAGAGGCAATAGAGATGGTTAAGGGCTCATATAGACATTTATCCAATCGGTACGAGTTGCGAGCTGCCTGCTGAAGTAAAGTGGCTGTGTGGCCGGGATTTACAAATCGGTTTTTGCCTTTTTGACAAATATGATCAATCAGTGTTTCCATAGGCATATTGGCAATGTCTTCGGTAGAGAGGAAGTCGGTTAAAACCGAAGATGCCGTAGCACCGAAATTGTCGGAAAAAGGTTGGTTATCTTCGTCGAGCATAGAAAGCTCACTGAATTTCAGGAATATATTCGAGAGCATATATGTTTTCTCGCGAGTAAGCGAACTGGCGATATGTAAACGATGGCGGGTTAGGCGTTGCAGGGCAAGAAACTGGCTGCCGCGCCAAGGTGCAGTAGTAATTCGGCCCACTCTGGCAAAATCAGCGATTACAAAAGCGTCAACAGCATCGTTTTTCCCTAAGTCAATGTACGATTTTTTGTAATTGGCAATCATCTTAGGGTTCAAACAATAAACGTGAGTATAAAAAGGCATTAGCAGCTCACAAGAAGATAAATAGTTGGCGATATGAATTCCATAGAAAGACGTGGACTCCAAAGCAACCATTAGTTTGTTGATATCGCGGTTTTCATAAAGGAAGGCATGAAGTTTTTCGGCCATTTCAACGGCTCCTGGGTGATTGTTCGGTACAGAAAACCGCAGAAGTTTTTGTGCTTCATAATCAATAGCACAGACGACATTTTCTCGGGAACTTACGTCAATACCCACAAATAAAGTAGAAAGAAGATCCGCCTTCTTCATAAAACTTCACCTCCTTTTGGCAAAGAATAGGGAAGATAGAAAGGAATACCCTGATCTTATTCACTGACCGCACCCTCGCATAATAAGCATTCATCTGTGAAAGCAGCTTGCTGGAAAGCTTTCGCCCAGAGACGCAACATCTGTGTTAGCGGTATTTGATGAATAAGGCAGGCGTCACGCTTTATAAGCAATAACCGGAAGGTTTTGCAGGAGAACTCAGACGTTACCTTTGCTAAAATCTCTTATGAATATTTTAGCATCAGGGGATTCAAATCAAGGTAGTAAAAAATAAAATAAGCTTTGTAGACAATAGCGGATTATTGCTTACAAAACTTATTATACGAGGAGGAAAGAAAATGAAAAAAAATGCGGCTTACGAAGCAAGAGTTAGATAGCGAGCGTATTCGTAAAATATTGGAGACCACATTTTATGGCGTTTTATCTACTGTATCAGAAGATGGGATGCCCTATGGTGTGCCTCTAAACCATGTATTGGAAAACAACAAACTATACTTCCACTGCGCGGTAAATTCCCGTGGAACTGCTGAAGCGAGGGTTTATTTCGAAAATATAGGGTTTACCATTGAGAAGACGCAATTGAAAATTGCACGGGCCGGAGGCAACTGACTCAAGGGGACTCAAGGGGACGGTTCTCTTGAGTCAGTTTATTCTCTTATATCCACCGAGCATTCCACGGAAGTCAGCAAGATTGGGATATGCTTCTTGACAATCTCTTTCTAATTGACCATTTCCCTTTTACCCTTCTTTTTCAACTTGCCTGCTGCTAGTTTTGTATTCTCAGTAACTCTAAATTTGACTACCCTGCTTATTAAATCGTAAGGCAATAGCTTGTCTGTAGGAAACTGTACTGATCCTTTTGCTCCTTTATATTCCGATAATTC
>NZ_DATMYD010000017.1:0-45435 GCF_035561155.1 Sporomusa sp. | reverse complement strand
ACCACGCCCCAGTACAGTACTCTACCTTTGTTTGGGCTGTGAAAAACAAGAAGAAATCCCCTACCAAGTGGTAAGGGATTTTGATAAGCAAGATTATACAAGGGATCTAAGCTACCCACCACAGTTTAGTTGTGAATCTTGCGGTGGGGTAATGCATCCACGTTATTACAAAGGGGTTCATGGATTTGAGTACCGACTTTCGGATGTGCTCAATACCAAAGGACCGCGTTAGCGGTTTTTCTTAATGTGGAATATTAGCTAACTTGACCGTATGGCGTATTCAGGGCAAACGTGAAGGCAAGCACCGCAGGTAGTACATAGGTCTAAGTCAATGAAAGCTTTATTATCATTTTCGTAGCTTATCGCTTCTGATGGACATACCAGGATGCACTTGCTACAAGTTCTACAGAGATACTTTAATACTGTTATTTTTTTTCGATGAGAAGGCGTTTGACTCTGCATAATATCACGTCCTAAGTTAAAACAATTATAATAATAGAAAGACAGTTCGATAGATTCGGGCGTTTCTCCTGTTGGAAACCCATTACTGACTATAAAAGGGTTTCTGATCCCTACATCCACACCAATGGTTCAACATTTGAAAATTAACAGTAACACACATGATATCAGAAGTATGATATAATATACAGACGAAGGTAGAACATTAGCCTCTCTGCAGTCATACTGCAGAAAATACAATAGAAAATCCCTAAGAGCACAGTTGGAATCTAGTCTTATATCATGCGGGTGTAGCTCAGTTGGTAGAGCATTAGCTTCCCAAGCTAAGGGTCGCGAGTTCGAATCTCGTCGTCCGCTCCATAAAAAAACCAGATTCCCAATAGGGACATCTGGTTTTTTTCCTGATAGAAAGTATAACTTTCTCCTGGATAAGGGCAACATCGGCTTCCGCTTTCGCCAAAGGCTCGGTGCAAGCCGTGTTTTCTTTATTAACTTTACACGAAAGCGGGCGTAGAATCGACGTGTTAAACAAGGTTTTTGTTTATGGAACTTTGAAACAAGGCTTCTGCAATCACGGCAAGATTCAGCCTTTCTGCAAAAGTATCCAAAGCGCAGTACTGCAAGGAATTCTATATGATTTACCATTTGGCTATCCAGGGGCGGTAGATGGTAATGGGCAAATTATTGGAGAAGTAATTGAATTAATTAACGCTGAACTCGCTTTGGTGGAGCTAGATCGACTTGAGGACTATTTTGGTCCGGGATGCGCTGATAATCTATATGAGCGGGTTGTTCGCGGAGTAAGCTTAGCCAATGGAGATATTGTTTCTACTTATGTTTACCTATGGAGTAAACCACAAGCCTTGATGCAATTAGGAAGGCTTAATCCTCAGGGTGAGTGGAGGTAATAGAACGGGACCAAAGATCTATTGACTATTATAGAATAATGGTTATTATTAGAGTATCTGATAAATGGAGGGAATACATATGATTATCGAAGGAGTCAAAGTTGTAGCAGAACCAGGAATTACAGAAGAAGAAATTCGGTCTATTGTTGAAGAAGAAATCCAGTTATGGGACCGGAAGGGAAAAGAGCTAGGAGAAGTACAGTTAAAGGTAGAGGGTGATGAGATCGTTGTTAAAGCGGCTGAGCGTTCACCTATCAAGCGGGTGCGCCGGATAACCGGTTATCTTAGTACGGAAGACCGGTTTAACTCGGCTAAGCAGGCAGAGTTGTCTGACAGACGTTCACATCTTTAAAAGATTAATGGTAGGATTAACCGTTAGATTTTAAATTTAAGTGTTGACTGCGTGAGCGATTCATTATAAAGTTAAACATATATATAAATATCGGATCTATTATTCCGCGGCAATAGAAGTGTAGGTTATTGCCGCGGATAGTTTGTTTCATATAGGGAGCGGAGAGTATGCTATTTAATATCCACCCTAGTAATTTAGTGAGTGCTTTATCCATTGCGTTGGAATTGTCAACAGACGGTTTATCCCGGCACCATTGGCGGACCGCGCTTATTGCCAACCGGATTGCCGAACAAATTAAGTTGGATGACTCTCAGCGTCAGGTACTAATATATGCCGCATTACTGCATGATATTGGTGCTGCGTCCAGCTGGTCTGAAAAAAAGAAGCTGCATATGTTCAAAGCCGGCGATGATATCTATCAGCACGCTGAAGCCGGCGACCTGCTGCTAAAAGACTCACCGCAATTCAGCATGCTGGCTGAAACCATCCGTCACCATCATGATAACTGGGATGGTTCTAATCCGCATAGACTTGCTGGCAAAGAGATTCCGCTAACCAGCCGGATCATAAACTTGGCAGACCGTTTGGAAATTCTGCTTAGGGATAAAGTTTACATATTTGAACAGCGTCCAGATATCTTATCAGCCATTAGAGAGTTGAGCGGCAGCTACTTCGATCCGGATTTGGTCAAGGCATTGCATGAGTTTGCCCGCCAAGAGAGCTTTTGGCTAGATTTGACTAATCCGCATTATTATCAAAATTTCTTTCGGCAGATTGATACTTATGGTCGCATGGTGTTTAATATTGATGATATTGTCAATATTGGTGAAATTTTCGCCACAATCATTGACCGGACTAGCCGCTTTACAGGCATGCATTCCCGGAGTGTCGCCTTGGTATCCGCGTTCTTGGCAAAGGCCAAAGGCTATGGCTCGGAAGAAGTAAAGTTGGTGAAAATCGCAGGCTTATTTCACGATTTAGGCAAACTATCTATACCTAATGATATACTGGAAAAGCCCGAAAAACTTACCGAAAGAGAGTTCTCAATAATCAAGCAGCATCCCTATTATACGTACAGGATACTTGAACAAATTGACGGCTTTTCTACGGTAGCCGAATGGGCGGCTTTTCACCATGAAACCATAGATGGTGCGGGATATCCCTTCCGCGTACCTGAGGCGTCGTTACGGTTAGGATCTAGGATAGTCAGCGTAGCAGATGTTTTTGTTGCTTTGAGTGAAAACAGGCCTTACCGCCGGCCACTCGCCGTGCGGGAGATTGAAAAGATTATGCGGGGAATGGTTGATAATCGTAAGATTGACGGCTGTGTTGTTACCGACTTATTTAGTGACAGAGCCGGCTTGGGGACACTAACTGATCGAATTGGCGAAATGAGCTGGTCAGCGGTGGGACCCAGCTAAAATTTCCCGATATATACAATGGCAAAGTCCGGATGAAACTCTGGGCTTTTTTTGTGCTGTTTTTTATCGGAAGCTGCAATTTTCCTGTGTTTCGGGTCGAGTTATTGGGAGGTTAAATTATAATGTTTTTTAGGCTGCTTTTTGGGAATTAGTAAGTGTATACTATTTATATAATTACCTAATGGAAGCTCTGTGTTATAATAAGAGAAACCAATTTTGGGAGAGATTGCTATGGATTCTATGGAACCCATTAGTTTAACGAAGGGAATGCCGGGCCAGCCTTGCCCCATAGCTAAGACACTTGATGTTATTGGTACTAAGTGGACATTTTTGATTATCAGAGATTTACTGATCGAAGGGACGATGCGGTTTAGGGATTTGCAGAAATCAATGGCTGGGATTAGTACGAAGACACTCTCATTACGGCTACGTGAATTGGAAGAGCAAGGTATTATAGTGAGAAGAGTGTACGCGGAAGTTCCTCCAAGGGTTGAATATTCGCTCACAGAGAAAGGCAAATGTTTAGAAAGTATTTTTATAGAACTAAAACGTTTTGGGTTGACACTATAGATTAATAAATCACAAAAAGGGCCTTGGGGCCTTTTTTGTTTATATCAACTTATTTCTCTGAAACATGTGCCAGAAAATACAATGCTTTATAATAGGTAACTATATGAAGTTTTTTACACTACTTTACATCGGAAAGTAATGGAGATACAATGACATCATCAGCTTAAAGCTGAAATAAAAACCTAAAAGATGTGGAGGAAGACAGATGAAAGTAGTTGGTATTAATGCTAGCCCGAGAAAAGATGGTAATACAGCAATTCTTATCAAAGCGGTGTTTGTGGAGTTGGAAAAGGCGGGAATAGAAACCGAGTTAATACAGTTTGCGGGACATTCTATTCGGGGCTGTACAGGGTGCGGAGCCTGTTATAAGAGTCAAGACAGGCAATGTGTCATAAAAGATGATGCCTTTAACGAATATATGAAAAAGCTAATAGATGCTGATGGCATAATATTGGGGTCACCAGTATATTTCTCTGACGTTACTGCCGAAATGAAAGCACTGATTGATCGTGCAGGAATGGTATCTAACGCAAATGGAGGACTGCTAAAACACAAGGCTGGTGCCGCAGTTATGGCAGTGCGCCGCGGGGGTGCTACCCATGCCTTTGATACAATGAATCACTTCTTGCACTACATGCAGATGTTTTTGGTGGGAGCCAGTTATTGGAACATGGTCTATGGGCGGGGCGTGGGTGAAGTAAACAATGATGAGGAAGGCATGCGCAACATGCAGGTTCTTGGAGAGAATATGGCTTGGCTTTTGGAACGAATAGGAAAGTAAAGGGAAATGGGCAGATATGGCTTGAGAACTGATCAGATATTAATTCGTAAATTTGGGTTAACATTCCGCATTACTAGTGATTAGTTCTCATAACATTATCTGTAGTATTTATGCTGTTTTATACACACTGCTTCGCTGCCTCTGTAGCCAAGGAAAAGAATAAATTAAAAGTGTTTACAAAGTCAATAATAGTGAGTGAGTGTTCAAGTGAGTTTCTTGACATTGTGCCAGTAGTAAGATAGAATAAAATTGTCAAAATTGCCGGTATAGCTCAGCTGGTAGAGCAACGCTTTCGTAAAGCGTGGGTCACAGGTTCGAATCCTGCTATCGGCTCCAGTGAATATCAAGGCTTTGCGGGTTTTTCCCGCAAGGCCTTTTTTCATGACTTCTAACATTCTTCTAACAAGCGCTACACCACGGAAGCAGAGGGCGATACTAACGTTATTAAGGAATAAATAAGAATAGGGCGCTCGCTACAAAGCGGCGCCCCATCTTACTAGGATGTATGGTATGGATGTAGTACAGATTGTGGGACAGGTCGGGTTTCCGATTGCCGTTGCCGCATACTTATTAGTCAAGTTTGAGGCCAAGCTAGAGGCCTTTGAACGCGCGGCCACAACATTATCGACACGGCTAGAGGTTCATACCGACCGGTGCATTAAATGCCGGGAGGGAAAGCCATGCAATACTGCGACAGGGAATAGTGAAAGGTGGTTTTGTATGGAGGTTCGTGAGTTGGCCATGGTGGTCGCCGCCCTCGAAGCTATTATGGCGGTGGCTCAAGGTAGTACCCCTGACCATCAGTATGACATACTTGTTAAGTCTCGGAACGCAATTAGCTTTTTTATTGGTATGAAAGTAAGTAGCTAGGATGCTGGCGGTGGCCAGTGTCCTTTTTATTTTAGAAAGCAGGGGTGTCTTTATGGCTTTATAGCTAGAAGTAGGGGAAATCTCTAATCATAAAAGTTTATTATTATAATAATAACAGATCGTAATTTCCTTCACCCCCTAAATGCCTATTATAATAATAGTTAGACTATAGGGGGGAAAACAATGAGAGCTTGTAGTCTAGTATGTATCATAGGCATAATGTTTTTACTCATTAACCAATTCTACAGCGGACTTGATTGGGGACAACTCTTTATAGGCGGTTTTGTTGTCGTTGCTATCTGGACCGATTGTGAACGATGGTTTCGCTACAAGATTAGAAGAAGAAAACATGGCTAAGCTGCATAGGACAAAAAAAGTATGGTATGCTGATAGTGGATAGGTAAAGACAGTTAGCCTTCCAAAACGCATTTGAGGAGGACTAATGGATATTCAATTATTCCGGACTTTCCTTTTGGTAGCTGAACTAAGAAACATCACTCAAGCTGCCGAGCAATTAAATTTTACTCAACCGGCAGTTACTGCCCAGATTCGGATGTTAGAAGAACAGTATGGAATTGCCCTATTCGAGCGGATTGGTAAAAAGCTTTATATTACTGAAGCCGGGCGTGAGCTAACCACACACGCGGAAAAGCTGCTGACTGCTTTCTACAACCTTAATACTGCAATGGAGAGTTTTTCTGATTCCAACACACCCATAAAATTAGGTGCATCGACTACAGCTGCTAGCTACTTCCTTTCTCTAGCACTATTAGAATTCCAAAATCGGGGCATAAAAGGCTCTGTCATTGTTGATATTTGCCCGAATCTACCTGCAACCGTAAAAGGACTTTTGGATAATAATTTTGATATAGCCATTGTGCATGACAAGATTAACAATAGTCAAATCATACAATTTGACTTATCACATGAAAAGTTAGTATGGGTAGTTAAGCGTGAATTGTTTGTAATGAATCATGATCATCAAGACATTAGCCATTATCCTTTCATAAATTTTAGGCCAGGCTGTGTGTACCGAAGTATATTTGAAGAAACATTGAAAGAAAGAGATGTTCACACCATTATCGAATATAGCGATGCAGAAGCTATTAAGCGAGCCGTATTGGATGGAGTTGGCGCAAGTATACTTCCATATGTACTAGTAGAATCACATTTAAGAGATGGATCTCTAATCGAATTAACTAATGCACCAGAACTCACATTTGTAATGTCGGTCGCCTTTCATAAAAATAAAATTATAACCCCGGCCATGAAAACGCTCCTTCTGATTTTTGCTGAACACGGTAATATCAAAAGCAATCTTTTAGACTATATCGGTGCCACTAAATAAAAGTTCATTATCAATACAATAAATACCTATAATTTCCATATTCCTTATAGGCGCGTTATGATATTAGCAGAGCATTTAAGATAAGGCGCCGAAAAGGAGGGAGCTAGAGTGGAAATGCTCGCATTTTTTATCGTTGCTATTCTTTTGCACAGATATGGGAGTGACTAACTTAATTTGCTTAAAATAAATATCGTAAAGACAGGATTAATTAAAGGTATAAGAGTGGTCTTGCGGTTAGCTAAAGTTGTTATTCCGACCATTATCTTCGTATCTTTTTTGCAGACGACAACTTTATTAAACACTATTGGCAAGCTATTTACCCCACTCATGCAGATGGTTGGTTTACCCGGCGAAGCAGCCATTCCATTCGTCATTGGTGTATTTACCAGTATTTATGGTGGTATTGGAGCCATGTTAGCTATACCCTTATCACCGGGAGAGTTAACCATCTTAAGTATCATGATTTCGATTTGTCATAGCGCCTTTTTGGAGTCCGCAGTGGTAACCGAGGGAGGTGTTAGTGCCACGCTAGTATTCGGCTTGCGTTTTATAGGTGCTTTTTTTGCTGCATGGCTAATTCATGTGTTGGGGGTTATTTAGGAGGATGCAAGCCCATTGTTATTTTTAGAAATTTTATATCAAGGGCTGATTGGCGGTCTCATAATTGTGGGCAAATTAGCTCTTAATTTTGCCACTAATGGTTCTGGTTGAGTTTGCCGACCATAATGGTTGGTTAGAAATGATTTCAAAAAGGTCAAAGTGGTTTACTAAATTCTTTCGTCTGCCGAGTTCTGCAGCTTTGCCAGCTTTTGCTGGCCTATTTATTGGAATAGTGTCTGGTAGTGGTGTTATTCTTCAAATATCTAAGGAAAACCATTATTCGCGTGCTACGCTTACCATTCTTTTTGTAATGGTTGGGATTTGTCACTCTTTGTTTGAGGAAACGGCCCTCTTTGTAGGGATAGGAGCAAATATATTTCTGATAGCAGGGGCCCGAATCTTTATAGCTCTGTTATTCGCTTTTGTCATTGGATGGCTAGTAGACCGCCAGCGGAACGGAGTTATGACGGAAAAAATAGTAGTGCGTCAACAATCCCAGGTAGGTGCGGGGTTAAAACAATAAATTTAATATGTGTGTTTTATGTTCGCCTAGACTTGTTTAGGGGGCATCAGTAATCTTGTACGGAAATATTTAATACAACTAGTGGGAATAACGGAAGACAACGGGGACGGTCCTTTTTTGTCGTAGAAATCGTGACAAAAAAAGGACCGTTCCTAAGTGGCTTCAAGTAGCAGTGTCTAGATGCTAAAGCTAGCTTATAAATTACGATATGGTGTAGGAATCAAGCATGCGGCCTCATCAATCAATCTTGAGTCGAAACCATAGAAAGTCCAATACCTTCCAGTCCATCTATAACCCGTAACTGCGCCATACTCTATGCTTGTTGGATAAAACCAAAATTGTCTTCCATTCTTCAACCATACATACGTGTAGTAGTACAAGCAATCAATGATATAAGAATATGATGGCTTTGGGGGAATAACTGTTGGTGGCGGAGAGGTCGGAGGTCCGTATTGTCTCATAAATAATAGCCCCCTTTCTTAAGCTCTATATAACATAATATGATGGAAAGTTAATTAATGCTCATCAGTCCTTCCATATCTATTCCTCTCCTTGAAATGTCCGAATAGGATATGAGATTTTGTGGGGCTTTTAGCATTGGAAGACAACGGTGGAAGACAACGGGGACGTTCCTTTTTTGTCATAGAAATCGTGACGAAAAGGGAACGTCCCTAAGTGTCTTCTATAGAAATCGTGACGAAAAAGGAACGTCCCTAAGTGCCTTCTAAGGAAGCTGCTTTGAAAGAGCGGGAACAGCGTTTGCAATGTGCTGTTGAAGCGTGTCTTCTAACTGGATGTAGATCCGGTTGCTCCGGTGCGTGATTTGTCACATTTAAATAGGCATTTTAAAAAAGTCTATGGAATAACGGCGTTAGAATTTATATCGCATTTAAATTAGGAGATAGCCATGAAAAAAACGGCAGTAGAAGCACTGCCGTTAAAACAAAATCCCTGAGTGACGTAACGGTTAAGTTACGTCGCTTTTATTTTGTATGGTTGTAATGTATTGAGGGTCGCGGCCAAGCGCGAAATAAGTGCCGCTATAAAGCCTTAAAATGGGTAGCACTAAAATCTTTAACGAACTTGATCAGAGCCCGTGATGCGTAGGAAAGATACTTATCCTGGCGCCAAGCTAAACCGACATTAACTATAAATGGTTCGGTCATAGGGCGAGTGACAACATCGGGAGTATTGAGGACTGCTGCGTCCAGCAGAAAGGAAAGGCCTACTCCCTTGGCCACTAGATCAATGTTTGTTTGTATTTGATTAGATGACAGTACGATATTAGGAGAAAAATTGCGTTTTGCGCATTCTTGCAAGATATGACGACGGTGATAGGAATCGTTTTTCATTAAGATTAAGGGTTCATGCCGCAAATCTTCCAAGTCAATCGTTTCCTTCTGTACCAAGTGGTGATTGCTTGGCATACAGAGTAAGTGTTGGCAGGTTACCAATGGCGATATTTCCAGCATGGGTGATGCATTGTCGGTTATGACAATGCCTAGATCAAGTTCCCCGGCCATCAGCCTAGAACGAATGCCCAAAGATCCTTCTTCAATGATAGCTAATTCCCTTTGGGGGTATAAGGTGCGAAAGTGTTTTAATATAGGGGCAAATATGAAGGAGCTAATCATGGGAGGGATTCCAAGAACAATTGTGCCACTGGTTTGCTGTTGACTGTCCTTAACTTCAGAGGTAGCATTGCGGATCATCCAGAGGGCTGGTTCTATGCGCTCAAGGTATAGCTTGCCTTCCGCGGTTAAGGAAAATTGCTTTTGCTTGCGTTCAAACAATTGGATCCCTAGTTCTTGCTCAAGTTTGCGTATAGACATTGTGATGTTGGGCTGCGAAACGAAGAGCTGCTCTGCTGCGCGTGTGATGTTTTCCAGTCGTCCGGTTGTCACGAAATATTCTAATTGTCGCAGATCCACATAAGTCACCACCATAAGTATTATTTATAGCGGCATCATTATAACATATTTCTGAATCTTGTACAAAACTGATATCATCTAGATAGACCCAAGAAATTAAGGAGGCCAGACAATGAGTAGAATCCTAAACACTGAAGTCCTTGTTCCCGTATTAGAAAGACTTGTCAAGAAAGCATGCTACGAACTGAATGACAATGTAATGGACGCATTGCGTGCTGCGTATGAAGTAGAAGAATCGCCGATCGGCAAAGAAACGATTAAAATCCTAGTTGAAAATGGAGATTTTGCCAAGAAAGAGCAGTTGCCATGCTGTCACGATACCGGTGCTGCCGTGGTCTTTATGGAAATTGGTCAAGATGTCTGCTGGGAAGGCAAACCGCTAAAAGAGCAGATTAATGAAGGCGTTCGCCAAGGATATGATAAAGGATACCTGAGAAAATCCATGGTTGCTGATCCGCTGGAACGTGTCAACACAGGTGACAATACGCCTGCTATTGTGCATACGGAAATTATCCCGGGAGACAAAGTGACTATTCACGTTATGCCCAAGGGCGGCGGCAGTGAAAACATGGGTGCATTTAAAGTCCTGTTACCAGGAGACGGATTGCAGGGAGTCAAAGATTTTGTACTGGAAACGGTCAGACGTGTTGGCGGTAACCCTTGTCCGCCTTACATTATTGGCGTCGGTGTTGGCGGAACGATGGATCATTGCGCTTGGATGGCGAAAAGAGCGCTGTTCCGCCCAATTGGCGAGCGGAACGCCAAACCACTGTATGCCGAGCTGGAAAAAGACATTCTTAAGGCTGTCAATGACACCGGTGTAGGGCCGCTTGGCATGGGTGGTCGCGTGACCGCACTTGACGTGCATATCGATTATTATCCTGTTCATATTACAGCTCTGCCGGTTGCGATCAATTTTGCATGTAATTCGGCCCGTCAAGCGACGGAAACCATCTAATATAAGGATAAGGAGTGGAAAACATGGAAATGGAAATAACACTGCCATTGACGAAAGAGAAGGCCAAAACACTAAGGGTCGGAGATGTACTATACTTGACAGGCTACATTTATACCTGCCGCGATGCCGCTCATAAATTGATTGAGGAAGCGTTGGAACGGGGAGAAGAATCGCCAATTGACTGGAAGGATCAAATTACTTACTATGCGGGTCCCTGTCCGGCGCGCCCGGGTATGGTGTTTGGTGCCAATGGACCGACGACAGCAGCGCGAATGGATCCGTTTGTTGAAATGATGTTTAAACTTGGCATGACCGGGATGCTAGGAAAAGGAGACCGTGCGGACTACATTGCTGATTTGTGCAAAAAGTATGGCGGCGTCTCCTTGCTGGGCATTGGCGGCGCATCGGCAATCAATGCAGATCGCGTCAAGTCGGTAGAAATTGTTGCATATCCGGAATTGGGAACAGAGTCCATTAAGAAATTGTATTTTGATCGTTTCCGAGTAATTGTTGGCACTGATTCGGAAGGTAACGTGCTGCAAAAACAGGAAGTGGCAAAGTATAAAAGATAAGTAATGTAATCTTTGAGGGACGTCCGCTTATAGCGGCCGTTCCGTTCCTTATAGCTTCCATACATCACATTATAAGGAGGCACCATCATGAATGACAAAGTCATGAAGGGGTTAGGCGTTCTAGTTGTCGGAGCTGCCATATGGTTTATTCCCGTTCCTATTGGACTTAAACCAGTGGCATGGAAATTATTCGCTATTTTCGTGGCAACTATTTTAGGATTTATTTTACAGCCTTTACCTATCGGTTCAATTGCTTTTATCAGTATAACCTTTACGGCATTAGCTGGTGTTCTGAAGCCGGCAGAAGCATTGTCAGGCTTTAGCAATGGCACCATTTGGCTTATAGTGTCTGCATTCCTGTTTGCCAAAGGCTTTATCAAGACTGGTTTGGGTCGACGGATAGCTTATATGCTTATCAAAAAGATGGGCGATAGTACCCTTAAATTGGGTTATACCATCGTCCTTAGCGACCTTATTATTAGCCCTGCTACACCGTCAAATGCTGCCCGGGCCGGCGGCATCATCTTTCCTATTGTACGTAGTTTAGCTTCCGCATTTGACTCGGAGCCGGGCCCGTCAGCTCGGCGTGTGGGTTCTTTCTTAATGCAGGTTGGCTATCAAGGAAATACCATTACTTCTGCAATGTTCATGACGTCTATGGCGGGGAATCCTCTGATTGCCTTATTAGCACTCCAGGCACTTAATATCAATATTACCTGGGGACAATGGGCTCTTGCCGCTCTTGCTCCTGGTCTGTTATCACTCCTCGTTATTCCATATTTCCTTTATAAAGTTTATCCGCCGGAACTTAAAGAGACACCTGAAGCGAAAGTGCTTGCAACAAAAGAGCTGGAAACCATGGGTGCTATGTCCATTGGTGAGAAGATCGTGGCCGGAATATTTGTAGGGGCATTAGTATTATGGAGTACATCACAGTACACAAAACTTGATGCCACTGTTGTCGCCATGCTTGCTGTATCCGTCATGATGATTGCCAGAGTTTTGGAATGGAAGGATGTCTTAGAAGAAAAAGGCGCTTGGGATACCTTGATCTGGATGGGGGCATTGGTTGGCTTGGCTGACTACCTGTCTAAGCTCGGTTTTATCCCCTGGTTTTCCAAGGTAGTTAGCGCCAGCATAGTGGGAATTCCATGGCTTCAAGCCTTTATGGTGTTGCTAGTCATCTACATGTATGCACATTACGGCTTTGCCAGCCTGACCGCTCACATTACCGCGATGTACTCGGCCTTTGTCACGGTGGCGGCGGCAGCGGGAGCCCCAGTGTATCTGGCGGCCCTGGCGTTGGCCTTCATGTCCAATCTTTGCATGTCCCTTACTCATTACGCTGCGGCGCCTGCACCCATTTACTTCGGCGCAGGCTATATAAGCCAGGGAACATGGTGGAAACTTGGCTTTTGGATTTCTGTTATCAACATGATTATTTGGGTAGGACTGGGTTCTCTATGGTGGAAAGTCCTCGGCCTGTGGTAAGCAAGAAGGTCGAGATACCAGAAGGTTAGATTGGCCAGGATAGTGTTCTAGTGATTGGCCGTGTTGCACCGATACGGATTTTATAAAATCAATAATTGAATAGTTTTTTAGATACGGATTACGGATCGCCTCCACCATACAAATCTCGATTTTTTTTTGGAAATAATTTAAAGACAGGGAAATCGCTATTTATCTGCACATTTACGGATGAATAGCGGTTTTTTATTTGGATTTTTCTTCATAATGTAATTCTGATTAGTATAATAGAGTTAAACAGATTGTTGGAGAGTGGAGGATTTATGAAACTTTTTGTCTGGGTCCATGATCGCACCTTTCACAGTTGGAGCATGATAGACGAACCATGCTTGCATACGTCCATGTATGGCAAGGCAACTGCCATGGTATTGGCTGAGACGGAAGAGCAGGCCATTTCGTTATTGGTAGAAAAAGACGAGGGCTGGCGGCAGGAAGACCTTCAACAGCTGCGACCCAGGGTATTTGATTTACATAGCCCGTCGGTTGTCTATCATGACATACAGTCCTTATAAAGTTAACACTACAGCCTCAAATTGGACATGGTCACTGGTAATAACCAGTGGCTTTTTGCATTTCAAAACTTGTTTCATTTCGCTGGGATGCAACTTTTTAAAACAAGATGTAAAAACCCGCCTAAAACTTGTGTTTTAAACGGGTTTTTTGGGGCTAGTTTTCAAATTATCTTCCTAAGAGGTGTATTCTCATACTCTATCCAATTCTAAATCGATAAATTTTATAGAATAGCCGAAAAAGTATCCAGACGATAGCATAAGCGATGCTTATGCTTCACTTTTGTCTGGCGTGACACTCTTTTGCTGTTTTTGTTTTAAACTTTTTGCCGCTTGTTTGGCAATAAAGAATTGGGAACTTTTGACCGCGGTTTTCATGTTTTTGTAGCTACTCTTATCAGAAATCTTCCCCATACAATCACCTCCATATGTAAAGTATTTCCCTGCACCGATTTGATTAATCTATAAATGTGCCGTTGGTTTCATTTAGGATACTATGTTACTATACTACGATACTAGGTAAGGTTGCTACTTATATCTGAGAGAAAGGTACTAATATCTGAGGGAGAGGTACTAATATCCCAATCAGTGGAGAGCCACGTGTGCCGTGGATAAACTATATAAGGAACCCGTAAACCCACTAAGGTTAGGATTTACGGGTTCCTTACTTATTCTTCCGTCACTTCTGAAAAGTGGATCACAGTAACGGTATCGTCAACATGGATTTGTTTCTCATATACCGATTCGAATATACGAATTAGTTCGTCTACCGTTGTGATATCGGGATTTTGATGAGTCAACTCTTTGGTAGTTAAGTCACAGAATTTCTTAGTGAGTGCTCTGTCTACTATCGCTTTATACAGTTTTCTTTTCGGGCCATATTTACTTCCAAATGTAATCCAGACAATGGAATTCTCGGGATAAGTATCCCTTATATCTCCTAAACGAATCGTAGCGCTTTTCTGACGAGCAATCAATAATTTTTCATTATGCGGCGATATAAAGTTAAGTGCAAACATAGTAACCCCTCCTCGTTTTCCGGTTGTGTGGATCACACCTACTTCACATGTTCTGTATCTTATATACAAAATCCTGCAAGTTCTGTACTAATAACTGGTAGGAATGCTCTGGAGTTTTATTCTCGCTAGGTCCTGTCGGTGTTGAAGCGACAAGAAAACCTATCCATATATTCAAAATATTGGGTTAATTTCTACATGGACACGCATACAAACAGCCAATATGAATATAGATTAGTGAAAAACCGGTGGTTCGGAACAGACTTAGTCCTTCGAACTAGATGAGAGTTACGGGTACGGGGGTGTCTGTTATGCAGGATAGCAACAGTCTTAAGGACGCGTGCACGACACGGGAATTCGATAAGGCTCAGGAGAGTTACCGGGCGAAGTACATACTATATGAGTGGCTTGGGAAAGTCAAATGGTGCTACCTATGCGGAATCTATTTAGTTGACCCCAAATATGAGGGAGATTTTATTAAGGAACACAGGGTTAATTAACCCTGTGTTTTTTTGTATCTTTTTATAAATTCTATAGCCTGTTCTAATTCCTCAGGGCTAATGTTAGCCTCGACTGCTTTGTCCACTACGACGAAATAGTTTAGGTATTTTCCATCAGTTAACATTGTTTTCAACTTATCATTGATCTCAATTTCTTCTAATGTTTCCACATCATCGCGCAGAAAAAACTCCACGGGGATATTCAGTTCTTTAGCTAATACAACAATTTTGTCTCTACCTAGCTGGCGGCGGTTGTTTTCAACATGTGATATGTATGATTGGGTTACATTTAACAGTTTGGCTAGTTGCTCGGTAGTTAGAGAGAATTTTTCGCGCACGCATCTTACTTTATCACCAAACTTCATTTGTATTCCTCCTGGCCCCGTAGAATGATCTCATAAAACATTATTACATAATATTGGAAAATATTCTACTGACATATTGTCATAGATTTAACAGGACAAGAGAAAAAACCAGTAATATATATGACTGGGTGTCATATATATTGAACTAGGACGATAGCGGCACTGGTTTAAGGGGTCATTCACTAGGGGGGAATAAAACAAAAGGTGGGATGGCTAAGGCCGCATGTATGAGAAACTATGAGCTTAAGGTTAGAACCATGTTGGCGCAGCTTGCACTGATTGGAACAATTCTATGCCCGCTTGCTTACATTTATAGTACAGTACAGACGACGACCGGATTACTTATCGGGTTAATAACAGGCTCAATTTACTTTCTGTATCTTTATCGCCAGGTTGAGAATGTTCAGGTGTTATCCAAGAAGCAAGCAATTGAACACATCCGGGGGGGTTGGGTTATTCGGCTCGGGGCGATGGTTTTGGTACTTGTAGTTATCAGTCATGTTTTAAAAGTCAATGTGTTGGCATTTGTGGCAGGATTCTTTACTATGCCGGTTATCCTGTTCTTAAACGGGATGCTACTTGTTGTTAAGCAAATAGCAGACGCAAAAAAGACGTGAACCAAGGAGGTGTAAAAACATATGGGCCACGGCGGGGCCGAGATAGGTGGGCATAAACTGGCAGTTCTGGCAGGATTGACGTTCAATCTTGATACTTTGTATATGACTTGGCTGACGATGGCTATTCTTGTCTTTGGTTCGTTGCTGGTCCGGAGAAGCTGGACTCTTGTTCCCGGTGGCTGGCAGAACTTCGTGGAACTTGTTATTGAAGGTCTGCTAGCCCAGATTGATTCGACTATCGGGCCTAACGGCCGCAAGGTTGCGCCACTTATAATTACGCTATTTCTATTCTTATTAATTGCCAACTGGTTAGGGTTGATACCGGGTTTTACTTCGCCAACCAACGATATCAATACAACCTTAGGCTTGGCATTAATGATTGTAATTATTGTTCATGGCTGTGGCGTTAAGACCAAAGGTTTCCTAACCCATTTCAAACATTTTATTCAGCCGAATATCTTATTTTTACCAATCAACATTATTGAGGAATTAGCTAAACCAGTTACTCTATCGTTCCGTCTATTTGGTAACATCCTGGCAGGCGAGATCCTAATCGTAATTTTAGGTATTCTGGTGCCCTACGTCGCGCCGACATTGTGGCTTGCATTCAGTGTATTTGTCGGTATCATTCAAGCACTGATCTTTACTATGCTTTCGATGTCCTATCTGAGTAATTCCTTGGAAGAACATCATCATGAGGAAAAGGAGGGGTGACAGTGGAACACGCGATTATTATTGCTGCTTCGGTTATTGCCGCCGCCTTGGTTGTGGGTTTGGCCGCCTTTGGCGCGGCGACAGGCGAT
The DNA here is from genome assembly GCF_035561155.1 of Sporomusa sp. Taxonomy (GTDB): domain Bacteria; phylum Bacillota; class Negativicutes; order Sporomusales; family Sporomusaceae; genus Sporomusa. Next base: position 28,805 of record NZ_DATMYD010000017.1, on the reverse strand, counting down.
GGGCAGGTGACGGCCAAAGCAATTGAAAGTATTGCCCGTCAGCCAGAGGCAAAGAACTCGATAATGGTTACCATGCTTATTTCAGTTGGTCTGATCGAGTCCATTCCAATCATTGCAGCAGTTATAGCGATTGTATTGATATTTACCAATCCCTTTTTAAAATGAAGAAGAAGAGGCGCCTGGTAGATAATCTCTACCAGACGCCTGCTCCACATACCGGAAGGGGGGGATGTACTTGATCGACCTTAATGCAACATTAGTAGCTCAGATTATTAATTTTCTGATACTTGTTGCTATTTTAACAAAGATTGCCTATCGGCCAATCCTGGCGGCATTGGAAGAACGACGGGCTTTTATAGAGAAGAACCTGGAGGATGCCGAGCGTGAGCGGTCGTTGGCAAATACAATGAAACAAGAGAGTGAAGAGCAGATTATCGAGGCCCGGATTCAGGCCCGGTCTATTATTGATGAAGCGATTAGACTGGGGGAGAAATCCCGGGAAACTATTTTACAGAAGGCCTGGGAAGAGAACGCGCGGCTGTTAAAGGAGACTCAGGAGGAGATTGAACGCGACTACCAGCAAGCTATGAATAGACTACGTGCAGAAGTGGCGGTTATGGCTGTGGCTGCCGCAGAAAAAATCATAGAAAAAAATCTGGATATAGAAACCAATACACGTCTAGTGCAGAATTTCATCAAAGATTTTACTAAAGAAAAGTATGGTGAGCTAGCATGAAGGTACGCTTAGCAAGAAGGTATGCCCAGGCGTTTTTCCGGCTTGCAGTTGAGCAGAAGATTCTATATGAAGCAGAGAAAGAGTTGTCGCTTATAGAACAGGCTTTAGCCGAAACTGAGGTTCATGCGTTTTTTGCTAATCCCGGCGTGGCAACTGCGGCTAAGAAAGAGACGATAGTGCGTGTATTCGGACCCTATGTGTCGGACTTTGTCCAGAACTTCTTGTGTCATCTGATTGATAAGCGGCGCACTGATATGTTGCCTGAGATTATCAAGGCCTATCGGGTTCTGGTGAAACAGGCAAGCAATATACTGGAGGTCGAGATCGTAACAGCTATCCCGTTAGCAGATTTGGATAGGGAGCAACTGACAGCACAGCTTGCCAATGTAACCGGGAGTGCAATTGAATTGCGCTCGCGTGTGGATCACCGGATTTTAGGAGGCTTGATCATTCAAATCGGCGATAAACGGATTGATAACAGTGTGGTAGCCAAACTGGGAAATATGAAAAAACATATCCTGCAGCAAATAGTTAATCGAAAGTGAGGTGACTAACTCACTATGAAAATAAGGCCTGAAGAGATTTCGGCAATTATTCAAGAGCAAATACAGCAATATCAGGTTCAAAGTAATGTGGATGAAATCGGGATCGTCATTGAGGTTGGCGACGGTATTGCCCGGTTACATGGCTTGGACAAGGCTATGGCTGGAGAACTCCTGGACTTCGGGGACGGAGTGTATGGAATGGCCCTAAATCTAGAGGAGGATAATGTCGGCGCAGTTTTGCTGGGGGATGAAGTGCGTGTCCATGAGGGCTGCATCGTCAGGCGAACTGACAGGATTATGGAGGTACCAACCGGAGAGGCGCTCATTGGCAGAGTCGTGGATGCCTTAGGGCGTCCCATTGACGGGAAGGGACCGATACATACGACGGTGTCCAGGCCGATTGAATGGAGAGCGCCTGGCATTGCCGATCGCCAGCCAGTAAAAGAACCACTACAAACAGGTATTAAAGCAATTGATTGCATGGTGCCTATTGGTCGGGGGCAAAGGGAACTCATTATCGGGGATAGAGGCACAGGTAAAACGGCGATTGCTATTGATACCATCTTAAACCAAAAGGGTGGCGATGTAATTTGTATTTATGTCGCCGTCGGTCAAAAGGCTTCAACAGTTGCCCGGGTTGTAAAGACACTGGAAGACCATGGAGCAATGGAGCATACTATCGTCGTTGTGGCGACTGCCTCAGACAGTGCGCCACTGCAGTATATGGCACCCTATACCGGTGTAGCTATTGGCGAGTATTTTATGTATCAGGGGCGGCACGTTCTATGTGTCTATGATGATTTATCCAAACATGCAGCAGCTTATAGGGCCATGTCCCTGCTCCTTAGGCGTCCGCCCGGACGCGAAGCCTATCCTGGTGATGTTTTCTATCTGCATTCCCGCCTGCTTGAACGGGCTGCCAAATTATCACCTGAGTTAGGTGGCGGGTCACTGACTGCCCTGCCTGTTATTGAAACTTTGGCCGGCGATGTTGCTGCGTACATCCCCACAAATGTAATATCAATTACCGATGGCCAGATTATCCTGGAAAGTGAGCTGTTTTATGCAGGTACCCGCCCTGCTATCAACGTGGGGCTTTCGGTGTCGAGGGTAGGCGGTTCGGCCCAGGTAAAGGCTACCAAACAAGTAGCCGGCCGGCTTCGCCTGGATTTGGCTCAGTATCGCGAATTGGCGGCATTTGCCCAGTTTGGATCTGATCTAGATAAAGGAACTAAGGACCTGCTGGAACGAGGCAAAAGAATGACTGAACTTCTTAAGCAGCCGCAGTACAAACCTATGCCGATTGAGGAACAGGTAATCGCTATATATCTAGGTGTTAATGGACACCTGGACGATATACCTATCATTCTTGTTAATAAGTTTGAACAGGAATTTCTTCAATATATCCGTGCTTATCCGTCAATCTGCGGCGGGATAAAAGAGAAAAAACTCATTGAAGCTGTCGTGGAAGAACTGTTGAAGAAGACGATCGCGCAGTTTAAAGATTCATTTATGGCGAGGTGAGGCCATGCCTAACGCATTGGATTTACGCCGCCGGATTAAGGGTGTAAAGAACATCCAGAAAATAACTCAGGCAATGAAAATGGTTGCTGCCGTACGTCTGCGCAAAGCGCAGGAACGGGTTAAAGAAAGCGCGCCTTACTATGAAGGGCTAGAGGCCGCCATGAGCGATATCCTGATCAGTGGTGAAGATATAAGCAGTTCTCTGTTCTTAGAACGGGACGTAACCCGAACCGGATATATCGTCATTGGTGCCGATAAGGGGCTGGCAGGATCATATAGCAGTAATTTGGTCAAAGCGGTACAAAGACATATGGGCGACAATAACGTTGGCTTAATTGTTGTAGGTAGAAAGGTAAGAGACTACTTCCAGCGCCGCAAGGTTGGCATTGACCAGGCCTATATCGGTATCTCTGAGAAGCCGGATTATCAGTCCGCGATAGATATTACAGCAAAGGTTATAGACTTGTACGTTACCGGGAAATATGACAGGGTTTACTTGGTATATACCAAGTTTTGTTCTCCGGCTGTCCAACAAGTGATGGCCGAACGCATCCTGCCGGTTGGTTTAGAGACGCAAGCTGCCTCAAATTGCCGGGTGACACCTCAAATATACGAACCGTCGTTAGCTAGTGTGCTTGAAGAAGTAGCGACAAAATGGATTGAGGCTTCGGTCTACAGAGGGTTTGTTAATTCAGCGGCAAGTGAAGTTGCGGCACGGTTAAATGCCATGAGCCTGGCGACAGACAATGCCCAAGACCTTATCAGTCATCTGGTTCTTGAATACAACAAAGTACGCCAGGCAAACATCACGCGGGAGATATCCGAGATTGTCGGTGGTGCGGAAGCGCTACGGTGAGAGGAGGGAGCCCATGGCTAGCGGACAGGTAAAACAAGTGATTGGACCTGTTGTGGACATCGAGTTTCCGCAGGAGCAATTGCCGTCAGTAAATAACGCAGTAAAGATTACCGGGAAAGCCGCAGGTCATGACATCAATCTGACAGTAGAGGTTATGCAGCACTTGGGAGATAATGTTGTCCGCTGTGTAGCTATGTCATCTACTGACGGGCTGGTTCGTGGTATGACCGCTGCAGATACAGGAGCGTCAATTACTGTACCTGTGGGAGAAGGTACACTAGGCCGGATATTTAACGTGTTGGGAGAAACGGTCGACAATAATTCGGCGCCAGTGAAAGCAAGTGAATATTGGCCGATTCACCGTCCTGCCCCCGCGTTTGTGGAGCAAGAGACAGCTACAGAGATATTGGAAACAGGGATTAAAGTGGTTGACCTCATTGCACCGTATGCGCGAGGGGGGAAAATCGGATTATTCGGTGGTGCTGGGGTTGGTAAGACTGTTTTAATTATGGAATTAATTCGCAACATCGCGACAGAACATGGTGGTTTTTCTGTTTTCGCAGGCGTAGGTGAGCGCACCCGCGAAGGCAATGAATTGTGGCGAGAAATGATGGAGTCAGGTGTTATCAATAAAACAGCTTTAGTGTATGGGCAAATGAATGAACCGCCTGGAGCCAGAATGCGGGTGGGTTTGGCCGGATTGACTATGGCTGAGTACTTTCGCGATGTGGCCGGGCAAGATGTGTTGCTCTTTATTGATAATATATTCCGATTCATCCAGGCCGGGTCTGAGGTTTCAGCATTATTAGGGCGTATGCCTTCGGCGGTAGGCTACCAGCCTACTCTGGGAACCGATGTAGGAGCACTTCAGGAGCGTATTACCTCCACCAAAAAAGGCTCGGTAACATCAGTGCAGGCTGTTTATGTCCCGGCCGATGACTTAACAGATCCGGCGCCGGCAGCTACATTTGCTCATCTTGACGCAACTACGGTATTATCCAGACAAATCGCAGAGTTAGGGATTTATCCGGCAGTAGATCCGCTTGACTCTACCTCCCGTATCCTTGACCCATTTGTTATTGGCGATGAACATTACAGTATCGCCCGCGCTGTCCAGGAAATTCTGCAGCGATACAAAGAACTCCAGGATATTATTGCAATTCTTGGTATGGAGGAGTTGTCCGAAGAGGACAAGGTTGTTGTGGCCCGTGCCAGAAAAGTACAGCGTTTCCTGAGCCAGCCATTTTTCGTCGCTGAGGCATTCACTGGAACTGCCGGTAAATACGTACCACTCAAGGAAACCGTACGTGGCTTCAAGGAAATACTAAGCGGAAAGTATGACGACTTACCTGAGAATACGTTTTATATGGTAGGAACCATTGACGAAGTTGTAGAAAAAGCTGCAGCCGTAAGGGGGAACGGGCAGTGAGCAAGACGTTCCGCTTGGAGATCGTTGGCCCTGAACGTAGGGTATATGGGAAAGAGGTCAATATGATAATCGCCCGGGCTACAACAGGTGAAATGGGTGTTCTGCCGGGGCACGCTCCCTTGGTTGCACTGCTTGATGCCAGGCCGGTGAGAATTCTAAATGAGGAGGGAGAACTGCAGATTTCTTTGACAGGAGGAATTATGCTGGTTAAACCTGATCAGGTTACTATATTAACAGTTCCTTAGGTTATGTTGGCAGGCTTAACTCTGAATTAGGGAGGAGTTAAGCCTTTTCTTGTTTATTTGGCAGATTGAGTCGGCTAATTATAGCTAACACCTTAAAATGATGGTTATTCCAGTTCAATGCGGCTATATGATCGACAGTGAAATTTACATAACAAAAATAAAGGTTTATAATTAACTCCATATGTTATCGCAGAAGGGAATATTCTATGTTACGTCCTATAAAAGTACCACTAAAACGCTACTGTTCCAGGCATTTTCAAAAAGATTTAATGTCCGGGCTTACTGTCGGTGTAATCTCACTGCCGTTAGCCATGGCTTTTGCCATTGCATCAGGGGTTAAGCCTGAGTATGGGATTTACACGACAATTATTGCCGCCGTCTTGGCCTCCTTGTTTGGTGGGAGCCGGTACCAGGTTACAGGTCCAACCGGTGCCTTTATCCCAATTCTATTATCGATTGTGCTGATCTATGGGTATGAAAACCTGCTGCTTGCCGGCCTGATGGCAGGCGTAATCCTAGTCGTTATGGGGCTCTTGAAAATGGGTACGCTGATAAAGTTCATCCCCCGCCCGGTCACAATCGGATTTACGGCAGGTATTGCCGTAAATATTTTTACAGGGCAGATCGCCAATTTCCTCGGTTTGACTGGATTGCAGCGGCATGAAGGCTTTATCGACAGTATGCGGGAAATCATTCTTCATCTTGATACAATTAATCCGTATAGTATCTTGACGGCTGTAGTCTGTCTTGCAATTATTATTTTAACGCCACGCTTCTTTCCAAAAGTGCCGGGTTCGCTTGTCGGATTACTAGCCTCAACGGCACTGGCAGCGCTCGTTTATCCGGGTCAAGTGGCTACTATCTCTACGGCTTTCGGTGGTATACCTGACAGTTTGCCACAGTTTTCGCTTCCTGCTATTACTGTTGAGAAGCTGCAGCAGCTAGCCCGTCCGGCATTTACCATCGCGATGCTTGGGGCAATTGAATCGCTGCTTTCGGCCGTGGTGGCCGACGGCATGACCGGGACACGCCATAATAGCAACCGCGAGCTGATTGGACAGGGAGTTGCTAATATAGTGACGCCGCTATTTGGCGGTATTCCGGCCACCGGGGCCATTGCCCGGACTGCTACCAATATTAAGAGCGGGGCGGTTACCCGCTATTCGGTCGTAATATCGGCCCTGTTTGTGCTGGCGACACTCATCGTTCTGGCTCCCTATGCCGGTACCATACCACTTGCCAGCATGGCACCGGTACTGATGATTGTTGCTTATAATATGAGTGAACATCATGCCTTTGTTGCTATTTTGAAAACCTGGTCAAATAGTGCCGGAGTGCTTGTTGTTACCTTTCTTCTTACCGTACTGGCTAATCTGACTGTGGCCGTCGAGGTCGGCCTGTTATTGGCCATGGTCATTTTTGTTAAACGCATGAGTGATATTCTTGTTGTGACTAAAGTTCTGCCTGACCCGGAAAACCATTTAACCAGGGTCTCGGCCCAGGATCGAATGGATACCCATGATTGCCCGCAGATAAGCATTTTTAGTATTGAAGGGCCCCTCTTCTTCGGAGCAGCCCAGATGTTCTCCCAGAGCATTATCGATACGATTCAATATAGTCCTAAAATTGTCATCCTCCGCCTTAGCAAGGTGCCGTTCATGGACTTGACCGGCGAAGACCACCTGCGTACCATTGTGAAGAGTCTGCAGAAGCGCGGGGTGATGGTACTGATTTCCGGTCTTAACGAGCAACCGGAGAAAACCCTGAACATGACAGGCCTGTATGAGAAAATCGGGCGGGACCGGTTTTTTGTGCATACAGAGTATGCCATTGCTTATGCGTTACAGCATACCGATAGAGACGGCTGCTTGAGGTGCCGTGAACGGATTTTTGACCGCTGTATCTCTCAAAGTGAGGCTGCGGCGACTGCCAAAGAAGTTCCGGCCTAGAGGAGTCGGCTCGCTTTCTCACGAAATAGTAAGAAAAAGGAGGCCGGAAGTATGTGTGGAATGAATTGGTACCGGGAACAAATGGAAATGGCTGATGACGACGTAAAGCGGCTAAGTCAATTGCTCAACATGATGGAAGAGCGGTACAAGCTGTCGCTGCTTGCGCCGGGCGAACTAGAGCAGATTAATCCTACTATCATTAACGTATACCGGGAGATTGTTTCCCGGAAAAACAGGTTGCTTGTGCAAAAATCCCCGCAGGTCTAACGCCTGCAGGGATTTTTTACTATCGCTATCTTAGTGAATCATCAAGTCCTTCTTCCATTGCATCACGATAAGATGCTTCATTGGCAGTCGCTTTAGAGACAATCGAGGAATTGATTTCGGCACCGGACAGGCTGTTGTCACCGCCATTGTCGCTAAACTTATCTGTTTCGTTTTCGGGTGCATCGTCATCATAGCCGCTGGTGGCAAGGATCAATTCGGCATCAGTCACACTGGAAAACATCCCCGGAATAAGTTTTCTCATCCAATCCCTCCTCGTTTTTAAGGTTATTTATAGTTTCTCCAAACTTTTGATTTCAATGAAAAAAACCTTGCAGCTAGCTTGCTGCAAGGTTTTACCTGATATGTACGGTTATTTGTGACCGTGACTTTTGCTGTGACCAGTGTGTTTTTCCTCTTTTTCTTCTTTTTCATGTTTGGATACTTTAACATAATCATAATCTTCGGGTTCTTCAGTGACAACAATTCTGGATTTTTCGATTACAGTATAATTGCGTTGTTTGAGGTCTGCGACTTTTACACCATATAGTTTGGCAATCTCGCCCCAGCCCATTTTTTGCTGTCTTAGCTCAATGATTTTATCAGTCGGCTTGCTTGCCAGTGTAGACGTGGTATAAATCATGCCAATTTCCCGGTAGCCCAGATTGTATTCAACCTTAAGACGAACAATGTCTTGAGCGGTAACGGAAATGTGGTAGCTGGTTGATAGTGTTTCAGCAAATCTAATATTGAGGGCGGAGAGGCTAAAGCCATCATCGGATATAGTAGCTGAGACGCTGGTAGTCGATACGGCAGCCTGCACCGGATAGGGCTGAACTACAGGTATACCAAGCATCAGCAGCATTGCTGCTGAGAGAACTGTTTTTTTAATCATTGTGGAATCTCCTCCCCGAACTGAGTATGCTATTATTGTACAATATTAGGTTATGACTAAACAAGGCCATAAGTCCTGTTTTTACGAAAATAATAACAGAGCGGCATAAGTCGCTCTGTTATTATAAGGGGGTTTATTGGGAAGGTTTGGTGTTGGTTAGAGATTCCTGTTTTTGAAGGACATCGCTAGAAGCCGGAGCTTGCTGAGCTGTGGTTTTGTCAGCGGCGGATTGACCTTGCTTGGCGCTTGAGCCGCCTGGTAGATCTTTAAAACCCATTCCACTCACCTCCAATTCTAGTATTCCCAATTTTGGATAAATATACCACAAATTTTAAATCAACTATTTAACAAAATAAAAAGGGTGGATTATTCCACCCTGTAATATTATTTGCAACTTTTTTCTTCTTTTTTGCCTTCTTTTGCGTTCGGGCAGATTTCCTTACCGAACTCTACACTAGCTTTGCTGCTCTTGCAATCTTTGTTGCAACGCTCTTGTTTTTTAGACATAGTATCACCTCCTTAAATGAATATTGGGAGGGGTTGAACTAGTCTTCAGTCATTTCGTGAATCATGAATTTGGCAGCCTGGTAAATAACTGCGCCGAAAGCCACAGCTTTAAGAACCGAGGTTACATCCATATCCATGTCCATATCCATGCCCAGCATCGACTTGCGTTTCTTTTTCTGAAACATATTTACCACCTCCTCATTCGATAGTGTAACCAAGCTGCAAAAGAGCAACTCGAAGTAAGAAATGGATGAAGAACCATAAAAAAACCGGTCGCTTAAGAATATATCAGAATAATACGATAAAATAGATAGAAGGAATTATCTTACGCCAAGGAGGGCGGTTAAGATGGTGACAAAAATATTGGCTATTCAGCGTATCGACCTTAGTAACCGTAACCATCGTGGTGCCACGGACGGCGCCAAAAAGAAATCTGAGTATGGTGCGTCTTTTAAGGAAATACTTAGAAGGGAGCTGGCGGTCGCTGCCCAAGCTCCTGGTAACAGAGTCTAGAGCCAAATAGATCATCAACCATATATTATTAACAGATGTCGCTGGGTTACATAATATTGTAAATAATTGGAGACACAATTTTGTATGAGTTAGCTGTCTTTAATCAGGATATAATATAGCTAGAATTAATAAATAATGGTGATGAGTATGGTGAAAAGTAAAACAGGCCTGGAAATCGTTAGAATGCACCAGGAGTATGTAGATAAAATCAATGAACTTGATGCTGCGGTGCATAGGCTTGAAGAATTTGGTTATACAAAAACAGTACTTAAAGAGGAACTTGTCAAGTTAACCAATGAGTTGCAGGCACTGGAAAGCACCCGTTTTCAGCCGCTTGAGCCGGTGATCATTACAACCTCGCTGCTTGGCGGCCGGTAATAATCTGGGAATAAAAAATCCGCGCATCGTTTGCGCGGATTTTTTTGTTTTTAAAGGTCATCAGCACAGACGGTTTCGGTGCCCTCTACGCATTTGAACTCGCACTGGCTGCAACCATCCCCGCTGCCGCGGTAGTCAAAGTATTCGTTGCTGCCTTTTAAATTCTTGCCATTCCAAAAGCTATAAATGTTGCAATCTTCTTTGCTGGACAAACTATCACCTCCTGCTTGCGTGGTGGTGTTAGTCTACCCCGATGTATGCGGCAAAATCCTCGAAACCGAGGCGGCTTACTGTTTGTCCAAGGCGTTCGCCAGCATGTCCATAGGTTCGATAATAATCAAGGATCTTGTTGACGCAAGGCAGTACTGCCTCAGGCGGAATTTTCTGAGCTACAATACGGCCGGGCTGAGCCTGACGGCCGGAGTTGCCGCCCACGACAAGGGTATAACCATGTGCTACGCCATAAAGGCCAATGTCTTTGACAAAACTTTCCGCACAGCAATTCGGACAACCGCTTACACCCATACGCAGCTTGCCAGGCAGCTCTGTGCCATAAAATTTATTATCAAGTGCAAGACCGAGCGCCGTACTATCCTGGACAGCGCGTGGACAGTGCGGCTTGCCGGCGCAGACAGCTACACCGCGTACGGCCTTGGCGGAGAGGGACTGGCTGTTGCCGCCAAGCTCGGCTAATGCTTGAGCCCGGTTTTCGGGATTTAAACCTAATATGAGGATGGTGTTGCCGGAAATTTTTATTGAGCCGTCGTACTTTTCGGCAATGGCGGCCAATTGGCGAAGCAGGGCAGGTGTGGCCAGGCCGGCCGGCAGCCGTGGTGCCAGCGGCACATTGGTGGGTCGAGACATCGGTATCCCCCTCGTTTTTTTGCTTATTATAGCACTGATGGGTGGTTAGCGCGGTGATTTATCTCACGTAAAATAATTGGTTGCTAATCCCATATATTTCTGGTACGATAAATATGGAAACTACAGAAACGAAATTAGTTTCCTGCGAATTTACATAAGTGAAAAGCGAGGCAATGCTATTGAAAGAACAAATTTTATTTGCTGCAGCCCAGGAAATGAACGAAAGGGGCATAAAATTCACCATCGATAGTGTAGCAGCCCGGCTAGGTATCAGCAAAAAAACCATCTATCAGTATTATCCATCGAAAGATGTACTCATATCTAGTATTATCGATGCTGCGCTGGCGGATGTTGAGCAGCAGCGCTTCCAGGCCATGCATAACAATGCGGACTTCGTTAGCAAGCTGACAACCATCGTAACCTTGGAACCTAAACTGTTCGGCAAAATAAACTACTGGGTTTTGGATGACATCAAACGCTCCCGGCCGGATGAGTGGGAGCGAATTACCCGGTTTCGCCAGGCGAAGACGCACGTGATTGCCCGCATCCTGGAAGAGGGAATCGCATCAGGCCATGTCCGTCCGATCAATGCGCGTGTGGCCGCACAAATGCTGCTGAGTACCTGTGCGGATTTTCTGGATTATCGGTTTTTGGATGAAAACAACCTAACATTTACTGATGCGCTGAAGGCGCTTAATGATATTTTTCAATTCGGGGTGCTGGCTAAGCCTGCGGCCTGCCGGAACGAAAATACAACACAGGCGGGCATATAAGATTGCTCGCAGGGAGGGAAGAGGATGAAGGGATTTAAACTCAAATACTGGGCTGTGCCGATCCTATTAGCTGCTGTCGTGACGGCGGCTGCTCAGACTGGGCTACTGACTCCGGGCAATGCCCAAAAACAAGTGATGGCTACGCAGGCAACCAGCGTAACGGCTGCAAGCACACAAAGCGTAAATAAGATTCCCAAGCTTAGCCTGACTGGTTCGGTTGAGGGGGAAACCTCGGCGGTTATTAGCGCCAAGATCTCTGGACGTATAGAGCAAATTATGGTGGAAGACGGTCAGCCGGTAGTTGCCGGGCAGTCTTTGATCCGGCTCGAAAGCGTAGAGCTTAGTAACGGCGTTCGTACTGGCAATGATGCAGTCCTGAGGGCCATGGCAAACTACGACAATGTGGCAACAGACTATAAGCGCTATCAGGCGTTATATGCGCAGAGTGCCATCTCCAAACAGGTCCTTGACGGGATAGAAACCAAGCTTAAAGTGGCCGAGGCTGATTTATCGAGTGCCCAGGCTGCGCTGAGCACGGCTCAGCAGCAACAGGCCTATGCAGCGGTCACCGCGCCTGTGAGCGGGGTTGTCGCCAACCGGGCGGCGGTAATCGGCCAGGTGGTTGCGGCCGGCGTGCCGCTTATGTCGGTGGAAAATCTTGATCAAGTGTATGCTGTTGTTAATGTTGAACAAAAGGATTTGGGTGTTGTTAAGCAAGGCATGGCAGCTGAAATTACTGTTGATGCCTATCCGGACAAGGTATTTACTGGAAAAATCGAGATTATCAATCCGGCTGCCGTTGTGGCCAACCGGATGTACAGGACTAAAATTAAAATTGACAACAGCCAAGCTCTTTTGAAACCAGGCATGTTTGTTAAGGTTAGCATTATCACCGGCAACCCGGTTCCTGTACTGGCAGTGCCGCAGGCGGCGATCTTCCAGAAGCAGGGCATCTATCATGTTTATGTGCTGGAAAACGGCAAAGCTGTCCGCCGGCAGGTTGAAGTAGGCAGTGTAATCGGTGATTTTGTTGAAATTAAAAGTGGGTTAGCCGAGAAAGAGCAGGTCATTACCAGCAACGTAAATAAGCTCAAAGACGGCGATCCTGTGCAGGTTGGTAAGCCATGATTCTTACAAGCGTTAGTTTAAAAAGGCCGGTTTTTGCCACGGTAACTATCCTGGCCTTAATTACCCTTGGGCTAGTTAGCTACCTATCCCTAAATATTGACGAATGGCCGGACTTGGAATTCCCATTTGTTACGGTAAAGGTAGTTTACAAGGGTGCTAGCCCTGAGCAAGTGGACAGTAAGATAACCCAAAAGGTGGAAGAAGCCATAAGTTCGGTCTCCGGGGTTAAGCATATCATGTCATCGGCCCGTGAGGGGGTATCGATTACCACTATTGAATTTACATTGGAAACATCAGCCGCAACGGCAGCCCAGGATGTGCGCGACAAGCTTGGCCGCATCAGAGGCGACCTGCCGCAGGATGCTGACGAACCGGTCATTATGCGCTTTGATCCGTCCGAGTCCCCCATTGTTTCAATCGCGCTTACCGGAAATATGAGCATCAGGGAAATGACCAGCCTGGTTGATGATGTCATCAAACGCCGGCTGGAAACTATTAACGGTGTAGGCTCTATTGAAATCATGGGTAAATTGGAGCGCGAGATACATATTGACCTTGATAAGGATAAGGTGGCGGCCTACGGCCTGACGATTCCTGAAATTGTTGAGAGCCTGAAGGCCGAAAACATGGAAGTGCCTGGTGGCAAACTGATCAAAGGTGAACGGGAAATCAGTATGCGGACAATGGGTAATGTGCAGGCTCCTACCGAGTTATTGAACGCCCCGCTGGCCCGCCGGGAAGGTATCCAGCTGTATGTCGGCCATGTCGCTACGGTGCGCGATGTTACTGAAGAACCTATCGAGATTACCAAGGTTAACGGCAAACAGGCCGTTGGTCTTGACGTAATGAAGCAGTCTGGGACTAATACTGTTAAAGTCGCCGGCGATGTGAAAAAGGCTGTTGAAGTACTTAGGAAAGAGCTGCCGCCTGGAGTAGAACTGACTGTTGTGCGGGATAGCTCGATCAATATTAAAGAATCTGTCGGCGATGTGCTCTTTAATCTGGTGCTTGGCGGTGCACTGGCTGTTGTTATTGTGTTTGTGTTCCTTGGCAATTGGCGCAGTACCGTTATTTCCGCCATTGCCATACCTGCTTCTATTATCGCGACTTTTTTTACCATGAAAATTCTGGGCTTTAGTATTAACACGATGTCGCTATTAGCGCTGTCGCTGGCCGTAGGGCTGCTAATCGACGATGCCATTGTTGTTATTGAAAATATAGTGCGCCATATGGAGATGGGTAAAAGCAAATACCAGGCGGCGCTTGAGGGAACAGCCGAAATTGGCCTGGCGGTTACAGCTACCACGCTCACGCTTGTTGCTGTGTTTGTGCCTGTGGGTATGATGACAGGCATTGTCGGGCAGTTCTTTAAGCAATTTGGCATCACGGTAGCATTTGCCGTCCTGGTATCGCTGTTTATCGCCTTTACGTTAACGCCTATGCTGGCCGCTAATTATCTTGAGGTAGCCCATGGTCAGCAGCAAAACCTGCTGGGGCGGGCGCTCACGTGGTGGAATACGCGCTTTGACCGCGTGACCGGCCTATATGGCGGATTCCTCAGGGTAGCCTTACGGCATCGTCTAAAAGTAGTGGCTGCTGCCGTGGTTCTGTTTATCGGCAGTTTGGCGATTACGCCGCTGTTAGGCTCCAGCTTTGTCGGACGTACAGATAATGGCGAATTTATGATTATGGCTGATGTTGAGCCAGGCACCAGTGTAGCCGGCAGCGGGGCCTTGGCTGACCGTATGGCCGCTGAGCTTAAGACCCTGCCGGAAGTGGTCCTGGTGTACAGTTCGGCTGATGTTGATACAATTGAGATGTTTGTTAAACTAACAGACAAACGTGACCGCCAGCGGGGAATGGCGGCAATCCTCACAGACGTTCGCGCAAAACTGAACGCCATCCCTGGCGTCAAAGTAAGTATCTTGCAGAAAGCCGGCTTAAAAGAAGAGAAGCCCGTGGCGCTGGTTATTCGCGGCGAATCACTCGATGTTCTGGATGGCATTGCAGAAGAGGCCCAGCGGATTATGGAAAACACCAAAGGCGCTGTGGACGTTGTTTCAACCTATAAACCAGGCAAGCCAGACCTGCAGATTGATGTCAAACGCGACCGCGCGGCCGATCTTGGCGTGTCCACCGGGTATATTGCCGATACGCTTAGAACCATGTTTAACGGTTTGACTGTCAGTCAGTACAAAGACGGTGATGACCAATATGATGTAAGAGTTAGACTAAGAGAGGACAACCGCGCCACAATTGAAGATATGTCAGGCATCTTCCTGTCAAGCAAGTACAAAGACAAGAATGACCGGACTGTCATGGTGCCGCTGTCGCAGGTAACAGAGTCTGTCTATGCTACGAGTCCCAGTCAGATTAACCGGTATGACCGCCAGCGGGAAATCCGCTTGACGGCAAACCTTGACGGAACTTCGCTAGGTGAATTCAACAAAGCTTTCTTTACCGAAATCAAGAAAATGCAATTGCCAACAGGCTATACCGCAGGGGCTATCGGCGAATCGGAACGGATGGGCGAGACCTTTACCAGTATGGTGATGGCGCTCTTTCTGGCGGTTGCGTTTATCTTCTTTGTGTTGGCCGCTCAGTTTGAGAGCTACATCGATCCGTTTGCTATTATGCTGTCGCTGCCACTGGCCATTATCGGCGCTATTTTAGGGTTACTGGTTATGAAAAGCGATCTGAGTATTATGTCGATGATCGGTATTGTCATGCTTATGGGTCTTGTTACCAAAAATGCAATTCTCCTCATTGACTTTGCCAAACAGCGACAGGCCGAAGGCGCTGACCGGGATGCCTCACTGGTAGACGCCGCTGTCATCAGGATGCGGCCAATCATGATGACAACAGCAGCCATGATATTTGGTATGCTGCCGCTGGCGGTCGGAATCGGACCAGGGGCCGAAGCCCGCGCCCCTATGGCCCACGCCATTATTGGCGGCCTGATCACCTCGACCATACTGACACTGGTAGTTGTACCTGTGGTTTACTCACTCATTGATGATCTCAAAAAGCGGCGGCTTGGGTTAAAATTAAGCGGTAAAAAAGTGCAAACTTTGTAAATAATAGAGGGATTTTAGCCCAAATCGAGAATAAGAGTAAATATTGTACAATGCTTTTCGTCAACAGAGAGTAATTTTAAAAATACGGAGTGGTTATTATGAAAGGAACTGTAGTTGGCACATGGGTCAATACAGCCCGTAAGGTATGGGGCGACGCCTTGACCACTGACGCAATGCGGCATGTTGGCTGGCAGAGTGATAAAATGTTCTTGCCAACCGAAGAGGTAGAGGATGCTAAGCCTAAAGCCTTTGTCGCCTACTTGTCTGAACGAACAGGCAAAAGCCAGGATGAGATTTGGCTTAATATCGGTAAAGACAATGTTCTGACCTTCGCGCAGGCCTATCCTGCTTTCTTTCGTCAGGAAAGTCTGTACTCTTTCCTCAGATCTATGTATGATGTTCATGTTGTCATGGTAAAACGGATACCAGGCGCCAAGCCGCCGGAGCTTCTGATAGATCCGGTGTCTGAGTATGGAGCGGTTTTGAGCTATCGTTCCAAGCGAGGGATGTTTGGCTATATGAAAGGTCTCTTAGCGGGCGCTGCCGATTATTTTAAAGAAGACATCAAGACAGAGATCATTGAGTCTTCGGCAGAGCATCTTAAGATGGCCATTACTTTTCCTAAGCCGATTACCCATACCGCTGTTTACCGGCTTAATAAATTACTATCTTTTGGCATGATAAAAAGCATTCCAGCTAAAATCGGCGTAGCCGTTACCGCTCTTTCGCTATTAGTAGACGGGCTGCTGGCGGCAGTGGGGGTGGCTGTACCGCTGTGGACGGCATTATTAAACGGTGCGGTGGCTGCCGGAGGTGCTGCGCTACTACTTGGGCCATTTGCAATGATTCGTGAGGAAATAGCCAGTATTCAGGAGCGTAAATACTTCACTGAGACCAAGCTGGAGTCAAGCGATGAGTTTGAAGAGATAATAAAGATGCTTGCCCAGTATAAGCTGCGGGTTAAGAGCGAGTTCATTGGGTTTAAAGGCATTACAGATGAGATGAATAAATACGGCGACGATTTTAACGTTCTGGCCGGACGCATGAAAGACACCTCAGACGAAATATCAGGGGTAGTGCATGATGTCGCTACCGCTGCTACTAACCAGGCCATGGAAACAGCGAGCGCCGTAGGCATCTTAAATGGCAACCTTGAAACGTTGAGTACTGTAGTGACTGAGCAAAGCCGTAATAAACAGCAGCTTGAAGCGGCGGTGGAGGAAATCAATAAAGGCTTCGCCGAAGTACAGTCTTCGACCGCTAAACTAGAACACAGCCTTGATAAGTTTTCCGAAGTCAAGCGTTCAGCCGAACACCTGCAGACACAGGCTACGAAAATTAATGAGATTACCGGCATGGTAGCCGCCATTGCCGGACAAACCAACCTCTTGGCGCTTAACGCCGCTATTGAGGCAGCCCGGGCCGGCGAGCAGGGCCGAGGTTTTGCCGTAGTGGCCGAGGAAGTCCGAAAGCTGGCTGAACAGTCTCATCATCACTCTGAAAGTATCTCAAGTGACTTAAAAGTTCTCATGGATATTATTGGAAACGTTGTCCGGATGATTGAGGATGAATTCGACATCCTTGCCTCCGAAAGCCGCCAACTGAACGCGGTTGTGACAGGTAGTGCCAAGAATGTTGGCTACATCGACGTGGTAGCTGAAAACATTGTTGATATGATTACCAAGCTTGAACAGGAAATGACCGGCCTTAACCAAGTATATGGAAAGATTGAGTCATTGGCTGCTATTTCTGAAGAAAATTCAGCAGCTAGTGAGGAAGTTAGCGCCTCGGTGCATGTGTACAACGAGAAGCTGCATGATATGATGGAAAAGATCACTGAATTTAAGACTGTTATCCAGCACTTCAGTGAAGATATCAATACCTACCGTACTTAGTCATCAAGCTAGCATCAGGCGGGGATAAAACCCCGCCTTACGTCTGTGTATATTACTCTCACCTGCACGGTTATTTCCTCAGAGGAACTTAACCATCTTGAAGTTTCTAAGTAGGTTTGAATGGAAAGAATAGAATGAAATACCCGTATTTTTGTGATATTATTCTTATAGAATTGTATGGAGGTACATAATGATTCGTGAACGCCGCAATAAAGCCAAACTAGAGCAGTATTACGATAAATTTATTAATGAGGGAGTTATTGATCCGAACGTCCATCCCTGGATCGGAGAGTCCTGGCAGCGCAGCAAGGACCTGGGGGTAGAGCGTGATACATTCCGCCTTGATGTGAAGCTGTCAAGAGATGAACTGAGCAAACGCTGTGAACGCTATACTCCTGCTATCAGCTTTCTTGATGGTCTTTATGATGAGATCAAGGAACACTTTACTACGTATAACCTGAGCATGTTGCTTATGGATCAGGACTTATATGTGCTAAAGAATTATGCAATGCCGTTTTATCAAAAAACAGCCGGCGAGCTTGAGGGTGCCCGGATGCAGGAAGAAGATATTGGTACATCAAGTGTTGGCATTGCTCACCGAAGTAAAGTTCCATTTCTCATGTTTGGTCCTGAGATGTGGATTAAGGACTGCCAGAATGGCGACGCCTGCTCTGCTCCTATTATCGTGGATAATCAAGTGAAGTTCGTTATAACCGTGGTGTCTATTCAGCAGGAGGAATTGCCCTATAGTGCCATGGTAGCCATGGTACTCAGCATTAAATATGCAATGGAGCAGCATCTAACAATGGTAGCCAGCTTAAATGCCAAACATACCATCCTGGACGCGGTACCGCTAGCTGTATATCATATCCTGCCTGGAGGCGAGGTAGCCTACGCTAATAAGCTTGGAAACAGCCGTCTGTCAGGAATTGTACCGCCTGGGAGTGAGGATAAAGGGGAGGGGCCAAACCTGAGCGATGTGCTCTTAAACTATCGGCATACCCCGATTTATAAAGGATTTCTTGGCGTACCGTCTTATAATAGGGAAGTGACCTGGATAACCCCCCGTAAAACCTATGAGGATATTACTACTGTTGTGCCGCTTTCAGGAGATGACGGTGATGTAGAGAGTATTGTCGCCGTATCGCTGCCCATCGAAGATTTGCGTACACTGGTAGCACATACGGCAGGTTATACGGCCCGCTACAGCTTGTCAAGCATGGTGGGAGCCAGTCAGGTATTTACTACTATGCAGGATAAAGCCAGCCGCACGGCCAGACATGACTACCACTTCCTGTTGCAAGGCGAGCCGGGCACTGGCAAACAGCGGTTGGCGCATGGTATTCATCAGGCCAGCTCGCGGGCAGCCGGCCCCTTGATTGCCGTTAAATGTGGCGATCTGCCGCCGGAAATCCTGGAAGTGGAGTTGTTTGGACGCGGGGGCAGCGAAGCGGAAGGGCGCCCGGGTAAATTAGAGTTGGCTAGCGGCGGCACGCTGTTTCTTGATGAGATTGAGAAGCTTTCTGCTGTACTGCAGGATAAGCTGGCTGAAGCGCTTGAAGGGGGCAAGTTGTCCCGCGCCGGAGAAAATGTTCACCGGCCTATCGATGTTAGAATTATAGCAGCCTGCGACACTGACCTTAAACGACTGGTAGAAAAAGGCGTGTTTTCAGCCGGGTTATACGAACTTATCTCCCGTTCTGTTGTACGGGTACCGCCGCTTAGGGTACGACGGGAGGATGTTCCCGGTTTGGCCGCACATATTGTTGAGGAATTGGCAGCCTTGCATGGTCTGCCGATTAAACAGCTATCCCCTGAGGCAGCAGACGTCATCATGGGTTATGATTGGCCTGGTAATATTAAGCAGCTTCAGGGAGTCATCGAGCAGGCTTTTTTCCGTACCACTGGTGATACCATTACGGCGAACGATATTGCTATGCCTGGTGAACAGGGGCTAAGTAAAGCCTGGAAGGAAGATAAAGAGGCCTTTGTAGAAGCCTGGAAAGCAGCCGGGGGCAATATTAGCCGGTTGGCCAATATGCTTGATGTCAGCCGGGTAACACTGTATCGTTACTTAAAAAAATATGGTTTGGACAAGGAGTAAGGAGGAGACCGTTTGCGACTGAGAAAAAAGCCGTGGATCGCTGAGGCGCTAACAGGCTTTAAGAATATAGTATTGCAGAACCCTGGCGAAGAGCTCAAAGGTAAGTGGGCTGACTTGTTTGGCAATCACCTGCCGCTGCATGTAGAACTAGGTACCGGTAGGGGCAATTTCATCACAGGCATGGGTGAACGATATCAGGATAAAGCCAATTTTATTGGTATTGAAGCCCAAAAGGATGTTCTTTACAATGCGGCTCTGAAAGCCAGGGAAAAAGAGTTGAGCAATGTACGCCTACTGGTGTTTAATGTAAATGATCTGTTAACTATTTTTGCACCAGGGGAGATTGACCGCCTGTACATTAACTTCTGCGATCCTTGGCACAAGAACCGCCATGCCAAACGGCGCCTGACGCATGCCGGCTTTTTAGAGAAATATCGCACTGTTTTGAAGCCGGGCGGACAGCTGTGGTTCAAAACAGATAACAGACCGTTGTTTGATTTTTCATTAGAGCAGTTTAGCCAATTTGGTCTCACGCTTGATAATATAACCTATGATCTTCACAAAAGTGATTTTGCCGATAATATTATGACCGAATATGAAACCAGATTCAGCATGCTAGGGCAGCCTATCTGTCGCTGTGAGGCTACCTTTATGCTGGTATAAACTGAACACATTACCGCTATACTCGGCATACAATACACTAAAATCCGTTTTTGTTGGGAGTGTGTTGCTATGCCGCGTCACTCGTCTCGTACAGGCAATGTTTCGCCGGTGCCGCCGCTTGATATCGAAGAAGTCAAGTTTTGGCTGCAAATTATGGAAGACCATGCTCTTTTTATTAAGACCGGTTTGCCCTTTGATAAGCCTGATTTGATTGAAGAAGCCAGCACCTTTGAACGGGAGTTTAAGACTTTGCGTGTGCGGGCTGAAAAATCTCTAAGCGAGAAAAAATTTGCTGAATTAATTACTGATACAATGGCGTCCCTTAAAGAGTTTATTAGGTATAAAACCCTCTTGCTAGGCTTATCGCTGACCAATAAGCTGGGCAGCGCATTACCGCCACTCTTTTTTGACCATATTATCCGCGAAGCCGAGTATTTTATGGCCATTCTGGAGAAGATTCGAGCCGGTAAGAAATTGGCTGTGGTTAAAGCCCTGGAAGCTGATTTTTGGCTAAGAATTATGGCCGAACATACTAAGTTTATCGGTTGCAGGCTGGACCCATCTGAGCGCAGTCTGCGAGGTGTTGTCGAGGGTTATGAAGTCGAGTTTGATGACTTGTCGATGCAGAGCAGGGACTATGTAAGCTTCTTTGAACATAAGCCCATGGAGTTGCCTGCTTTTGACCGCTTCCTGCAGGACAGCCGGGTGGCTACTATGCGGCTCCGGGACTTTGAACAAGCGGCCTATGACATGATTATCACAAATAGGATGCTAAGTACCATTCCGGCAGCTTTAGCCGACCATGTCCGTCGTGAAGCAGATCACTTCCTCTTGGTGTTGGCTATGATTGATAAAGGCGTAATCAAGATAGAAAAAGACTGTGTTGATGCTAAATTTAAGCATCACAGCAAATTCGGCCTAATTGCTGATGAGGAAGTTGCCGACATTGCAGAGGATGTCGAAGATGTCGACGACGTTGATTGTGTTGAGGTTGAGGAGTTTGACGAACGTGACCAAGTATTTGAAGAAGAGGCTATTGATGATATTGAACTAGATTACACACCCGGTATTGAGCGTGAGAAAATGCCGCCTGACGCTGTCTCTGTAGGAGGAACGGTTAATTTAAAAGAAGCCACAAATATTGAGACGAAAGCAAAATATCAGATCAAGGCTGAAATGGATACAGAGGTAGAAGTTCCAGTCCCAGTCTCACCTAAGCCGGCTGTTGCTCCTAAAACCGAGAAAAAGGGTAAATTTAAATGGGGCGAAAACTGGCCGCGGCAGTTAGGGAAGATAAAAGTATAATATATTGAAAAATAACCCCTCTCGCTTACGCGGGAGGGGTTTAGCCTATATATAGCGAATTATTAGGGGAGAATGGCAATGCTTGATAGAAGCTGCCGCTTAGTATTTGTAACAGCCAGAAGTGGACCGCCGGCTAAATCAATCAGACATAAATCGGCAAATAAATTACTGGTGCCAATAGCTAGTTGGGTGTCCGGGATTAAGTACAAGCGGGAAAGCGACCGGCCAATGGCCAGTCGATCAACAATCTGAGCCGTGTGGAGGTTAATGACAAAGATGGAGGCCCCATCTTCGTTGACGATGTATGCGGTCTGATTATCTGCTGCCACAGCGGCATGACAGGGATAAGCTGCAAGGCTGCTGGGGCAGCTGGGACATTGAATGGTCACTACCGCCGGTGATTTGCGTTTTTTGCTTAAATTAAACAGGGCAACACCCTCACCGGTAAAAGCGGTATTCGTAAATGGCACAATCAGGCGACTGCCGGCGAGAATAATATTTGTGGGAATACCGGCAATATCATACTCCCAGGAGATATTGCCACTAGTGTCTAGTTCCATGACAGTGCCGCCGGCATGGTGCTCCCAAGCGGTATAGATTCTTTCTGTATCAGCCGCTAGCCCTACGCAACTCGCCTTAACTGCAGGAGCTCCCAGGGTCTGGCTGGACATAGTTATCAAGTCCAGGCGGTGCAGCGCGCCGCAAGGCTCGGCAAGGTAGGCTGTTGTTGCGCTGGTTTCCGGCAAGACAAACTGGGCAGGGTAGGGAATCGTCATTGGCAGGCTATAGAGCGTCAAGCTGGTTAAGTTTACTGCCAAAATCGCGTTTTTACCATTGGTATTGGCACAGGGCAGGTAAGCTTTGGTATAATCCGGGGTTACAGCAAGTTCGGTGGGACTTAATTCGGGGGAAAAGGCCAGTTCGGTCAGAATTTCCCCGCTGGGGCCATCTGCAATAATTATAGTATGGGTGGTAGCGTCGACAGCCAATAATTTATATGGCGTTACCCCATGCGATCACCTCTTTTTTTATCCGTAGTTTTGAGTCTTGGAAGTTATTCAGTATATAATATGGCCTGACGGCCATTTGGTTAACGTGTTTTTGAAGGGAGCGCCAGCGCGTGAGAGAGAAAAAGATCCGAAAGGTCCCCAAGCTGTGGGTCAGTCCGGCCGAAGCCGTATTTTTTATTACCGGAATCCTGTTCTTAGTTGGTACATTGAATGTATTTAGCGCTAGCTTTGTTCTGGGAGGGCAGTTATTTCACGATGGCTACTTTTTTGTAACCCGTCATCTGCTATCCTTTGGTGTAGGGTTTGTGGCTATGGTAGTAGCTGCTATAATAGATTACCGCAAGATTAGCCGTGGCTGGTTACTGATAACAGTACTTGCGGCCATTAGTTTGCTGCTGGCTGTTCATTTTGGCGGAGAGTATGCCAACGGTGCCAGACGCTGGCTTAAGCTTGGCAGCTTTCAGTTTCAGCCTTCCGAGATTGCCAAGCTCACTGCCATTGTGATCACGTCCGCTTACTTAGGAGCGCGGCTTGACCGGGGGCTGCCTGTGTCGCTGTACTCCTGGCCGATAGGGGTAACGCTGGTTATGGGTGTGCTTGTGCTTAAACAGCCTGATATGGGTACAGCTGCCGTTATTGTCGGCTTGAGTCTGGTACTTTATATTTTGGCAGGTATTCCTCGACAAGAACTTACCTATTTGGGCATGACAGCCGTAGGTATGACTATATATCTAGTATATGCCGCTGCCTACCGGGCTGAGCGGATTTGGGCCTGGCTTGATCCTTGGGCCTATCAGCAGACGTCAGGCTATCAGACAGTGCAGTCGCTCTTGGCGATTGGCTCTGGCGGCGTATTTGGTTCTGGGCTAGGAATGGGAGCCAGCAAGTTTCACTATTTGCCTGAAGCGCATACAGACTTTGCTTTTGCAGTATTGTGCCAGGAAATGGGTTTTGTGGGGGCTGTCCTCGTCTTGGTGCTGCTAGGCGCTTTGGCCTGGTATGGATTGCAGATTGCCCGCCGTGCCCCTGACGGCTATGGTTTTATGCTGGCAGCCGGTGTGACAACGCTAGTTGTAGGGCAGGCAGTCGGAAATATTGCCATGGTATCGGGCGTGTTCCCGGTCACTGGTGTACCGCTTCCATTCATTAGTTTTGGTGGTACTTCCCTTATTATCAATTGTGCTGCCATCGGTCTCTTAATTAGTATTGGCCGCCGGGCAAGCGCCAAAGCCTTTACGCCAGGTCAAGCGCCGCCAACGCCTACACGTTCAAAGCTGAAGCTGGTCAAAAAGGACGGACGCCCGGCCGGCGCCTAATCTAGTGTTTAAAGGCCACCCTTTACGGTAATAATTACTAATGAAATGATATTTATATTCATTCATTAGTAATTGAAATTGACTTATAATGCCCAGATGCTGCCATATACGGTACAAAGCAGAGGGGCGCTAGAAGGCAATTTCTAAAGGGAGGCCTTCTCTTATGATTTGGTTAATCCGGGCAGGCGCATACCTTTTCAGCGGTTTGACAGTGTGGCAGTTTATTCAGGGAGCCGGTACACCGGAGACCGTCGGCATCCACCACCATCTGGCGCTTGACCAGCCGCATGGGATGATATTTGGTGTATGCGCCGGTTTTAGCGCATATACTGGCTTAGATGTTACATTAATCCGTTTGGCATGGGCGCTGTCTGTGTTGTATCGTGGGGCAGGGATTGCGCTGTATATTCTGGCATTCTTAATTATGCCTGTTTCTTAGTGTTTATAATAGATTCGGTAGGCTTTCGGGCCTGCCGATTTTTTTTATGCCAGTGGGGTGACGTTTCCTGCTGGATTCACATAAAATACACTAGGTTAATTGAGAGGAGGATTTCTTTGTGAGGAAAAAGATCAGGCATCAAATGTATACTCCTGGAAAAAGCAAAGCCATGAAAATGAAGGATGACCTTCACAACATGGATGATATGTGCGAGATGGATGATATGGAAGACATGGAAGATATGTGCGATATGGATGACATGGATGACATGGAAGACATGTGCGATATGGATGACATGGAAGACATGGAAGATATGTGCGATATGGGTGACATGTGCGACATGGACGACATGAATGGTTATGACAAACCCATGGGAAGCAAGAAGGGCATGAAAAAAATGAAAGGCATGAAGGGCATGGATAAAGGCATGGCCGGCATGATGCCGGACTGTATTATGCTGGCTCATTCGTATGTTCCGTGGCAATATTACGAAAAAGCGTTTACTCCGTCTGAGGCGCTCATGAAGGGTACGCTGTTCCCTGAACTTTGGGGCGTCTACAAAATACCGAAATAGATGAGTGTGGAGGTGTAGAGTAAGTGAAATATGACAAACAACTAGCGATGCTTAGGAAAATTCAGGAGATGGAGTTTGTAGCTATCGAACTTAATCTTTATCTTGATACCCATCCCTGTGATCGAGATGCAATTAATGATTTTAACTGTGCAGCAGAAATGCTGAAAAAGCATAAAGAAAGATATGAATCTGAATTTGGGCCGCTCCTGAACTTTGGTTTTGGCGGCATGTCTCAAGAGCCCTGGCAATGGGTCAAAGGCCCTTGGCCGTGGGAACTATAATTATGTGATAGGGGAGCAGTGGATATGTGGATATATGAAAAGAAACTTGAACATCCCGTGCGCGTCACCTGCCCGGACGTAAAATTTGCCAAAATGGTTATAACCCAGTACGGTGGTCCCGATGGCGAGCTGGGTGCATCGTTACGATATTTGAACCAACGGTATAGTATGCCGACTGATAAGGCGAAAGCTATTCTTACAGATATAGGCACAGAAGAACTGGCCCATATGGAAATGATAGCTGCCTTAGTATATAAGCTTGTTGATGGCGCTACTTGCGAAGACTTCAAGGCAGCTGGGTGGGAAGGTCAGTATGTTCAGCATAATCATGGGCTTTTTTGGACAGACGCCAACGGTGTACCGTGGTGTGCCTCTTATATCGCCTGCCTGGGCGATCCGATTGCCGACTTGACCGAGAATATGGCAGCCGAGCAAAAGGCGAGGGTAACATATGAGCATTTAATCGCCTGCACCGAGGACCCTTGTGTTAAGGATACTCTGCGCTTTCTGTGGCAACGCGAAGTTGTCCACTTCCAGCGCTTTGGCGAGACCTTGAATGATGTGCAGGAGTGGATGTGCAAGAGTAAGCATGCATGGAACGGGCATAAGTGTGGGTGCGAGTAAGTGAACTAAGTAATACAGATATATATCTGTATTGTATTATTGTGTAGGCTATTAGCCCCCTGACAGAAATGTCAGGGGGCTAATATTTTTTGAACCGCTAGACAAAAACTACTTAAGGGGGCGCAGGAGGCAATTTAGTCGCTGGAAATGAAGAAATGCAACTGCGACACGATCCGTACCAGACTTGGGAGGTGGAGGAGCTAGTGCTACTCAAGCTATATGGGGATTCTTTTAGGGAAAAATCGTTTTTTGACACAAAAATGCTAACTTGCTACAATAGACAAGAGCTACCTATACTGTTTGAGATGAAAACGGTTCAACCATTTTCCTAGTATAAGAAAACCGCTATAAAAAGACTTATTGGTTTTTCACAGGAAGAAGAAAGTCAGTGCTTTCTCGCTTTGCCGAGGTGAAGGCTAGCGGGGGGATTTACAGAGGATACTCTTAAAGGTTTTTCCTGAATCATAAACTTTCAAAGAGAACTTCAGACTCGCTTCAAAAATCGTAAAGTAAATGTAGGATTTATCTATAATATTTTAATGACAAGTACTTGGAGGAGCTATGGAGTTTCGTAATCTTATATATTTCGTCATGCTAGCGGAAGAATTGCATTTTGGGAAAGCAGCTAAGAGGCTTAATATGTCTCAACCGCCCCTAAGTCAACAGATACAAAAGTTTGAAGAAGAGTTAGGTGCCAAACTTTTTGAGCGTACTCATAAAGAAGTGAAGTTGACTTTTGTTGGACGAACATTGCTTCCCGAAGCAAAAAAAATATTAAAACAGACAGAGAATGCTATAAGCATTGTAAAAAAGGCATCCCGTGGGGAATATGGGGAAATTCGTGTAAGCTATGGGGAAACGGCTAGTTTTCGCTTGTTATCAGAAGTAATGAAGAGGTTTCATGATAAGTATCCTTTTGTTGAAATTATTTTGTCCGAGATGTCAACAGATCAACAAGTAGCTTCTCTAAAAGAAGGTACAATTGATATTGGATTAATTCATCCGCCAAAACGGCTTTCTGGGTTAGAGCACCAATACGTTTTAACGGACCCATTGATCGTTATTTTACCGGAAAGTCACCAGTTGGCCATTTATAAAGAGATTCCTCTTAGTGCTCTTAAAAACGAGATTTTTGTAATTCCGCGTCGGGAATCAGGACCATTAGCAGAATATATTATGGAAGTTTGTCAAAATGAAGGATTTGTACCTAAAATAACTCGTCATGATGTCATGCGGTTAACTGTAAGTACATTGGTCGCAGGTGGGGCGGGTATAGCTCTTCTCCCTGAATCCAGTACGCAGGTTATTACACATGGCACTGTATGCTTAAAATTATCACCGGGCACTTTAGGTATTGAACTCCATGCAGCATTTAGAAAAGATGAAAACAATGCGGTTGTTACTAATTTTCTCGATACCATTAGTCAGCTTATGCGGGGGGAGTAGAGGCGTTTATTTTTAGATCTTCTTGATATGTTTTTTATATCAAGTTATGTCGAAAAATGTATTGGACGAGCGGTTGTTTGTGGTCTATATTAGTTACAAGATTGCAATCTTACTATACTAGGAAAGAAGGATGCACTTGTGAAAAATATTCTAATATTCATAAATCAACTTTTTTCTACTCGTCGTGATTATGGCCTTCTTATATTCAGATTAGGAATAGGTTGTATGTTCATGTGGCATGGTTTTCCCAAAATAATCGGTGGAGAGCATAAGTGGCTTGAAGTCGGATCTGCTATGGGCACATTAGGGATACATTTTGCCCCTGCTTTTTGGGGGTTGCTAGCGGGGTCAACAGAATTCTTTGGAGGGTTGTTTTTTGCCCTAGGACTATTCTATAGGCCGGTTAGTTTTTTACTTATTGGTAATATGGGGATCGCTTTTGTAAGTCAGATGTTAGAAGGAAAAGGTTTAATGAAAGCGGCGCAATCACTAGAAGATGGATTTAGCTTCTTAGGGGCATTATTTGTTGGCCCTGGCAGGTATAGTTTGGACTATTACTTAGGATTCATCAACTCGAAAGCTGAGTCCACGACTCAACTAACAGAAGCTAGTTCCGTAAGTTAACTTTAATCAAATTGTCCAGAAAGCCGAAAAGATTGGATTTTTAGCCGTGTCCTTCGGGGTACGGTTTTTTTATTTATAAACGGTCAAAGTTTAGCTAAACCTATAGTGAGTGGAGGTGAGCACATGACAGAGAATCGAGACTTAAAAGCTTCCAAGGGTATACCTGCCAAAAATCAAGTAGTATCAGAGATTTCGGTTAATAACGAAAAAATTCTTAGTCATTCTGATATCGGACACACCGAAAAAGACAATAGTAAACGGAGCGATAGGCGTTGATGGACTGCATAAATAAAGCGCTGCAACGGATTGAGAACGCCTTGGAAAGAAAGTAGGTGTAGTTTGGTTAGCTAGCCCGCGGGAAACCGGGGGCTATTTATTTTGTTCTAAATAAATTCTAAAAATTGGTGTTTATTATAGAGATATAGGCTGTTGATGTGAAAAATGTAGGGAGGCGAAAAGCCTCTCTGTTGATATAAATACTCTTTAAGTTAATTAAGCGCGGGGGAGGTTGTTCAGATGTACGGTCATTTTCCTTACGGCATAGCTGTTTTCAGTGTGCTCCATGTAGTTGTAGTAGGTGGTGGATTATACTTACTGTATAGCATAGCTAAGTCGTTAAAACGTATTGCGGATAGACTGGAAAAAATCGATCATAGTTAATTCGATTTTAAGCTGCCTGCCCTTCGGGACGGGCGGTTTTTTTAATGTATCAGAATTTATAAGTTTAGAGAGGCTACGGCAGGAGAAATGGCGCGGGTTTGCGGAAATACGGAGGCATGAAGAAGAACATCTTATGGCAGATCTTTTTTGATGCAAAACAGAATTGGAAGCGGTTCGTCGA